>QHUZ01000006.1 GCA_003223395.1 Gemmatimonadota bacterium | reverse complement strand
GTCCTGGGGCTCGATCCGAACGAGGTACAGCAGCAGCTCGCGGCGGCGCGCCAACCGCAGCAGACGCCGGCCAACCGCGACAGCGCGTCGCTCGGTGGCGGGACGGCGCGGCGCGATACCGCGGCCAAACGCGATTCGACTGCGCCGGCGGCCGGTGGGAATACCATGACGACCCCCGACGGCCGGACGATCCAGCTGCCTCCCGGCGTCACGGAGGCGCAGATCCGGTCGGCTTTCCAGAAGCGCATGGCGGGCCAGGAGCTGACGCCGGCCGAGCAGAGCGCGATGGCGGCGATGCGGCAGATGATGCAGCGCGCGGGCGGCGGCCAGGGCGGCGGCGGATTCCGGCGCAATTCGGGTGAGCCGTCGAGCTACATCGTGTTCACGCTCAAGAACGGCAAGCCGACGCCCGTGCAGATCCGCACCGGCCTCACCGATCTCGACTACATCGAGGTCGTGAGCGGCCTGACCGAGCAGGACACGGTGCTGGTCCTGCCGAGCGCCTCATTGCTCAACGCGCAGCGCGACATGCAGCAACGCATGCGCCAGGTGACCGGCGGCGGCTTGCCCGGTGTCCAGCAGCAGCAGCCGACGACGCCGGCGCGGCCGCAGACCACGCCGACCAGGCCCTAGCATGCTCCTCGGCGAAATCTTCCAGGTCGCGCTGCAGGCGATCCGCGCCAACAAGCTGCGGTCGTTCCTGACGATGCTGGGCATCATCATCGGCGTCGGCGCGGTCATCACGATGGTGGCACTCGGCAGCGGAGCGCAGAAGGCCGTCCAGGCGCGTCTCCAGGCGCTCGGCCCGACTCTCCTCTCGATCTATCCGGGGCAATCGTTCCGCGGCGGCATTGCCATCATGTTCGATCAACGCGTCAGCGTCACGGTCGACGACGCAAACGCGCTCGCGCGCGACGCGCGCTACGTGAAGGGCGTAGTCCCCGAGCTGACGCGCAACCTGCAGATCAAATTCGGCGGCCAGAACGGTAACGTGAGCATCGTGGGCACCACGCCCAACTATCCCATCGTGAAGAACTACACATTCACGGCGGGGCGGATGTTCACGGCCGGGGAAGACGAAGGACGTCGGCGCTACGCAGTGCTTGGCTCGGCGATTCCTGACATGTTCAACAGGAATCCCGCGGCCATGATCGGCCAGGAAATCCAGATCCGTGGCATCCCGTTCGAGATCATCGGTGTCCTGTCCGCCAAGGGATCGGCGGGTGGGTTCGGCAACCCGGACGAGCAGATCCTGATCCCCCTGCAGACCGGGCGCTACCGCATCATGGGGACGGACCGTCTCCGATCCATCACGGTCGATGCGGCGAGCGTCCCGCAAATGACCCTCGCCATGATCGAGATCGAGCGCGTGATGCGGCGGGAGCACAAGGTCCGCCCCGGCGGAGAAAATGATTTTCAGATCCGCAACCAGTCTGACATCCTGGCGACGTTTCAGGACACGGCGAAGACCTTTACGTACTTGCTCGCAGGAATTGCCGCCGTGAGCTTGCTCGTGGGCGGCATCGGCATCATGAACATCATGCTCGTCTCCGTCACCGAGCGGACGCGCGAGATCGGCGTGCGCAAGGCGCTGGGCGCCACACGCTTCAATATCCTGTTCCAGTTCCTCGTCGAGGCGCTCGTCTTGTGTCTCGCCGGAGGCATTATCGGCATTCTCTTCGGCACGCTCGGCGCGATCGCCTTGTCTAAGCTCGCGCACTGGAACACGGCGATCAGCCTCCTCGCCATCCTGATCGCGTTCATCTTCAGCGCGATCGTGGGGTTGTTCTTCGGCATCTGGCCGGCGCGGCGGGCTGCCGCACTGGATCCGATTGTCGCACTGAGATACGAATAGTCAGTAAAGCGTAAAGCGGGAGAAGGGAGATGGGAGAAGTACGTGACGGTTCGTAATCACCGTACGGTACATCTCCCATCTCCCATCTCCCGCATTAGTTTCGTTCCATGCTCGCCGTTGCTCTCCTCCTCGTCCAAGCACAGCAGGCAGTGTACGACGGCCACCTCCGTCAGCTCGACGTGCGGGTGCCGCGGATCGAGGCCACCGTCCACATTGACGGCGTGCTCGACGAGGACGTGTGGCGCCAGGCGGCGCTGCTCACGGGCTTCAGTCAATACCGCCCCGTGGACAGCCGGCCGGCTGAAGACTCCACGCAGGTCCTCGTCTTCTACGCATCCGATGCGATCTACTTCGGCATCCGTGCCTTCGAGAAGCACGGCACTGTGGTGCGGGCGACGCTCGCCGACCGCGACAACATCGGGGCCGACGACAACATTCAAATCCTGCTCGACACCTTCAACGATCGCCGCCGGGCGCTGCTCTTTGCCGTCAACCCGCTGGGCGCGCAACAGGACGGCGTTCGCAGTGAGGGGATTGCCGGCGCCGCCGGCGGGGGGAATGCGGGCGGCCGCTTCGACGGCGTCGTCGATCTGAACCCCGATTACGTCTACGAATCGCAGGGCCGAGTCACCCCGAGTGGCTTCGAGGTCGAGGTCCGCATTCCGTTCAAGAGCCTGCGCTACCAGAGCGCCGCAGTTCAGGACTGGGGCATCCAGATCGTGCGAGTGACGCAGCATACCGCGTATGAGGACACGTGGACGCCGGTCGTGCGTGCCAACGCCAGCTTCCTCATTCAGTCCGGCTCGCTGAAAGGGTTGACCGGGATGCGGCGGGGGCTGGTGATGGACCTGAGTCCGGAGTTCACATCGCGCGTGGACGGCGCGCCGGCGGCAGCCGCATACCGGTACGGTGTGGTCGACCCGCAGCTGGGTGCGAACCTGCGTTGGGGCGTGACGCAGAACCTCAGCATGACGGGCACCGTGAATCCGGATTTCTCGCAGGTCGAGGCCGACGTCGGTCAGGTGACCGTGAATGAGCGGTTCGCGGTGTTCTTTCCCGAAAAGCGCCCGTTCTTTCTCGAGGGACTCGAGCAGTTCGATACGCCCAACGCGCTGATCTATACCCGGCGGATCAGCGCTCCCGTCGGCGGTGCGAAGCTGACCGGAAAGCTCGGCGGAACGGGCGTCGCCTACATCGGTGCGGTCGACGACAACAACCTGTCCGCGACGGGTGATCATCCGATCGTCAACCTGCTCCGGCTGCGGCGCGATCTTGGCACCAGCTCGACCGTGGGACTCGCCTACACCGACCGCATCGACGGCAACGCGTCGAACCGCGTGCTGGGCGTGGATGCCCGCATCATCTGGCTGAAGCGCTGGTTTACGTCGCTGCAGGTCGCCGGATCGTGGACCCACGACACCGTGAGCCCGGGACTGCGCGCCGGCACGTTGTGGGACGCCACACTCTACGATTTCACCGGGCGCTCCTACGGCAACCACGGTGAGTTCGTCGGCTTCAGCCGCGACTTCTCCGCTCAGAGCGGTTTCGTCAATCGCGTGAACGTCGTGCAGGGACGCATCTTCAATCGGTTCACGCGATATGGAAAGCCGGGGGCGCTACTCGAGAACGCCACCACCTACATCCTGATTCAGCCGACGTGGCGATACGATGACTTCCTCAAGCTGCGCAGCACGCTCGAGGGCAACATTACGCAGCAGCTACAGTTGAACATTCGGGGCGGGTGGTTCGTCAGCGCGCTCTGGAGCAACTCTCATCAGCGATTCGACCCTCCGGACTACGCCGGTTACCAGGTCGACGCCGGCGGCACGCCGGTGCCGTTCGCGGTTCCGCACGGCCTGTACAATCTGTGGGGCGGGATCGCCGCCCTCAGCACGCCCAACCGCACGCTGAAGATGGATCTCAGTCTCGGGCGCGTGTCCGGTCCGATCTTCGCCGAAGCATCCGAAGGCCGCGCGCTCAATCTCTTCGTCGCGCTGGCCTTCAAGCCGACATCGTCCCTCCGCTTCGAGGGGCAATGGCCACATCAGATTATCACGCGGGCGGCAGATGGCAGCTGGTTCTCGACGGCGAACATTCCCCGGCTCAAAGTCGAATACCAGCTCACGAGAGACATCTTCTTTCGATATGTCGGACAGTATTTCGCTCAGGTGCGTGATACGCTGCGCGACCCTCGGACCGGCGATCAGCTGATCGTCGACACCATCCCGCAGGGGCGCAGCACCAACACGGAGTTCCGCAACGATTTTCTGTTTTCCTACAAGCCGACGCCCGGGACGGTACTCTTCTTTGGGTACGGCTCGTCGCTCAGCGAGCCCGATCCATTCAGTTTCCGCCGCCTGTCACGCACGGGAGACGGATTCTTCCTGAAGGCCAGCTACCTGTTCCGCATGTGATCACCCTCGAGCACCAGCTCCACGAGGAGCGCGTCGCCAAACAGCGGCAGTACGTGCTGGCGAACACGCGCGCTCGCTGGGCGTTCGTCGGGTTCGGAATCGCGCTGCTCATCGGCGTCAAACTCGCTGGCATCGCCTCGATTTCCGCGTGGTTCATTCTCGCGTTCGCCGCGAGCTTCGCGGCGGCGAACGCCGGCGTGCGCAGGCTCGTGGAGCGCGGCGCCTTCGAGTCCTGGTACGCGCAGCTCAACCTCGTCGTCGGGTGCTTGCTGATTTCCGCCGTGCTGTTCGCGATGGGTCCGAACGGCCATGTGCTGTACGGCGCCTACGTCATCGCGCCGCTGCAGGCCGCGCTCTACCTCGAGCGCCGGGAGGCGTGGGGCGCGCTGATCATCAACCTCGCCGCCTTCACGCTCGTCACCGCGCTGGCGCAGGTCGCCGGCCATGGATGGGGATGGGCGCTCTACGTCCAGGAAGCCCTCGTCCTGGTCTTCGCCTGCGTCGCGCTCGTGCCCATGCTCGTGCAGATCGTCGATCGGCTGCGTACCGCGCGCGGGGTGCTGGGTGAGATCGAGCGCGGCGATCTCACGCGCCAGATGGAGAGCGGCGCGGCGCACGCCGCCACCGACGAGCTCGGATTCCTCGGCGTGAGCGTGAACCGGACCACCGCCGCGATCGCGGACGTCATACGCGAAATCGGCCGCCAGGGTGGCGCACTCGCGGCGATGGCGGGCGGACTCGCCACGGCGGCGCGCGAGCTGCAGACGGCGTCACAATCGATCTCGAGCACTACGCATCAGCTCACCGAGGGAACCGAGCGCCAGCGCCAGCTCATCGGCTACGGTCGCCAGGACTCCGAGGCCGCGTCCGGCCTCGCGACGACGCTCCACGCGCGCGCCCAGGAGGCCGAGCGCCAGATCACCCAGATCGCCCTGCAAGCGCACAAGCGGGGTGAAGAAGTGGCACGCGCGAGCTCGCTCCTGATGAACCTGATGGTGCACATGGATCATGCGTCCGAGGTGGCGGGTGTGCTCGACCGCGAATCGAAGGAGATCGGCAAGCTCGTGGACGGCATCACGCGCATCGCGAGCCAGACCGATCTGCTGGCCCTCAACGCCGCGATCGAGGCCGCGCGCGCCGGACAGCACGGGCTCGGCTTCCGCGTCGTGGCCGGCGAGGTGCGCAAGCTGGCCGAGCAAAGCGGCCGCTCGGCGGAGGAAGTGCGCACCAAGGTGCGCGCCACGCAGGACCAGATCAATCGCGTCGTGGACGCGATGCAGAAGGGACGCGAGGCGGCGAAGGGTGTGGGCACCGTCGCGAGCACCGTGCAGGGCGCCCTCGATGCCATCTTCGCCGATCTCAACTCTACGGTCCAGTTTGCGACGACATTCGCCGTCGAGACCGAGAATCAGACCAAGCGGATGCGGGAAGTGCTCCGACGCATGGAGGAGGTTGCGGCGATCGCCGAGGGCGCCGCCAGTGGCGCGCGGCAGACTTCGGCGGCGACGGCCCAGCAGATCGCGTCGCTCAGCGAGCTCACGACGACGTCGCAGCATCTCTCCGATGCCGCGGCGACGCTGTCAGAGACGATCCAGCGCTTTCGCGCGTAACGCCCTAGCCTCGGCGTTCGCTTTGCGCCGAATCTCGGCGGTATCAGCGGTCTTCAGCACACCATCGCGCACCACGATCCGGCCGTCCACGATCACGTGACGGACGTCGGCGGCGCGGGCGCTGTAGACGATCCGGGAAATGAGGTCCGCGTCCTCGGGCTGCGCGTGCGGACCCTCGAGATCCAGCACGATCAGGTCGGCGCATTTTCCCACTTCTATCGAGCCAATCTCAGCCCCGAGTCCCAAGGCCCGAGCCCCTCCCAACGTGGCCAGCTCCAACACCTGCGCGGCGGGCAACGCGTCCGGTCCGAGCCGTGGCTTCTGGATCAGGGCCGCGAGCCGCATCTCGGCGAACGCATCGAGCCGGTTGTTGCACGGTGCCCCATCCGCACCGATGCCGACGCGGCATCCGGCGGCCAACATCTCGGGGATGGGAGCGATCCCGCTGCCGAGTTTGAGGTTCGAGCTGGGACAATGGACCACGTTCGTCTGCTGCCGCGCCAGCACGGTGATGTCGTCTTTATCGACCCACACGCAATGCGCGAGCGCGGCGCGCGGCCCCGAGATTCCGACCGAATCGAGATACGCGATCTCGTCGTGCCCCGTCTCGCGCCGCACCGTGTCCAGCTCGAGCGGCGTCTCCGCCGCATGCGTGTGAATCGTCGCCCCGGTCCGTTCCGCCAAATCACTCACTGCCCTGAGCAAGGGGCCCGTGCAGCTCGGCGCGAAGCGCGGGGCAAAGCAATAGCGCAGCCGGCCGCCGGCCGCGCCATGCCACTTCGCACAGAGGTCCGCACTCTCTGTGAGAGCGCTGTCCGTCGATTCGCGCAGCGCGCCGGGATTCGTCGGCGCGTCCATGAGGCACTTCCCCGCGGTCGCGCGGATGCCGATCGATTCGAGCGCCTCGAACGCAGCACCCGTGTGCCGGACAGTTTCCATGTCGAGGATCGCGGTCGTGCCGCCGAGCAGCAGCTCCGCGGCGCCCAGCATCGCGGAGGCGTGAATCGACGCTTCGGTGTGCGCCGCTTCGAGCGGCCAAATGCGTTGCGCGAGCCATGCTTCGAGCGAGAGGTCGTCCGCGAGCCCGCGAAAGAGAGTTTGGCAAAGATGGATGTGTGCTTGAACGAGTCCAGGAAGAACAACAAGCCTTTCGCAATCAATGACGGCAGGTTTTGACCGTCCGGCCGTCCGGCCGTCCGACCGTCCGACCGTCCGGATTCGTCCGTCCTCTACGAGCACATCGGCGTCCAGGACTCGCCGGGAGCCGTCCATCGTCACCAGCCGGCCGCCGCGCAGCAGCAGCGCCTTGCTCAAGGGAGCTTCAGCAGATCGGTGGGATTAAACGCGACGCTGCCGTACTGTGCTCCCCAATGCAGATGCGGTCCCGTCACGCGGCCCGTCGCGCCGACGCGGCCGATGAGCTGGCCGCGCTCGACGGTGTCGCCGGCCGCGACCAGCGCCCGGCTCAGGTGGTAGTAGACGGTCATGATGCCATCGCCGTGGTGCACGAAGACGGAGATGCCGCCGTAGAAGAACTCGCCGACGAGCGCCACGATGCCGCGATTCGCCGCCCGCACCGGCGCGCCTTTCGGCCCGGCGATGTCGAGCCCCACGTGCCGGCTGCGCCAGACGCCGTTCACCTGCCGCCCCGACCCGAACACGCTTGTGATGCGTGCCGTGCGCGGACGCATGAAGGGCAGCTTCCAGAGTCGGGGCAGCTCGTGCGCGCGCCGGGCGGCGTCGCGCATCAGCGTGCGCTCGGCGTCGATCCGCGCCAGCAGCGCACTATCCGGTGGCGGTGTGAATCGCTCGGCGGCGCGCACCTGCTCGTTCACGGGCGCCTTGCGCGGGGCGACGGGCATGTACGCCGTGTTTCCCACGACCGCGCCGTCCCAGCGGATCGCGAGAGTGGCCACGCTCGTGCTGTCCGTCGCGTCGAGCGGCACGGCAGCCAGCGCTTTGCCATCCTTGAAGTGCAGCGGCTCGCCCGCGACTTCGCCCGTGAGTGCGCCGGGTGCCGAGACGACGATGAGCGAGCCCTGGTGCGGCGTCGCCGGCCGCCAGCTGATGTCCTGCAGCAACAGCGACGCGGCGAGGAAGACCAACGACGTCACGTCGAGATCCGCGGATATTTTGCGGTGCTGTCCGACGCCGGCGGCAAGTCGAAGTACGCTTCGACTTCGTCGCGCAGCTCGTCGTCGGAGTAGACGCCCGCGAGAATTCGCTCCGCGGTGCCCGGCTCCACCAGCACGTACCCGAACGGATAGTCCACGCCGGTCAGCAGGATCATCCGGCGCTGCCGGTTGGGCAGTGCCACGTAGATCGTGTCGGAATTGGTGGGCACCAGCGTGATGTTGTGTCGCTGCAGCGTGGGCGCGATGCCTTCGGTCGTGTAATTCAGCTCGTCGAGTGCTTCGGCCTGGTCGTCCGCCGACAGCGTGTCCGCCCCGCTCAGCCAGAAGACGACGACGGTCGGACCGGTGATAACGCGGGCCTTGCTGAGCGAGGTATCCGCCGAATCGCGCGGCGTCATCTCGGCGAAGCCGAGTGTGTCGGACGTGCGATCTGTAACGGCCGCGTTGTGCGGCCGGCACGAGATCAGCAGTGTGATTGCGATGAATGTTGCTGCGCGCATGGCAGACAATATACTTAGCCCATGACGGCTCCCCCGGCTTCGCCCCCGTCGCCCCCGTCGCCCCCGTCGCCCCCGTCAGCACCGCCAGTCAAGCGCCATCACTGGATCGTGCGGCTCACACACTGGCTGACGTTCGTGGTGCTGGTTGGAATGATCCTGAGCGGATTGCAGATCTATGGGGCCTACGCGCGCTTCGGTGAGCGCGACGGTCCGTATTACGCACCCAATCCGTTTCAGGACCACGGATTTCCGACGTGGAGCAGGCTCGGCGGCTGGCTGGCGGGTGGACTGAATTGGCATTTCACGCTGATGTGGCCGCTCACGCTGGGAGGGTTGCTGTATCTCTCGTACCTCGCGGCGAGCGGCGAATGGCGGTCGCTCCTGTTCCGGCCGCGCGACATTCGCGGCGCGATCGAGATGCAGAAGTACTACTTGCGGCTGCGCAAGGATCACCCGCCGCAGGGCAAACACAACCCGCTGCAGAAGGCCGCGTACACGTTCATCATCCTGCTCGGCGTGCTGTCGGTGCTCAGCGGGTTTGCGATCTACAAACCGACGCAGCTGTCGTGGCTCACCGCGCTGTTCGGCGGATTTCAGGCGGCGCGCTACTGGCACTTCTGGGCGGTATGGATTTTCACCGGCTTTCTCGTCGTCCACGTGCTGCTGGTCTTCATCGTGGATCCCGCGTCGCTGCGCGCGATGATCACCGGCTGGTATCGCGGGCGATTCCCTTCTCATGATTGATCGGCGCGCGTTGTTGCGACTCGCCGCCGGCGCGGGGACCGCCTCGCTCGTTGCCGCGTGCGGGTGGGACGGCGGCAACGCGGTTCGGCCGCTGCTGCTCGATGTCAGCCGCTTCAACGACTGGGTGGGTGAGAAGATCTTCTTCTCGAAGAATCGGCTCGCGCCGGAATATCCCGTTGCAGAGCGGACGGCGCGCCTGCCGAGTTATTTCATCTCCCCGTCGCTGCCGATGCTCGAGAATCCGAGCGCATGGCGGTTGCAGGTCGCGGGGTTGGTGCGCGAGCCGCAGGCGCTGTCACTCGAACAGCTGCACGCGATGCCACCCACCAGCTATACCGTGAAGCATCATTGCGTGGAGGGATGGAGCGCGATCGCGACGTGGCACGGCGTGCCCGTGTCCGCGATCGCCGAGCGTTGCGGCGTGCTGCCGCAGGCCCGGTATGTGCGGTTCGATTCGTTCGACTCCGGCTACTCCAACGGCTGGGATCTCGCGAGCGCGATGCATCCGCAGACGATTCTCGCGTACGGGATGAACGACAATCCGCTGCCGCCGACGCACGGCGCGCCGCTCCGGCTCTATTCGCCCACCAAGCTCGGCTACAAGATGACGAAGTATCTGGTGTCGCTGACATTCACGGCCGAGCGGCCGGGCGGGTATTGGGAGGATCAGGGGTATCCGTGGTTTGGGGGAGTTTGATATTTGGCAGCCTAACCCCGACCTCGGCGTGTCATGGAGAGTCCCGCGTAGATTGAGGAATGATCCTTCTTCAGCACGCCGCAGCCTAAGCGCGATCCGTTAGGCAACTGCAGGAGTGAAGCTCTCATGAGGCCTGAGCCACAGGACCCAGACTTCCGCACGCGGGTCAAGGCCAGCTTCTCACGTCAAGCATTCATGGCAACTATCGGTGCTTCATTGGAACTCGTTGAACCAGGCGAAGTGCACATCGCACTGCCGTTTTCGACGCACCTGTCGCAGCAACATGGGTACCTGCATGCTGGGGCGACAACCGCAATCGCCGATAGCGCCGTCGCCTTGAACCGTGCGGATCAGGAGGTAATCGCAACCATGCTCTCGACGATCAGCATCAGACCAGGTCGTCGGTCGGCGTAACAAGCGCTTGAAGCTGGCGGCGCGATAAACGTATGACATTTACTTTTAGACTCACCAAAGAGGCGCACATCCGCGCCATGCAGGATATGGCCAAGCGGACGCTGGCCTACAAGGTGAGTTGGGTTGTCCTTGGTGGTTTGGCTGTGCTGTCCGTCCTAGTTGCCGCGTCTTCGGGCCAGGACTTCCTACGTGCGCTTGCGAGCAGTAGTCCGTACCTCATCGTGTTTCTGGGCATCTTGCTGTTCGGCCTCCCACTCTCCTACCGGTGGACCGTGCGCCAGATGCATCGGCACAATCGTGCATGGCAATATCCCCACACTTTTGACCTTACCCCCGAGTTCCTTTCGATGCGCGGACCGCTGCACAGCGCGCAGATTCGCTGGGATGCGATTTACAAGATTGTTGAAACCCGTCATACCATTCTCTTTTATGTAAGCAAGGGCATGGCTCATTTCATTCCGAAGGACGTCATACCGCCTGCGGAATTAGTCGCCTTACGACTGAATCTCTCAACGTGGGTGTCGGGGCGCACAGAACTGCATGGCGCGATCCGTTAGGCACGCACTGGGGAGGCTCCGTTGAAGACCAGGTTATTCAGGACGCCATTCCTCGTAACTGTTGTTGCGAGCTTGCTTTCGTCCAGCGGACAATCACAGTCCTCATGTCAAGGACTCACCACCCGGATTCGGGCGACCTACGGCTTCCGGCCTGCACAACTCTCGGATCAAGAGCAGAGAGTCCATGCCGCAGCCTTGGACACTTTCTGGAATGCCGTCAAGGCTAATCGCCAAGCCTTGCTCCCGTGTCTGCGTACTAGTTTAACAACACCACCCGACAGTGGATTCTTTCTCGTGGACGGGAGCAATCTTCTTCTGACCCTCGATTCCTCCCCGGCTGCGAAAGCCATTCAGGTCCGTGCCTACAGTGCTGCACGCCTTGACGACGTTGACCTCGGCGTCTGGGTTGAAACTCTCGCTCAGCGTGGCGTCGATGGTTTCGATATCTCCACTGCGGCCAATCGGTGGCTGCACTATCCTGATGCTCACTATTATCTCACGGAGCACGGTGCCTATGAAGTTCGGAGGCTGGAGGGGGCACTATACTCGTACGGCAGCATGCCGGAGTCTGTGGCGACACCCGCTCTCATCCGCCTCGTCAGCTCGATACAAGATCCCGCACGCCAAGACGCGCTGTATCTCCTACTCAACCAGGCGACCCCCGAAGCACTCCGTGCCCTGCGAGCATTACCACCCTCAAGTTTCTCAGACACCGCCCGAGCAGCGCTGGAGGAATTTCTACGAAAACCACCGCTCTTCGAGCGACGTACCGGGCGTCCGCTAACCAGCCGCACCGAATTTCTCAGGGTCTTCCATTCCCTCCTCGCTGGAGATTGGAGTCCATTTCTCGACTTGGCTGACAGTGTGTCGGACGGTGAGCGCGATGTGGTTACGGTCATGCAGAAGGAAGACCTTCCTCTCTTGCGTGAGGTTCGCCGTCATCTCATCGCGGCGGCGAATCAGCACGGCACTGCGTACTACAACAGCTTCACCCGCATCCTTTTGACACTCACGTGGTCGTCCAACTAGGTCCTTATGCATCGTAGAGACGCCGTCGCGGCGCTTCTGGGTGGCCTCGTGTCGCCGTTGGTGCTCCACCCCGCTCCCGACTTTGGCAGCATCGAGCGGCAGGTCGCCGGCCGTCTTGGCGTTGCCGTGCTCGATACTGCGACCGGGCGGGGCCTGGCGTACCGGGCGGACGAACGCTTCGCGATGTGTAGCACCTTCAAGTGGCTGCTCGGCGCGCAGATCCTGTCTCGTGCGGACGCCGGGACGGAACGGTTGTCGCGTGTGGTGCCCTACGGCGAGGCGGCCCGGCGTCGTTCACCGCGTACGTACGTCAGCTCGGCGATCGCATCACGCGACTCGATCGCGTCGAGCCGGACTTAAACAGCGCCATCCCGGGCGACACACGCGATACCACGACGCCCAACGCGATGGTGGCGAATCTGCGCGTGGTCCTACTCGGGGACCATCTGGGTCGCGCGGCTCGTGATCAGCTGATCGCATGGCTTGTCGGTAACACCACTGACGCCGAAAAACTGCGCGCCGGGTTGCCGGCAACGTGGCGAGTCGGAGATAAGACGGGGATGGGCGCGCACGGCGCAACGAACGATGTGGCGGTCACGTGGCCAGTCAACCGAGGGCCGGTGCTCGTTGCCGCATATCTCGCGGACACGGAGGCGGCGTCGCGGGCCGCAATGACGCCTTAGCGAACGTCGGTCGCGCGGTAGGCCGATGGGTACAAGCAGCGTGACGCGGGTAGATTAGTGAATGAACCTGCTTGAAGTGATGGACAAGGAACCCAGCCTCCGAGTGATTTGGGGCGGGGCCGCGGCGCTAGGACTGGTGGGCTACGTGGCCGTGCGCTTTCGGCGCTGGCTGGTTCTCCCAGCCCTCGCTCTCATCGCGATCGCGGCCTGGACTACGCTCGGTGATCTCCTCGACCCACACGTCGGCCCGGCCATCATGCAGGAAGCCGGCTTGTGGTACGTCGCGCAAGCAGGCGCAGCAGCGGCCTTGGCCGTGATCCTGTGCGTGGCCGGCCTGGCTCCGAAACGTGCGGTCTAAATTCTGCGCCGTCGCACTCTTCGCCGCGGTTGCCTGTGGTACCGGACCGCCCGCACGCCTCGTCGCGGGAATCGCCGACACGGTCGTCGTGAACGGCCTGCGGCCGGCGCAGCTCCCGATGCAGGTGCTCGACGCCTCGGGACGCGTGCTGCCCGATACGGGCGTGCGTTACCAGTGGACGTCGGGGCTGCCGATCGCCGTATCAACCAGAGGTGTGGTGACGTGCCCGCACGTGGGCGACGCCGCGGTCCGTGCGTCGCTCGGCACACTGGCAACGAGCATCCTCGTCCGTTGCCGGCCGGTTCACGAGATCCGCGTTGTCGGTGGCGTGCTGAACCTGGTCGTTGGTGATCCGCCGCAGGATTTGGTCTTCGAGGCTGTGGACTCGGCAGGCCGGCGAGTCACGGAGGTCGCCGCCCGGGTCAGGTACGACAGCACCGTCGTCGCACTCGAGCGGTGGCGCATCCGTGCCCGCGCTCCGGGGCGGGCGGCGGTGGAGATATACATTGGAGACCAGTGGGCGTATTACCCCGTACACGTCTTCGAGCGCGCGAGTACGGTGGACGGGATTCGTCCCGGACAGCACCTGGCGGTGCCGGTGCGCTTGGCGGCTGGCGAGATGCGCAGCTGGCAACTCCCTGCGTCGCCGCCGGGCTACGAGTTCAACTTGCTTCCCGATCACGGCACTCCACCGACTGCTCGCCTGGCGATCGAGGGCTCCAACTGCGAACGCTCGTCCGATCCGCTGAGCCGCTGGTGCTTCGCGCTGCCCGGCGCGTCGGTGGTCGTCTACTACCCGCGGCAGACCGGCGCCGTGCAGCCCTGGAGCGGTTCGCTCGGGGTCTTTCTCGAGCCCTGCCCCCGGCGGCCCCGAACCGGCGTCTGCGCTAGAGATGAGAGTCCGCCGTAGAGGAAGTCACAGTCCCAACGGCGCAAGCTTGAGCCCGAGCAGGTTCCGAGACTTCTGGTCCATGTACAGCACTTTTCTCCGCAACACCGCGTCATTCGTCGCGCGAATGCGTGCCGCTACGTCGTCCGGCCTGAGCAGCAGCGCACTAAACAGCTCGGCCCGATCCTCGTGGGGGAACGTCTGCGCGTACCAGTTGAGGAAACCGGGTTTGGCTTCGGTGGACGGATCCGCGGCGGCGTAGTCGCCAAGGTAGCCGGTGAACTGCTGGTCCCAGTCGGCATCCCTGAACGCGTCAAAGCGCAACTCCACCATATGGTACAGCTCGTGTAAGGTGAGCCCCTCCAAGCGCGGCGTGAGTGCATCCACGCCAACATTGAGCATCAAGAGGTTGAGCGGCGGCACGGGGATCCCACCGATGCCACGCTCGCCCGACTTTGCGCCACCGCAGAGAATCACGTAGCGCAAACCCAGCTTGCGGACCGACTCGTAGGGCAGCCGCGCCAGGGCGGTCCCGACGGGGTCGGCACCGGCGACGGCACGGTCGAGCGAGAGCCCGCCGCAGAAGTATTTGCCCGTGGTTCCGAGTCGCACATCTCGTTCGACGTACGCGAGCCGGATCCCGAGCAGGGTCAACCGCTGGTCGACGTGCCGCGTGGCCACCAATCGCAGGCCGGGGAACTCCGTTTCCTCGGCAGCCCGCTGATCCTCGGCGCTCTGGCCCAGCGCCACATCGTGCCATGCGAGGGCGCCAACGGCGAGGTATAGTAAGCGGCGGAGAGTTTGCATTTGGCTACCCCAGACGCGCGAGCGCGTCGTGCATCTCCGTTGCTGTTTCGTAGCGATCCGCCGGGCTCTTCGCCATCGCCTTCAAAATCACCGCCGCCAGAAGCGGCGGCACATCGCTGTTGAACCGGCGCGGATCGGGTGGCTCTTCCTCCAAATGCTTTGCGACTAACGCCCACGTCGTTTCCGCCTCGAACGGCACGCGCCCCGTCAGACACTCGAACAGCACCACGCCCGCCGCATAGAGATCGCTCCGTGGATCGAGCTCGGCGCCCGACAGCTGCTCCGGCGACATGTAGTCCGGCGTCCCGATCGACGTGCCCGCCTCCGTGAGCCCTTTTCCCTGCGGCGGATTCGCGAGCCGCGCGATCCCGAAGTCCATGACCTTCAAAAACCCGCTCGGCTCCACGACCATGTTCTGCGGCTTGATGTCGCGATGAATCACCCCTTCGGCGTGCGCGACCTCGAGCGCGCGGCACAGCTGCTTGCCCACCGTGAGCGTGACGGCGACGGGCAGCTTGCCGCGCGACACGATCAGCTGCTTGAGTGACGTGCCCTCGACGTACTCCATCGTCAGGTAGTACATCCCGTTCTGCTCGCCGAGGTCGTAGGTGCGCACGACGTTGCGATGGGCGATCTTGCGCGCAAGCCGGATCTCCTGCTTGAAGCGCTCGAGGGCGGCCGGTCCGCCGGCCATGGCCTCCGGCCTGAGTGTCTTGATGGCGACGGGCTCCTGCAATTCGCGATCGAACGCCCGGTACACGACGCCCATGCCGCCGGCACCGACGATCTCTTTCACCTCGTAGCGGCCGGCGAACGTCGCGCCCGGGCGCAGCGGCTCGCCGCCCACTGCGCGGACCGCCGTGGGAACCGACGCGATGGGCTGCGTCGCCGCGCTGCCGGACGCCGCCATCATGTACTCGACGAGCGCGTCCTTCGCCTTGAGGTCCTCGACCAGTCCCTTGAACGCCTGCGACAGGATGCCGATCTCGTCGCGTGACTGCACCGCGATGTCGACACTGTAATCCCCTTCCTGGACTTTGCGTGTCGCCACCGCGAGGCGGCGCACGGGCCCGGCGATCTGGCGCGCCTGCACGAACGCGAATATCAACGCCAGCACCACGCCCAGCGCGACGGCCCACAGCATCGTCCGCTGCAGCGCGTTGAATGCGGCGAGCTCCGACTCGCGCGAGCGCAGCGCAACGAAGCCGCCACGTACGTCGCCCGACGGCGAGCGAATCGCACCCGCCAGGCCGATGAGATGCTGGTTTCCCACCGCCGCTGCGAGGGACATGCCCTCGCCACCGGTGTCGGCCGCGAGCACTTCGGCCTTCACGCCGCTCTGCAAAGCGGGCCCGATGTCCTGCGCCGCCACGGTACTGCCGACCACGACCGGCTGATTGAGCGTATCGAGCGCGAAGAACACCACGTCTGAGTTGGTGGCCAGCTTGATCGCCGTGGCGAGCGAGTCGTCGATCTGATACGTCGCCACGAGCGCCCCCAGCGGGGCGGACGTGGGGCGATCGCGCAACGGCGTGCCGACCGCGATGAACATCGCGCCGCGCACGTCGTCCAGCCACGCACCGCTCGTCTGCTCGCCGCTCAGCGCGTTGGCGATGAGCGGGGCGATCGACAGATCGCGGTCGTACTGCTCGCGGTAGTCGGTGCGCGCGATCAGGATGCCGTCGCTGTTCGTCACCAACACCCACGCCGCATCGATGAGCCCGCGGATGTCGTCGGCCTGATCGAGGGCTTCCGCCCGCGCACGCTGGTTGAGCAGCCGCTGCCGGTACTGCGGGACGTCCGTCGCCACGGTGCTGGCGCGACCCAGCGTCCGCGTCCGGGCGGCGAGATAGTCGTCCACCGCCCGGCGCGTCGAGAGCAGCGCGCGGTGGATGGCGGCATCCGCGGTGCGGTTGGCCTTCACCGACGTAACGCCGAACGTGATCCCCAGCACCGCCACGACGAGCAGCGTCGAGGCGAGGAAGATCTTCGCGGTCAGTCCGAACGCCGGTCTAATAGCGCTCGCGTCCCGCGTTGGTGGGGTAGTTCCGTCCGTACTTGTTGCGATGGGGCTCCCACTTGTAGCCGCGGGCGTTCAACGCGATCTGCAGATCCGGTTGCCCATCAGCGGCCGACACGTCTGTGATCACCTCGGTGGGGATGCGCTCGTGCCACACGTGCAGGCGATAGCGCCCGGCCGGCACATTGTCGATCGCGAAGCTGCCGTCGCTCCCCGGCTGGGCGTAGTAGCGGTTTTCCATGACCAGCACGTACGCGACCATGCGCGGGTGCACGTTGCAGTACACGCGCACCAGTCCCGGATGCGCGAAGGTGTAGCTCTTCGCCTCGCCGCGGCCATACAACCCGAGGTCGAAGCTGTTGGGCTCGCTCACCGAGAAGACGTTGTGATTGAACGGATCGTGGTTGGGAAAGCGCACGGTCGAGCCGAGCGGCACGACGACGACGTGGGGCGCATAGGTCTTATCCGTGATCGCAATTTCGACCGTCACGGGACGCGCGGCGGTCGTCACCGCGGCAGGCGCCTCGAGATAGAGCACCGCATCGCTGAGATCCGGCGACGGCTTGTTGTCCTTTTCCAGAATGACGATGCGGCCCGCCACCCGACCGGCGGCGGAAAACCCGACAACGGCGAGCAGACATGCGACTCCCGCTACCACACGCATCGCCAATCTCCTCGAAATTGTTGCGTCCAAGGGCGTGGAGCTTACTGTAGTGCTATCCAACTCGCCAGGAGCGAGCCGTGACGCAGGTCTTGCTTTTGCTTTCTCTCACTGCGCAACAACCTGCATCACCTCCACCCCCTCCACCAACACCCGCAAAGCGCACGGTGGAGTTTACCGGTACCGTTCTGATGAACGGCTTCTATAATAGCGCGCGCACCAACAACAGTGACGTGCCCGTCTTCGCCGACACCGATGCGGTCGGTGTGAAAGGGACGAGCGCGACGCTGCGGCAGACTCGGCTCGGGGTGCTCGTCACCGATCCCGACGTGTTGGGCGGGAGCTTCAGCGGCGAGATCGACGTGGATTTCTTCGGTGGCCAGCAGCCCGCAGCGGGCAACCGCACGTTTCCGCTGCTCCGGCTGCGTCGTGCGATCACGACCGTCCAGTGGACCCATATGCAGCTGCTGATCGGACAGGAGACGGCGCTCGTCTCCGATCGCAATCCGCGCTCGCTGGCCGCGATCGGCGTGCCGGACTTCAGTCTCGCGGGGAATCTCTGGTTCTGGATTCCACAGGTGCGCGTCACGGCGGAGTACGGCTACACGCTGCGTCTCGCGGTTGAGGCCGCGGTGCTGGCCCCGATTACGGGTGCGCCACAAGGGCTCGTCGCCACACAAGCCGATTCGGGCGAGCGGACCGGACGGCCCTACCTCGAGGGGCGCGTGCGCCTGGGCTGGGGACCGGCGGACGATCCGAGCGAAGTGGCGATCGGCGGCCACATCGGCTGGCTGCGTGGACTCGACACGTTGTCGGGTGACTCGCTCCTCATATCTCGCGCCGTCACATTCGACACACGCGTGAAGCTCGGTCCCGCCGAGATCCTGGGCGAGGCGTTCGCCGGCCAGGCGATTGCGGGATTGGGCGGTGGTGCTGTCGGGCAGAACGCGGGCGTCGCGGGCGCTCCGGTCCGCACGAAAGGCGGTTGGGGTCAGGTGAATGTTCGCCCACGCCAGGGATGGATGTTCGGTGGCGGCTGCGGGATCGACGACCCCAAGGACGCTGACGTCCTGCCGAACGGCCGGTTCCGCAATTTCGTGTGTGAAGGACACGTGGAATGGCGCCCGCCGGGACCGTTGATCTTTGGATTCGAGTTCCGGCGACTCGAGACGCGCTACCA
>QHUZ01000005.1 GCA_003223395.1 Gemmatimonadota bacterium | reverse complement strand
CAGGCGCGTGATCGTCGGTCGCCGCACCTGCTCGGCCTCGGCGAGTTGGCTCATCGTGAGCGGCCCGCGAAACACGAGGACGGACAGCGCGGACGCGCGCGGCGCGGTCAACCCCATCGCCTTGTCAAGAACCCGTAGCCGCCGCAGCAGATGGATGGCGGCGGAGTGCAGCCGGTCGGCGATCGTCCTGGCAGGGGGTTGACGGGAAGCGGATGCCATAATTACTTAGCATAAGCTAACCAATTTCTTCCGGAGGGACAATGGAGCTCGCACAGGTGACCAACGTCGTCCACGACCTGGATCGTGCCGTCAAATTCCACCGCGACACACTCGGCCTGCCGCTGTTGTTTCAGGCGCCGCCGTCGCTCGCGTTCTTCCAGCTGGGCGCGGTGCGGCTCATGCTGTCGCCGCCCGAAACCGCCGCGCAGGATCATCCCGGCTCGGTGCTCTATTTGAAGGTGAAAGACATCGAGGGAGTGCACCGCTCGCTCGCGGGGCGCGGCGTCACATTCGAGGGCACGCCGCATCGCGTGCACGAAGCGGCCGACTACGACCTATGGATGGCGTTCTTTCACGACCCCGACAACAACCCGATGGCGCTCATGGAGGAGAAGCCAAAGCGGAAGGCTTCCTGAAGGACGAGACGACCGCGACGCTGGCGACGAGGATGTTCGCCACTGTGCAGCTGGTCGAAGCGACGGCGGCGGGACGGCGCCTGTTGCAGAAGGGACGGGCGCGACGCGTCGAGCGACTAATGGGCGGGATCGTGCAGCTCGATGGTGAGGATCAGCGCGTACTCGCGCGGGCGGCAGAACTCATGGAGAGCTTGCGGGGTTGAGAAACCCGGGTGTTTTGGTGACTTTTGACGCCCTGGCGCGCGGGCTCGTCACCATACCACGCGCCGCCATAATCGAGAAACGGGGCGAGACCGACCGCCATCAGTCCTAGAATCTGGTCGGCAACCAGGATCCGGTCTTCGAACACGAGCCACGTCGTGCGCGTCCCCGTGAAGTCGTGCGCGCCGAACAATCTGGGCCCGCGCTGCACCGTCCAGGGATCGAACTCCCCCCCCGGCTTTGGATGCGTCACGATCCCGCCCTCAGCGTGTGCGATCAGGGTGTGGCGCGGAATATTCTGGCTCACGACCGTCAATTCCGCCTGCGTCCGCGTCGAGTCCAACCCATTCGCCGCCAGACGCAGCACGGCGAATCCGCGCTTCCAGACGGCGGAGGTTTGCCCGCTCAGCTCGTAGCCGACCCCCGACTGCAACACGACGCCCAACCGCAGGGTGGGCGAGACGTCCACGTCCTCGCGCCGGGCGTAGGAGTTGAAGTGCTCCAGCACGCGGAACCGCACCGACCCGATTTCGATCCCCGCCCGCACGGTCGAGAACACCGAATACGGAACCCGCGAGGTATCGGTGGCGCCAAAGTCTTCCCGGCGCCATTCCCACCCGGCCCACAGGCGCGTGAAGCTGTGTGTCGTCGCGGTAGCCGCGATCCCGCCGATGATTCCCGCCCGCAGTAGGTGATGGCGCGTGCTGTCCAGGAGCGCGTCGTCGCGAAATCGCAGCACGCGCTCCTGCGCGGCTTCGCCGTATGTCTCGAGCGAGTAGGGCGCGGAGGTCTCGTGAAACGGCAGGCCGAAATGCCATTCGCCGCGACGGCCGTCGGAAAGATTCCGGTAGCGCAGCGTGAGCAGCGTGCGGCGGCCGAAGAACAGCGGATTGATGAAGTCAAAATCGAGGTGGCTGCGATCCGGGTTGCGGCCGTATCGCAGCACCACTTCCGTGGCCGTGCCAAGAAAATTGCGCTCGATGAAGCCGACGTCCCAGGTGTTGTCGCCCCCCGCGCTCGTGAAGCTGGCCTGCGGCTGGGTGCTCCAGCCGTCCGACGTCACCGCGCGCAGCGCCAGCTTCCCGTCGGGTTGAGAGCGAACGGTATCGACGCGCACCGACCGAAACACGCCGAGGGAGCGCAGGGCCCGCTCGCTTTCCGCCATTCGCGCCGAATCGAACGGAGCCCCCCGCTGCAGCAGCAACCGGCGGCGGACCACCCACTGGCGGGTCCGCATGTGCAGCTTGTTCGCCAGGTGCGCAACCCAATCGGGCGTCGCGTCGTCCCGGTCGAAAATGTTGCCGTTCTCGATGATGATTGTGTCGATGATCTGACGGTCGGACGGCCGGTCGGCCGGACGGTCGGTCTGGGCGGCCAGTCGGCCGGACGGCGCGACGGCCAGCGACACCGCGATCGCGACCACAGCACCGGCCGTCAGGCCGTCGGGCCGTCCGACCATCAGGGACGCACCCCATGAATCCGCTGCCGCAGTTGGTACGTCGCGTGTTTGGTCGAATCGTTCCAGGCCGTGAAATACAGCGTCGCGTCGATCCGTCCCGCGATCTGCCGCATGCCCCGCGTCTGCATCACATACGTCCCCCGCACCGAATCGGGTCGCAGCGGGCGGCACAGACAGGTCACCGTTCCCCAGGCGGGAATGGAGCGCCCGAGCGAATAGGCGTGGCCGGCCGAGAGCCGCCGCGCGTCACCGAGATCGAGCCCGACGTCCAGCGAGTACTCATCACCGAGCGCGTCGCTCGGATCGAAATCGAACCGTGCGAGCACGACGTCGTGGCGTTCGGTGAGGGTGGTATCGACGCGCAGGTACACCACGGTAAAGCGCGGGTCTGGTTCAACGATGATGCGGCCGTGCTGCTCCCAGCGTCCTGCGTGCTGCACTCCTTGCGTGTCGCCCGGCCGCGGCAGGACGTCGCACGCCGAGGTCACCCCGGCGATCAGGGCTAACACGCGAAACAGTGTCATCGGGTAACGTCAGAAGATATACACCGCACGGCCAGAGCGGCCGTGCGGCGGTGACACTACAGCCCGGCGTCAGTACAAGTACGCCACGCCGAGCGCGACGCTGACTTGATCCTTCTTGGCGTTGAAAGCGGCCAACGTGGATCGATCGTACCTCACCTCGGGCCGGACGATAGCACTCGGCCACGCCCGGATGTTCAACGTGGCCGTCGCGCTGCCGAACTTCTGCCCGGTGTTCGCAGGAAAGCCCATCGACCCGCTGGTGCGCGCGCCGTTCACGTCGTTCACGTAGTCGCCCCGCAACGCCAGCCCGACCTCCGTGCTGACGTCGTACGTCACCCAGCCGCCGATTGCCCACCATTGGGCATCCTGGGTTGGGGTCGGCAGGGCAGCGTTCGCCTGCTCGCGGCCGTAGTCACCCTGCAGCCAGAATTGCGTCGTGCCCAGCTTCCGCCAAATCAGTGCGTCGACGCCGTAGCGATTCGCGTGGTCGTTGCCGGCCTCCTCCGGGCCCCAGAACCCAACGATCCCTACCGAGGTGAGCGTATCGGGTGAGATCCCGACCCGTCCCATCAGCGACTTGCGTTTGTTGTTGTCTGAAACCTGGTCCCATCCGTTGATCACCCGGAGCTGCACGTCGACGTGCTTGTTGAGCTTCGTTTCGACGCTCACGCCCACCGCGGTGAAGTTCTCAACGTAGATGAACTGGTTCCCCTCCGACCAGTTCGTGTTGCCGGCGGTCTCGATCACCTCCAGACCGAGCAGCGTGGGCATGCGCCCCGCCTTGAACTGCACGCCGCTCCCATTCGCGGTTGGGAGGTTCAGGGTGACGTAGAGGTGCGGGATATCGGCCTGGGTGCCGAGGTCGAGCGCCCCTCCCCCGGACTTGATCACGGTGGCGTTCTGGCCGAACAGGGCCTCGGTGTGGAATCCCGCGCTGCGCTTCGCAGGGTCGTACGGCTTGTCCAGCACGACGCCGAACGCGTTCAGGGTGAACCGGTTCTGCAGGCGATCGTATAACCGCCCGACGATGATCGTATCCCCAGCGCTGTGTCGGGAGTAGACGTAGGACGCCTCGGCCCAGCCGCTGAGCTTGAGTGGCGGCGGCGTTTGCGCCGCCAGCGATGCCGTCACGAGCAGCAGGCCGGCGAGTGCGACGGCGCGCATCAGATCGGCTCCGGCTGGGGTTCGAAAGCCGGTTCGGCAGTCGCGGTCACGGGCTCGTCGATGACCACGACCGTCGCGGCTTCGGGCGTGGTCGTATAACCCTCCAAACCCATCTCCGGCACGTCGAGCCCGAGCTCCTCGACTTGAGCCGAGACGCGATGACCGCCCACCACCAAGCCGGTGACCTTGTACGCGACGTACGCCATCGTGCCGACGACAACGAAATTGGTCACGCCACCCACGAGCTGGGCCAGCAGCTGCGAGGCGTCGCCGTAGAACAACCCGCGCACCGCCCCGTCTACGCCGTTCCATCCGGCCCCATACGTCCCGTCCGCGAGCAAGCCGACTGACAGAATTCCCCACAGGCCGCACACGCCGTGCACCGAGATGGCGCCAACGGGATCGTCGATCTTGAGCGACCGCTCGATGAAGAGCACTGCTGCGCAGACCAGCACTCCCGCCACGCCGCCGATCAGGACCGCGGCGGGCGCCGTCACGAACGCGCACGGTGCGGTGATGGCGACGAGTCCGGCGAGCGTCCCGTTCGCGAGCATCGACGGGTCGGGCTTGCCGTACCTGCGCCACACGTAGATCATTGCCGTGATTCCTCCAGCCGCCCCAGCCAGCATCGTGTTCGTCGCGATGACCCCGATGCGCAGGTCAGAGCCCGCCAGCGTCGATCCGGCGTTGAACCCGAACCACCCGAACGCAAGGATGAACGTGCCCACCAGCGCCATGGGGATGTTGTGGCCGGGGATGGCGTTCGCGGTCCCGTTGGCGTTGTACTTCCCGCGCCGCGGGCCCAGGAGTATCGCGGTGATGAACGCCATGACACCGCCCGTCATGTGCACCACGGACGAGCCGGCGAAGTCGACGTGGCCGTGGCCCAGCCCGAGGTTCTTCCCGAGCATGGCGAGCCAGCCGCCGCCCCAAGTCCAGTTGGCGTAGATCGGATAAATGAAGGCGCCGACGAACACGCTGAACACGGCGAACGCGACGAACCTCCACCGCTCGGCCAGCGCCCCCGTCGGGATCGTGGCCGCGGTGTCCATGAAGACCATCTGGAACAGGAAGTAGGCGAAGACCGGCGCGGTGTAGGCGACGCCAGTGAGGAAGAACCCGGTTCCTCCGAACAGGCCCCACGTCTTCCCGCCGATCGTCACCGAGACTTCGTGCGACAGCCGATCGTAGCCGCCCAGCGTGCCGAGCGGCCCGACGCCCCCGGCCTGCAGGGCGAAGCCCACGGCCCAGTAGGCCAGCATCGCGATGCCGTACACCATGAAGTTCATCGTCATGGTGTGCGCGGCATTCTTCGCGCGCGTGAAGCCGGTCTCGACGAGCGCGAAGCCGGCCTGCATGAACATCACGAGAAAACCGGCGACCAGCGTCCAGACGAAGTTGATGGCAACGGTGTTGGCGTCCATGTCCCCCTCGGGCGTTCTTGGTGTCAGTAGATTTGTGCATGATATGCACGATTCTTGGTACACTCTGCATCACTCAATCACGGCCAACAGCACATACGTACGACGAATCCTGCACTACTTGCACGAATATGCAGACACTGTGCCATTGGGGGAAGAGGGGGGAGCTGAGGGGGGGGACGACGTTCAATACTGGGCCAGGTAGCGCTCGACCTCCCACTCGCTCACGCGGCCGATGTACTCCTGCCATTCCTCCCGCTTGGCCTCCACGAACCGCTCGTAGATATGTGACCCCAGGGCGTCACGGACCACGTCGTCCTTGTCGAGCATGTCCAACGCCTCGTGGAGGTCGCGCGGCAGCTCGTCGATCCGGTACTTGCGCCGCTCGCGGAAGCTCATCGCGAAGATGTTCTTGTTCACCGGATCGGGCGGAGTGAGCTTGCGGGCGACGCCGTCCAGCCCGGCCGCGAGCTGTACCGCGAGGGCCAGGTACGGGTTCGCCGATGGATCGGGCATTCGCAGCTCGCAGCGGGTGCCGATGCCGCGACGGTCGGGGATGCGGACCAGCGGGGACCGGTTGCGCATCGACCACGCCACGTTGGTCGGGGCTTCGTAACCCGGGACCAGTCGCTTGTAGCTGTTTACCAGCGGATTGGTCACCGCGCAGAAACCACGGGCATGCTTCAGCAGCCCCGCGATGTACTGCAGCGCCACAGGGGATAACTCCCATTTCCCCTTGGGATCGTGGAACGCGTTCGCGCCTTTCCGGAACAGCGACTGGTGGGTGTGCATCCCGGAACCGTTCTGGCCGAAGATCGGCTTGGGCATGAACGTCGCGAGAAAGCCGTGCCGGTACGCGACGTTCCGCACCACGAATCGAAACGTGGCGAGGTTGTCGGCCGTCTCGAGGGCCTCGGCGTAGCGGAAGTCGATCTCGTGCTGCCCGGGCGCCACCTCGTGGTGCCCCGCTTCGACTTCAAATCCCATGGCGACGAGATCCCTCACGATCAGGCGGCGAATCTCCTCGGCGCGGTCGACCGGTGTCTGGTCGAAGTAGCCGCCGTGATCGTGGGTGATCGTGGTCGGCTCACCATCGGCATCCAGCTGGAAAATGAAGAACTCGGCCTCGACACCGGCCATCATTTCGAAGCCGAGCGCCGTCGCTTTGGCGATCTGGCGCTGCAGCGCCTGGCGGGTGCAGCCGGCGAACGACGACCCGTCGGGATTGTAGATGTCGCAGATCACGCGGGCGACCTTGCCGGCGGCATCACCGTTGGGCAGCACGCGGAACGTCTCCAGATCGGGCCGCAGCACCATGTCCGATTCCTCGATCCGTACGAACCCTTCGATCGAAGAACCGTCGAACATGATGTCACCCTCGAGCGCCTTCTCGAACTGGCTCTGGGGTACCTCGACATTCTTGTTGATGCCGAGAATGTCGGTGAATTGGAGACGGAGCGAGCTCACGTCTTGCTTCTTGGCGGCGTCTAAGATCTCGCGTTTGGTTGTCATTGAGATTAGGGGCGGTAAAGGGGCGGTAGGTGCACCGCCTCCTACCGCCCCCTATACCCCCTACCGCCAGTTGTCAGGCGTCGTAATACAGGAAGAACTCATAGGGATGCGGGCGCAACGCAACGGCGTCCACATCCTTGACTCGCTTCATTTTGAGCCAGGTGTCGATGAGGTCTTGCGTGAACACTCCGCCTTCGAGCAGGAAGGCGTGGTCGGCCTCCAGGGCCTGCAGCGACTCGAGGAGACTTCCCGGTGTGTTCTTGACGTGCTTCCGCTCTTCCGGCTCCAGGTCGTACAGGTCTACGTCCATCGGCTTCGGCGGCTCGATCTTGTTCTTGATGCCGTCGAGGCCGGCCATCAGCAGCGCGGCGAACGTGAGGTACGGATTCGCCGACGGATCCGGCGCCCGGAACTCGAGCCGCTTGGCTTTCGGCGACGTCGAATACATCGGGATGCGGCAGATCGCCGAGCGGTTGCGCTGCGAGTAGATCAGGTTGATCGGCGCTTCATAGCCCGGCACCAGACGCCGGTAGCTGTTCGTCGTGGGTGCCGCGAAGGCGAGCAGCGCCGCCGCGTGCTTGATCAGCCCGCCGATGTACCAGCGCGCCGAATCGGAAATCAACGCGTAGCCGTTCTTGTCGAAGAACAGGTTGTTCGTCCCGTTCCACAGGCTCATGTGGACGTGCATCCCGGAGCCGTTGTCGCCAAACATCGGTTTGGGCATGAACGTCGCTGTGTAGCCGTTCTTGGCGCACACGTTCTTGACGATGTACTTGTACATCATGACCTGGTCGCCCATGCGCGTCAGCGTGTTGTAGCGCATGTCGATCTCGGTCTGGCCCGCGGTGCCCACCTCGTGGTGGTGCACTTCCACCTCGATGCCTGCCGCGATCATCGCCAGCATGATCTTGGAGCGCAGGTCCTGCAGCCGGTCCGTCGGCGGAACGGGGAAATAGCCTTCCTTGTGCCGCGGACGGTGGCCGAGGTTGGCCGTCCCGTTCGCGCCGCTGTTCCAGATCCCCTCTTCGGAATCGATGTGATAGTAGCCTTCATGCGCGTTCTGATCGAAGCGCACGGAATTGAAGATGTAGAACTCCGCCTCGGGCCCGAAGAACGCAGTCGTGGCGACGCCGCTCTTTTTCAGAAATGCTTCGGCCTTGCGCGCGACGTAGCGGGGATCGCGCGAGTAGGGCTCACGCGTGATCGGATCCACGATGTCGCACGTCAGGGAAAGCGTCGGCACTTCCAAACAGGGGTCAACGAAGGCGCTCGCCGGATCGGGCATCAGCAGCATGTCGCTCTCGTTGATGGCCTGGAAACCGCGGATCGACGAGCCGTCGAATCCCAAACCGTCCGTGAACGTGTCTTCCTCGAGCTCCTTCAAGGGAATCGAGAAATGCTGCCAGGTGCCGGGCAGATCCGTGAAACGCACGTCCACGATCTGCACGCCTGCTTCTTTCGCACGGCGGATCACATCCGCCGGCGATGTGCCGGTAGCGGCCTTCCCACCGGTGACGGTGGGTTCCAGCGTTGCTGTCATTGCGCGGGGTCTCCTTCCCGAGTCGGTGAAACGCTTTGCAAGCGGCGGGCCATACGGAAAGCTAGAGGCCCTATGCGGGGGTGTCAAGAAATCCGTGCACAAACTGCACAAAAAACCAGCTGAATGGCTTGTTACGGTGTGGAAATGTGCAAAATGATCTCCCAAAGTGCAGCATATGTGCTACAACGCCTCCACGAAATGCAACAGCTCGACCGCAGAAAACTCCGCAAACCGCTCGTGTATATCCTTCTCCTGCCATTCGAGGAAGATCCATCCGGTCGTCTTGTGCAGCTGTCCGCTCACAAAGTGAATTCGGCCGCGCACCGCCCCCAGCGCCGTGTCGGACTGGCCCTCGAGGTAGACGTCCCACCGTTGCTCGCCGCGTTTCAACTCTCCCATGTGCTTGCCGTACTCGGTGCTTGCCATGGGCCACTACACTACCGGCTTTCGTGCGACCCGCCAGCCCGGGTTACATTCCCCACGCAATGACCTGTCATGCATGTGGCGCACAACTTTCGTCGACCGCGCGGTTCTGTCACAAATGCGGCGCGACGGTCGCCACCGTTGGCGCGACCGGCTGGCGGGTCGGCTTGCCGTGGGGGTTGGCCGGCGCCGCGCTTGGCGCTCTAGTCGCGGTGGTGCTGATGCGCGGGACCGGCCGGAAGGAGTCGGACGCGATAGCAGGGCCCATCGGCATCCGCGCCCCTGATATCTCCCAGCTATCACCGGAGGAACGAGCGACTCGCCTGTTCAATCGTGTGATGATCCTGGCGGAAGCGGGCAAGCAGGACAGCGTCCAATTCTTTCTCCCGATGGCGCTGGGCGCGTACGCCCAGCTGCCCAGCCTGGACGCCGATGCGCGCTATCACCTCGGCCACCTGCAGCTCCTTGGAGGCGACGTGCAGGGAGCGTTGGCGCAAGCGGACACGATCCAGCGTGCGGAGCCCACCCACCTCTTCATTTACGTATTGCGTGCTCGCGCGTATGAGCAGCAGCGGAACGCGGCGCAGGCACGGCGCGCGTATGCGGACTACCTCCGCAACGAAGCAGCCGAGCTAGCGCGAAATCGCCCTGAATACGCCGCGGATGCACACGGGTCTGAACTCAAGGCTTTCCACGCTGCGGCGGAGCGGCAGACAGGAAGCGGGCGGACGTCGTGACGGCAACGGTTTCTCGCACCATCCACGTCGCCCACAGCCCCGACGCCGACGACGCCTTCATGTTCTGGGCGATGGCCGCCGGGAAGATCGATACGGACGGCCGGCGCTATGTGCACGAGCTCGGCGACATCGAGAGTTTGAACCGCCGCGCGCTCACCGGTGAGCTGGAAGTCACCGCCGTCTCGCTCCACGCCTACGCGTACCTCGCCGATCGCTACGCGTTGCTCGCGCACGGCGCCAGCATCGGCGATCGCTATGGGCCGCGGATTGTGGCTCGAGAGACTCCACCGGCGGATCCACGGAAGGCGCTCGCCGGACGGCTGGTGGCCGTCCCCGGTGAGCTGACTACGGCGTTTCTCACCCTCCGACTCTATCAACCCGCGGCGCGCTACGTCGTGGTGCCGTTCGATCAAATCGAAGACTACGTCGCCGCGGGAAAAGCCGATGCCGGGCTCCTGATCCACGAGGGCCAACTGACCTTCGGCGACCGCGGTTTGCATCTCTGGGCCGACATGGGTGAGTGGTGGTACCGACAGACCCAGCTGCCGTTGCCGCTCGGCGGCAATGTTGTTCGGCGCGACCTCGGCGCGGAGCTGATGCCCGCGATTGCCCGCGATTTGAAGGCCAGTATCGAATACGGCCTGGCCCACCGCGCCGAGGCGCTGCGGCATGCGCAGGGCTTCAGCCGCGGGCTCGATGCAGACCGCACCGACCGCTTTGTCGGCATGTACGTGAACGCCTACACGGTGGATTACGGCGAGGTTGGGCGCCGCGCAGTCGCTGAGTTGTTGACGCGTGCCCATGCGGCCCACCTCATCCCGGCCCCCGTGGACCTGGCGTTCGTCGCAGCCGATTCCTAGTTTGGCCTTGGTTTCTCAAGGAGAAACGGGTTGACCGCTCCCCCCCCCCCGGGAATCGTCACCGTCCTCGTGGTCGATGACGAGGAGCCGATCCGGAACGCGCTGCGGAAATACTTGAAGCAGCAGCAGTTCGAGGTGTACGCGGCAAGCTCGGCCGATGAGGCGCTGCAGCAGCTGCGCCTACATAAGGTCGCCCTGATGCTGTCCGATATCCGCATGCCCGGCACCAGCGGCGTGGACCTCGTGCCACAGGCGATCGAGATCGAGCCCGATCTCGCCATCCTGATGCTCACCGCCGTCAACGACGCCACCAGCGCCGCGCTGTGCATGCAGCGCGGCGCGATGGACTATCTCACCAAGCCGATCGAGCTCGCCGATCTGGGCCGCGCGGTCCAGCGGGCGCTCAAACGCAGGGAAATGCATCTCGAGAATCGCCACCTGAACCAGTGGCTCAAAGAAGAAGTCACGACACGCACGGCTGAGCTGCACCGCGAGCGCCACCGCCTGGAGCGGATCTCGACGGCGACCCTCGAGGCACTCGTCAACGCCCTCGAGGCAAAGGATCCCTACCTGCGCGGTCATTCGGCGCGGGTCGCTGACCTCTCGGCGAACATCGCGACCGAGATAGGGCTGCCTGAGGAAGAGGTCGATCACGTTCGGATGGCCGGCCGGCTACACGATCTCGGGAAAATCGGGACACGCGACGCAGTGGTTAATAAGGAAGGGCCGCTCACGCCGGACGAGTTCGAGCATGTAAAGCAGCACGTCATCATCGGCGCCCAGATTCTCGCGCCGCTCGTTCACCTGGGGCACATCGTGGCGATGGTGAAGAGCCATCATGAGCGCTGGGATGGCAGTGGTTACCCCGATGGCTTACGAGGTGAGGAGATCCCGTTAGGTGGAAGAATCATCGCCGCAGCGGAGGTTTACGATGCGCTCACCACCGCGCGGCCGTATCAGGAAAAGATGACGCCCGAGCAGGCGGTGGAGCGGATGGCAGATCTCTCCGGCACCGTGCTCGACCCCAAGGTTTACGACGGGTTGGTCAGGATCGTCAGCCGAAGACAGACGCTGGTCTTCCTCGACGAGGACGTCGGACCGGCGCTGTAAGAAAGCCTGCTCTGTAAGAGACCAAACCCCGGGGCGAGAATCTCCCCGGGGTTGGCGGTCGGGCGAAGTGGCCGTCACACTTCGGCCGCGACCCTTCGATTTTACGTCCTGCACTGCAATCAGGTTTCACAGGATTAGATGCACCGACTCGAAGAACGGTTGCATCTACCAGCGCTTCACCCGGCCCACGCGCGACAGCGTGATCGTTTCGGCTTGAGACCCTCGGCGCAGAATGACCGTCGTGTTCGACGCACCCCAACCCATTCCCGTGGGCCCGAAGATCACGATCGGATTTGACGTCACGAGCGAGACGCCATGACTGGACGGTCCCGGAGCGCGCCACCACGGTTCCCATCCCCGCGCGCCGAAACGATCGATTCGCAACGTATCGGGATCGAGGGTGATACGGGCGCGCGTGGATCGCAGGACGGCGCCATTCCGTCCGACGGCGAGCGCGGTCGTTACGTCACGGGCGGCGCGCTCGGTCTCGATCCAGTCCATCAGGTTGGCGGCCCGGGGCACCCAGAAGGCAACCAGGACGGCGGCGATCATTATGACGACCATCAGCTCGAGCAGAGTAAACCCCTTGGACATCCGCTGTTTATAGCGTGTCAGCGAAGCCCTGCCACACCCGAAAAATCCGGCGAAAAGCCAGAAAACGCGCCATTTGCGGGCTAACGGAGCGGGACGGCGCGCGCTATGTTGGTGTGCGTGATGGTCTTGCCGTCCGGCATGTCAGGTGCAAATAGGTCCGCGCGTGAGCACTGAACTACAGTCTCGCCGCGCGGGCTTGCCGCACGCCGTCTTCCTGCAACGGGTGGCTGATGAACCAGCTACCTCTCCAGACGTCCGTCTGGGTCAGGGAGCGTTTCTGACATTGCGGTTTGTCGATCTGCTCGCTCCCGATCGCGAACCACCCACTCCCGATGTGTTCCGCTATCAGTGGGCAGCTACCGAGCGCTATTGCGTCGAGCTCTCCGGCGAGGGGACCGAGGCGTCGCATCTCAGCTGCATCGTGCGCGCGGCCGGTGAGGCGCATCGGGACGGCGACATCCGGCTACTCGCTCCCGCATTGTTCGCGTACGCGCTCTACCTCGAGCAGGAATCCCACTTCGAGGAAGCAGAAGACGCGCTACTCACGATGATGAGCGTCGGCAGCGGTCGTCTATCCCCGTCCGACGCGACCATCGGGACACCGTACCGCGTTGTCACAGCCCAGGCCGAGCACGGCCTTGGTAACCTGTTGAATCTTCGTGGTCAACCGCAGGAAGGCGCTCCCCACCTATGGAGAGCGTACGAGCTATACGAGGAAGAGTCGGCACAACTCCGCGTGCTGACCGACCTCGGAATCGTGATGCTTCGCCTCGGGCACGTCGAGGATGCCGAGCGGGCACTCGGGGAAGTTGTGCGACGTGAGCGAGTTGGTGCCGAGAGCCTCACGAACGCTTTGATCGAACTGATGCACTGCGCGTCGTATCGTGGTGACCGGGTGGGATTCGAACGGTGGCGGGAACGCTGCCTCGAACGTGTTCCACAGGAACCTCCGAACGTCCGCGCCGATTTCAGCATGAAAGCTGGAATCGGTTACGCGCGCTTCGGAAACGGTAAGAAGTCGGAAGGCCACCTGCGCCAGGCGCTTGAGATCGCTACAGCACATGACTTGAACGAGTTGGTCTTCCGCATCGAGCCGATACTGGCTCGTGCGAAGGATTGCGGCGCTCTCGAACACGTCGAAAGCGCCGCCCCTGAGCACTCGTACAACGCCGAATCGCTGAAGGAGGTCTCAGCCTCCCTCGCGATGCTCGGCGCGGAAAGTTAGCGGCAGGTCACCGGGTTGTTGTTGTCGCACACGCCGCTCGGACCCGATGCATCGGCACAAGCCGAAGCGGTGAGCGCGAACGACACGAGGACCAACGCTAGGGCGAAGCGGATGCGGCGGGACATGAAGCCTCCGTGGTCTGGTTGAATGGGGGGGTCGCAAGCACCAGCCAACTTGGGGCACGCGGAACGTTTCGTTTAGGGCATTTTTGCGGCACTGTAGGGCGATTTTGCGGCAATTAGGGATTTCTTCGGAGGACGTGTAGGGGAATGCTGGTACTCGCAGCAGTTTCCGATCTCCAATACCAGAGACTGCGTGGTGCAGTCTCGGCGGACTTCGCGTTGGCGCGTGCGCCGACCTGGGATGACGCCCTCGAGACGATTCGCGGTCGGCCGGTCGAAATCGCGGTCGTCGACCCGATGCTCGGCGGGGCCCGGGGGCAGGAAGTCGAGCGGCTGCGCGTGCTGTTCCCGTCGCTTCCGCTGATTCTCTACACGCCGGTGATGACACCCGAGCTCGCGCCGGTGCTCCTCGCCATGGGGAAATGCGGCATCACGCAGGTCGTGTTGAGCCCCACCGAAGACCATCCGAAGCGCTTACGCGACCTGCTGTCCGAAGAAGCGATGCAGTCGGCGTCGTATCGGTTACTCGATCAGCTGACGCCGGCGCTCGCGCCGTTGCCGACCGAGCTGCGGTGGGTGCTGCAGGAGTCCATGCGCAGCCCCGCCGCCGTCCAGACGATTCAGCAGGTGGCCGCGCGGGCGCATGTGGACCGGGGAACCTGCGCGCGCTGGTTCGCGCGCGCCGGCCTGCCCAGCCCGAAGGAAATCCTCGCCGCCGCACGAGTGCTGTACGCGCACCGCCTGCTCAAAGACCCGGGCTTCACGATCGAGGACGTCGCGAAACGGCTCGGATACGCCCAGGCGAAGACGCTGCAACAGCACGCGCGCAAATACCTCGGCCTCACCGCGGGCGAAATGCGTCTGTCGCTGACCGCCGAGGAGGCCACCGCGCGCATCGTCCAGGAGTTCCTGACGCCCGCGCGGCGCAAGGTGCTCACGCTCACGCTCACGCCCGCGCACCGTAACGCGGCGAGCGTCTCATGATGACCGCGCCCCCGCGGAAACCTGCCACCGTCCTGATCGTCGACGACGAGGCAGGGCTGCGCCGCGTGCTCGAGCGGTTCCTCGAGCGCCACGGCTATCGCGTGCTGAGCGCCGGCACTGCGGAATCGGCCTACGAGATGCTCGCGGCCGAAACGGCGGACGCGCTGCTGCTCGACATCCATTTGCCCACGATGTCGGGGCTCGCGCTCTACCTGGCGATCATTCATCGCTGGCCGGCCCTCGAGGGGCATATCGCCATCATGACGGGTGACGCCGAAGCGGAAGAAGTGCGCACCTGGCTGAACCACCACCGGTGCACCGTGATTCGGAAGCCGTTCAACCTCCAGCAGGTCGCGGACTGGGTCTCGTCCGCGCTGCAACGCGACCGCTCGTCGGGCGCGATGGATGCATGACGACTGTCGCTCACGCCGATCCGCTGCACGTCTTGCGAGAATACCGAAACCTTGCGCCCTGGAACCTGCGGGATCTTTCCGTCGTGGTCGGAGCCGTCCTCGACGCGTCGGCGGTAACGCCGATCAACGCCGCTGCACGCGCGGCGCCCAGCGAGCGCACCATCCGGTTTTACGTGACGCGCGGTCTGGTGAGTCCGCCGGAAGGCCGGGGGACGGCCGCGACCTATTCGTACCGCCACTTCCTCCAGCTGCTCGCGATCAAGCTGCGGCAGATGGAAGGCGCGACGCTGGCGGCGATCACCAAGGACATGCATGACCAGACGGGCGACGTCCTGGAGCGGCGCTGCGCCCAGGTGCTGGGCACCTCGCTGCCGACGCCGGACCGCCTGCCGCTGAAAGGCGCCGAGGGGATGCCGCGCGGGCGCTCCGGCCGCGCGCTCACCGCCTGGCTGACACGCGATGCCGACAAGGAGACCAGTGGGCCCACTGTCTGGCGCCGCATTCCGGTGACGCGCGGGGTCGAGCTCCACGTCGACGCCGACCACCCCCTCGCCCGGCTGGGCGCCGACGACCACGGGTTGGCGGAGACCGTCCGCCAGGCGATCGCGAAACTCCTGCCCCACAGCACGTAATACATCTGTACGGGCGCAGCATGCTGCGCCCCTACCATTACAGGAGACGATAATCATGTGGGTGCTGCTGGTACTCGTAGTAATCGTTGGTCTGTGGATGGTGAGCGCCTATAACGGGCTCATCTCGCTCAAGAACCAGACCGTCAATGCCTTCAAGCAGATCGACGTACAGCTCAAGCGCCGCCACGATCTGATCCCGAATCTCGTCAACGCCGTCAAAGGCGCCATGGATTTCGAGCGCTCGACGCTCGAAGCGGTGATTCAGGCGCGCAATCAAGCGGTGAAGGTGAATGCGTCGGGACCGGAAGCGATGAAGCAGGTCAGCCAGGCGGAGAACGCGCTCTCGGGCGCGTTGTCGCGGCTGCTGGTCACGGTGGAACGCTATCCCGACCTCAAGGCGACCGGTAACATCGGCCAGCTGCAGGAGGAGCTGACGTCCACCGAGAACCGGATCGCGTTTGCCCGGCAGCTCTATAACGACACCGCAACGCAGTACAACACCAAGCAGCAGCAGTTTCCCACGACGCTCGTGGCGGGCGTGGCCCACGCCGAGCGGACGGATCTGTGGGAGATCGAAGATCAAGCTGAGCGCGCGGTACCGCAGGTTGACCTCTCCCGACGCTAATCTTTTTCAACAACAGGAAGCCAATCGCCGGCGCACGACCTGGCTGGTGATTGGCTTCGTGCTGTTCTTCGCGTGGTTGGGATTCGGCGGCGACTACATCTGGGCGCTCGAGGGGTCTCACCCCTTCCCGTGGCTCGGTTTGTTCCTGACGACCGCGGCGATTATCGGAGTCTGGTACGCGTACAAGACCGGCCCGGAGAAAGTGCTCTGGTCCACCGGCGCCGCAGAGCTGACCGACCCCAAGACCGACGCCGAACGGCAGGTCGCCAACGTGGTCGATGAAATGGCCATTGCCGCCGGCGTGCCGCGCCCGCGCATCTGGATCATTCCCGACGACGATCCCAACGCCTTCGCCACCGGCCACGACATGCGCGATGCGCACATCGCCGTGACGCGCGGGCTGTTGACCGTCTGCAACCGCGACGAGCTCCAGGCCGTGATCGGCCACGAGCTCGGCCACGTGAAGAACCTCGACATCCGGCTGATGACGACGCTGGCGGCGCTGGTGGGCGCGGTGCTGCTGATGCGCGACGGCATGGGGCGGATGATGCGCGGCGGCGGCATCCCGATCCGGGGCGGTCGCAAGTCCAAGAATGCAGGGCCGCTGCTGGCAGTCCTGCTGGCGCTGTGGGTGATCTCGTGGATCCTCGCGCCCCTGATCATCCAACTCCTCGCCCTGGCGGTCCAACGCGGGCGGGAGTACCTGGCGGACGCCATGAGTGCGCAGTTCACGCGCAATCCCCTGGCGCTCGCCAGCGCCCTGGCCAAGATCGAGGCCGCCGACGCGCCGACGCGGGCGATCAAGAGCGGCGCCGCACATCTGTGCATCTGCGACCCGCTGGGGCGGCGGCTCACGAACAGCGAGGGCTGGCTCGCCGACCGATTCGCCACCCATCCGCCGATGAGCATGCGGATCTCGCGACTCAAGGGAATGGGATACGCGCAGCTCAAGAAGGAGGGAGGCTCATTCACGAGTTCCGTGTCCGGCTAAACCGCTACAAGCTGCAGGAGCGACGGTTAGCCAGACGGGCGCTTGCGGACGATGCCGCGATCACCGCCGCTGTCCAGGCGCACATGGCCGAGCATGGACTCCCGGAGCCGGCGGTGCGGCGGCAGGTGCGGAAATACCTGGACGAAATCATTCCGCATTTCAACGTGTTGTCGTACTACAAAGTCGGCTACAACCTCGCGAAGATCATCGTCAATCTCCTCTACAAGACCAGCGTCGATTACCAAGATGAGCGCGCGCTGGAGCAGATCCCCAAGCGCGACGTCGTCGTCTACCTGATGAATCACCGGTCCAACGCAGACTACGTCGTCGTGGCGTACGTACTCGCCCGCGGCGTGCACGTGAGCTATGCGGTGGGCGAATGGGCGCGTGCCTGGCCCCTCGAGTATGTCTTCAAGTCGTTCGGCGCGTACTTCATTCGGCGGCGTTTCCGCGAGCCGTTGTATCACACGGTGCTCGAGCGGTACGTCCAGCTCATCACCCGCAACGGCGTCACCCAAGGGATCTTCCCGGAGGGCGGCCTGTCACGCGACGGCAAGTTGCGGCCCCCGAAACTGGGGCTGCTCGATTACATCTGCCGCACGCTGACGGACCCGGCGTTCGACCGGGATATCTGGTTTGTACCAGTCGCACTGAACTACGACCGTGTGCTGGAGGACCGTTCGCTGATTCGCGAGCTCATCCACGAGGGTGACCGCCCCGGCCGGCTCGCCCAGCTCGGCACGGTGGTGTCCTACCTCGTCAGCAATACGGTCAGGCTGTTCACCGGCCGCCTGAAGCGCTACGGGCGCGTCGCGGTGAACTTCGGGACGCCGCTGTCACTGCGCGCCTGGCTCAAGACCGCACCCCCGGATGTCTTGACGCTTCCCAAGGAAGCGCGCCTGCCGGAGCTCGAACGGCTCGCCCGCGAGATGCAGATGCGCATCGGGGCGATCATTCCCGTCACGCCCGTTCCGCTGGCCGCGGCCGCGCTGCTTTCCTTCGGCCAGACGGTCGTCCAGCAGGACGCGCTGCTCGAGCGCATGGACCAGCTGCGGGATCGGCTCAAGGACGTGAACGGCAAAGTCGTCCGAGGGGGCGCGCGGATCGCCGAGGTCTGGGATCGCGCCTGGCGCATGCTGCGGATGCGGCGGCTGGTCGTCGCCGACGGTGACACGCTGGTGGTATTGCCGCGGGGCCGTCCGCTGCTCGAGTTTTATGCGAACTCGATCGCGCATCTCATTCCCATTCGCGGGCCGCGGCCGCCGTTCCACAAGGCTCACGAAGTGGACACCAACCTTCCAAGACTCCAGCTCCCGCCGCGCTAACCCCAACATGCGGCGTAAAAACACGAAGCCCCCGGGACGGCTCGATAAGCGCGCCCGGGGGCTCCGACACATTGGCTACCCGGAGTCGAGGGCTTGCGCCCTTCGTTCTTCTCTCCGCCGCCACCTATGGACTGTTTCGTCCTCGGTAGGGCAAACAGAGGCTCCGGCTTCCATCCCCAAGCAACCCCGTCGGGTCGCTCGGTTCACCAATGTGGGTGCTACGGGTCAGATCGGGTCGCGGACCGACCTTCCGCACTGCACGTCGAGGCACCATTTCGACGTGGCTAGGGCAACGCGACTGGCCCCAGCTGTCCGACCCGGTGAGTTGACTCCCGGATCAACGAGCGCCTGAGCCCTTGGTTGCATCGGCGCCCTCCCCGGAATTTCCGTTCGGACTCGAGTTAAAGGCGTTGTTGAGACGCCAGGTCCCAACCCTTCCCTTCAACTCGCGTGACATCAATATAGGGGTGCTCAAAAACCGCGCAAGTGCCGATGTTTCTTCGGGTTAGCTCACTTCGATGTGCACGGCATGTGGAGAGTAAAGACTGATTCCGCAACTTGTTCCGGGGGTCGTCCACATGATGTGGAGTTGTGAATCCACAGCAACGCACGTTCCCACATCGGGGTATTTACCCCTCTACAGCCACCTCGCAGTAGGCAAACGGCTGGTCTGAGTCGGCCGGGATGAATAGAAAGCCGGCCCCACTCGTGGCATACCAACCGGCGAGCAGTTGTGTGGAGCGACCGACGGCGGGTTCGGCGAAGAGCGCCTGCGTCCAGCGACGAATGTGACGCAGCTCGGGTGCGCGCCGTGATAACAGACTCAACGCCGCGCCCAGTCCGTGCGTGGCACGGAGAAAATGCGCCATCGCGTGGCCGCGTTGTGCGAAAATGTACGAGCGGACTCCCGGCTCATCGTAGAGCAGGGTACCTTCGTAAGGGTCCGCGGGCGGCGCGTCCATGCGCGGGCCGAAGTACACGAAGACACGGTTCTCGCCGTCCCGGCGTTCTACGACGACGGCAGCCGAATCCGGGCCGAGGCGCGCGGCGTGCACGAGATCCTCGGCGGCGAGAATGCCGACCTGTGCGGTCCACTCGAGCGCCGCGAGAGCTTGATCGAGCGGTAAGCCGACCGCGTCGTCGTAGGCGATGAGACGCGGTGCTTCACCGGCGCGCTGGAAGAAGTGAGCAAGCGCGTCAGCGCGGTCCTCAAAGGTCCGCATGATGCGAGTAGTTGCGGGAACGGACATCCCGGGATAATAACGGGGCAGGAATTCAACTGTTAGAGGAGTACCAGCGATGTTGTGGGAATTGGTGATGGTTGTCACGCTCGTGGCGTATCAACAGGATACGGTCACGCACAAGGACTCGGTGCCGCCGCTTGTGCCGGTACCCGTGCCTGCGCAGGCTACGGTCCCGGCGCCTCCGCCGACGATCGAGCAGATCCGATACATGGAAGGGCTGAAGACCGCGACACGCGGCATCGCGCAGATCCGCGACGGGGTGAACCGCGTCGCGCGCACCCAGCAGGCCGATTCACTCACCCGTCGCCGGGCGGCTCGCCGCCTGGGCGGGCTGTGCGGCACCGCGCGGTCATTCATCATCAGCGGCCGGCCGAAGATGCAGGCGACCGCGTACGCCGACTCGATGCGCGTTCTGGCGAAGCAGTTGACGGTACGGCTGGATTCGTTGAACGCGGCGCTGCCCGTCTGCGAGAAGACGGCGGGACGCGACCCTGCAACGGTGGCAACGACACTGACATCTCGTCTGAAGAACTACGACGACGCCCTGCTCGCTTTCCGCAATGCGCTCAAACCGGACAGCACCAAGACGGCCAGTCAGCAGTAGGCGATCTAAGTGGCTATGTCACAATAGTTTATGCTCGCCGGCTACTGCTCGCGCCCGCCACCCTTTTGCCATTGCTCCAGCAGGTCCGCAACCGCCTGCTTCGTGTCGGGGAATTTCAGTCCGCCGCCGATCGCTTGAAGTTTCGACTGCGCGATTGCGCGGGGCAGTGAGAATCGGAACGCTTCCAGCGCCCACCGCCGCACATATTGGCGTTCGTCGTCCAGATGCTTCACCAACAGATCGAGCGCACGGGCGCTGCCGCGGCCGGCGAGTGCGGCAAGGACGTGCGGCGCCAGCCGCTGCTCACCGGCGTGCGCCTCGACCGCGTCGATCAGTGTGGTATCGCCGGTCTGCGCGATGGCCCGGTAGGCCGCGTTCGGGATGGCGTCGCGGTACGAAGGCGTCCCCAGCGCCTGGAGAATAGTGGCGCGGCGGCCGGCGGTGTCCCTGAGCGCCATCGTCAGCACCGCGGCAGCACGCACCGCGTCGCTGGAATCGTGGGTCCAGACCTGGCGCGCAAGGGCCGTGACTTGTGCGCTGCCCAGATTGCCCAACGCTTCGACGGCCGCGGCGCGCACCTGCGCCGAGGTATCGGCCATCGCGGTCTGCAGTGCGGGGAACGCTGTTGCGGCCGGGAAGGCAGGGAGCGCGCCGACCGCGGCGACCCGAACGAGAAAATAGTCGGCGTTCGTTGCCGCTTTGACAACCGCCGCCGCCGCGGCGGTGTCGGCCGGGCGATGCGCCAACTGCGCGATGATCCAGTGACGATTCCACAGGTTCGGGTCGCGCTGGAGCTGAGCGGCGAGCCACGCGGTGGGCTGCTCGAAGGTCAGCCGTTTGAGGATCGCATTGCCGTCGTCGAAAATCACCATGGTCGGGGCACTCGTGACGCCGCGGACAACGATCGTGTCCTCGCGCTGCGATAGCTGTGCCCGGGCGGTGATGTCACCCCGCGCGGTACCCACGCGAACCGTAACGGGCATGCGAAACACCGCGGGTGTCGTGTAGCGCAGTCCAGTGCTGTCGGCCTTCGACGAATCCTTCTGGACCTGCTGCACGACCAGCGTGGCGGTCGATGTGCTCGAATCGTACTTCGCGGTGACTACGAATTCAGGGTAGCCCGCCTGATAGATCCATTGATCCCAGAACCAATCGAGGTTCTCGCCGGTGGCATCGAGCACGGCTTGACGCAGGTCGTCGGTGGTGGCGTTGTCGAAGGCATGATCGACCAGGTAGCGGTGCACCGCCGCCCAGAATGGCTGGTCGCCCAGGTAATGCTTGAGCATCTGCAGGACCAAGGCGCCCTTCGGGTAGATATTGTTGGAACCGAGCGCCGCGAGGGGCATGCGCCGTTGCTGGTCGATCTGCATGAACTGATCGTACTCGTCCTGATAATAGTCCTCCTCGGCACGTGCCCCCAATTTCCGCGCCCAGTATTGACCCGGCATGAATTCCGCAAATCCCTCGTTGAGCCACATGTTGGCCCAATTCTCTGTGGTCACGTAGTCGCCAAACCATTGATGCGAGAGCTCGTGCGGAATCAGAATCCACGGATACCATGGGCGGTCCTGGTAATTGCGCGGGCCCGGTAGCCAATCGACGAGGGTGGTCGCGCTGACGTTTTCCATGCCCCCAAAGAAGTCGGCGACGGTGGTTTGCGCGTATTTCGCCCAGGGATAGTCGATTCCTGTCAAACGCGAGTACGTGTCGATCATGTCGGGCGTGATCTTGAATAACGGGCGCGCCAACGCCGAATCCTCGTGGTAGACGTAGTAATCGACGGCGACGTTGCGCCACGCATCGTGGATCTTGACGAGCGGCGCGACGACGATCGACACGAGATACGTGGCGGATGGCTGGTCCTGTCGCCAATCGAGCGTGCGCGCGCCGTCTCTGGCGATGACATCCGAGACCAGGTGACCGTTCGACACAGCGTTCATTCCTTTGGGCACGGTCGCGACGAGCTCCCACGTCATCTTGTCATTCGGGAAGTCGTAGGTAGGGAACCAATAGTGATTGTCGTGGTCCTCGCCCTGACTCCAGATCTGGCGCGGGCGGTGCGGTCGGCCCTCGGGATTGATGTACGTGAGGCCCCGCCCGTTCTCCACCACCCCGTGGTAGGTGATCGTGAAACGTGCGGTGTCGCCGGGCCCTATCGGTGCCGGTAGGAAGACCACGAGCGTGTCGCCGTGGCGCACGGTGCGCAGCGCTCCGCCGCGCGCCAGCGTGACGGTCTTCAATTGGAGCTTGGCACCCGCATCGAGGATCACCGAGTCGAGCCTGGCGCGGCGTGCGACGAGCGTGGTGGTCACCTGCCCGTCGAACGATGTGGAATCCCAGTCGAAGTTGGAGACCTCGATGCGCTGATGGACCAGATCGTAATCATGCGAACGGGTGTAGTGGTCGTTGGCCATGAGTTCGGCGTTGGACTGCGCGCTGAGCGGAGCGGCGGCCAGGCAGGCGGCGAGCAGGGAGAGCGGAAGGCGCATCGAGGTTCCTCGTAGCTGTGGAAGCGAGTCGCGGAGCACAGAATCTACCCGTGAATGGGGGACTTATGAGGAGTGCCATGATGATGTTGTCATAGTGTCGCCACTAAGAACGAATTGCGCTTGATTGACAGTCCTCAGGACGTTCCATACCTTAGCCCGCGGTTCAAGCATACGTGGCACCGTCACCGGATGTCTGCGCTCCGCGAGGACCAAATGTCTCGCGGATTTTTGTTTGAGCCCGTCCCACGACCGCGGTGGCGTGGGTCGTTCCAGTCCGGGGCCGTGCCCCATTGTGCAGAGGTCTGAACAGTATGGCTAAGGGTAAGGTGAAGTGGTTCAACGACGCGAAAGGCTTTGGCTTTATCGCGCAGGAGTCGGGTCCAGACGTGTTCGTCCACTTCACAGCGATCCAGGCGGAGGGCTTCCGTAGCCTCGCCGAGGGCGACAACGTCGAATTCGACGTCGCCCAGGGTCCAAAGGGGCTGCAGGCGCAGAACGTTCGCAAGGTCTGAGCGCGTAGGGGCGCAGCACGCTGCGCCGCTACCAAACGGGCCCGGGTCACACCGGGCCCGTTTGCTTTTTCATATATTGGCCCCATGACTCCCGCCATCCTCCTGCTGCTTCTCGTTCAGGCGCCCCAGGGTGCGACGGTGCCGCCTCGGCCGTTCGCCTATCGTGGATTCGCGCCAGGCATGGCGTACCGTGACTTCGCCAATCGCGCGCGCAGCATCGCGCAAGGCGACAGCGACATCCTGGCATGTCAAACGATGCACAACACGGCCCAGGTCATGGACTGTGGCGTGCGCGTGCGAGACCCCGTGGACAGCGCGCGTTTCTATTTGAGCGCCAACGTCATCGAGAGCCGGACCTCGGTCATTGCCTTCGTGGATTCGGGGAAGGTCGCGCTCGTGCGGCGAACCCAGGACGACATGCGCAAGCGCCTCGGTATGCCGCAGCGCCACGAACGCAGTATGTGGGAATGGACCAAGGGGCGACGGTTCATCCGGCTCAACTGGCGCGGCGGTCGTGATTGGCGCGTGATCTCGATCACGCTCAACGACCGGGACGTGCTGGCTCGGATCGCCCACTATCGGCCTGCGTCGCGGCCTGCACCGCGGCCGACCAAGAAGCCCTAGCTCAGAGCGCCGACACCAGGCGCTCGGCGAGCTGCGCGATTCCCTGCGATCCGGTGATCTGGTCTATCCAGCGCGGCGGCAATGCGACATCCCCATACCGTGCGCCGAGCAGGGCGCCCGCCACCGCCGCATTGGTGTCGGTGTCGCCGCCGGCCTGGGCAAGCGCGATGAGCGCCTCTTCGAGCGAACGGTCGTGCGTCGCAAACCAGAACGCGATTTCCACGCAGTGCACCACGTAGCCCGCCTCACCGGCGCGCGCGATCGGGAGGTCGCTCTCGCGCTCGCGCGGGACTCGATGAATCGCCTCGCGCAACGCCCGCGGCGCGCGGTCGCCGATCCGGTGCATCACCTCGTCGATGAAGTAGATGTTGCCGTGCAGGAGCTCCCGGGCGGCCAAGTTCACGGCGGCCGCGCCCCATGTGCACCGCTCGTCGGCATGGGTGATCGCCGCCTGCTGGGTCGAGACGCGAATCAGGCGATCGGGGTCGTCGTGGTAGCGGAGCGCGACGGGCACGCAGCGCATGACACTGCCGTTGCCGGCAGACCGGCCGGGGTTCTCCTGATTCGCGAGCTGTCCGGCTTCGAACGGCTCTTTGCCGCGGTCGATCAGCGTGAGAGCGCGTTTGGTCGTGATGCCGATCCCGCGGCCATCCACCTTCATCCATTTCACCCAGCGGCGCGCGACGTCGTTCGCGTCGAACCCCTTGGACGCGAGCAACGACTCGCCGAGCAACAGCGCCATCGCGGCGTCGTCGTCATAGGGCGAGTTCTTGGGTGGCGGGGCGAGATCGACGACGCCGTTCGGGAAGGCTTTTCGGATGGCTTCCGGCGTGCCCAGGTGTTCGGTGGGGACGCCCAACTGATTGCCAGCGACAAGGCCCAGCAACGCGCCCCGGGCGCGCGAGACGAACTGTGGGTCTCCCCGGTCCATTGGGCCACAAATTAACACCGGCTATGGCCATCGTTTTGGGACTCGCGGGGGTGTACGTCGTCCTCTCGGTGGTGCTGTGGGCACTCCAGGAGAAGATGACGTTTCCCGCGCCGCGGGCGGCGTTGCCGGATCCCGTGCAGACCATGGGATACGGTGAGCAAATCGAGCTGCGGATGCAGGGTGGGACACGGCTCGACGGCTGGTACCTACCACCGGCGGCGGGGGGCGGCGAAGGGCGGCGAGGGGCGGCAACAGCGCCCGGCCTGCTGTGGTTCTACGGCAATGGCGAAACGATTGGCGCCATCTGGCCGACGATCCGCGATTTCCGGCCGCCCAATGCCGCGCTGCTGGTCGTCGACTATCCGGGCTATGGAGCAAGCGGCGGGCGTGCTACCGAAGCTGGCATGTACGAAGCGGCAGATCTTGCGTATGACGAGCTGCGGAGCCGGCGCGACGTCGACCCGCGTCGGATCTACGCCTACGGGCGTTCGCTGGGGACCGCCGCCGCGACGCATATCGCGGCAACGCACGAAGTGGCCGGCCTGATTCTCGAGTCACCGTTTACGAGCGCACGGGGAATGGCCGCGCAACACTACCGAATCTTCCCACGCTTTCTCGTGCACCTCGAGCTGGACAATGTCGGCAGAATGCGCGGCATCCACTGCCCCACACTCATCCTCCACGGGACCGCCGACATGTTGGTGCCCATCAGAATGGGTCGTGACGTAGCCGCCGCCGCTGCCGGCCCGGTGGAGTTCGTGATGATCGAGGGCGCGGGGCACAACGACACGTACGACATGGGTGGGCAACGGTACCGCGATAAGATCGCTGCTTTCGTGCTTAGATAACCACGACCGGCTCCAGCCGGTCCTTCTCCTCCTCAAAGATGCGCTGCGCCTCATCGAGCGCCCGAATCACCGTCGGTTCTTCGGGATCGGGGAACTTGCTACTGGCGGCCACGCGCCCTGTGAGCTTGCGAACGGCGACGAGCGCGCGCGTGACCTCGCAGCGGCCGGCATCGCGGTCGGTGTGACCCGCGACGAGCAGCTCTTCGAAGAGCGGCAGCGCCGCGGGGTCGCCGAGAACGTACAGGGATGCGAGAATCTTGGGCGCGAGAAAGCGACGCAGCATCTCGTCCCCGCGAATCCGCTGGAACAGCGCGATCACATTGGCCGCCTGGCCCGGATAGTAGCGCGCCGCTTCGACCGCGGCCGCGACAAAGGCATGATGCGCGCCCGGCGTCTGGAGATACTTCGCAAAGAGCGGCCATGCTTCCTTCGGATGGCGCTCGGCGAGCGCGAGAAACGCGAAATAGCGGCGGCCCAGCGGCGCCTGCGTATCGGCGATGACCGTGCGCAAGCCCGCGACGCCCCAGCGCGCGCCTACCAGCGCGGCCGCGGCGGCATGTTGCCAGCGCTCGAGCTCCGGCACGCGAAACGTGACGATGTGTGGCTCGAGGAATGATCGGCAGCGCTCCAGCGCAGCGAGCAGCCGGCGGTCAACGACCGTGAGGGCGGGCTCGAGCGCCTCGGTGTTCGCGCGACGCGCCAGCGCGAGCGCCTCCCATCCCAGCTGTCCCAGGTTCTGCTCGTCCCATGTCGCTTCCAATTCGGCTGCGCTTTTTGCGACGAGGAGACGCTCGAGTCCCGCCGCAAACCCACACAGCTGGCGAATCGTATCCATGCCGGTAATGTGGAAAGCGCGTGGATATTGCGCTATCCCATTCGCAGCCTTAACCTTGCCCGCTCATGCGCAGGCGCCGGGCCCTCCTCGCCGCGATTTGCTCGCTTACTGCCTGCTCCGGTGGAAGCAGCCGTGGACCCATTGTCCTCGGGCTCGCCGGACCCTTCTCGCAACCCCGCGGCGTGTCGATGCAGCACGCCGCGGAGTTGGCAGTAAAGGAAATCAACGCACGCGGCGGCATTCGGGGACGTCCGCTGGCGCTGCGCATCATGGACGACAGCGGTCGTCCCGAAGTCGCCATCCGCATTGCCCAGCAGCTGGCGGACAACCCCGCGGTCGTCGCGGTGATTGGCCATCTCACGTCGAGCGCCTCGCTCGCGGCAGGACGCGTGTATTGGGAAGCCCGCCGTCCAGTGGTGATGATCTCGCCGTCTGCTTCGAGCCCCGATCTCTCCGGGGTCAGTCCCTACATGTTCCGGGTGTGCCCCAGCGATCTGAGTCATGGCGCCCAGCTGGCCCGGTACGCCAGGCAGCTGCTGAACGCACAGCGGGTCGGCGTGATCTACCTGGACGATGACTATGGCCGAGGCTTGCGCCTCAGCTTCACCGGCGAGTTCAAGCGCCTCGGCGGCGACATCGTCGAGGCAGATCCGATGCTCTCGACCACGCCGAGTCTCGAGCCATACCTCTCCCGCTTGCGGCAAAACGGGGGCGTGGACGCCCTCATGCTCGCCACCGATCGGGTCGGGGCGGAGCTCGCATTGCGAGAAATGGGACGGATGGGCGTCCACTGGACCACGCTTGGCGGGGACGCGCTGAGCGGCATCGAAAAGACCGGTCCATTGGCCGAAGGCGTGAGGATGTCCGTTGCCTACCTCGTGGATCAGAGTGGTGAGCGGAACGCGCAATTCGTCGCCGCGTACGCCCGGGCTTACCCCGGGGAACGTCCCGATCATCGCGGTGCTTCGGCCTACGACATCGTCCAGTTGCTCGCGAGCGTCCTCACGGAAGTGGGCACCGATCGGCGCGCGATCCGAGACCGTGTGGCACGCGTCGGGGGCGATCTTCCCGCCTTCGAGGGCGTCACCGGCACGATTGCGTTCGACGCTCGCGGCGACGTCCCCGCCAAATCCGTGTTGATCGGCGTCGTGCGCGATGGCCTGCTGACACCCGAGCCCGGGCAATGACGTCGCTCGACACGATCCGCTGGCGGATCGTACTCGGTCTCTCCGGGCTGCTCGCGGGACTCATCATCGCGTCGGTCGTCGGCGTCACGTCGCTCGCGACGCTGCGGCGCTCGCTGGGAGGGGAGATCGCGCACCTGCGGGAATCGAGTGAGGTGGGGAATGGCTTCGTCACCGCGGTATTCGATGAAATCCGCGCGGCGGAGCAGTACCTCGGGGAGCGGGGACAGCAGACGAACGATCAATTCCAGGCCGCCGTCGATTCCGTCTTCAGCTACCAGAAACGGCTCGACGGCCTCCCGGGGCTTACCGCAGCGGACCGGATCACTGTCAACCGCATCGAGCAGCTGCAATCCGCCATTCATGTGGACTACTCGCTCGCGCACGCCGATCTCGACGTGGGTCGGCCCCAGCAAGCACAGGTGCTATCGGTTGGCGCGCGTCCGGAAGTCACCGAGCTGACGCGACTCGTGCGCGGCCTGTCGGTGCGCCAGTCCGAAAAGGCCGCGATCGTCGGTCAACGCCTCGCGGCGCTCGCCCGTGAGCGCGAGATCATCCTCTGGCTCGTGCTGATCGCGACGGCGCTCGTTGGCGCCGTCGTGGGCGCATTCACGGTGCGCTGGGTCGAAGGCCCGCTGGTCCGGCTCGTGACCGCGGCGGAGCGGTTCGGGAGCGGCGACCTGCGACCCGTCACCACGGGCCACATGCCGCGCGAATTCCAGGTGCTGGCCGATGCGATGCGGCTGATGGGGGAGCGACTGCGGGGTATCGTCTCCGAGGTCGTGGGGTCGGCGGACAAGATCGCCGCCTCGGCCAGCGACCTGTCGGCGGTGAGCGAGGAGCTGGCCGCATCGTCGAGCCAGGTGTCGAGCGCGATGCTCGAGATCGCGAGCGGTGCGGAGAATCAGCGCAACGAGCTGAACGCGACCCAGACCGCGCTGGAGCTGCAACGCAAAACCAACACCGAGATGACGGACGCCGCATCCCGCGTCGCGCGGCTGGGCGAGGAGATTCGCACCGTCGCGGACCGGCATCGCAACGACATCGCCGCGGCGGGCAACACGCTGCTCGACGTGCGGGAAGTGGTGCGCACCACCGGCACGGAGGTCACGCAGCTCGCGCAGCAGAGCACTGCGATCGACGACTTTGTGGACCTGATCAAGCGCATCTCGTCGCAGACCAATCTGCTGGCGTTGAATGCCGCCATCGAAGCGGCGCGCGCGGGCGAACACGGCCGGGGCTTCGCGGTCGTCGCTGAAGAAGTGCGCCAGCTGGCGGACGAGTCGTCACGCGCCGCCGAAGATGTCGCGCGCACCACGCGCGTGATCCGGGAACAAGTCGAAGAAGTGACCGCGACGATGGCGGTCGGTCAGGCGAAGGTGCGCGGCATTGAATCGGTCGCCGAAGGCGCGGCCCGCGGTCTCACGGAAATCGTCGCGGCGGTGGAGCAGGTCGAACACGCGGCCTCCCGCGTCACGCGTGCGGCGCAAGAGAATCGCGGCGTCACCGAGCAGCTCGGCGCGCAGGCCCAGACCGTCGTGAGCCGCGCCGTCGCCCACGCCTCGAGCGCCGAGCAGGTAACGGCGGCGACCGAGCAGCAGGGCGCGTCTACGCAGGAAATGGCAGCGGCCGCCGGAGTTCTGCTCCAGGCGGCCGAGAAACTGCGCGGTTTAGTGCGGGGATTCCGGATCTAGCGCTTTTTCTTCTTGACCGGCGCTTTCTTCACGGCGACGGGCTTCTTCTTGCGCAGTCCTTCCTGTACCTCTGCCAGCACCCGATCGCCCTCGTCGGGACCGATCAAGCCCCGGCGTACCGCGTAGCGCACCAGCTCCTCCGCGTCCTCGGGCGCAAAATCCGCCAGTCCGGCGGCACCACGCATTGCCTTGATGAGCGCGTCCGCCACGGGACTGCGCAGCACGCTGGCGATGCCGGGTAGGGCTTCGAGCAATGACGAGATTTGCGAACCACCTAGCTCGGCTGGCATGAAAGGGGTGGTAAAGGTGGCGGCAAGCTACATGCCCCCCGTCGGGGCGTCAAGAATTGTGGTCCCAACAACCTCAGGGGATACCCCCCAATCCCGCAAAGTCCCCCGGGGAAGCGCGTCAAGTTTCGGGGTAGTATAGATTTCGGACCGGAGGGGAGTTGCCGTGGGCAGACGGGGGATCAAGGAGTACCGGGCGCCTGAGGCGCTGGCGCTTATTGCAGCAGACCGGGCGCATGAGCCACTGGTGTGTCCCTCGTGCGGGACCCGCACGATCCAGCGGTCGCCGCGGCGCCGTGTGCTGCGGGCCGGCGAGCTGTTCACCGCAGAACGGATCAGCCTGACGTGCGCGGGCTGCAGCCGCCACGCTTTCTACATTACGCGCGGGATGGAGCCCCCGCGCGACGCAACCATGGATCCCAGGAGCCTATGAGCGAGGACAAGCGTGGCTGGTGACGCGATTCAGATGATGGGGACCGTCACCGAGGTACTTCCCAATACGACGTTCCGCGTAAAACTCGAAAATGGACATGAAGTCCTGGCCTACGTCAGCGGCAAGATGCGAAAGAACTATATCCGCATCCTGCAGGGCGACCGCGTCGCCGTCGATCTCTCACCCTACGATTTGACCCGCGGGCGAATTACCTACAGATACAAATAGAGGCCGTTAGCCCCTCTTAGTTCGGGTGCCGAAACAGCCTGTTCCAGCGAATGCGGAACGGTTGCGACGCCACGCTCATGTAAATGAACAGCGGGCGCCCCCGGATGTGCTCGCGGGGCAAGAACCCCCAGAAGCGGCTGTCATAGGACTCGTCGCGGTTGTCGCCCATCACCCAATAGTGCTGCGCGGGGACGACGATCGGCCCCCAGTCGTGCGTGGTCGGATGATAGTGGTCGGGATCCCGGCCGATGTACTGCGGCAGCTGTAACGCCCGGATCTGACCGCGGTACTGGTCGTCCGGAGGTGGACTCAGCGCGGTGTGCAGCGCGTACGGCTCGTCCAGGCGTTCCCCGTTCCGAATGACGGTGTCGTGCACCATTTGGAGCGTGTCCCCGGGCGCCCCGATGACCCGTTTGACGATGTTGAGGTCGGGTGTCGAGTCTTCGACCGAGCGGAATACCACGACCTCGTCCCGGTGCGGAGTCCCGAAAGCCGGCAGCCGGCAGCAGTGGATGCCGGTCAGCGGGATCTCGAGCTCACCCCCGAACGCCGCCTTGTTGACGAAGAGGAAATCACCGACGAGGAGCGTGTTTTCCATGCTCGCCGAGGGAATACGGAATGCCTCGACGAGATACGAGCGCAGCATGATCCAGATCAGCAACGCAACACCAATCGCCTTTACCCATGCGATCGCTTCCTCCCTCGCGGTCTTTGGACGTGCTTCCTCCTTGACGGGCTTCGGAGGGGGTGGAGGAGTGGCAGGCTTTGGTGCGGGTTGCGAGGGACTCACGGCTTTTCAATCCAGTCGGCGATGAAGATATTCGTCTCTCCCTGCACCTTCCCGTTGCGGTTGGACGCCCAGACAAGCTGGCGGCCGTCAGGTGAGAACATCGGGAAAGCGTCGAACTCGGTATTCGTCGTGATCTGCTCGAGATTCGAGCCGTCGGCATTCACGAGGAACAGATCGAAGTTCCGGGAGCGCGGGTTCTTGTAGTTGGACGCGAAAATGATCCGTTTGCCGTCGGGATGGAAATAGGGTGCGAAGTTGGCGCCGCCGAGGTTGGTGACCTGGTGTTGATGTGAGCCATCGCCGTCCATCACCCAGATTTCCATGCGCACCGGCCGCACCAGGTTCTGGGCGATCAGGCCACGGTAGTCCGCGGAGTCCGTCGCCGTCTGGGGATGCCAGGCGCGATAGACGATCTGTTTCCCGTCAGGCGAAAAGAACGGACCCCCATCGTAGCCGAGCGTCCGCGTCAGCCGTTTCAGGTGCGTCCCGTCGACGTTCATCGTGTAGATGTCGAGATCGCCATCGCGCAACGACGTGAAGACGATCGTCGTGCCGTCCGGTGAGAGCGTGCCTTCGGCGTCGTAGTGGGGATTATTGGTGATGCGCCGAGCTCCGCTGCCGTCGGCGTCGGCGACGTAGATGTCGTAATCGTACAGCGCCCACACGTAGCCTTTGGAATAGTCGGGGCGCGGCGGGCAGGCGGCGCCCGCGTGCTGCGTGGTCGCGTAGAAGATCCGGCGGTCGGCGTCGAAGAAATAACCGCAGGTCGTGCGGCCCTTCCCGTTCGACACGCGATGGAGGCCCGTCCCATCGGTGTTCATCACGAACTCCTGGTCGCACCCGGAGTCCGCTTCCTGCCGCTGAAAGATGATCTGCCGTCCGGAGCGCGAGAAATAGGCTTCCGCGTTCTGGCCGCCGAACGTCAACTGGCGAATGTTCTGAAGGTGCACTTCGCCCGAATCGGCAGGGACCGCCTGCAGGAGCGCGGCGAGCAGAAAGCGTAGCATCGGTCCCGCAAGCTAGAGGCATTCAAACGCGCAGGCAATGTTAGATTATCTGGTCCGATGAATGATCCCAAAGCACCCCGTCCATCGCGCCAGCCGCTCATGGATCACCTCGGTCAGATGTGTGCCGATGGGAAACAGACGGCTGAGTACCTGTGGCAGGTTCCGAAGGACCCGGCCGCGCGTCAGAAAATTATGGATCTGCTGATTCAGATCGGAATCGAAAGCTTGAAGCAAGGGCGCCATGAAATGCCCAGACTGGCCGAGGAGCTAAAAGTCGCGGCGCAGGCGTCGCCATCGCCGCGACAGGTCGAGCTGTTGGTCGATGGGTTCGATCGCCTGACCAAACTGTGGCAAGCCGCCAAATCCGGATTACTATGACCGAGACCGCCGCCCGCGTGGACCTGGATCAGCTCTGCATCAACACCGTCCGCACGCTCGCGATGGATGCGGTGCAGCAAGCCGATTCGGGACATCCCGGGACGGCAATGGCCCTGGCGCCGCTGGCGTATGTCCTGTGGCAGCGGCACCTGCGGTACAACCCCGCGAATCCCGAATGGCTGGACCGTGACCGCTTCGTGCTGTCGGCGGGCCATGCCTGCATGCTGCTGTACAGCGTCCTTTATCTCACCGGCTACGATCTCACGCTCGACGAAATCAAACAGTTCCGGCAGTGGGGCAGCCGCACACCCGGGCACTCTGAGCATGGCGTTACGCCGGGCGTCGAGGCGACGACTGGCCCGCTCGGCCAGGGGATCGGGAATGCCGTCGGGATGGCGATCGCCGAAGCGCAGCTCGGGGCCCTCTTCAATCGTCCGGGCCATGCGATCATCGATCACTACACCTATTTCCTCGCGTCCGACGGCGACCTCATGGAAGGCGTCTCGCACGAGGCGTGCTCGCTCGCCGGTCACCTGCAGCTCGGCAAGCTGATCGGGTTTTACGACGATAATCGAATCACGATCGACGGGTCGACCGAGCTCGCCTTCTCCGACAACACCACGAGGCGGTTTGAAGCGTACGGCTGGCACGTGCAGAAGATCGCCGACGGCAACAATCTCAAGGCGATCGATGCCGCCATTGCCCAGGCGAAGCGCGTGGCCGACCGGCCTTCGCTCATCATCGTACGGACGCACATCGCGTGGGGCAGCCCGCACAAGCAAGACAGCGCCGAGGCCCACGGTGCCCCGCTCGGCGCCGACGAGGTGAAAGCGACGAAGCAGAACCTGGGCTGGCCGTCGCTCGAGCCGTTCTACGTGCCAGACGACGCGCTCGAGCACTGGCGGACGGCGAAAGCTCGCGGCGCGCAGCTCGAGGGAGACTGGAAGAGGAAGTGGGACTCCTACCGCGCGGCGCATCCAGAGCTGGCTGCGGAGTTGGAGCGCCGCCTCGCCGGCCGCCTGCCGGCGGGCTGGGATTCGGCCTTACCGGTCTTCGGCCCAGAGGACGCGCAGGCCACGCGGGCGGCGTCCGGCAAGGTGCTCAACGCGATCGCGGCGAAGCTGCCGGAGCTGCTGGGCGGATCGGCGGATCTGACGGGCTCGAACAACACCGAGATCAAGGGGGGCGGACCGGGCCGGAACTTCCACTACGGCGTCCGAGAGCACGCGATGGGCGCGGTACTAAATGGCATCACCCTACACCGCGGGTTCATCCCGTTCGGCGGCACCTTCCTGATCTTCTCCGACTACATGCGGCCGTCGATTCGTCTCGCCGCACTGACCCACCTCAAGCCGATCTACGTGTTCACGCACGACTCGATCGGCCTGGGCGAAGACGGCCCGACGCATCAGCCGATCGAGCAGCTCGCCGCACTGCGCGCCATTCCCAACATGACGGTGATTCGGCCGTCCGATGCCACTGAGGTCGTCGAGGCATGGCGGGCGGCGATCACCCATCGCAACGGACCGGTGGCACTGGTCCTGACTCGGCAAAAAGTCGCCATCGTGGATCGCACGAAATACGCGGCCGCCACCGGGCTCCATCAGGGCGGCTACATCCTCGCCGATTCCCCGAACCCGGACGTCGTGTTGCTGGCCACGGGGTCAGAGGTGGAGCTGATCCTGGGTGCGTACGAACAACTGAAGGCGGAAGGCAGACGGCCCCGTGCCGTTTCGATGCCGTGCCTCGAGTATTTCGCCAAGCAGCCTGAGGCCTATCGGGAATCCGTGCTGCCCCCCGGTGTGCGGCGCATCGCGGTGGAGGCGGCGGCCCCGCAGTCGTGGTACCGCTGGGTGGGAGAAAACGGTGTGATCGTGGGAATCGAGCGGTTCGGGGCATCGGCGCCCTATCAGCGGATCTATCAAGAGCTCGGACTCACGGTGGAACGGATAGTTGCCGAAGCGCAAAATCGCGTCTAGGTTTCGCTGCAATGAAGCCAATCACCATGTCGATGTGTTGCCACCTCTGCTGCCCCATGTGTTGTACGGGGAGCGGACCGTCGGGCGCGTCGGCATGTGGGATAAGATGAGGTAGGCAAGGGGCTCCGCCCCACCATAGCGACGCACCTGATCGGCCGCGACTCCTCGATTCGAGTCGCGGCCGATCGCTTTTTGAGGAGGAGATGTGTCGACGCCAGTCATCGGATTGTCGGGAAGTCCCAACACGAGCTCGCGCTCCCGCGCGCTGCTCGAGCTCACACTCGCCGCCCTGGAGCGGCAGGGTACCGGCCCTTCCCGGCTCATCGACCTCGCCAAGCTTCCGTCCGACGGCCTACTTGGCCGCCGCAAGGATTCGGACGTCGCGGAAGCCATCCAGAGTGTGCTGGACGCGGGCATCGTCGTGGTGAGCACGCCGATCTATCGCGCGACATACAGCGGGCTCCTCAAAGTCTTTTTCGATCTCCTGCCTCAAGACGCACTTACCCGGAAAGTCGCGATTCCCATCGCCACGGGTGGTGGATCGGGCCATCTGCTGGCCGTCGACCACGGTCTGCGACCGTTGCTCGCGAGCGTCGGCGCGCTGGTGGTGGCGACGGGCGTCTACGGAACCGACGCGCAGTTTCGCGCCGGCGTGCCGGAGCCGGCGCTGGTGGAGCGGATCGAGCGGGCGGCACTCGAGGCGGCGTCGCTCGCCGCGGGGGTGGCAGCGTGATCGGGATCTATTACGAGCACCCGCACTGGTTCGGTCCGCTCTTTGCTGAGCTCGACCGCCGCGGCACGCCGTACACCAGGCTGCACGCCGAGCAGCACCGCTTCGATCCGGGCAGTGCGCCGCCCTACGATCTGGTCTTCAACCGCATGAGTCCCTCCGCCTGGCAGCGCGGGCACGGGAACGCGGTGTTCTACACCCAGCAGTTTCTAGCGCATCTCGAACGCCACGGTGTGCGCGTCATCAACGGCACGCGGGCCTTCCAGGCGGAGACGTCGAAGGCGCTGCAGCTGTCCATCCTGCGCGAGCTCGGGCTTCCCTACCCTCGGGCGCGCGTGATCAACGATGCGGCCGACGCGCCCGCCGCCGCGGCGGAGCTGGAGTTCCCCGTCGTCGTCAAACCGAATGTCGGTGGCAGTGGCGCCGGGATACTGCGCTTCGATACGCCCGCGCAGCTCGCCGCCGCGGCGGCGACCGGCGGGCTCGAGCTCGGTCCGGACCACACGGCGTTGGTTCAGGAGTTCATACCGTCCGAGGAGGGCCGCATCACCCGGGTCGAGGTCCTCGGCGGGCGTTTCCTGTATGCGATCCGCGTGTACTCGTCGGGCGAGACGTTCAATCTCTGCCCGGCCGACGTCTGCCAGACGACTGCAGGTGCCGAACTGGTGCGCAGCGCGTGTCCTGTGGACGCGCCGCGCAACGGCCTTCGAGTGGAAGGCTACGACCCGCCGGCGGAGATCGCGCGACAAGTCGAACGGATTGCGGCCGCGTGCGGCATCGACGTGGGGGGAATTGAATACACGATCGATGACCGCACCGGCCGGCTGTACTACTACGACATCAATGCGCTGTCGAACTTCGTAGCCGATGCGCCGCGCGTTGTCGGGTTCGACGCGTTCGCCCGTCTCGCGGACTACCTCGAGCAGGAAGGAGGGGTTCGCTGATGCGCTTCGGGTATTGGTTGCCGGTATTCGGCGGCTGGCTGCGCAACGTCGAGGATGAGCGCATGGAAGCCGAGTGGTCGTACGTGCGGCGGCTCGCGCGCGCGAGCGAACGGGCGGGATTCGACCTCACGTTGATCGCCGAGCTGAATCTCAACGACATCAAGGGCCCGGACGCGCCGGCACTCGACGCCTGGTCCACGGCCGCCGCGTTGGCGGCGGTAACCGACCGGCTGGAGCTGATGGTGGCGGTGCGGCCCACATTCCATCCGCCCGCGCTGCTCGCCAAGCAGGCGGCGAATATCGATCACATCTCGGGCGGTCGTCTCTCGCTCAACGTCGTGTCGTCGTGGTGGGCGGACGAGGCGAAGCAATACGGCGTGGAGTTCGAAACGCACGACGCGCGCTACGCCCGCACGGCAGAGTGGCTCGCGGTGGTGGATGGCCTCTGGTCCGAACGGCGCTTCAGTTTCGCGGGGAAGTACTATCATGTCGAAAACGCGATTCTGGAGCCGAAGCCGGTGCGCCAGCCCCGGCCGACGCTGTATGCCGGGGGCGAATCGCCGGCGGCGAAAGCGTTGATCGCCAAAACGTGCGACGGCTACCTGATGCACGGCGATCCGCCGGAGCGCATCGCCGCGAAGGTCACGGATATGCAGGCGCTGCGGGAAGCGAACGGCCTCAGCCCCCTCCTGTACGGCGTCGCCGGCTATGTGGTGTGTCGCGCGACCGAGACCGCGGCGCGGCGCGAGATCGAGCGGATTACCGATGTCCGGCAGAATGCCGCCGGCTACGCGAATTACGAGCAGTGGCTGGCAAACACGCAGCTCGAGCAACGCGTCAGCCTGGAGGACTACTCGGTCTCGAATCGTGGGCTGAAAGCGGGACTGACGGGAACACCGGAGCAGATCGCCGATCGCGTGCGCGCGTTCGAGCAGGCGGGCGTGGACCTGTTGCTGTTGCAGTTCAGCCCTCAACTCGAGGAGATGGAGCGCTTTGCCGAGGAAGTGATCCCGCTCGTCAACGAGCCATCGCCCGTGCAATGAGGCGCGCGGCTTCACGCCCGGAGCGAACGCACGCCGAGACCCCCGCTCCGTCGTAGCCCGCGCCGGCGATGGCGAGGGGCGGAAGCCGGCTCAAGCGGTGGCGCACGTCGGCGACGTGCTCCGCGTGGCGCGCGCGGTAGCGCGGTAGGCCGCGGTTCCAGTAGAACGTTCGGGACCAGAGCGGCTCGCCACGGGTCTTGAGAATCTGGGCGAGCAGCGTGTGTGCAGCCTTCGCAGGATCGCCGTCCCCGGGAGCGAGGTAGGCGCGCAGGAGCGCATGACCGGCGGGGGCACGGCCGGCGAACTTTTGGGAAGCGTAGGTGCAGGCCCGCAATTGTAGGGGCGCAGCATGCTGCGCCCCTACCAAATTCGGGTCGACGACGAACCCCGCGCCGTCCAACCGATTCCCGATCTGATCCGCGCGATACGCGAGGGAGACCGTGATGCTCGCCACGTAGACGACCTCAGCGAGCACGCGTGCATGGGTGACGCCAACGCTCTCCAACAGGCGACCGGCGGCGAATGCGGGCAGTGCGAGCACGATCCCATCCGCGTCGTGCGACGAGCCTCCGGTGATCGCCACGTGCCAGCGTGAGCCTGCGCGCACGAGACCGGCCGCCCCTTGCGCGAAGTGCAGCGTGCCGGCGAGCCGCTGGGCCAATGCGGCGACGGGCTCGCTCATCCCGTTCGCAAAGCTGCGAAATCCCGCTTTGACTTCCGCACCCGACGCCTCGATGCCGAGCAACTGCGCGGCGCGGCCCTCCTCGATCGGCTCAAGCGCCTTTCCCGTCCACACCGCCGTTCCGCGCGCCTGCTGGCTCACGACGTGATCGCCGATCCCGAGCTCGGTCGCGAGCTCGGGCAATTCGGGCTCGCCCGCGAGGAAGCCGTCGGGGCCGCCTTCGACGACAAACCCCTGCACCTGCTCGGTCACGATCACTCCACCGGGACGGCGCTCGGCCTCGAGCACGGTGACGTCGATCTCGCCGTGGCGCGCCAGCTCCCATGCCGCCACGAGACCGGCAATGCCGGCACCAACGACCACGACCTTCATCCCCACCCGCGCTCCGCCGCCGCGGCGAGCACCGCGTCGGCAACGGCGGCGACCAGGCCGGGATCGTCGTTGAGCGACGCGGTGCGCTCGAGCTGGATGCCGAGCCGCTTTGCGAGTGCCTGGTACTCGACGTCGATGTCGTACAGGATTTCGACGTGATCGCACACGAAACCGATCGGAACGAGGAGCAGCGCGTCGTGGCCTGCTTTGGCGACTTCCGGCAGCACCTCCTCCACGTCGGGGCCGAGCCACGGCTCAGCGGTCGCACCGGCACTTTGATAGGCGAATCGCCAATCACTCACACGAGCGCGCCGTGCGACCTCTGCGGCGCTGGCGCTGAGCTCGTCGGCGTATGGGTCGGCCGACGCGAGAATTCGCTCGGGCAGACTGTGCGCGGTGAAGACGACTTGCACCTGCGACGGCCGGGGAAAGCGCTGCAACGCCTGCACGACCCGGTTCGCGACAGCGTCGAGGAACTGTGGTTGCTGCCACCAGGTGCGCACCAGGGCGACGTCGAGTCGTCCGTCCGCGGCCTGCAGCAGCTTCTTCTCGTACGCCCCGACCGACATGTTCGAGTAGTGGGGCGCCATCGCGACACCGACGACGCGATTCTGCCCCGCGCGGGCGATTTCTGCGACCGCGTCCTGGATGTAGGGATGCCAGTGCCGCATTCCCACGTGGACGCTGTACCGGTCGCCCAGCGCGCGCGCGATGCCGGCGGCCTGGGCGCGCGTCAGCTCGAGAATCGGTGAGCGTCCGCCGATGCGGGCATAGCGCGCACGAATCTCTTCCACGAGCTGCGGCTTGGTCGGCCGGCCGCCGCGCACGTCCATCAGATAGGGCTCGACCTCGTCGATGTTGCCCGGCCCGCCGTATGCCATGACGAGCACGGCGATCTGCTCAGCCGCCATGGACGAGTTCCACCACGGCGCGCACGGCTGCGACGTCCGTCTCGGGAAGGATGCCGTGACCGAGATTGAAGATGTGCCCCGGACGTCCCCCCGCGCGGGTGAGGATGTCGCGGACGTGACGGGTACGTTCGGCGGCGGGCGCGAGCAATGCGGCGGGTTCGAGATTGCCCTGGATTGCGCGCGTTTCGATGCGGGCCCACGCGGCATCCAGCGGAATCCGCCAGTCGATGCTGATCACGTCGCCGCCCGCCGCGGCGAAGTCTTCCAGGAACGTCGCGGTGCCGGTGCCAAAGTGAATCAGCGGCACCTTCGCGGCACTCGCGATCGTCAGCGCCTTGCGGCTGTGCGGCTGCACGTACGTGCGATAATCGTCCGGCGACAGACACCCAACCCAGCTGTCGAACAGCTGCAGCGCCTGTGCTCCGGCGCGTGCCTGGGCCGCTAAAAACCTCCCGACGACGTCAGCCAGCTTGCTCAATAACAGGTGCCAGGTGTCGGGTGTCTGGTACATGAATCTCTTGGTCTTGGTGAAGGTCCGGCTGGCTCCGCCCTCGATCGCGTAACTCGCGAGCGTAAACGGCGCGCCCGCAAATCCGATCAGCGGGACGTCCGCCGGAAGCTCGCGACGCGCCAGACGGATCGCGTCCATCACAAACCCGAGCTCGGCGTCGACGTTGAACGCGGGTAGCCGCTCGACATCGGCCGCGTCGCGAATCGGCCGTTGGATGTGCGGCCCTTCTCCCGCCGTGAAACTCAGACCCAGGCGCAGCGGCTCGAAGGGGAGCAGGATGTCCGCGAAGATGATCGCGGCATCCACGCCCAGGCGGTGGACGGGCTGCAGCGTGACCTCGGCGGCGAGCTCGGGATTACGGCACAGATCGAGAATGGAGTGGCGCTGCCGGAGCTTGCGGTATTGCGGCATGTACCGACCCGCCTGCCGCATGAACCAGACCGGGGTGACGTCGGTGCGCTCCCGACGGCACGCTTTAAGAAACCGCAGGCTGCGGGGCCTCGTGAGCGATGAGAATCGTGTCGCCTTCCAATTTCACCTGAAATGCCGTCACCGGATGGACGGGCGGGCCGCCGAGCACGCGGCCGGTCTCGAGTGAAAAGACGCCTTCGTGCCACGGGCAGGTCACGGCACACCGTGCGGTGTCCACCGTTCCTTCTGAGAGACTCGCGCGCGCGTGTGTGCAGCGATTCGCGATCGCGTACACCGTGCCGTTCACGTTGAAGAGCGCGACGGCCTCATTCGCGGCGTAGACGCGCTTGGCGCTGCCCGGCGGCAGCTCCGCCAGACTTGCGACCGGCGTGAAGCCGTCGGCCCGCGCGGGCCGCCGCGCCACCGCCTGCGCCGCGCCGGCGCCGCCGAGGGTGTCGAGCATGTCCCACAGCGACATCTGGACGCAGGTGAACGTGGGCGTATCGCGTAGCGTGTAGGACAACGCCTCGCCCTCCCGAAGCTCCATCACGAGATCGAGGAACTCGCC
>QHUZ01000035.1 GCA_003223395.1 Gemmatimonadota bacterium | reverse complement strand
GCAGGCACTCGTTGTAGTTCTGCAGGATCAGCTTCCAGTTCGCCTTCACATCGTACTCGATGTGCCGGACGGTCCGGAGCAGCGGCAGGTTGTAACCCGCGAATCGGTCCTTGAGTGGGGCGAACCATTGCGCGGCTGGAACTGCCGCGGGATCGAGATTGACGAACAGGAAGCCGTTCCACTCGGCGAGCGCCACGGTGTGCAGCGGATAGGCCTTCTTGTCGAAGCCTTCCACCTCGTGCATGTGGGGCGCGCCGATCAGGCGGCCATCGAGCGCGTAGGTCCAGGCGTGATACGGGCACTGAATCGTTTCGGAGAGCCGGCCCTTCGGCGCTTCGCACAACCGAGTGCCGCGATGGCGGCAGACGTTGTAGTAAGCGCGCCGCTCCCCTGACTGATCGCGCAGCACGATGATGCTTTCGCCACCGACCTGGGCCACGAAGTAATTACCCGGCGCCGCCAGGCTCGCATCGCGCCCGACGCAGATCCAGTTGCGCGAGAAAATCCGGTCCTGCTCCCCCGCGAACACTTCCGGATCCGTGTAGTACCGGCCGGGGAGCGTGCGGGCGCCCTGACGGTAGCTCTCGACGGTCTTGAGGAAGGTCATAGGATCTCCCGCGCCGCGTTGCGACCGGCAGCCCCAGGGATGCCGCCGCCGGGATGCGTGCCCGAGCCACACAGATACAGCCCCTCGATGGGCGTGCGGTAGCGGCTCCAACCAGGCACGGGACGCATGAACAGAATTTGGTCGAGAGTAAGCTCTCCGTGGTAGAGGCTCTCCTCGGCCGGCTGCAGCGTCACCTGGTTGGGGCGAACCTCGAGGATCTGCGCAACCCGCTCCGCGAGCCCGCCATGCGTGCCGGGCGGCACGAACTGCACGTGGACCTCTACCCGCCCGTCCGTACGCTGGACCTCGACGTACGGAGCGGTCGAGTCCTTGCCGTACTTGGCATCGTCATAAGCGCGCTCCAGATAGTCGAGCGAGGGGGCGATGCAGAGGGTGGAGTACGCGGGCGGCTGTGCGAGCGTTAGTGTGCCGCGGGCCACGACACCGCGTGCCTTGATGTTGCTCACGGCGCGCGCGAAGTCTGGGTAAAGCTCGATCGCGAGCGGCTGCAGGGTGGCGCGCGGCGGGGCGCTCGATACGACGAGCGGTGCCTCGATCGTCTCCCCGCTGTTCTCGAGCACCACGCCGCTGGCGCGGCCATTCTTGGCGAGAACCGTGGCACGCGCTCCCCGGCGAATCTCGACGCCCGGCTTCGCGGCGAGCGCCGCCGTGATATTCGAGCGAGGTGGCCGGAACACGCCCGCGGCACTTCCTACGTGGTGATGCAGGAAGTTGAACGCGGTGCCGCCCGAGCGGGGCCCTTGCTTCAGGTGCCAGATGCCGAGCGCACCCAGCGCGCCCTTCAGGGCATCGTTCTCGAACCAGTCGTCGAGCAGCTCCGCGATGGACATCGGCAGAATGCGGGCGAGGTCGATGACCGCCTGCTTGCCAAGTCGGCGCACATACAGGCCCAGGCCTACGATGCGCGCCAGCTCGCGAGGGTCCCGAGTCTCGATATCGGGCGCCGGCACGAGGTAGAGCTTCTCGAGAACCCCGGCGAGCGTCCGCATGCGCGCGCAGAACTCGGGCCACTTGGCGGCGTCGGCGGGGCTGAGGCGGCGAATCGCGTCGGCCGACCGACCGACGTCGCGCGACAGTTCGAGCGTCCCACCGCCATCGAGGGGCACGGTGAGCCACGGATCGGGCTGCTCGAGTCGAAGGTTTCGTAGACCCAGATCGCGAATCACCCGGGGCGGCACCCAACCGATATCGGCGGAGGGATCAACTGCCTGGCGTTGTTCCACCACGACGACGCGTTTGCCCGCGCGGGCGAGATAGTGCGCAGTCACGAGGCCGTTGGCTCCCGCGCCGATGACGATCGCGTCGTACTTCACGCCCGATCCTTCAGGATGCGCATTGCCGCAAGCCGGCCCGACGCCCCCATGATCCCGCCGCCTGGGTGCGTCCCCGAGCCGGCCTGATAGAAGCCACGGACCGGCGTGGCGAACTTCGCCCACCCCGGCGCGGGTCGCAGGAAGAACAGCTGATGCAACGCCAGCTCGCCGGCGAAGATGTTGCCTTCCGACAGGCCGGTTATCTTCTCGATGTCGAGCGGCGTAATGACCTGCCGGTGCAGGATCTTCGACGTGAACCCCGGGGCGAAGCTCTCGACCGTGTTCACGACCGCGTCGCCGAACGCCTCGCGCTTCGCGTCGGTCCAACCGCCGTTCAGGTGATACGGCGCGTACTGCACGAAGATCGACATGACGTGCTTCCCCGGCGGCGCCATGCCGGGATCGATCATCGAGGGGAAGACGATGTCCATGTAGGGCCGGCGCGAGAACTCGCCGTATTTGGCATCGTCGTACGCGCGCTCGACGTAGTCGAGGCTGGGACTGATCGAGAACGCACCGCGGTGCTGCCGGCCGATGCCCGGCATGCAGGTGAAGCTGGGCAACAAATCGAGCGCCAGGTTCACCTTGCCCGACGAACCGCGGAACTTGAAGCGTTTGATATCCGCGACGAACTCCGCGGGCAGCTCATTGGAGTCGAGCAGCTGGAGGAAGGTCCGGCGCGGATCGAGGCTCGACACGACAATTCCCGCAGACAACTCGTCACCGCTTTCCAGCACGACGCCAGTGGCCCGGCCGTTACGCACGAGGACCTTCGAAACACCGGCATCGCACCTGATCTCAGCCCCGAACGAGCGGGCGGCGGACGCGATGGCTTCGCTCACCGCGCCCGTGCCCCCTTTCGCGAATCCCCAGGCCCGAAACACCCCGTCCAGCTCTCCCATGTAATGATGGAGGAGCACGTACGCCGTCCCCGGCGACCGCGGCCCCAGGAATGTGCCGATGATCCCGCTCGCCGACTTCGTCGCCTTGAGCACGTCCGTCTCGAACCACTCATCCAGGAAGTCCGCCGAGCTCATCGTCATCAGCTTGACGAGCGCGTGCAGCCGCTCGCCGCCGAGGCCCCGGAAATGCTTGCCGAGCTTGAGCAGGCCGGCCAGATCACCCGGCGCAAACGAGGTCGGATCGGGCGGCACCATGCCGAGGATCGGCTTGACCGCCTGCGCCATGAAGTGCATCAACCGGCCGTACTCGTCGTACGCTTCCGCGTCGCGGGGCGAGTGGCGATACAGCTCGCGCCGGGTTTCGTCGTGATCGCCCCAGGCGGCGAGGTAGTCACCGTTCTCCATCGGCGTGACGGTGCTCTCGAGCGGCAGGATGTGCAGCCCGTGCTTCGGGAGATCGAGATCGCGAATGATCTCGGGCCGGAGCAGGGAGACGACGTAGGAGAACATCGTGAACTTGAAGCCGGGGAAGATCTCTTCGGTGATTGCCGCACCGCCCACGCGCGGCCGGCGCTCGAGGACGAGCACCGACTTCTTGGCGCGCGCGAGATATGCCGCGGTCACGAGACCGTTGTGGCCGCCGCCGATGACGATCGCGTCGTAGCGTTTCATGCCCGCTTCCGCTCGGGGTTGAAGAACGGCAGCGGCGTGACGAGGGCCTTCGCCTGCTTACGGTGATGCTCCACGGTGACCTCCATGCGGACTTCCATTCCGGGAGCATGTTCGGAGCCGAGATGTGCCAACGCCATGTAGCGCTTGAGTAGCGGCGACCAGCCGCCGCTCGTCGCGTACCCCAGCTGCGTGTGGCCGCCGCGATCGTAGATCGGCACGCTGGTGCGCCACGCCTGGCTCGGCAGCCGCGGCGGCAGCCCCACGTCGGCGTACAGCTGCTCGAGCGAATCCCAGTCGACCGTGAGGCCAGTGAACTGCCAGGACGGACCGCGCTTTCGCTCGGCGTCGAGCGCGGCCTGGCCGTTGTAGCGCTCCTTGTCGGTCGCGACGGTCCAGCCGAGCCCGAGCTCGAGCGGCGACGATTTCTGCGATTCGATCAACGCGTGCCGCGAGGAGAAGTAGTCCACTTCGATGAGCAGCAGGCCCGCCTCGATGCGTGCGACGTCGAGGGCCAGCATTCCCGCCGGTGTGAGGCCGTACGGCGTGCCGGTTTCGATCAGGGCATCCCAGAGCGGGACGGCCTGCGACGCATCAACCCAGACCTCGAACCCCAAATCCCCCGTATAGCCGGTACGCGAGATGGTGACGGGGATGTTGCGGATCTTCGCGCTGGTCAGCCGGAAGTATTTGAGCGCGGACAGGTCGCGCTCCGCGGCGATCTGGAGGATCGCGCGCGAGCTGGGACCCTGCAGCGACAGCGCCGCCGTCGTTTCGGAGACGTCGGCGATTGTGACGTCGAGACCGGACGCGTTGAGATGCAGCCAGCGCAGCGTTGGGTCGGCGGACGTCATACGGAACGTCTGTTCGCCGAGGACCGAGATCGTGCCGTCGTCGATCTGCTTGCCTTCGTCGTCGCACCACGGCGTGTACAGCACCTGTCCGACCTTGGCTTTGCCGACGTTGCGGGTGACGACGTGGTCGAGCAGCCGCGACGCATCCTTGCCGGTGACCATGTACTTGTAGAGCGGCGACACGTCGAACAGCGCCGCGGAATTCCGGATCGCGTGGTACTCGCGGTCGTGCGACAGCTCGTACGCGCTGGCAACCACGTAGCCGGCCCAGCGCCGCCAGGCCTGACCTTCCGACAATGGACCCGTGCGGGGATGAAACGGCGTAGTCCGCAGGCTCACGTCGCGGCCGGCGTTTCTGCGGGGGCGAAAACGACGAACAGTCGGGGGAGCTCGAAATTGTCCATTATCGGGCGCGAAATCTAACTTTGCTGAGATGCGAGTGCACCTCGTCGAGATCCACGACTTGCCGTCCTGCCCGCCGTCGTTGCGCGATGCGCTGACCGATTTCCTGGCGTTTACCGAGAATCTCGCCGGCGCCTATGATCCGGTGGCTCCGTTGCTGCGCCGCGCGGTCGAGCGGACGAAAGCGCGCCGGATCGTCGACCTCTGCTCCGGCGCCGGAGGGCCGTGGCGGCGGCTCGCCTCGCGGGTAGGATCGCCCGGCGGGCGCCGCTCGAGATCGCCGTGGTCGCTCTCACATGGTTGGGGACGATCGTGTCCGCCCCGTTCGTGCGCCCCTGGCGGTGGTCCCGCTTCGCGTGGACCTATCTGCCGCCCGTGCTCCCGATCGTCGGGACGTTCGACGGGATCGTCTCCTGCCTGCGGACCTATTCGACACCGGAGCTCGAGGAGCTTGTCCGGGGACTCGACAGCTATGACTGGGAGATCGGGGACTTTCGAGGCGGCTGGTCGCCGCTGCGGGGGAGTTACCTGATCGGTGTTCCGAGGCTTTCTTAGAGATATCCTTCAATCCGCCGTCCGCGGAGGCCCTATGCGTTCCGTGATTGTGGCCGCGCTCCTCGTTGTTCCGTCCGTTGCCGCGACTCAAGAAACCGCATCCGACACGCTCCTCACCGTCAACCACTATCTCGACTGGGAACAGGTCGCCGATCCGCAGGTTTCGCCGGACGGCTCCCAGATCCTGTACACGCGCCGCTGGGTGAACAAGATCGAAGACCGCTGGGATGCCGGGCTGTGGATCATGAACGCCGACGGCTCGCGCAACCGCTTCCTGGTGAAGGGCTCGAACGCGCGTTGGTCGCCCGACGGCACGCGCATCGCCTACTTCGCCGACGGGGAGCCGAAGGGCACGCAGGTGTTCGTGCGCTGGATGGACGCCGAAGGTGCCACGTCGCAGATCACGCACGTCAGCGAAACGCCCGCGAACCTGAGCTGGTCTCCCGATGGACGCTCGCTGGCGTTCACGATGCTGGTGAAGAGCGAGACGCCGTGGAAGATCAGCATGCCGGCCGCGCCCGAGGGGGCGAAGTGGACGCCCGCGCCGCGCATCGTGGACCGCCTCCACTATCGCCGCGATCGCACCGGCTACGTCGAGCAGGGCACGGTCCAGATTTTCCTGGTGCCGGGAGAGGGTGGCACACCCCGGCAGCTCACCAAGGGCGACTTCGGCGCCAGCGAGTTGGGCGGCCTCGGCACGCCGAGTTACGACTGGACGCCCGACGGGCGCACGATCGTCTTCGACGGGCTCCGCGAAGCCGATGCCGACTATCGCTACCGCGAATCGTACCTCTACACGGTCGATGTGCGGAGCGGCGCGGTGCGACAGCTCGTCTCGAAAAAGGGTGGTTGGACCGGACCTGTGGTGTCGCCCGATGGACGCACCGTGGCGTTCACCGGTCACGAATACGGCACGTTCTCCTACCGTGCCGACGAAGTGTGGACGGTCGGGATCGACGGCAGCGGGCTGCGCGCGCTGACGACGTACGATCGCGATCCTGCGGCCGTCCGCTGGAGCCCCGACGGCAGCGGCGTGTTCTTCGCGCTGGCCGAGCAGGGGACCAGCAACGTCTACTTCGCGGGACTGCGGGGTGGTAATCGCAAGGTGACCGAGGGCAATCAGATGATGTCGCTCACGTCGGTGTCGCGGGATTTCAATGCGGTCGGCATCCGTTCCGACCCCGATGATCCGGCCGACGTCGTGCGATTCAGCCTGCGGCGCGCTCAGCCAGTCACCCGTCTCACGAACGTGAACGCCGATGTGCTGCAGGGCGTCAAGCTCGGCGCCGAGGAGGAAGTGTGGTACACCTCGACCGGCGGCGCACGGGTCGAGGGCTGGATCATCAAGCCGCCTGGCTTCGATCGCGGCAAGAAGTATCCGCTGATCATGGAGATCCACGGCGGGCCGCACGGGATGTACAACGGCGCGTTCAGCTATCAGCTGCAGAACTTCGCCGCCAACGGCTTCGTCGTCCTCATCACCAATCCGCGCGGCAGCACGGGCTACGGCAGCGCATTCGGCAACGCGATCGAGCGCGCCTATCCGAGCGTCGACTACGACGACTTGATGGCCGGCGTCGATACCGTCGTGGCCCGCGGCTACATCGATACGCAGCGCATGTATGTGGGCGGGTGCTCCGGCGGCGGCGTGCTGTCGAGCTGGGTGATTGGCCACACGACGCGGTTCGCGGCGGCGGCCGTGCGCTGTCCCGTCATCGACTGGATGAGCATGGCGGGGCAGACCGACGTCCCGCTGTTCACCTACGGCTTCTTCGACGCGCCGTTCTGGGAAAAGCCGGAGCAGTGGATCAAGCAGTCGTCACTTGCGTATGTCGGCAACGTGAAGACGCCGACACTCCTGATGACCGGCGAGCTCGATCTGCGGACGCCCATCCCGCAGACCGAGGAGTACTACTCCGCGCTGAAGATGCTGAAGGTGCCCGTCGTGATGCTGCGCTTCAACGGCGAGTACCACGGCACCAGCTCCAAGCCGTCGAATTTCCTCCGGACCCAGCTCTACATGATGAGCTGGTATCAACAGCACCGGCTCGGGAGTGAGGCGGCCGCGAGCGGGTCAGGCGACGCGCATCAGCGCTAAGGCCGCCCCAGCGTCTGGTCGAAAATCTTTTGCGCACGAGGGTCGTCGCTCTCCGCCAGGCGGCGGAGGGCGGCGGCCCGGACCTCACGGTTGGGATGTGAGCGTGCGGCCTCGATGAGCGCCGGGATCCCAGCGCCATCGTCCATCTCCTCGAGCGCCTCGAGCACGGCGTTGTAGACGTCCTCGGGGGCATCGCTGGCCAGGATGCTCTTGAGCAGTGCCACTGACGAATCGCTCGGCGCCGATTCGCCGTAGGTCTCGATCGCTTTCCGCCGGACGTCGACGTTCGGATGCGTGCGCGCGATCCGCGCCACCAGCGCCAACGCCCGCGCGTCGTGCAGCTCTCCCAGCGTTTCCACCGCTTTCCGCGCGACGTCCTCGTCGTCCGAGCGGCGCGCGAGATCGTCGAGGATGACCATTACACTGTCGGCACGCCCCTTCTCGCCCAGCGTCTCGATCGCTTTGCGCCGAACGTCGCTGACCGGGTGGCTGCGCGCGAACTCGACGAGGAGGTTGTAGGCACGGTCGTCGTGCAGCTCGCCGAGCCGCTCGACCGCTTCGCGCTGGACATCCGGATCCCGATCGCGCCGCGCGAATTGCGCCAACAAATCGAGGGACTGGGCGGCGGGCGCCTTCTCCCCGATCGTCTCGATGGCAGAGCGGCGGACGTCGGTGGAGGGATGCGTGCGAGCAATCTCGATGACGGCCGGGAGTCCGAGATCGCCGATTTCGCCGAGCGTCTCGACCGCTTCCCGCTGCACGTCTTCATTCCGGTCGTTGGCCGCGATGTCCGCGAGCACCCGGACGGTCTCGGCGGTCGGCGCCCGTTCACCGAGCGTCTCGACCGCTTCGCGACGGACATCGGAGCTGGGATCGCTGGTCGCGATGCTTTTCAAGAGGGTAATCGCCTCGGCGGGCGGCAGTTGCTCGCCCAACGTCTCGACCGCCTTGCGCCGCACATCGGACCGCGGATGGTTGCGCGCGATGTCTCGGACCGCGCTGAGCCCGCGTCCGTTCGGCATTTGTCCCAGCGTCTCCACGGCTTCGCGCTGCACATCCTCGTCGCGATCGGACTGGGCGATCGCCACGAGCGTGGTGAGCGCGCGGTCCGAGTCTTTCTTGCCGAGCCCCTCCACCGCTTCACGCCGGGCGTCCGGATCGCTCGCGGTCCTGGCAACCGCGATAGTGGACTCGGTGGCGGCCGGCAACGGGTTGTCGCCGAGTGCCTCCGCCGCTTGCCGGCGCACATCGCCGGCTGGATCGTTGCGCGCCGCCGCGCTGAGACCGACGACGGCGGCCGGCGTGGGATGGAATCCCAGCCACTCCGCCGCCTGGGCACGCACATCGGCCGGCTCGCGGCTCGTGAGCAAGCGCTGCAGGATGGGAACGACCAGGTTGCTCGACCCGTGGATTCCAATCGCCGCGACGACGTCCTCGCGCAGCTCCGGCTGTGACGTGGCGGTGAACAGCGCTTCGACGACCGGCAGACTCTGCGCGTCGGCGGCGTCGCCGAGCCAGAACAGGGTGCGGCCGCGGAAGTCCATCGGCAGGTAGAAGCTCGCCACGTGGACGTGCGACAGCGCGACCTTGCCGCTGGCATCGGCCGTGAATCCCAACAGGATCACGATGTCGTCGGAATCGTTGCTCCCCGTCAAGCGCGCGAGGCGCACGCCGTGGAACAGGAAACCCTGGAAGTCCCCGAACAAGCGGCCGCTGATCGTGACGTCCTGACCCTTCACCTCCATGCCACGATCGACGTACACCGAGTGCTCGAGCCACGACGGCCGCTTGATCGCGTACCCGAGCCAGTACATGCGGCGGTTGAGCTGCCGGGCCTGGGCGCGTGCCCAGTCCCAGCGCTGCGCGAGTGGCTGCGAGGGGTCGGGGTGGCGGAGGACGGTGTCCGGCGCCGCGCGGGTCGTATCGGCGACGACATCCGTGGCGGGCTCGCCCGCCAAGCGACGGCTGCCCGTTGTCAGGAGGCCGACAGTCACGGCGAGCATCCCGGCGATACCGGCGGCCCAGCGCGGGAAATATTCCGTGCGCGCCGTTGCCGGAAGGATCAACCGTCTGACACGCGTGAGCAATGAGCCGCCGGCGCCGGTAGCCGCGAGCGCCAGGCGCGGTGTCGTCGAGCGGATACGTTCCATACCGACGAGCGCCGTGGCATAGAGGTGCGGATCGCCGCACACGGCGACCGCGAGATCGTCGCAGCAGTGCTCGCGCTCTTCCCTGACGCGGCGCGAGACCCACCACACTGCCGGATGATAGAAGAGCAACGTCTCGATGACGCACTGGACGATGTTGACGAGGTAATCGTAGCGACGCACATGCGCCAGCTCGTGCGCGAGCAAGACTTCGAGTTGTTGCGGCGTCAGGCCGGTGAGCGCGCTGGCCGGTACGAGAACGACCGGACGCAGCCACCCGACGACGGCGGGAACTTCGATGAGCAACGATTCCAGCAGCCGCACCGGCCGGTTCAGGCGCAGTTGCGCGGCGAGCCGAGCCAGCACCTGCTGCAGTGCTTCGGGCACGGCGCGCGTGCCGTGCGTCCGCAGGCGGTGTGCCCCCATCCACCCGTAGGCCAGGCGCACTGAAAGGATCAAGACTCCCACTACCCACACGACGACGAGCCAGGGCAAGACGGGTTCGAGGCGATCACGGAGCAGCGTGAGTCGTGCCGACCCGCTGTTCGGCTGCGTCGCGGACGCGATGAGCGGCAGCGACTTGACGGTCGCACCGCGTGGTGTTGGGGAGGGGGAGGCCGTCAGGTCCGACGATGGCTCCGGCGCAACGAATGTCTTGGTCGCAGTCGAAACTGCGGGATCGTACAGTCGCAGCGTCGTCGCAATGGGAAGAATGAACATCGCAGCCAGCGTGACCATCGCAAGCGTGTAGCGCGTCCGCGCCGCCGTGGGCCGGATGAGCGCGAGGGCGACGCCCAGGAGAATCGCGAGTGCCGCGCCCTGCCACAGGAAATGCACGAGCGCCCATCCCAGCGCATGTGTTGCGTTCATCGCGAATCTCCCTTCCTCTCATCGAGGAGGCGTCGGATTTGTTCGAGCTCGGCGGGGGTCGCGCGGGTAGTGGACAACGCCTGGAGCACGAGCGCCAGCGACGACCCTCCGAACGCCCGGTCTACCAGATCAGACAGCAAGTGATCTCGGGTGGTTGCCTCGGAAACGGCGGCGGCATACACGTGTGTGCGCGAGCGGGTGTCCCGTTTGACGAGTTTCTTTTCGGTCATGATCTGGAGGAGCTTGAGGACCGTCGTGTATCCGACGACGCCGCCGCGCGCCGCGCGCAGCGCCTCGTGCACGTCGCGCACGGTACTGGGTCCGCGCTGCCACAGCACGCCCAGAATGGCCAGCTCTGCATTGGTGGGACGAATCATAGGTGCAAAATACGAAAGACTTCGTACTTGTCAATACGATGCGTTTCGTACTTCACGGAGCGGCGGCGCGCTCCACATTGGCCCACGGCAGCACCACGCCATGCCCCCCCGCGACCCGGTCGACCGCGATCCCGCGCGCCTTCACGAACTTCACCAACTCGGCGCTCCCCCCGGCGGGCGGGGTCGGCGTGGCGTTGACCACGTCGCTCTGGAACAGAATCCTGGCGGAGGGGACGTAGACCGCGAGCATCCCTTCGGCGTGTGCGGTGGGCAGGCGGTACGCAACGACCTGCGCGTCACCCCACGGGTGGCGGCGTGGCATCGCTCCGCTGCGCGCGAGCGGCGATGGAGTCGGGAATCGCAAACATGCTATCGGACAGCGCGGGATTCGTGCTGATGGCCGTGGCGACGCTATGATTTTGCAACCGGTTATTCACTTCGACGTCGAGCTGCCGCCAAAGCAGCACCCCGCCGGCGTCCTGCCAGCGGGTGAACGCGGTGCGCGTGACACGATCGCCGAGGATCGGATCGTCGGTCAGCGTCTCGGTGAGGACCAGCAGTCCCGTGCGGCGATCGAAGTAGAGATCGAGCGTGTCCGCGCCCGCGGGATTATCCAGTGCTGTGAGGAGCAATCGCTCGGGTGTACGCCGCATGAACCGTTCGAGGGTGGCTACCTGCCCGGGGTTGTCCGGCGCCGGCACGCCGTTGGTCTCAGTCATCCCGATGCTGCCGGCGATCACGCGGCGAACCTTGTTGACGGCACCGGTTGGGTTGCGGCCCTCCGTTGTGATCAGCATGCGGTCGCCCGCATAGTCCGTCACTTGCCGGCCGACCGTCAAATTAGCTCGCGCCGGGGAGGCCGGCGTCTCTTCCTGCCCCAAGGCAAACATCGCCTGGTAGAAGTCGATAGCGGAACCACGCAGCCCGCGCACTGCCGTCTCCCCGCCCATCGCGGTAACGGCGCGTGCGACGAGGTCGCGGGGAGCAGGAGTTTGTGCGAGTGTTGAGAGCACGAGCAGCGGGACGGCCAACACGGTCATAGAGCCTCCGGGATGTCACGAAACCTGACCCCGGTGTCCCTGACCCGGCAAGGAGGGCACGTCATGAATGCCGACACCCAGTCGATGCTCGATCAGATCGAGGCAATCAAAACGGAAGGGCGGGCGGTGACCGCGGGCCTCACCGATGAGCAACTGAACTGGCATCCCGCCGAAGGCAGCTGGTCGATCCTCGATTGTCTGGAGCACCTGAACGTCGGTGTGACGAAGACGTTACCGGCATTCGATCGCTCCATCGCCGAAGGACGCGCAAAGGGACAGACGTCGAATGGGCCGTTCCGCTATGGCTGGTTCGCACGGATGGTCGCGGGATCCATGGAGCCGCCTCCCAAGTGGCGTATGCGTTCTCCCAAGCTGATTCGCGTCGCTCCGGCCACGACCCGCCGCAGCGCTGAAGTGTTGCCGGAGTTCGTTCGGGTGCGGGACCAACTCGGCGCGCGGGTGCGCCAGGCGGACGGTCTCGATCTGGCGCACGTGCGGGTGATCTCGCCGGTGAACCGCCTGCTGCGCATGCCGTTGGGCTCCTACTTCAACTTCATTCTTGCCCACGACCGCCGGCATCTTTGGCAAGCCCGGAACGTCCGCAACCGCCTCGCTTGACAAGAATCCCCCCAATGCTACTTTCTTAGCAGTAAGTGCTAATTTTTTAGCATCCAACCGTTGGGGGAGCGGCAATGTCCAAAGAAACGAATACGCAGCTGAGCCGCCGGGAACGGGAGATCATGGATGTGATCTATCGCTCCGGCCGCGCCACCGCCGCCGAGGTGCTCGATCAGCTCGCCGAGCCGCCGAGTTATTCCGCCGTGCGCGCGTTGCTGCGGGTGCTCGAGGAGAAAGGGCATCTGCGTCATGAGGAAGACGGCCCCCGCTATGTGTTCGTGCCGACCGTGCCGCGCGAGCGCGCTAGGGCATCGGCGCTGCGACAGCTGCTCCACACCTTCTTCGACGGTTCCACGGAGCAGGCCGTTGCGGCGCTGCTCGATCTCTCTTCCACACGCCTCTCCGACGCGGAGCTCGCCCGCCTGAGCCAGCTCATTGCTGACGCGCGGAAGGAGGGCCGCTGACATGATCGCGTTCCTCGCTGATGCCTTCGTCAAGGCGACCGTGCTGCTGCTGCTGGCCGCCCTGGTGACAGTGTTCCTGCGCCGCTCGCCCGCGTCGCTGCGGCACCTGGTGTGGACCCTCGCCTGTGGCGGCGTGCTCGTACTGCCACTCGCGTCCGCGCTGCTGCCCAATTGGAGCCTCGCCGGTTGGCCGCGACTCGATGTGCCGGTCGCGTTCGACGCCGAGCAGATCACGCCGCCCGCGCCGAAACCCGGCCCCACACCTGCTGCGCCCGTCGTCCCGACGGTGGCCGCGCACCAAGCGAGTTCGGTACCATCGACGACAGTCGGTGAAGAACCGGTTCGCTGGCGTCTGACGTCCGATTGGACCGCGCTCGTGTTGCCGGTATGGCTCAGCGGCGTCGGAGCCGTCTTGATCTTGCTGGCGGTGGGGCTGGCCCGAATCATGTGGCTCGATCGCGTCACGCGGCCGGTCCAGGACGAGGCGTGGCTCATCTTGGTCGAGGAGCTATCGCTGGAGCTGGGACTCCACCGTCACGTCCGCTTGCTGCAGGCGCAGGGTCCGGCGATGCCGATGACGTGGGGCATTCGCCGTCCCGCGATTCTGCTGCCCGCTGAAGCGGACGCGTGGAGTGCGGAGCGGCGGCGCGACGTGTTGCTGCATGAGCTGGCCCACGTCAAGCGCCATGATTTCATGATTCAGCTGATCGCGCGCATCGCGTGCGCGGTCTACTGGTTCCATCCCCTGGTGTGGCTTGCGGCGACTCGCCTGCGCGAGGAGCGGGAGCGCGCATGTGACGATCACGTGCTGCGCGCCGGCGCGACCCCATCGGCGTATGCCACGCATCTGCTGGACATCGCGCGCGGCTTGCGCGCGGCGCGCGCGACCTCGCTCGCGACGGTCGCGATGGCGCGGCCGGCCCAGCTTGCGACGCGCCTGATCGACGTGCTCGACACGCGGCGGCGCCGCGATACGCTCTCCCCCCGCGCCGCGCTGCCCGCATGGCTGGCGGCGATCGCGGTCGTCGTGCCGCTTGCGGCCGCTGCGCCACGCGTGGCGCAGCCGGCGCCCGCTTCCGGCTCACTCGATACGATTCCGCGGATTCCAGCGCCAAGAGCCTCGGCGGCGGCGTCGCGGCGACCGTCGGCGGCAATCGACACCCTGCGTGGCTGCAGCTCGGATGGCTCGCGTCGCTCGTCGCATAGCCATGAGGGCGACGGCGACGTCGTGACGCTCAGTATCACGGTGGGGCGGTGCGCTGTCACGTTCGATGGGGACGGGAAGTTCACGTTCAACGATGATTTCAGCGACATCGCCACGCTCGCGTCGGGCGGGCGGATCGTCATCCAGGTGGATTATGGTGCGCACGATCGCCGCCTCACGATTCAGCGCGGCAACAACGGACTCGAGCATGTTTACAAGATCGACGGCGACATCCGGCCGTTCGACGACGAGGCCAAGGCGTGGCTGAAGGAGACCCTGACGTTCCTGTTGCGGCGCACGGGCTTCATGGCCGAAGAGCGCTCGCGCTGGATTCTCGAGCGCCGCGGCATTCAAGGACTGATCGAAGAGCTCGGCGAGCTCACGGGCGACTACACGCGGCGGATCTACTACCAGGCTGCCGTCGAGAGCGGCAAGCTGGATGCCGCGGGGTACGAGCGGCTCGTCACGATGGCCGGTCAAACCATCGACAGTGATTATGAGCTCGCCGAGTTTCTGATTGCAGTTGCCGAGAAGCAACCGCTCACCGAAACGATGCAGGCGGGCTTCGTCACGGCCTCCAAAAAGATCGGCTCCGACTACGAGCGCCATCGCGTACTCAAGGCCGCCCTGTCGCGCCCCGGTCTCACGCCGGCCATGGAAGCGGCCATGCTCGCCGCCGCCGCCGACATCGGGTCCGACTATGAGCTGGCCGAGCTGTTGATCGAGGTGAACACGGCCCGCCCGATCGATGAGGCCGTGCGGCCCGCGTTCTTCAAAGCGGCCAACAAGCTGCAGTCCGACTACGAGCATCGTCGTGTGCTGGATGCCGTCGTCAAGCGGACCGGGATGAGTCCGGGGATGCTGCTCGACGTCCTCACGTCGGCGAAGACCCTCAATTCCGACTATGAGCTGGCCGAGCTGCTCGTCGGAGTTGGCGGTTCGTACGTGCTGGACGACGCGCTGCGGCCCGCGTTCTTCGCCGCCGCCAACAATCTCGGCTCCGACTACGAGCATGGCCGCACGTTGCTGAGCGTGGTCGAGCGTGGCGAGCTGTCGCGCCCGGTGGCGCTCGCGGTGCTGGAATCGGCCAAGGGGATCGGGTCGGATCACGAGCTGTCGGAGCTGCTGCTCGCCGTCATCAAGCGTGCCCCGAACGACGACGCTATCCGGGCCGCCATTCGTACGGACGCCGCGTCGATCAGCTCGCAGTACGATCGCGGGCGGGTGTTCGAGGCGCTGAGCCGCGATTGAGCGTCGGCGCGCTGTGCTTCGTCGCCGCCGTCATGCTGCAGACGAGCGAGGCACCGCCGGCCAAGCAGATCCGGGCGATTCGCCGGCAGGGCACGTCCATCACCGTCGATGGACGGCTCGACGATCCGGCCTGGGCACGGGCGGCGTGGATCACTGACTTCGTCCAGAAGCGCCCGCGGGAAGGCGCGGCCCCCAGCGACAGCATGCGCATCGCGATTTTCTATGACGACGATGCGATCTATGTCGGCGCGCGGATGTTCAGCCGTGATCCGTCCAAGATTCAGGCGCCGCTCTCACGCCGCGACAATACCTTCCAGTCTGAACGCATGTGGGTGTCGTTCGACAGCTACCACGACAAGCGCACCGCGTACTCGTTCGGCATCTCGGCATCCGGGGTGCGGGCGGACTGGTATCATGCGTCGGACAATGAAAACGACATAAACTGGGGGTTCGACCCCGTGTGGGAGGCGAAAGCGAACATCGACGCCCTCGGCTGGACGGCGGAGATGCGCATCCCATTTTCGCAGCTCCGCTTCACGAATCAGCCGGTCCAGGTCTGGGGCTTCAATGCCAACCGCTGGAATCCCGTAACGAGCGAGGACGACTACTGGATCCCGGTGCCCACCAATCGTACCGGATGGTCGTCGTTCATGGGCGAGCTGGTGGGGATCGCCGGCATCAAGCCGACGCGGCGGCTCGAGCTGATGCCGTACGGCGCCGTCGACTCGCGCGTCCTGAGCAACGTGAGCCCGGTCGATCCGTTCAACGACAAGGCCAACTTCGCGGGTCGCCTCGGCGCCGACTTGAAGATGGGCCTCGGTCCGAACATCACGCTCGATGCCACGATGAATCCGGACTTCGGGCAGGTCGAAGCCGACCCGTCGATCGTCAATCTGTCCGGCTTCGAATTCTTCTTCGACGAGAAGCGGCCGTTCTTCACCGAGGGGAGCCAGCTGCTGCGGGGCAATGGCCCGAGCTATTTCTACTCTCGCCGGATCGGGGCGCGGCCCGGCTGCGATGCGAGCGGGGATTTTGTGGATTGCCCGCAGAATGCCACGATTCTCGGCGCCGCCAAGGTCACCGGGCGCCTCGCGACGGGAATGTCGCTGGGTGTTCTCACTGCGGTCACGGGACGCGAGTTCGCGCGCACCTACGACTCCACGACGCGGACTTTCGGCCGCACCGCGGTCGCGCCGCCCGCCGGATACGGTGTGATGCGCCTGCAGCAGGAGTTCGGAGCCTCGAAATCGGTCGTGGGCGTTACGTTCACCACGGTGCAGCGTGACCTCGACAGCTTGCTCGCCCCGAACTACACGAGGCGTGCCTATGCGGGCGGCGCGGATTGGGTGCTACGCTGGGACCGCGGCGCGTACGAGCTGCGCGGCTACGCGGGGTTCACGCATCTGCGCGGCGACGCGCGTGACATCAACCGGGTGCAGCGCTCCCCGGTGCACTACTTCCAGCGTCCCGACGCGCGCTATCTGATCTACGACTCCACGCGCACCTCGTTCACGGGCTCCGTCGCGGATCTCTGGTTCCGAAAAACCAAGGGCAACTTGTTGTTCGATCTCGAATACGGCTGGGAATCACCGGCCTATGACCCGAACGATGCCGGACGGCTCGGCAATGCCGATGGCCGTACGGCGTTCGCGGGGATGATTTACCGGCAGACGAAGCCGCGCGCCTGGTTCCAGAATTACGTCGCTACGCTGAGTGCATTCACGGAGTACGACTTTGGGGGCGATCGTCAGATCCTGTCCAGCCAACTCTATGGCGAGGTGACACTCAAGAATTTCTGGGACTTGAGCTCGTACGTCGACTACCAGCCGCGCTCGTTCGATCACTCCCGGACACGCGGTGGTCCCACCATGGCGACGCCGGCATTCGCGAACTGGGTCGTGCGCCTTTCCAGCAAGTTCGGCGCTCGAACTGGGTGGGTGGCGCGCGTCTACTACGGAAAGGGTGAGCTCGGCGCCGAGACGTACCGGCTGAGCGGCGAGCTCTCGATTCGGCCGTCAACCCGCTTCCAGTTTTCCGTAACGCCCAACTATTTGCGGGATATCGAGCCGCGCCAATGGGTGATGACCGTCGATACGGGCGGATCGCCGGCCACGTACGGCTCGCGCTACGTCTTCAGTCCGATCGATCAAAGCACGTTCTTGATCGACTTGCGGGCGAACTACACTGTCGGCCCTGATCTGACGCTCGAGGTCTGGGGCGAGCCGTTCGCCGCCAGCGGTCACTACTACGGTATCGGCGAGCTGGCCGCGCCGCGCACGTTCAACCTGCGGCAGTATGGCACGAGCGGAACGACGATCGCGCGCGATTCGGTCGGCGACTACACCGTCACCGACGGTCCTACGCACACCGTCGCGATCCCCAACCCCGACTTCAACGTCCTGTCATTCCGCAGCAATGCCGTGCTGCGCTGGGAGTGGCGGCCCGGCAGCACGCTCTACCTCGTGTGGGCACAGAACAAGAATGGCTCGCAGTCCGTCGTGCGCGGAGTGGGCTTCGACGATCTGGCCCGATCGTTCGGAGCGCGAGGGGACAATTTCTTTGCGGTGAAGGTCAGCTACTGGATTCCGGTAAACTGATAAGCGAGGACCTGCAACGACTAGGCCGCAGACGCACCGCGGTTTTCGGGAAACGGTCAACGGGACCACCCGCGCGAGGGTTGTCCCGTTGACTCCAGACGGTTTACCGCTGCTGCGTCTGTACATCTAGCTTTTGCATGTCCTCGCTTTCCATTTCCAGCAGCGATCTTTTCCGCTCAACGCCCCACCGATATCCCCCAGTTTCTCCGCTCGTACTAACAACTCGATGGCACGGAATCACGAGGGCGGTGGGGTTTGTCGCGCACGCTCGCGCGACCGCTCGCGCTGCCGTGGGCTGCCCGATCCGCCTGGCCACCTCCGCGTACGTCCTCGTCTGGCCGAACGGGATCTTCTGGAGTTCTTGCCAGACCCGCCGCTGGAACGCGGTGGCGCGAATGTCCAGCGGCAGATCGAGATCGGGTTCGGCACCATCGAGATACGCGAGAATCGCGGCGACCCAACCGTGGAGTTTGCCGCTCTTGTCCTGGACGACTCGGGCCGCCGGGAATTCAGCGATCAGCTCTGCCTCGAGCGCCGCGGCGTTCTCGCCCAGGGCGACGCGGGAGACCCCACGCTCGGTTGCTGCAACCAGCAGGCGTCCGAGGGACGTGGGCACGGTGACGTAAGCAATGCCGATCCCCGCGCCGCCGCGGGCGTACGTCGCGGGAGTCATGCCAAGCTGCTCGTGCGCGTGCTCGTAGACACGGCTGGTGGAGCTGTAGCCGGCTTCATAGAGTGCGGGGCTCACGTGCTTCCTCCGTTTCAATTCCTGTTTGAAGCGCGATACCCGGCGCGCTTCGGCGTAGGCCCGCGGCGTGATCCCCAGCACCCGCTTGAACGCGCGGGCGAGCCGGCGGCGATCGCCGCGCGGGCGGGCACCGGCGGCGATTGCCCGGCACGCCTCGCGCACCAGCGCGACGGCGGAATCGCCGCCGTTGGCAGCGGCCGGATGGCAGCGCCGGCAGGCGCGGAATCCCTCGCGCTCGGCCGCTTCGGGGATCGGGAAAAACGTGACCTGGGTACGCCGCGGGCGGCGGCTGGCACAGGAGGGGCGGCAGTAGATGCCGGTCGAGCGGACGGCGTACACGAACACCCCGTCGAACCGGCGATCTCTTGCCAACACCGCGTGCCAGCGCTCAGTGGGACTCATGGCGGAGAAGTTAGTGCCAACCCCCACTGGAGTTCTATCCGATTTGTGCGCTCAAATCCTCATTGCCACGGCTCGTCCTTGGACGGACCGTAGATCGACGGCACCTTGCCGCCCGCCATGCGCAGGTAGACGGAGAACTGCCCGCGATGATGGATCATGTCGTTCAGCATCATCCAGAGGAAATCCTGCCGGCGCACGTCCCCCATTTGCTTGGGCGCCGTATAGAACTTGATCGTGGAGCTCAGCTCGCGGTCGTCCGCCTTGCGGACGGTATCGGCCATCTTCTTGAACACACGCTCGACCTCGCCGACGGTGTCCGACCACGTCTTCGGCATCGCCGGCATGTTCGTCGGCGGAAACTTGAACTCGCCCTGGAGCGCTTGCGTCGCGGCCACACCCTCGAACGCGAACGTCCACGCCAACTCCTGGGCCGTGCGACAGGTGGTGTGGGGCTTCATGGTTTCTTTCCCGCCGGGGTAGGCGCGCAGGACCTTTATCGTCGTCGCCATCTCCCGCTCCCAGGCGTCGAGAAACGCCTTTTTCTCGCTCATATGCTCTCCTCGTTGAGTCGTGCTTGAAATCTGCCACAACGGCCGGCGCTTGCGAGTCGTCGGCAACTGTTATACTGTACTAGTACACTGAAACGCGAGCCGGCTGGATGTTTCACGGGATCGATCCCCGCAGTCCTATTCCTCTGTATGTCCAGATCGCCGAGCGCGTGCGCCTCGCGATCGCGACCGGTACGCTCGGGAGCGCGGCGCCGCTGCCGTCCGTGCGCCAACTGGCGGCCGAGCTGCGGATCAATCCCGCGACGGTCATTCAGGCCTATAAAGACCTCGAGGCGCAGGGCTTCGTCGAAATCCGTCACGGCGCCGGCACGTTCGTGCGCGAGCTGGCGCCGGGGCGGAGGGCGCGGGAGCGCTCGCAACAAGCCGGCGCGCTCGTGCGCAAACTGCTGGCCGAAGCGCGGCGCGCCGGCGTTTCGCTGCCGGAGCTGCAGCGCGCCCTCGAGACCGAGCTGGGAGCGAAAACCACATGAGCCACGCCATCCATCTCGAGCACCTGCAGTATCGCGCCGGGAAACACTTTGAGATCCCGAATCTCGATCTCCACGTCCCGTCCGGATCGATCTACGGATTCCTCGGCCCGAATGGCTCAGGCAAGACCACCACGATTCGCCTCATCCTGGGCCTACTGCGACCGCTCAGCGGGCGCGTCACCGTCCTCGACCTCCCGATGCCCGACCAACATGCGCAGATCCTCGGTCGCGTCGGCTATGTGCCGGAACAACCGCATCTCGACGCGACCCTGACCGTTCGCGAGCTGATCGATTTCCAGGCGGCGTTCTACCCCCGGTGGGATCGCGCGCGAGCCGAGGAGCTGGTCGAGCGCTTCGAGCTCGACGGCGAGCATCTGTTCGGCCGTCTCTCGAAAGGCCAGAAGGCGAAGCTCATGATTCTGCTCGCGCTGGCCCAATGCGGCGATCTGCTCGTCCTGGACGAGCCGACGGACGGACTCGATCCCGTCGTGCGGCGTGACATCCTCAGCGCGCTCATCACATATGTGTCGGAACGCGGCGCCACGATTTTCATCTCGAGCCATCTCGTCCACGAGCTGGAGCGGGTCTGCGACTGGGTCGCCGTGATGGACGACGGTCGACTGATCACCGAGGCGCCGATGGAAAAGCTCAAACAGGGCACCAAGCGCCTCGTCGTGATGGGCGCGCCGGCTGAAATCGTCAACCCACCGTTCCGAGTCCTGACACGCGAGTCGACGAACGGTGGCGGGACGGGTGAGAACTGGGTCGTCGGTGACTGGGAGCCGGGCATGACGTCGTACTTCGAGGGAGTGGGCGCGTCGGTCCGCGAAGTGATCGATCTCGATCTCGAGGATGGATTCGTCGAGCTGCTACGCAGCTTCCGGAAGGGGGGAACAGGCCGATGATCGCCATGTTCCGCGCAGTCCTTTACACCCAGTGGAAGTGGTCGCGGCTCATCGTCGTGCTGGGAACAGTCGCGGCGTTTGCGATTCCGCTGCTGTCGCTGCAAGGCGCCGCGCGGGCCGATCGAGGTGCCCTCCAGACGCAGGACCTGCTTCGGGCCGTGCAGTCGTGGGGAACGTTGTATCCACTGCTCGCGACCGCACTCGGTCTTCTAATGGCGATGGCGGCATGGGCCGCCGACCACCGCGGGCGGCACATTCACGCGCTCACCCTGCCGCTCGCACGCTGGCGATATGTGCTGCTGCGGTTCGGAGCCGGGTTCGTGCTCCTGGCGGCGCCAATCGCGGCCGTCCTCATCGGCTCCTCGCTCGCGGTGCTCACCGCGACCCTGCCGCCAGGATTGCAGGCGTATCCGATCGCGTTGGCGGTGCGGTTTGCGTTCGCGGTGTTTGTCGCCTATGCCGTCTTCTTTGCCGTGTCCGCGGGAACGGCTCGCACTGCGGGCATCATCCTCGTCGTCATTGCCGCGGCGGTCCTCGTCCAGGTGGTCGCCAGCATCGCCAACCTCGATGTCAACCTCTTCGCCGCCGCGCAGACTGTGCTGTTACTCGGTCCGGGGCCACTCGCCGTCTTTACGGGGCGATGGATGCTGGTGGATGTCTAGACTCCTTGGGCTGGTGGTCGCGGCCTCGCTGCTGGCGTCACCGCTTCACAGCCAGGATTCGCTGATGGCGCGGCTGCGCCGGCAGTCCGATAGCCTGCTAGGCAGCTGGCGTGAAGCTGAGAAGCTGGCCGATGTCGCCGACAGTCTCGAGCAGGTGCGCGCGACGGCCGGCTCCGATACCATCGCCGTGGGTGGCCTACGAATCGTCGTGAATCCATCGCCTCTGCCGTGGCGACAAGCGGCCGAACTTGCCTGGCCCGTCATCGACAGTCTCTACGGCAGCGCCGCCGAAGACTTGCCGCAACATCCCTATATCTTCCGCGCCGTCGATCCCGACAGCGGCGTGCGCCGCGCGGTGCTGCATGTGGGCGTCGAGGTCCCCTGGGACCTCGACCTCCGTGCAACCACCACGGTCCTTCTGACGACTGTGACGGCGCCGCATTTCGACCCCGCATTGGCGAACTGGCTGGGCGCCGCGTTGCGCCCGACGCTCCGGCCGCAGGATGAGCGCGCCGTTGTCTTCGTGCTGCTCGTCACCGCGCCCGCCGAGGCGGTGCGCCGCTGTTTCCTGGGCGACATCGCCCGTTGCAAAGACGTGCTGCAGGTCGGCGATTCGACTGGACTGCTGGCGCGCTGGTACGTGACGCCGGCGGAGCGGGAAGCGCTCGTCACCGAAGCGTTCACCGATTACTTCGCGCGCGGCGCGACTGCACCATCGCTGCAGCGATGCCGTCAACATCATGATGATGCGTGCACCACGCTGTTGCAGTCGCTACCGCCGGGGACTTTGCCGCGCCCACTCCCTCAGGCCGCTGGCATTCTGCTCGTTCGCGAAGCGCTGCGCGCGGGAGGGCGCGACGCCTACCGGCGTCTCGTCGCGCGTCCGAGCGCGCCTATCGGCGAGAGACTGGCGAGTGCGGCAGGGATGGATATCGACTCGCTGGTCGTGCGGTGGCGGAACGACGTGCGGGCGGCGCGTCCCAAGCCGCTCGCGCTGCCATGGTGGGCCAGTTTCGCGGCAATTGGTTGGACGGCCTTCTTTGGATTCTGCGCACTGCGGAGCAGCCGGTGGCGTCTCTGAGGCGCTGGATCCTGGTCGGACTCGTGGGATGCTTCGCCCTGGCATTGGCGTATCTGCCGCCGCGCGGGGCGACACCGAGCGAGCGTTCGTTCTTCATGCCCCAATCGCGGCGGGGCACACCAGCCCGGCAACGCGCTCAGGCGCTGGCGGACGAATGGCGCGGCGCGGACGCCTCGTTGCGGCTGTTGCGCGCGCGGCGTGAGCTGCAAGGGTTGTTGCGAGAAGCGAGGGCCGGGACGTCACTCGTCGTCGTGAGCGAGTCCGCTGACGTCGCGATACCGACTCCTCCAATCGTCGATAGCGCCATCCACGTCGCCTGGCGCCAGCTGGGCCTCGGCGAGACGAAGGTCAGAGTTGCGGTGATCATCCAGCTGGCGGTCGCGACTGCGGTGCACGATCGGCCTGCAATCGAAGAGGGAATCGCCGCGTATCTCGCACCCGACTCGACCGACCGGACAACATGCATTGCGGTGCTCCCGGCGGGGAACTACTGGACGCGCGTCTTTCGGGGCGCGAGGGTGAGCGGTCGGCTACCGTTCGACGCGGCGGTACTGACTCTCAAGACCGGCCTCGGCCCGTGCGCGTTTTATGCCGCCTACGGTACCCCCGGCAAATCGGTGCGCGGGTGGTTGGTGTCGCGCGGTTGGGACCTTGCGCTGACCGTGGATGCGGGCGCACGCGGACGGCAAGGTAACTCGCCGATTGGGATGGCCGAAGCGCGACATTACTCTTACTGGGAGCCGATTTATTCTTTGCCACCCACGGCTGTCGCGTGCATCGCGAGCCGGCCCGAGGGATGTCGCGCCGCGGTCCTCGCGGGGGCGAGTGACGATCCAGCAATTCCGTTTCCCGATATCGTGCGCATCGAGCAACGCTGGTGGAGGCGCATCCCACGCCTGGTCGAGGGCCAACGTTTCCTAGCGGACGTCGCTGACGAAGTAGGACGCCACCGTTTCCTGCGTTTCTGGACTTCAGCGCTCCCGGTGGATACCGCCCTCGCCGCGGCGCTCAAGCGACCAGTCGGTGAGTGGACCGCGGATTGGGAACGCGGTTTCGTCCAACCCATTCGCTTGGGTCCTGCGGCACCGCTGGGGGGAGTCGTCATCGCGCTGACAATCGCGGTCTTCGCGATTGTGGTCGTGGCCGGTACCGCGTCGCGACGGCAGATCCGATGAGAATCATCCTGGTTCTGCTCGCGGTCTCTGGAATCCCCCGGGTGCTCGTCGGACAGCGCTGGGAGCGCCAAGTACAAGAGCGCGTGCAGCGCACGATCGCGGCTGTGGGCACATCCCCGGGACTCCCCGTGGTGAGACGATCCGGGATGCTGAACACCGACGAGGCAGCGTCCTTCCAGACGACGCTTGCGCAGCACACGCCGTACGCGATCATCGCGGTGTGCGACGACGATTGCTCGCGGCTGCAATTGACGCTGCTTTCACCCAGCGGCAGCGACATCGCGAAAGAACGGAATAGTGAAAGTCTTCCCATCCTGCATTTCACCGCTGAGACGACCGCGGTCTACGGCATCCGCGTCGTGATGGAAGGATGCCGCTGGAATCCTTGTTGGTACGCCATCGCTGTGGTGCCATTGCGCAAAAACCCGTCTTAGCGGATAGCTTTTCGGCATGCGGGACTGCGTGCCGATCATCGTTTTGGCGCTCGTGGCCATTGGCGGACTGACCTGGGCCATCGTGGCGCTCCGGAGTTCTCTGGCCCGGGAGCGGCGGCTGGCCCGCGTGGACGACGTCACCGGGGTCCGCAACGCCCGCGCCTTCCGTGAGGCGGCCGGCGCCGAAATCGAGCGGGCCCGGCGCTACCAGCATCCCTTCAGCGTCGCCGCGGTGGACCTCGGATCCCGTGTCGGGGACGACCTGGTGCGCTCAGCGGCCACCGTCCTCCGCGGCGCGCTCCGGGCCACGGATCTGGTCGCCCGCCTGGGACGTGATGAGTTCATCGCCCTCCTGCCGGAAACGTCGGCTGCCTCGGCCCGCATCGTCCTCGACAAGCTCCGCGCCGGACTCGCGGATCTCCGCCTGCCCGACGGCCGGCCCGCCGCCCCGAGCATCGGCGGCGTGACATTCCTCAATCCGCCGCATGCCGTCGAGGAGATCATCCGCGCGACCGATGAGCGCATCGTCGAGGCGAAGTCGATGGGGGCGCCGTCTCACATCACGTGGAATTCGGTGCATGAGTCGTCGTAACATCGCCAGCGGGACGCCCTGGGAGCCGATCGTGGGTTATTCGCGGGCGGTGCGGGTGGGTCGGGTAATCCACGTGTCGGGCACGACGGCGACGGACCCGAGCGGCAAAATCGTGGGCGCGGGTGATCCCTACGCACAGGCGGTGCAGGCACTCCGCAACATCGGCCGGGCGCTCGAGCAGGCGGGAGGCGGTCTCACGGACGTCGTGCGAACCCGGATGTATCTCACGAACATCGAGCACTGGCAGGCGGTGGGGCGGGCGCATGGCGAGGTCTTTCGGGACATTCGTCCCGCATCCACGCTGATCGCGGTACAGCAGCTCGTCGATCCCACCATGCTGGTCGAAATCGAGGCTGAAGCGATTCTTCCCGAATGAAAATCGTTGTGAGCGGATCGACCGGCTTGATCGGCTCCGCATTGAGTCGCGCGCTCGCTCGGCGAGGCGACGAGGTCGTCCCGTTGGTGCGGCGGCGTGTGGCGCGGGGCGAGCAGGCGCTCGCGTGGGATCCTGAGCGGGGAACGATCGATCGGGCCGGGCTCGAGGGCACGGACGCCGTCATTCATCTCGCCGGCGAAAACGTCTTCGGACGGTGGTCGCCGGCAAAGAAACAGCGGATTTACGACAGCCGCGTGAAAGGCACCAGCCTGGTGTCTGACGCGCTCGCCGGCCTGCACCGACCTCCCGCCACGCTGCTCGCGGCGTCGGCGATCGGCTATTACGGCGACCGCGGCGAAGAAGCGGTCACGGAGGAGAGCGCGCCGGGAGAGGACTTTCTCGCCCACGTGGCGCGCGATTGGGAGGCCGCCACGGCGCCAGCCACCCGTGCCGGAATTCGCGTCGTCAACATGCGGACCGGCGTCGTACTGACGACGATCGGCGGGGCCCTCGCCAAAATGCTGCCAGCCTTTCGCCTCGGCCTCGGCGGTCCGGTCGGGAGTGGAAACCAGTATCTGAGCTGGATCGTACTCGACGACATCGTCAATGCCATCCTGCATCTGCTCGGCAACCCGAATCTGGTCGGGCCCGTGAATATGACGGCGCCGACGCCCCTCATGAACCGTGAGTTCGCCAAGACCTTGGGAAAAGTGCTCGGCCGTCCGGCGGTGGTCACCGTACCGGCGTTCGCGCTCCGAATCGCTTTCGGCACCGAGGGCGCGGCCATGGTGCAAGGCGGGCAGCGGGTGTTGCCGGCGCGCCTGCTCGCATCCGGCTTCAAATTCTCATTCAGGGAGGTCGAGCCGGCGCTGCGGCACTTGCTTGCCCCCTCTGAAGGGTCCCGGTAGTATCGGGCATGCCGCTTCCCGACGCTTACGACGACGACGCCGACGCCGACGCCGACGAGGCGTTCCAACAGGAGCCAATCTCCAAGCGCTCGCGTGGCGTGGCGCTGGGGTTGTGCGCCTTCGGCGGAATCTTCGGACTGCATCGCTTCTACGTGGAGAAGCCGAAAACCGGCATCGCGATGCTCTTCACGGTGGGCGGGTGCTTCGTCTGGTGGCTCTACGACCTCGTGCTGCTGGCCGCGGGCGAATTCCGCGACAGCGACGATCTGCCTTTGCGGAACTGGGGCGTCTCGAAATCATCCTTCGAGCAGCACCGCCTCGTCGGACGCGCCGAGCAGCGCGTGAACGAGCTCGAGGAGCAGTTCGAGGGCCTGCGCCAACAGTTCAACGACCTCGCCGAACGCGTGGACTTCGCGGAGCGGATGCTGGCGCAGCACCGCGAGGCTCCCAGACCACAGCTCCCACGCGGTTCGTAGCTCGATGCGCATCGGCGTGCCGAAGGAGATCGCTCCCAACGAGCGGCGGGTCGCCCTGACGCCGGACGTTGTGGGCCGCCTGACCAAGGGCGGCTTCGAGATCTTCCTCGAGCGCGGCGCAGGATCGGCCGCGTTTTTTCCCGATGAGGCCTATACGAAGGCCGGGGCGAGTGTTGGGGATCGGGGATCGGTGCTTGGACACGCGGAGATCATTCTTCAGGTGCAAGCACCCAATCCCGAGTCCCTGACCCAAATCCCTGAAGGCACCGCCCTGGTCGCGTTCTTCCAGCCGGGCGCCGATCTGCTGCGCCAACTCGCGCAGCGCAGGCTCACGGCCTTCAGCCTCGTGCTTTTGCCGCGCATCACGCGCGCTCAGCCGATGGACGTCCTGTCGTCCCAAGCGACGGTCGCAGGCTACAAAGCCGTCCTTCTCGCCGCATCCGCGGCCGGCCGAGTCTTTCCGATGCTCGTGACCGCGGCCGGCACGTTGTCCGCCGCGCGCGTGCTCGTGCTGGGCGCGGGCGTCGCAGGACTGCAGGCGATTGCGACGGCGCGCCGGCTCGGCGCCATCGTCTCGGCCTTCGATGTGCGGCCGGCGGTGAAGGAACAGGTCCAGAGCCTGGGCGCGACATTCCTCGAGATGGCGATAGAAGAGCACGCCGAGACCGCGGGCGGCTATGCCAAGGAGCTGTCGGAGGAGGCGCATAAGAAGGAGCTCGTGTTCCTGGCGGGCGCCGCGAAAGATGCCGACATCGTGATCACGACTGCCGCGATTCCGGGCAAAAAAGCCCCGATTCTCCTGACCGCGGGAGCGGTGCAGGGGATGAAGCCGGGATCGGTGATCGTCGATCTCGCCGCCGAAACGGGCGGCAACTGCGAGCTGACACAGCCGGGCTCGGAGATCGTGCGCAACGGCGTCGCGATCCTCGGCCCGTTGAACCTGCCGAGTACCGTGCCGCTTCACGCGAGCCAGATGTATGCGAAAAACGTTGCGGCCTTCCTCGGCCACATCGTGCAGGACGGCAAGCTGCGCTTGGACTTCGAAGATCAAATCATCCGCGACACCTGCGTGACGCACGCCGGCGAGGTACGCAAATCATGACCGACTTCGGATCGATGCTGTTCGTGTTCGTGCTGGCGACGTTCATCGGGCTCGGCGTGATCCGCCGCGTCTCGCGGCTGCTGTACACGCCCCTGATGTCGCTCACCAACGCCATCTCGGCGATCGCGGTCGTCGGCTCGATCGTGGTGACGGGGGCTGACCACCCGCTGACGATCCGCATTCTCGGCGCAGTAGCGCTCTTCGCCTCGATGACGAACATCGTCAGCGGCTTCATGATCACCGACCGCATGCTCAAGATGTTCAAAAAGCAGTGATGCATCTGATCGGCGAGCTCTCCGCCGTCCTCGCGACGGCGCTGTTCATCTTCGCGCTCTATTGGATGAACGACCCCAAGACCGCACGTCACGGGGTCATCGCGGGCATTGTCGGCATGACGGTGGCGGTAGTCGCGACGTGGATCCAGCCCGAGATCATCCATCACGGCTGGATCATCGGTGCCATCGCGCTCGGCTTCGTCGTCGGCGTGCCCCTGTCGCGCGTGCCGCTTACCGCCGTGCCGCAGCGGACGGCGCTCTCGCACGCGTTCGGCGGCCTCGCAGCTGGTCTCGTAGGCATGGCCGAGTTTTTCTTGTGGAAGAGCGGCTCCTCGACCGTCGCGATGACGCCGTTCCGCATGAGCGCGCTGGGCGCCGAAGTCATTCTGGGATTCCTGACGTTCACGGGCAGCCTGATGGCCGCCGGCAAACTGCAAGAGGTGAAGTGGATTCCGCAGCGTCCCGTGACCTATCCGGGCCAGAACGTCGTCAACATCGGCGTCCTGCTCGTCGCCGTTGGGCTGGGTGTCGCCGTGGTTCTGAATCCTGGTGCAGCGTGGGCGCAACAGGCGTTCCTCGCGATCGCAGCCTTGGCGCTGATCTTTGGCGTGCTGCTCATCGTCCCGATCGGCGGCGCCGACATGCCGACCGTGATCTCGATCTTGAACGCCTACGCCGGTCTTTCCGCGGTCGCGATGGGCTTCGTACTCGACAGCAAGCTGCTCGTGACGGCCGGCGCGTTGGACGGCTCGAGCGGGTTGATCCTCTCGATCATCATGTGTCGCGCGATGAACCGCTCGTTCACGAACGTGCTGTTCGGTGCGTTTGGGAAAGCGCAGCCGGCGGCGATCAAGGGTGAGCAGAAGGAATGGAAACAGGAAAGCGTCGAGGGAGCGGCGCAGCTGCTCGAGCAGGCCCGCAACGTCGTCATCATTCCCGGCTACGGCATGGCGGTGGCGCAGGCGCAGCACAAGGTGCGCGAGCTGTACGACGCGCTCACGAAACGCGGCGTCACGGTGAAGTTCGCGATCCATCCCGTGGCGGGCCGGATGCCGGGGCACATGAACGTGCTGCTCGCCGAGGCGAACATCCCCTACTCGGCACTCGTAGAGATGGACGAGATCAATCCCGAGATGCCGCAGACCGACATTGCGCTCGTGCTGGGCGCCAACGACGTCGTGAACCCGGCCGCGCGCTACAACAAGGGCACGCCCATCTACGGCATGCCGATCATCGACGCCGACAAGGCGAAGACGGTGCTCGCGGTGAAGCGCAGCAAGAATCCGGGTTTCGCCGGCATCGACAACGAGCTCTACGTCGGGGACAACACGTGGATGTTGTTCGGGGATGCCAAAGCTGTGCTCTCAGATCTCGTGAGACAGTTCGGGAGCGGTGGCATTCACTAGCGGCGTTCAGCCATCTGCCATCAGCAGTCACTGACGGCAGACGGCTGATAGCAGACGGCTATCGTCGCCAGCTATTGTTCTCACGATTGACATCCGGATAGATCACGCGCGGATCGATCACGACGCTCGCCAGGCGCTTGGCGCTCGGCATCCGATAGGTGAAGCGACTCCCGAGGTTCCACATCTCGACCGGCAGGCTGCGCGTCTCGCTCGTTCCATCGGCGTAGCGCAGCTCCAGCGTCACCGGCAGGACCATCTGGGCGCGATTCGACAGATATAGGAACGTCGAATCGTCCCGGGTGCGCACGGAATCCACGGCCTGGTCCAGCCGAGCCGTGGTGTAAATCCAGCTGCGCCAGAACCAGTCGAGATCGCGCCCCGTCAGATCGCTCATCGTCCGGAAGAAATCCACCGGTTGCGCATGCTTCCCCTTCCACCGGCGCGCGTACTCGCGAAAGGCGCGATCGAATTCTTCGCGCCCGATGACCGCTTCCCGCAGGATGGTGAGCATGAGCGCCGGCTTCTGATACGCGGTCCAGTACAACTCCCGCACTTCGTCGGGCTTCGTGATCATCGGCTGCTCGCTGCCCGGAATTGCCGTCGCGGCGTACGCGGCGAGGAGCTCGCGCCGCACGCTGTCGGCATACGGCGTGCCTTTGAAAAAAGCCTCGGCGGCGTCGTAATCGGCGAACGTGTTGAAGCCTTCGTCCATCCATGGGTAGCGCCGCTCGTCCGAGCCCACCTGCATCGGAAACCACTGATGCCCGAGCTCGTGCATCAGCACCCAGTATTGGTCTTCACGCTTCCGGAGCGAGGGGCAGTAGATCACCGTCGGGTACTCCATCCCCTCGATCAGTCCCTCGACCGCCGAGATCTGCGGCCAGGGATACTGGCCCAGCGCGCCGGAGAAGTGCCTGAGCGCAAACCGCAGCATCATGTTGGATTCTTCCCAGGGCGTGGCTTCGGGATGGTAGAACGTCTGCACCAGAATCCCATCCCAGACGCTTGCATCCCAGCGCAGTCCCGATCCGGCGGCCCAGGCGAAGTCGCGCACGCCACTCGCCGTAAAGCGCCACGTGCGCGTGCCGGGAACGGGTCGGGTCGCGCCGGCGACCGCTTCCTGACGCGTGACAACCTGGACGACTTGCCCCGGCGACGTGAACGCCCGCGCCAGGCGGGCTCGCTCCTGCGGCGTGCGAATAACCGTCGGATTGGCGAGCGCGCCTGTCGCGGTGACTTGGAAGCCGGCGGGGACCGTGAGACTCACGTCGAAATCGCCGAATTCGAGATAAAACTCGCCCGCGCCAAGAAATGGCAACGTGTTCCAGCCATGCACGTCGTCGTAGACGGCCATGCGCGGGTACCACTGGCCCAGCTCGTAGAAGCGCGAGCCCACGCGCCCCATGCGACCGCCCCCGTACGGCGGAATCGGGAAGTGCCACGCGATGTCGAACGTGATGCTGAGATTGGGCGCGAGGGGCCGCGCCAGCTCGACCCGCATCATCGTGCCGAACACCTTCGTCGTGAGCGGGCGGCCTGCCACCGCAAAGCGATCGACCGTGATCCCCCCGGCGAACCCCTTGCTCGTGAAGTCGAAGACCACGCCGCCGGCGAACCGCAACGGCGGGAGATTGAGCGCCCTCGAGATCGAGTTCGGCGCGAACAGATTCTGATCGAGCTGCACCCAGACATGGTCGAGCGTCTCGGGCGAGCGGTTGACGTAATAAATCCGGCCCTGGCCCCGCAGGACGTTCGTACCGGTGTCGAGCGTGGCCTGGAGCGTGTAGTCGGCGCGCTGCTGCCAGTAGCGGGGACCAGGCGTGCCGGAGGCGCTCCTGGTGGATGTCGCGGGCGGCAGCGCGAGCGCGCGAAAGGACGAGGAGTCAGCGATGGATTGTTGCAACACAAGCAGCAACGCGAGCATGTAGCTCTCCTAGTGAGTCACCATGACGGCGGCGGCGCGATGCGCCATCGCCATCACGGTAAGCATCGGGTTGACTCCGGACGCACTGGGGAAAGTACTCGCATCCGCCACGTACAAGCCTCGGGTTCCCCACACCCGATGGTCCGGATCCACGACCGAGGCGGCCGCGTTGGTCCCCATGCGACACGATGCCATCTGATGGAACGTGACGAGCAAGAGCTCGTTCGGTCCCCACCCGACGGCGTCCACGCGTCTGAGCCAGTCCTCTCGCGCCGCGTTCGAGCCCGGCCGGTAGCTCACGTCGCGCGCGAGGGGGACCCAGATGTCGCGCGCTCCCGCCGCTTCGAGTACCTCGGCCGCGGCGCCGATCGCGCGGCGCAGATGGGCGCGGTCGTAGCGCGACAGCCGGTAATCGACGACCGCGGCACCGTCGCGATCCACCCGCACACGCCCGCCAAACCGATCGCGCAGCAGGATGCCGACGAGCGCGGTCTGCGGCAGCTTGCCCATGCGGTCACGATGCCCGGCGGCCGATTCCCACGGGGCCGCCAGCGCCTGCAGCGAGGGGTGGACGGGTGCGGTCTCGAACTTGAATCCGTACCCGGAGTCGAGATCGGCGAATTGATCCGAATAGTGGGCCTGCACGGTTCCGGTCCACGGCCGGACGTCCCGGCCCATGTCTGCGAGCACGGCGGTCGCGGGATGGAGTGCGAGATGGCGGCCGAGCGCGGGGACGGTCACGCCTGAGCGCAGGAGCAGCGCCGGCGAATGCACCGAGCCCGCGGCGACAATCACGGCTTTCGCACGCACGGTCAGCGCCAAGTCGCCGACGCGCGCCTCAACGCCCGTTGCGGTGCCGCGATCGATCACGACGCGGTGCACGGCGCAATTCACGACGATGCGCGCACCGCGATCCGCCGCATCCTGCAGGTAGGTGATCAACGTCGATTGCTTGGCGCCGCGACGGCACCCCATCCCGCAGTAGCCACACGCATCGTCCTGCGGGCAGTTACGCACGTCGCGCGGCAGCAAGCCGTGATGCCAGTTGAGTTGCTCGAGCCCGCGGATCAGCACCTGGTCGCGGCCCGAAGGCTTCGCGTGATCGGTGTTGACGCCGAGCCGGCGCGCGACCGCATCGAGCGAGCGCGTGAATTCCGAGCTCAGGAAGTGCGGCAAGTTGTGTTCTGTCGCCCATTGCCGGCGCACGCTCTCCGGTGTCGGGAAGCTTGTCGTGTAGTTGATCACGGTGCCGCCGCCCAGCGTCGCGCCTTGCAGCACGACCAGACCCAAGTCACTGGTCGCGAGCAGCCCGCCGGCATCGTACATCGTTTCGAGCGCGTCTCCCTCCAGATGGGTAAAGTCTGCCTCGTTGCGATAGCCACCCTTCTCCAGAACGATCACATCCTTCCCGGCGGCCGCCAGCTCGGCCGCGACGACGCCACCGCCGGCTCCCGAGCCGACGACAACGACATCGCAGGCGAGTGTGTTATTTGCCGTGATGACGACGGGGTGAATCGGCTTCGGTGTGGTCGGTGGCGGTCCGAGGGGGCCCGGATACCCAATGGCGCGTGCTGCACCGGGCGTCGTGTAATGCGTGACGGTCGTGAGGCGCTTTAACGCCTGAAATGCCTTGCGGCGCTGCGGCAGGCGGCTCGTCGCCCAGCCGCGGAGGCAGCGTTCGCGCGCGCCGGGCGACATGCGGGTGAATGGTTTGGGGATGCCGCTGAGGAGCAGATTGACGATGCGGCTGTCGAGCAGGCGGAGCAGGAGATCGAGCTCGCGTCGGTCGGCAGGCCGCGGCAGCGATGCGATCTTCCGCGCGACCTGCTCGTCGAGGTCCGCCGCGCCGTCCGGAACGAGCGTCGCTGCGACCGATCGTAGGACGTTCCGCGCGGCGGGTGAGAGACTCAACGCGTTTGGACGAACGTCAGCTTAAACCCGTCCGGATCGGTGATCATGAACAGGCGCTCGCCCCACGGCATGTCCATCGGCTCCTGGTCGAGCGCGCCCCCGCGTGCTTTGACCTCGGCGGCGAACCGGTCGAGGTCTTGCGCGGTCGTGCAGCTCAGCCGCGAGCCGATTCCCTTCTTGCGGTCCCGACCCTTGGCGAAATCGTCCTGGGTGAGATAGAACGTCACCGACCCGGCGCGCATCTCGCAGCCCTCGAGCGTGCCGTTCTCGCGCCACTCCTCGCCCACGACGAAGCCCAGCACGTCGCGATAGAAGGCGATACTGCGTTGCAGGTCGGTCGCGGTAAACGTGGGAGAGATGTCGCGCAGGCGCAGCGTCTCAGGCTGCCGCCGGGCGCCGGGCCGCGTCTTGGCTTTGGTCGCTGCCTTGGAACGAGGCCGTTTCTTGGCCGCCTTCTTGGTCGCCATCAGATATGCTCCGTAAGGGTCACGAAGCGTAGCGAACCGCCGCGCGTCTCGCCAGATTCCCCGTTCCCCTGTAACCATCGGAGCAGTCGATCATGGCGACCAGCAACGCTGTCGCGGTTTGGGAAGGCAAGCTCAGAGACGGCAAAGGCAGCTTCAAGGCGCAGAGCGGCGTGTTCAGTGGCTCGTTCAGCTTCGGCACGCGCTTCGAAGGCAAGAAAGGGTCGAACCCCGAGGAGCTGCTCGCCGCCGCGCACGCCGGCTGCTTTAGCATGGCGCTTTCGGCCGGTCTCGAGAAAGCGGGCCATCCCGCTACGCGCATCGAAACGCGCGCGGCCGTCACACTGGAAACGGTGGATGGGGCGCCCAAGGTCACGCGTAGCGCGTTGGAGGTGCGGGGAAAAGTTGACGGCATCGACGAGGCGGCGTTCCGGCAGGCGGCCGAGGCGGCGAAGAAGAACTGTCCCCTGTCGAAGGCGATTCAGGGCAACGTCGAGATTACGATGGATGCAAAGCTGGCCTGACGCGTTTGCGGCTGGCCGCGTGCCCTGGACCGTGTATCTCCTCCGCTGCCGCGACGGCTCGCTGTACACCGGAATCACCAACGATCTGCCGCAGCGCCTCGAGTCGCATCGCCGCGGCAAGGCGAGTGCCTATACCCGCGCGCGCCGTCCGGTCTCGCTCGCCTACCACGAAGTCGCGGCCGACCGCGGCAGCGCGCTAAAACGCGAGGCCGCGATCCGGCGGCTGTCTCGCGTCGAGAAGTTGGCCTTGTGCAACGCCGGGACGTAACGCTCGCCGCCGTGGCGGTGCTGGTGGCGACGGCCTGTGTGCTGCTGGGGCGGTGGCAGCTCAATCGCCTGGCGCAGCGCCGCGCGCGGAATGCCGCGCTCGCCGCCCGTTTGGCGCTGCCACCGCTCCCGGTCGCTCGGAACGTCACGGCGGACAGTGCGCGGCAGCGCCGTGTGGTGGCGCGCGGGGTCTACGATTTCGCCGCCGAGCGCAGCTGGCCGGGACGGAGTTTTCAGGGCACTCCGGGCGTTGCCCTCCTCACTCCGATGCGCCTCGCCGACGGGTCAGCGGTTCTGGTTGACCGGGGCTGGGTGCCTTCGCCGGACGCGTTCCACGTCGATCACGCGCTGTATCGGGAGCCGGATTCGACCACCGCCACGGGTATTGCGCTGATTCCGCCGCGCGGTCGCGGTGACGTCGCTGTGGCGGGGTTTCTGCCCTTCGTTATTCAGCTCGAGACGCCGGGGCCGCCCTCCAACCGGGGCCTCCCCCGTCGCTGGCCTCCACCTGCGCTCGACGACGGCCCGCATCTCTCCTACGCGATTCAGTGGTTCAGCTTTGCGCTCATCGCCCTGGTGGGGACGGCTGTATTGATTCGTAAAGGTCGTTAAGCAGCTCGATACCGCGCTCGATGCGGGCGTCGTCGCGCGCGTGACGCTTGACGATGCCGGCGATCATCCGCTCGAAGCCCGCCGTCTCGTCCCGCCCGAACTTGCCGTCCTTCATGTCCACGTCGTGCACCATCTCGGCGATCGCGCGGAGCGCTCCGTCCTGTTCCAACCCGAAGCGCTGGAGCAGCGTTTCGAACGTGCAGCGGTCGCCCTCGTGCGTGTAATCCCCCTCGAACACGTCGAAGCTGACCGCCCCTTCACGCGCCTCGCCAAAAACGAATCGTGCTTTTGGATCGATGAAGCGCTGGATCAGCCACGCGCTCGCGATGCGATCGACCTGCACATCCGGCCGCGTGACCCACGTTTGTTGCTTGGGCACCCTCTCTTTTTTCCCGCGCCCGGTCCGAAGCGTCTTCAGTTTGGCCATCGCCGCCTCCGCTGCTTTTCGTCCCCCAGCCCCGAAATGATCGAGCGCCGTAACGTCGCGCAGCCGCCGCTCGAGTCGCGCGATCTCCGCCGTAGATTCGGCGCGCTCGGCGGCGCGTGTAACATCCGCGTATGCCGCATCCTGCGCCGCCCGGAAGAGCGCTTCGATTTGCGGATCGGTGAGTCCATCGACGAACGACGCGCGGCAGACCGAGGCCTCGCCGCCCCCCGCCGTGATTTCCTTGCGCAGCCACTGGAAGTCCTCGGACGCCTGGGCGCTGAAGGGCAGGGCGTAGACCGAATTCTTGATCGCGACCGCTCCGAGGCCCTGCAGGCGCCGCCAAATCTTGACGCGGAAATAGTCGGGCTTCGGCGGGAGCTGATGAATCAACAGCAACCAGCGGCTTTCTTTCATAGCCACAGGTTCCGCAGCGACGAGCCCACGGGCGCACCCCACGGGGCGACATCGGCGCCCATGGCACCGGTAATCGGATTGAAGAAATGCTGGGCGGCGACCAACCCTGTGACCGCGGCAATCTCCGGCTCGCTTAAGTGCTGGCGGGCACGCATGAGCGACTCGAGCGGCATCCCGCCGTTGGCCTCGCTGTAGCGCGTCACCGCGTCGGTGAACCGCAGTGCCGCCCGCTCGCGATTCGAGAACAGCGCGCTGGTCTCGTAGCGTGCGAGCCCGTCCAGCGCGTCGATTGGAAGCTGTGCCTCACGCCAGAGATGGCGGCCGCGGTCGATGCACCAGCGGCAGCGACTGCGTTCGGCGGCGAGCTGCGTAACGAGCAAGCGCAGACGCGGATCGAGATCGGGGCTGTTCGTCTGATAGCGCGCGAGCGCGGCATACGCGGGTAACACACGCGGACCGCCGGGCGGGACCATTGGGGTCGGGGGAGCAACGAGTGCGCGCCAGAGCCGAGTCACAAGTGTACCCATAGTGTGATACAATTGTATCATCTTGGTACGCCACCCGGCAAGGTCTCGTCACGTCTTGGCATTCGAATCGGGGGGATTAAGCCAGCAGAACTACCGTTTTGGCCTGCATTTAGCTACATTGCCCGACCCCACAACACGGCAACCAAGGAGCCTACATGGCGGCAGCCCTCCCCCTGAAGCGCCCCGTCAAAGTCGGAGAACTCGTACGGCGCCGGTTGCGCGAGCTGAAGCGCACCCCGCGCGAACTGGCGGATGCGGTTCAGGTGTCTGAGATCTACATCTCTGACCTCGTCGCCGGACGGCGGCGTCCCCCGGCCCCCGGTCGCATGGACGTCTACGCCCCGATGACCAAGTTCCTCAAGCTGCACCGCAACGACCTGCCCACGTGCGCCAAGGCGGAGCGGGACGGCGAGACCAAGAGCAAGCGCAGGCCGCATCCGGAGATCCGGCAGCAGTTCCTGGAGCTCTGCCTCGATCCCGCCAAAGCCCGCGTGCTCGCGCGCCGGCTCGGCCGCAAAGACGGCGTGACCCTCGAGCGGGTCATTGTCGGCCGGTTGCTGGAGGTTGCCCAGGGCTTTGTGCGGCGCCAACTCGACGATGATGTGGGTATTCGCATCGCGGCGAGCCGTGAAGGCTGCAGTTATCTCGAGTGGCGCATGAAGCTGATGGAGTTCCTCGACGCGACGCCCGAAGGGCTGACGCCGGATGACGGCGCGGAGTTCGTTCGGCCTCGCATTGCCGGCTGGGACATCGACTACGATACCCATGCGATGCGGATCGTGCTGCGGTCGCAGGATCCGGCGCCGCGGCAGGTGAGGGCGTTGAGTATCTAAGAACTGGCGAGTGTGGAGCAGGTAGGGGCGCAGCATGCTGCGCCCCTACTTTTTTTGTGGCGTCCCTTACCGTCCCTTACCGTCCCTTACCGTCGCAGTAGTTTTTACGCCGCTCACGCACGCCGTCGCTCTTCCATCCGGAGATTCCATGTTTGCCCTGCTTGTCGCAGCGTCGTTGGCCGTCCAGCAGCCGCCTCCACCCTCTCCGCAGGACACGACAAAGCGCGACTCGCTCCCGCTGAAGACGGAGCGGACCGTGAGCTTCGAGACGTCCGAGGGCACATGGATATCCCTCGACGTCTCACCCGACGGCAGAACGATCGTCTTCGAGCTGCTCGGCGATCTCTACACGCTGCCGGTCGCCGGTGGCACGGCCACGCGGATCACGTCCGGCCCCGGGTTCGATTCGCAGCCGCGCTGGTCGCCCGACGGCAAGCGCATCGTCTTCCTCTCCGACCGCAGCGGCGCCGAAAACGTCTGGATCTGCGACCCCGACGGCACCCATAGCAAGGCACTCACCAAGGGCACCAACAACCTCTACGCCTCACCGGACTGGACGCCGGACGGCAACTACATCGTCGTCTCGCGGACCAGCGGCGTGCTGGGCAGCGTCTACGAGCTGTGGCTGATTCACAAGGACGGCGGATCGGGCGCGGCGATGCTGCGCGTGCAGGCCGGCCCCAACCAGCCGCCGCCGATGAACACGCTCGGCGCGGCCTTCGGGAAGGATCCGCGCTACATCTGGGTGTCACGCCACCGTGGCGGGTTCGGCTACGATCTCCAATATCCGCTGTGGCAGCTGGCGATCTATGACCGGCAGCAGGGGCGGACGTTCCTGCAGACCGATTTGTACGGCAGCGCCATGCGGCCGGTGTTATCGACAGACGGGAAGTGGCTGGTCTATGCCACGCGCTACGATGCCGAGACCGGATTGCGCGTGCGCAATCTGCAAACGGGCGACGAGCAGTGGCTGGTCTATCCGGTGACCCGCGACGATGAAGAGTCCCGCTTCACCCGTGATCTCTATCCCGGCTTCTCGTTCACTCCCGACAACCAGGCGATCATCGTCTCCTACGGCGGCAAGATCCACCGCGTCACGGTCCCCTCGGGACAAGTGACCGACATTCCGTTCACCGCGAAGGTCGATCAGCAACTTGGACCCCTGGTCCGCTTCGCCTATCGCGTGGACACCGGCACCGTGCTGGTGCGCCAGATCCGAGATGCCGCGCCGTCGCCCGACGGTAAGCGGCTCGCGTTCAGCGCGCTCGATCGGCTCTATGTGATGGACCTGCCGAATGGCGCTCCGCGCCGGCTCACCACGGACACGGTACACGAGCAGGTGCCCGTGTGGTCACCTGATGGGCTATGGCTGGCATACGTCACGTGGAGCAATGCCGGGGGCTCGATCAACAAGGTACGGGTGGCCGGTGGGTCGCCCGTGCGTCTCACCACAGACCCGGCGTTCTACGACACGCCGATCTGGTCGCCCGATGGGCAACGGATTGTGGCGGTAAAAGGACCGCGCAGCCAGCGACTCTCGGCGCATTTCGGACCGGGATACGAGCTCGTGTGGCTGCCGGCCGCCGGTGGAGCGACCACGCGCATCGCGCCATACGATGGATGGGGACGACCGCACTTCACGAGGGATCCGAGTCGGATTTACTACTACGCCGGCCCCGAGGGGCTGGTCTCGATTCGCTACGACGGCACGGACCGGCGCGCGTATCTCAAGGTCACGGGATACACCTATCCGGGCCCCGGCGCCGAGCCCAATCCAGCCAATGAGATTCTGATCAGCCCCGACAGCGATCAGGTGCTCGCGCAGGCCGGCAACAACGTCTACCTCGTGACGTTGCCGCTCGTCGGGGGGCCGACGCCGACGATCAGCATATCCGACACGGCAAACGCGGCATTTCCGATCCACCGCGTGACGCGCATCGGCGGGGATTTCCTCGGCTGGATGCCGGACGCCAAGTCGGTGTACTGGTCGATTGGCCGCAGCTTCTTCCGCTACGACCCCGCCGTGGCCGATTCACTTGGCAAGCTCAAGGCCCGGACGGACTCGCTGCGCGCCGACTCATTAAAGAGCGATACGGGAAAGGCGTTTCCCGACTCCGTACAGAAGCGGCTGAAGGCGCGTTCCGACTCACTCACCAAGCTACCCGCGTACGAGGGCCAGCGCGTGGATGTGACGATTCGCGCAGCGCGCGACGTTCCTCATGGCACGGTGCTGCTGCGCGGCGCCCGCATCGTCACGATGAAGGGCGACGAGGTGATCGAGAACGGTGACGTCGTCGTCACCGACAATCGCATCGTGTCGGTCGGCCCGCGCGGGCCGGCTCCAGCGGGCGCCCAGGTTATCGATGTCAGCGGTAAGACGATCATTCCCGGGTTGATCGACGTGCATGCCCACCCGTGGCCGATCGGTGCGTGGGGCATTCACGAGTCGCAAGTGTGGCAGTACCTCGCGAACCTCGCCTACGGCATCACGACGACCCGCGACCCGCAGACGGCGACCACCGACGTCCTCACGTACGCCGATCAGGTGGAAACCGGAGACCTGCTCGGACCGCGGATCTACCACACCGGCCCGGGCGTCTTCTGGGATGAGAACTTCCAGAGTCTGGACGAGGCGCGGAATGCGCTGCGCCGCTACAGCGAGTTCTACGGCGTGCACACCATCAAGGAGTACATGACCGGCAATCGCAAGCAGCGCCAATGGGTCATCATGGCGGCGCGCGAGCTGAATCTGATGCCGACGACCGAGGGCGGCCTCGACTTCAAGATGAACCTCACCGAGGCGCTCGACGGATATCCGGGGCACGAGCACGCCTACCCGATCATGCCGCTCTACAAGGATGCGGTGCAGCTCATCGCGCAGTCGGGCATCAACTACACCCCCACGCTGCTCGTTTCATACGGGGGTCCGTTCTCGGAGAATTATTTCTACGAGCGCTTCGATATTCATGACAACGCGAAGATTCGGCGCTTCATTCCGCACGAAGAGATCGACCAACGGGCGCAGCGGCGGGCGTGGTTCCGGGACGACCAGTACGTCTTCCCCCGCATCGCGTCGTCGGCGGCGGCCATCCTGCGCGCCGGTGGGTTCGTGGGGCTGGGGTGCCACGGGCAACTGGACGGACTGGGCTGCCACTGGGAGATGTGGGCGATGGCGGCCGGCGGGATGACGCCGATGGAAGTGCTGCGCGTTGCCACGTGGGATGGCGCGCACGCCATCGGATTCGAGCAGGATCTGGGATCACTGGAGCCGGGCAAGCTCGCGGACTTGATCGTGTTGGATGCGAATCCGCTCGAGGATATACACAACACGAACACGGTTCGTTACGTCATGAAAAACGGACGGCTCTATGAGGGAGACACGCTGAATGAAGTGTGGCCGCGGCAGCGCACGTTGCCGAAGATGTGGTGGTGGGGCACGGAGCCGGCAAAGGCGGCCGAGAGTTTGCGCTAGGACGGGCAAAAGACTAGGCCTCAGACGCGCAGCGGGTTTCAGGAGTCAGCGACAGGACAACCCGTTGACTCAAGACTGTTTACCGCGGTGCGTCTGTGGCCTAGTCGTTGCAGGGCCTATGTTTTTGGGTCTTCAATCGTTAGCTTTCCCCCTCGTTAGGAACCGCGAGCTGGCATCCCCCAAGGACAGTCCCGCTCAGGGACTCCGTCGCTGAACACACGCACGGTTTCATCCCCCAGGTTCAAAAACGGAAGCAGCACTGATGTCGGGGTGACATTGGGTCATCTCGCAGTGCGCGTGTGTATCCAAGGAGTAGTATGCCATTTACAGCATTGGGCCTAGCGCCCGAGCTCGTGCGCGCCGTCGCCGATGAAGGCTACGCGCACCCAACCCCCATCCAGGCGGAAGCGATTCCCCTGGCCCTCGCGGGCCGCGATCTCATCGGGTCGGCCCAAACCGGCACCGGCAAGACAGCCGCATTCGTGCTGCCGATCCTGCAGCGGCTCTCGACCGGCAAGCGTGGCACGCTGCGCGCGCTGATTCTCGTGCCCACGCGTGAGCTGGCCGAACAGGTCGCCACCAGCATCAAGGCGTACGGGCGCCACACCCATCTCAAGGGCGCGGCCGTGTACGGCGGCGTCGGGATGGAGCCGCAGACCCGCGCGCTGAAGCACGGTGTGGACATCGTCGTCGCCACGCCGGGCCGCCTGCTCGACCACATGGAGCGCGGCCACGCCGATTTCTCCCAGCTCGAGGTGCTCGTCCTCGACGAGGCCGACCGCATGCTCGACATGGGATTCGCGCCCGACGTGAAGCGCATCCTGAGCACGCTGCCCGATGAGCGGCAGACGATGCTCTTCTCGGCGACCATCTCGCTGGAGGTCGACGCGCTCGCGCGCCGCGCGCTGAACGGCCACGCGTCGGTGGAAATCGGCCGCCGCGCGCAGACCGCCGAAGGCATCGAACATGTCATCGTCGCGGTGGACAAGCTGCAGAAGCGCGGCGCGCTCGCCGCCATTCTCAAGGCCAAGCCCGCGGGTCAGACGCTGATCTTCACCCGGACGAAGTACGGCGCGGACAAGCTCGTCACCTTCCTCAAGCGGGAAGGCATCCCCGCGAACGCGCTCCATGGCGACAAGGCGCAGAGCCACCGAACGCGGACACTCGAGCACTTCCGCTCGGGCGCGGCCGAGAACCTGGTCGCGACCGACATCGCCGCGCGCGGCATCGACGTCGAAGGGATCCGGATGGTGGTGAACTACGACGTGCCGCAGGATGCCGAGGTGTACGTCCATCGCGTGGGCCGCACCGCGCGCGCGGGGGCGCGGGGACTCGCCCTGACTCTCATCTCGCCCGACGAATGGCTGCTCATGGCCGACGTCGAGCGGCTGATCGGACAGAACTTCCCGCGCGAAGTGATTCCGGGATTCGAGCCCTCGGTGCCGCCGCTGCAACCCCGGCAGGCGATCGCCGAAGCGCCGCACCCCGAGCGCTCGCTGAGACCACGGAGAGGCGGGAAGAAACGACGGTAAGGGATAGTGGGAGGGGCGCAGCCTGCTGCGCCCCTGCGTTCATCAAACTGCCGTCAGTCCCTCGTTTTCAGCGTCCGGATGAAGTTCGCGACAGGCGTCGCGGCGAGCGTCATGAGCCGGATGCTGCCCCGTGACGCCAGCTCCACCGACACGCGCGCGATGGTCTCGTTGTCGGGGCACTCGACGATACTGACGAAGTCATAGGGGCCGAGCACCGCGTACTGTTGAGTGACCTTGGCCCCGAACTTTTCGATCTCCTTATTCACTTCCTGGAGCCGCTTCGGGTTGCTCTTGAGCGCCTTCGCGCCCTCGTCCGTCAGGTTGGAGAGCAAAACGTAAGTGGGCATGGGCCTCAGCTCCGTTTCTCGATGGGCACGTAATCTCGCTTGGGTGGACCGATATACACCTGGCGCGGGCGGGCGATCTTCTGCTCCTTGTCGAGCAACATCTCCTGCCACTGCGCCAGCCACCCCGGTGTCCGCCCGATGGCGAACAACACGGGGAAGATGTCCACCGGGAATTTCATCGCCTCGTAGATGATGCCGGAGTAGAAGTCGACGTTGGGGTACAGCTTCCGCGTCACGAAATACTCTTCTTGCAGCGCGATCCGCTCGAGCTCCACGGCGATGTCGATGAGCGGGTTCTTGCCGGTCACGTCGAACACCTGCTCGGCAATCTGTTTGATGATCTTGGCTCTGGGGTCGAAGTTCTTGTAGACGCGGTGTCCAAAGCCCATCAACCGGACCTCGCCCTTCTTGACGCGCTGGAGGTAGGCGGGAATCGCGTCGATCGACCCGATCTCGCGCAGCATGCGCAGCACTTCCTCGTTCGCCCCGCCGTGCAGCGGCCCGTACAGCGCCGCGGCTGCCCCCGCCATGCAGGAGTACGGATCGGGATGCGAGGATCCGATGCCGCGCATCGCGCTGGTCGAGCAGTTCTGCTCGTGGTCGGCGTGGAGGATGAAGAGGACGTCGAGCGCCCGCTCGAGCACGGGGTGCGGCGAGTATTTCACCTCGGTCGTCTTGAACATCATGTTCAGGAAATTGCCGGTATAGCTCAGATCGTTGTCGGGGTAGGCGTACGGCATCCCTACGGAGTGGCGGTGCGCAAACGCCGCCAGCGTCGGGGTCTTGGCGATGAGCCGCACGATCTGGTTGTTGCGCAACTTCTCGTCGAAGATGCGTTTCGCTTCGGCATAGAACGTCGAGAGGGCCGCGACGGCGCTGACGAACATCCCCATCGGGTGGGCGTCATGATGGAAGCCGTCGATGAACTTCTTGATGTTCTCGTGAATGATCGTGTGGTGCGTGACCTGGTAGACCCAGCCGTCCAGCTCGGCGGCCGTCGGAAGGTCCCCGTGGAGGAGCAAGTACGAGGTCTCGAGGAACGTGCTCTGCTCGGCGAGCTGCTCGATCGGGTAGCCGCGGTATTGCAGGATTCCCTTGTCGCCGTCGATGAACGTGATCGCGCTGCGGCACGCCGCCGTGTTCATGAAGGCGGGGTCGTACGACATCAGCCCGAAATCGTCGTCGGACGCCTTGATCTGGCGGAGATCGGCAGCCCGGACTGTTCCGTCCTGAATGGGGAGCTCGTAGCTCTTACCGGTGCGGTTGTCGACCACGGTGAGCGTGTCCTTCGGCACTACGGGTGTCCTGGATGTTGGAGGCGGAAAAGATAACTCCTTTACCGTCTCCTATCGTCGTCCTATCTTGGCAACCGTGGCTCAATCCCGTCCCAGTCTCTATCCAACCCGCTCGAGTGCCGGTGCCCTCCTGGGGCAGCAACTCGCCAGCCGCGGTTATCAGTCGTGCATTCTGCTGGGGATTACGCCGGAAGGCGTCGAGATCGCCGCGCATGCCGCCAAAGCGATGGGCGCGCAGTTCGACGTGATCGTGGCATCGTTCATCAAGCTGGGTGCCAACCTCGCGCCCATCGGTGCGATGGCCGAATCGGCGCCTGCCGAGATGGACCCCGATTTTCAGCCGGGGATGAATCTCCTCGAAAAGCTCCAGGCCGCGATCGACGAGTCACGCGCACGGGTCAGGCAGGATCTCGTCCTGTACCGCACGCAACGTCCGGTGAAGAAGCTCGAGGGACGCACCGCGGTGATCGTCGAAGGGCAGATCGTGTATCCGTGGAAAGTGCTGGCCGCGGCGAAAGCCGCCGAGGGGTTAGGCGCGCGTGAGGTGGTGATCGCGACGCCCGTGGCCGCGCAGGCCGCCGCCGATCGGATTCGTGCTCGGCAGTATCCCCTCGTGTGTCCCAGTGTCGTGATGGAGCAGGAAGGCCATCCGTCGCCCTACGGTGACGCCGGGGCTGAAGCACCTGAGCGTCTGAAGAGCATCATGATTGCGCACGAGGCCGCCTGAACGATGGAATGATGGAATGATGGAATGATGGAATGACCTGCTACCCGCCACGCTCTGAGATCAATCGATAAAAGCCCCACGTCAACTTGCCAGCCACGCTTCTCAATTCGTCGAGCTCTTTCCAGTCCGACTCTGACAAATATCCCAACTCCTTTGCGAAGAGAATGGCGTAGGACAGCTCGGCGAGCGACCCAAGCGCGATATCGAGGAAACGTCGGAATTCTCTGGGGCCTCGTTTCGCGCTTCCCTCAGCAATGTTCGCGGGCGCCGAGAAGGCTGCGCGCCGCATCTGGGATGTGATTCCGTAAAGTTCGTATTTCGGGAACGACTGCGTTATCCGATAGGTCGCAAGTGCGAGCTGATGACAACTCCGCCACGCATTGAGGCGCTGATACGGCATCATGGGGACAAGATCAATGGACCGGCCCGGAGTGCCTAACCATTCTGTGTCATGCGGGAAACAAAAAAAAGCGGCCACAAAGCCGCCTTTCATTCCATCATTCCATCGTTCCATCATTCGTTCCATCATTCCGGTAGTTCGACGATCTCCCTCTCCAGCCACCGATGTTCTCCAGCTAGAATCTCCTGCGCGAACTTGTACGTGGGGACGTCCTCGTTGCGCCGCAGTCCGTTGAACTTGGAACGCACGCGACGCCGGGCCTGCCGGCAGAATAGATCCGCCAGCTTCACCGCCCGCGCGCCCGCCGCGCGGTCCTGCTTGTAGAGCCCTTGGGCGCGTGAGCAGGTGGCTGCCATGGCAAACAACTCGGCGGCGACGTCTACCAGCCGGAACAGCACCGACTGGCGCAGCTCGAGCTTGGGACCGAACCGAATCATCGAATGAAAGACACTGCGCGCCAGACGCCGGCAGCTGCGTTCGACGAAGCGGACGTGCTTCGCCAGCCGCCCGAACTCGGCGTACCGCGGCCACAGGCTCCAGCCCAGCCAGCGCGACGGGTACCACCACCCGTAGAACGCCGCGGAACGGCCCAGGCCGGCCAGGCGCTCCCGCACAGTTTTTCCAGGCAAGACGACGTCGCCGGCGACCTGGAGATGCTTGTCCACGGCTTCGCGCGCGATGAACAGGTGCATGATCTCCGACGAACCCTCGAAGATCAAGTTGATCCGGAAGTCACGCATGATGCGCTCGACGGGGATCGGCGCCTCGCCGCGCGCGCGCAGCGAATCGGCCGTCTCGTAGCCGCGGCCGCCCCGGATCTGCACCGTGTCGTCGATGATGCGCCAGCCGGCCTCGGAGTTGTACAGCTTGGCGATCGCGGCCTCGAGGCGGATGTCGTAGCCGCCGCGCTCCGCCATCGCGCCGCACAGCTCAGCCACGGCCTCCATCGCGAGCGTGTTCGCTGCCATCGTCCCGATCTTTTGCGCGATCGCATCGTGCTGGCCGATCGGCCGGCCCCACTGCACGCGCTCGGCCGCCCAGCGGCGGGAGATCTCGAGGCAGCGTTTGCCCGCGGCAACCGACGAAATGGGTAGCGTCAACCGGCCGGTATTGAGCGTGATGAGCGCGAGCTTCAATCCCTTGCCCTCGCCCCAGAGCACGTTTTCCTTGGGCACGCGCACGTTCGTGAAGCGGATCACGCCGTTGTAGAGCGCTTTCAGTCCCATGAAGTGGCAGCGATGCACGATCTCGACGCCCGGCCAGTCGGTCTCCACGATGAACGCCGTGATCTGCTTCTTCTCTTTCCCGTTGACCATCTTCGACGGCGTCCGCGCCATCACGACGAGCAACTCCGCCTTGGTGCCGTTGGTGCACCACAGCTTCTCGCCGTTCAGAACCCAGACATCGTCGTCGAGGATGGCGGTCGTTTCCATCGCAGCGGGATCGGACCCGACGCCGTGTTCGGTGAGTGCGAATGCCGAGATCGCGCCTTTGGCGAGGCGGGGGAAGTATTTCTTCTTCTGCGCTTCGTTGCCGAACATCTTGAGCGGCTGGGGAACGCCGATCGACTGGTGCGCGGACAGCAGCGCCGTCAGCGAGCCGTCCACCGACGACACGAGCTCGATCGCCTTCATGTAGGACAGCTGCGACAACCCGAGCCCACCGTAGTCGCGGGGAATCTTGATGCCGAAGGCGCCAAGCTGGCGTAGGCCGTCGATCACCGTCTCGGGGATTTCTCCTTCGCGGTCGATGCGATCGGAATCGACGTCCTCGCGGAGGAATCGCTCGAGCTTGTCGAGAAACGGTTTCGCGCGGGCGATTTCGTCCGCGTCTTGTTCGGGGTAGGGGTGAATCAGGTCCATCCGCAGCTTGCCGAGGAACAGGTCGCGGACGAAGCTGGGCGCCGCCCATTCCTGCTCGCGTGCCGCTTCGGCGACCTCACGCGCCTCGTCGGCGCTGACGGTCCGTTTGGGTGGGGCGAGAGTAGCCATGCGCCTTAAATGTAATATCTTCAGGCCGTTCAGCCCGCCGTCAGCCTTTCATGAAGGAGAATTCCATGTCTCGCCTAGCGTTTCTCGCCCTGGCGCTCGGGGTCGCGGCCGCATTCCCCGCGGTGGCACAGCGCCCCGCTCGAGCCACCCGTACCCGGGCACGCGCAGCCGAGCCGGCGCCGATCACGATTCCCTATCAGCGTTTCGTCCTGAAGAACGGGTTGACGTTGCTCGTCCACGAGGACCACAAGGCGCCGATCGTCGCCGTCAACATCTGGTACCATGTGGGCTCCAAGAACGAACGGCCCGGCCGCACGGGGTTCGCCCATCTGTTCGAGCACCTGATGTTCAATGGCAGCGAGCATTTCAACGACGACTACTTCCAGCCGTTCGAGCGCATCGGCGCCACCGATCAGAACGGCACGACGAACGAAGACCGCACCAACTATTTCGAGAACGTGCCCACCAACGCGCTCGACATCGCGCTGTGGATGGAATCCGATCGCATGGGCCATCTGCTCGGCGCGATCGACACGGCAAAGGTCAACGAGCAGCGCGGCGTCGTCCAGAACGAAAAGCGGCAGGGTGAGAATCAGCCCTACGGCAAGGTCGACAATCTGATGACCGAGGGCACGTATCCCGCCGGCCATCCGTACTCGTGGACGGTGATCGGGTCGATGGAAGATCTCAATGCCGCCTCGGTCGAAGACGTGAAGCAATGGTTCCGCACCTACTACGGTCCGAACAACGCCGTCATCGCGCTGGCCGGCGACATCACGCCCGAGACGGCGCGTCAGAAAGTGGAGCAGTTCTTCGGCGACATTCCCGCGACCCCGCCGATTGCCAAGCAGGAGACGTGGATCGCGAAGCGCACCGGGTCGCACCGGGAGATCATGCAGGACCGCGTCCCGCAGGCGCGGATCTATAGGGAATGGAACATCCCCGAGTACGGATCGGCGGACGCCGATTATCTCGACCTCGTGACCGACGTGCTCGCGGCGGGGAAGACGTCGCGGCTCTACAAGCGGCTGGTCTATGACGACCAGATCGCCACCGACGTGATCGCCTACGTCGATCTCCGCGAGATCGGTGGGCAGCTCGTAATTCGCGCGACGGCGAAGCCGAACGGCGATCTCGCGCGGGTGGAACGGGCCATCGACGAAGAGCTCGCGCGCTTCATCCAGGGGGGTCCAACCGCGAGCGAGCTGCGGCGCGTCAAGACGCAGTCGCGCGCGAACTTCATCCGCGGCATCGAGCGGATCGGCGGCTTCGGCGGGAAGTCCGACGTGCTCGCGCGAAACGAAGTATTCACCGGCAGCGCCGATCATTACCTGGTGACGCAGCGGCGCATCGCGACGGCGACGGCCGGCGATCTCAAATCCGCCGCGACCCGCTGGCTCAGCGATGGCGATTGGGTGCTCGAGGTGCGTCCCTATCCCACGTTCGAGACGGCGGCGAGCGGCGCCGACCGCACGAAGCTGCCCGACGCCGGGACGCCCCCCGACGCCCGCTTCCCGGCGTTCGCGCGCGCGACGCTGCCGAACGGGCTCAAGGTCGTGCTCGCCGAGCGGCACTCGATTCCGCAGGTGCAGCTGACGCTGCTCATGGATGCCGGCTATGCGGCGGATCAGTTCGCAGCGCCCGGCACGGCGAGCCTTGCGCTCGACATGCTGGACGAAGGAACGACCCGCCGCACCGCGCTCCAGATCAGCGACACGCTGTCGCAGCTGGGCGCCCAGCTCTTCACGAGCTCGCAGCTGGATGTGTCGCGCATTGCGCTCTCCACGCTGAAGGACAATCTCGATCCGGCGCTCGATGTCTTCGCGGACGTGGTACTCAATCCGTCGTTCCCGCAGGCCGACTTCCAGCGGCAGCAGCGGCAGCGCCTGGCGCGCATCCAGCGCGAGAAAGTGCAGCCGGTGCAGATGGCGCTCCGCGTCTTCCCGCAGCTGTTGTACGGCGCCAATCATGCGTACGGCAATCCGCTGACGGGGTCGGGCACGGAAGCGTCGGTGTCGGCCATGACCCGCGACGACCTGATGCGCTTCCACCGGACCTGGTTCAAGCCGAACCACGCGACGTTGGTGATCGTCGGTGACGTCACGTTGGCGGAAATCCAGCCGAAGCTCACGCGCCTGTTCAGCGGTTGGCGAGCCGGCGACGTCCCGCAGAAGAACGTGAGCACGGTCGCCGATCAGCCGCGGTCACTCGTCTACATTCTCGATCGCCCTGGCGCGGAGCAGTCGATCATTTTCGCCGCCGATCTCGCGGCGCCCAAAGCCAATCCCCGTGAGTACGCCATCGAAGCGATGACATCGCTGCTCGGCGGCCAGTTTACCTCCCGCGTCAACATGAACTTGCGCGAGGCGAAACACTGGTCCTACGGCGCGTTCACCTTCATCTGGGACGCCCGCGGCCAGCGCCCGTTCATCGCGTACGCCCCGGTCCAGACCGACAAGACGAAGGAGTCGATGATCGAGGTCGACAAGGAGCTGCGCGGCATTCTCGGCCCGAAACCGGTGACCGCGGACGAGCTGGCGAAGGCGCAGGCGAACCTGACGCTGACGCTGCCCGGCAATTGGGAAACGATGGATGCCGTGCAGGGCTCGCTCGAACAGCTCGTGACGTTCGGGTTGGACGATCACTACTACGAGACGTATGCGCAGCGCGTCCGGGCGTTGACTATTCCCGACGCCGCCGGCGCGGCGCAGGAAACGATTCGTCCCGATCACCTCGTCTGGGTGGTCGTGGGCGATCGGTCGAAGATCGAGCCCGGGATTCGGGAGCTGAATTTCGGGGAGATCCGATTCCTGGATGCGGACGGGAAACCGCTGGCAGCACGGTAATGGCGGCGGTAAAGGGGCGGCAAAGAGGCGGTACCGCCTCCTACCGCCCCCTACCGCCCCCGACCATCGCTTCCGCCGTCAGCGTCGGAGTCAGCAGCAAGGCGGCCAGCGCACCCCCAGTCATCCCACCCAGATGCGCGAAGTTGTCGATGAATGGATTCATGAAGCCCACGAAGAGCTGCCAGGCCGCCCAGGCCGCGAGCACGAAGCCGATCCGCTTGTCGCGCACGAAGAAGTATTGCTGGTTGCGATACAGCATGACGACGACGGCCATCAGGACGCCGAAGATCGCGCCCGATGCCCCGACCGACGGTCCCGGTCCGGTCGCCAGGCTGAACGCCGTTCCGGCGAGTCCACTCCCGACATAGATCGCCGCCGTCCGGGTCACGCCAAACGCGTGCTCGCAGGCCATCCCGACGATGAACAGTGCGATCATGTTGCCGATGAGATGATCGGGGCTGCCGTGCAGGAACGTCGCCGTGATCATCCGCCACCACTCGCCGGCGAGGACGCGCTCGCGGATCAGGGCACCGGCCATGATCGGACTGGTGTGATCAGCTCCAGTCGACCCCAGGATCGGGGCAAAGGCACCGGCGCTGACCTCCCAGACGAACACCGCGACGTTGGCGAGGATCAGGGCAATGATGAGCGGCGGCAGGCGGCGCATGCCGCGCTCGAAGTCCACGCGGCCATCGGAGATGGGGGGTGGTACTCTCCGACGCGGCGCCAGCATCTCGGGCGTGATGAGGATCGGCTCTTCGTGCTCGCCGCCGTTCCCCCCCCCCGGGCCCGTGGTCACCGCCGCTCTCCCGTATCCAGCATGACGCCGAGGGCGATGGCGATCCGGCGGTCCATGAGTCGCTGCGGATCGGACGTCATGTCGAGCACGTAGCGGTCGAGGATCGTGAATTTGCGCTTGAATTCCCCAATGACATCCTCGGTTCCCGCGGGAAGGAAGATGAAGTTGGTGCGCAGGATGCCGAACAGGGGACCGAGGAAGCGCCGCAGCAGCGACAGGATGATGGAATCCTCCTTCGCGAGGAACAACAGCGTCCCGTTCGGTGCCCACACGTACCACCGCTTGCGGATCGCATTGAACAGCCAATTCTTGCCAAGCTTGGCGAGCTTGCGGCCGCGCGCGTCGCGCACTGTATAGGTCATCGTGATCGGCGCGAATTTCTTGTCCTGGAGGATGTCGAGCAGCTTCTCGCGCTTGGATTGATCGCGATAGAAGGTGACATGCCGCTTCGCGGATATCACCACGCCCAGCACGATCGAGCCGATGAGAATCGTGACCATGCCGACGATGCCAACGATCGCCCGGAAGCTGCCGGTCGGCATGGCGTCGATGAGCGCCGCGAATGCCGGCAATCCGAGGACCAGCCCGGCGAGGACGACGAGGATCGCGCCCAGATTCCGCAACAGGTGCGCGGGGCGCTCGACGAAGATGATCTTGTTGCCCTGCTCGTCCCCGACGTCGTATTTCTCGGAGATCTTCAACATCTGCTGGCGGAGCAGAAAAATGTCGCGGTCGAAGGCCGGGTCGGCTTCCGCCGTCGCGACGGCGACGCTGGGGGCGCGCGCGGGCCGCCCGCACTGCGGACACTTCACGAGCTTCCCTGCAAACTCATCCTTGAGGTCGTAGGACGTACCGCATTCGCAGATCACATGCACCGCCATGTACGCCTCCGTCGCCGAGATGATAGATTTGCCGCGCCTCTCCAGAACCGGAGCTTCCCGATGCGCGGGTTCATGCTGCTGTTCGTTGGTCTCGTCGTCCTGCCGGCTGCCAATGCCCAGGCTCCGCAGGTGCTGATCAAGGCGGGGCGCCTGGTGGACGGCCGGTCCGCCAGCGTCCAGCCCAATGTAGGAATCCTGATCGAAGGCGAAAGGATCAAGGCGGTCGGTCCGCTCGCCCAGATCCAGGGACAGGCCCCGAACGCCCGGGTTATCGACCTCAGCCAGATGACGGTCCTGCCCGGGCTCATCGACGCCCATACCCATCTGCTCCTGCAGGGCGACATCACGTCGCAGGAATACGAAGACCAGCTGCTCAAACAGTCCACGCCCTATCGCGCCATTCTCGCGGCCCGCAATGCGCGGATTGCGCTGGAGCACGGCTTCACGGCGATCCGCGATCTCGAAACTGAAGGGGCGATGTACGCCGACGTCGATGTGAAGCTCGCGATCAACAACGGCGAGATCCCCGGGCCGCGCGTCTTCGCCTCGACGCGCGCGATGGCGCCGACCGGGATGTATCCGATCACGACGACGAACTGGGAGCTCGAGCTCCCGCACGGCGTCCAGCCGGTGGACGGCGTCGACAACGCGCGCCTCGCGGTGCGGCAGCAGGTGCAGCACGGCGCCGACTGGATCAAGTACTACAGCGACCGCCGGTACTACTTCACCCCCGACAGCGTGCTGCACAGCTGGGTCAACTTCACCGACGCCGAAGCGAAGGCGATCGTGGACGAAGCCCACCGCATCGGTCGTCCCGTGGCGGCGCATGCGATCGGTTCCGACGGCATCGCCGCGGCGCTGCGCGCGGGCGTCAACTCCATCGAGCACGGCGACGGCCTCACCGACTCGCTCATGGACGTCATGGTGCGCAACAACGTCTATTGGGTGCCGACGGTCACGGTCGGGGCGCATGTGGTCGCGCGCGGCGGAGTGTGGGTGGCGCTCGTAAATCTCGAGCGGAAGGCGTTCGGTCGCGCGCTGAAGAAGGGCGTAAAGATCGCCATGGGTACCGATGTCGGCGGCTTTCCATGGACCGAGATCAATCAGGCGAAGGAATTGGAGTACTACGTCCAGTACGGGATGACCCCGATGCAGGCGATTCAATCGGGAACCTCGGTTGCCGCGGCGCTACTCGGCCAGGACCAAAACGTCGGCGCCATCGCACCCGGACTGTACGCTGACATCATCGCCGTCGCGGGCGATCCCACACGCGATATCACGGAACTGCAACGGGTGAAGTTCGTTATGAAGGGTGGCGCCGTGTACCTTTCCCAATAGTGAAACTGTTTGTCGGCGGGCTCCTCGGGCTCTTCCTGAGCTTCGGCGCCGCCCATGCTTGCCAGGGACAATTGTCCCCGGCCGGCACGGGCGGCGTCGCTGCGCTGGCGAGCACATTGCGCCAGCTCGGCAGCAACAAGCGGGTGCTGATGATCGGCGCGCACCCCGACGACGAGGACACCCAGCTCCTGGTGTTGCTGTCACGCGGGATGGGCGCGCAGGCCGCCTATCTCTCGCTGACGCGCGGTGAAGGTGGCCAGAACCTCATCGGGCCCGAGCTCGGCGCCGAGCTCGGCATCATTCGCACCGAAGAGCTGCTCGCGGCCCGTGAGCTCGACGGCGCGCGCCAGTTTTTTACGCGCGCCTACGATTTCGGCTTCTCGAAGTCGGCCGAAGAGACGTTCCGCTTCTGGCCGCGCGACTCGATTCTGAAAGACGTGGTGGATGTGATCCGGCGGTTCCGCCCGCAGATCATCATCGCCGTCTTCTCCGGGACGCCGGCCGACGGGCACGGGCACCATCAGGTCTCGGCGATTCTCGCCCGCCAGGCGTTCGACCTGCTGCGCGATTCGACGTGGGGGCCGCAGAAGTTCTATCGCTCGACGCGCGGCGATCCCACCGCGACCACACTGACCCTACCCGTCGGCATTCTCGATCCGATCCTCGGCCAATCGTATTTCCAGGTCGCGATGGCGAGCCGCAGCCGCCATCGATCCCAGGATATGGGGCAGCTGCAGCGGCCCGGGCCGGCCACGTCCGGAGTCGCGCTGCTCGCGAGCAAGCCGGCGCCGACGGGGAGCAGTGGAGGCGGCGGCGAGACGTCGGTCTTCGCGGGTGTGGACACGACGATTCAGGTCCCGGGATACGGTGCGCTCATCGATTCGGCACGCGCGACGCTCACACCGTGGCGCCCCTCCGTCACGCTGCCGTATCTGGTCCGCGCGTTGCGGCTTGTCGGAGCGGCCGACACGGTGCAGCACGCGCTGCTCGAGCGCGCGGTCGCGATTGCCGCCGGCGTGACGATCGATGGGACGGCAGATGACGGGATCGTCACGCCGGGCGAGCGGTTGCAGATCGAAGTGAGTGTCTGGAACGCGGGCGACAGCGCCGTCCGCGTGGACAGCGTGGCCGTGGCCGCGCCCAGCGGCTGGAGCCTGGAGCGCCTCGAGATCGGCACCCCAACCGTCGCGCCCGGGTCGCTGGTAACGCGCCGTTTCGTCCTGACGGTGGCGAAGGATGCCGAGCGGACCCAACCCTATTTCTTGCGTCGTCCGCGCACCAATCGCGGCGGTCTGTACGACTGGTCTACGGCTCCCGCAGACGTGCGCGGCCTGCCGTTCGAGCCGCCGCCGGTTACGGCGCGGGTGCGCCTGGTCATTGGGGGAGAGCCGATCACGCTGACCCGGGAGGTCGTCTACCGCTACCGCGACCAGGCAATCGGCGAGGTCCGGCGTCCGATCTTCGTCACGCGCGACGTCGATGTCGCGATCGCTCCGGACGAGTTGCTCTGGCCGATCGACGGCGGATCGCACGAGCCCCGGCACTTCACGGTGACGGTGACCAATCGTGCGCGCGGGGCCGCGTCTGTCCGCACCGCGCTCACGCCTTCGGCCGGCTGGCCGCCGATTCCCGCTGAGAGTCTCGCCTTCACGCGCGAAGACGAGACGAAGAGTGTTCTGGTGACGGTCGCACCGCCGACCGCCGACAGTCTCAAGTCGGGGACATACGATCTGCGCGCCGGTTCAGGGTGGTTGGAGATCATCGACTACCCGCACATCCGGCCGCGGGCGCTGACGAGGCCCTCCGTCGCACAGATTCGCGCGGCGCGTGTCGCGTTGCCGGGACTGTCCCACGTCGGCTACGTGCGCGGCGCCGCCGACCGGGTTCCCGAAGCGCTGCTGGCGATCGGTGTGCCGGTCGAGCTCATCGGCGCCGATTCACTCGCGCGCGGCGACCTGTCGCGCTACGACGCCATCGTGATCGGCAGCCGCGCCTACGAGACCGAGCCCGCGCTCGTCGCCAACAATGGCCGGCTGCTCGACTACGGCAGGAACGGCGGGCTCGTGATTGTGCAGTACCAGCAATACCCCTTCGTGGACGGCGGATTCGCGCCGTATCCGTTGACCATCGCGCGCCCTCACGACCGCGTGACCGACGAAAACGCGCCGGTCACCGAGCTCGATCCTGCGCATCCCGTCTTTCATTATCCCAATGCCATCGGCGACGGCGATTGGCGCGGGTGGATTCAGGAGCGCGGGCTGTACTTCGCGCACACCTGGGACACGACCTATGTGCCGGTGCTCGAGACGCACGATCCTCCGCCGCCGAGTCCACCGGCGGAGTTGAAGGGTGGGCTGCTGATTGCGCCGTTGGGGCGCGGGACCTACGTCTATACGGGACTGAGTTTCTTCCGGCAGCTGCCGGCGGGAGTTCCGGGGGCCTATCGGCTGTTCATGAATCTGCTGGGATTGAAGCGGCGCAATGTTCCGTAAGGCGGTGCGTGGTGCGTGGTGCGTGGTCCTGCTCCTGGGCTGCTCGCGCGATCACCGCACGCCGCTCGTCGTCTACTCGCCCCACGGTCGCGACCTGCTGACGCTCTTCGAGCACCGCTTCGAAGCCCTTCATCCCGACATCGACGTGCGCTGGCTCGACATGGGCTCGCAGGATGTCTACGACCGCGTCCGCTCCGAGCGCGCGAACCCGCAGGCGGATGTGTGGTTCGGCGGTCCGTCGCTCATTCTTGCGCAGGCCGCGCGCGACTCGCTGCTCGATTGCCGGCGCCCGAACTGGGCCGAGGCCATCGCCGCACGCGGGCGTGGCGCCGGTGATTGCTACTTCGCGGCCTACGAGACGCCGGCGCCCTTTCTCTATGCCGAGAAAGTCGTGAAGCCGGACGAGGCGCCGCAGGATTGGGATGACCTCTTCGATCCGAAGTGGAAAGGGAAGCTGATCATCCGCGACCCGGTCGCGAGCGGCACGATGCGCGCGGTGTTCGGCTACATCATCCAGCGCGGCATGAAGCAGACCGGCGACACCACCGCCGGATTCGCGTGGCTGCGGCGGCTCGACGGTCAGACGAAGGTCTACGAGCAAAACCCGGCGCTCGTGAGTGAGAAGATCGCGCGGCAGGAAGGGCTGGTCACGATCTGGGATCTGCCGGACGTCCTGATCAGCCGCCGCCGCGGGATGCCGATCGGCTATGTCTTTCCGAAGAGCGGCACGGTGGTGATCGAAGACGGGATCGCGACGGTGCGCGGCGCGAAGCATCTCACCGCGGCGCGCGCCTACGTGGATTTCGTCGGCAGCGTCGAGATGCAGCTCGCAGCGGCGCGGGACGTGTACCGTCTGCCGGCTCGGCTCGATCTGCCTGCCGACTCATTGCCCGACTGGGTGAAAGACGTGCGGCGCCGCATGGTCGTGGCCGACGTGGACTGGAATCTCCTCGCCGAGCAAGGCCCGGACTGGATGCGCTGGTGGGACCAACACGTGCGCGGCACGGGAAACGGCCATTGAGCGCATTTCTGCAGATTCAGGCGATCGAAAAACGCTGGGCCCACGATGTGACCATCGGCCCTATCTCGCTCGACATCGCGCGCGGCGAGATTCTGGCGCTGCTGGGGCCGTCGGGAAGCGGTAAGACGACCATGCTGCGTCTCCTGGCCGGCTTCGAAACGGCCGATGGCGGCCGGATCGCGGTGGCGAGCGAGGACGTCACGACGGTGCCGCCCGCGCAGCGGCGCTTCGGCATGGTGTTTCAGCACTATGCGCTGTTTCCGCACCTCGACGTAGGGGAAAACGTCGGCTTTGGACTGCAGGGAAGGGGGAAGGGGGACGAGGGACGGGTAGAGCAAAAAATCTCTGAAGCGCTCGCACTCGTTGATCTGGCCGGCTACGAGCGACGCAAGGTCCAGGAGCTGTCCGGCGGCCAGCAGCAGCGCGTCGCGCTGGCGCGCGCGCTCGCGCCCGAGCCGCGCATCCTGCTGCTCGACGAGCCACTGTCGAATCTCGACCCGGCGCTCCGGGAGCGGACGCGCCACGAGCTGCGCGAAGTCATCAAGCGCGTCGGGATCACGACGGTGTTTGTGACGCACGAGCAGGAAGAAGCGTTCGACCTTGGCGATCGCATCGCAGTCCTCAACCAGGGACGACTGGAACAATCCGGCGCGCCCGACGACTTGTACGAGCACCCCGTCAATCTGTTCGTCGCCACGTTCGTGGGTCGTGCGAACGTCTTTCGCGGCAAGGCGGCGCGAGCGCTCGGCGCCAACGGCAAGGGTGTGCTCGTGGTCCGGCCCGAGCGCCTCCGATTTGGCGCGGCCGGCCTGCCCGGAGTGGTACGCGAGCGGCGCTACATCGGCGCCGCCGCGTTTTTCGTAGTCGAGAGCGATGACCAGGAGCGCTTCGAAGTGATGGCCGAGCCCGACGCCGCGAAGGTGGGGGAGCGCGTGTATGTGGAAGCCACACGCGTGATCGCGTTGTGACGGTGCGGTCGAAGCGGTCCGACCTCGCGGCCGCGGCGTTGACGCTGCTGCTCGCCTGGCTCGTCATCTATCCGATCGTCATCGTCGCGGCCGATGCGGCCCACCCATCAGCGCTCCGGGACTTCTTCACCCGCCCCGGCGAGTGGGCCGCGCTCTGGGCCAGCATCTGGATCTCGCTGGTGAGCGTGATCCTGGCGGCGGCGATCGGCATTCCCCTCGCGTTTCTGTTCGAGTGGTTCGATTTCCCCGGCCGCAAGACGCTCGGCGCGCTCATCGCGCTGCCGGTCGTGTTGCCGCCGCTCGTCGGCGTGATCGCGTTCCTCTTTCTGTACGGCGAGTCGGGCTTCATCGCCCGCGCAGTCCAGTCGCTGCTCCACCTGCAGAACGCGCCGTGGCGGCTCCAAGGGGCAGTGGCGATTCTGCTCGTCCACGCCTACTCGATGTACGTCTACTTCTATCTGTTTACCCGCGCGGGACTCGCGAAACTGGACGTGTCGATGCTGGAGGCGGCACAGGCGTTGGGAGCCGATCGGCGCGCGACGCTGTGGCGGGTGATCGTGCCGCTGCTCCGCCCCTCGCTCGTCGGCGCGGCGATCCTCACCTTCATGACCGCGCTCGGCTCGTTCAGCGCGCCGTACATCTTTGGCGGGGGCTTCCGCGTGATGACGACGCAGATCGTGGCGACGAAACTGAACGGCGACCTGCCGCTCGCCATGGTCGAGACCGTCGCGCTGGCACTCGTCGCCGTGGCCGGCCTCGCGATTCTGCGCCGCACCGAGGGCGACGACATCCTCGTCGCATTGGGGAAGGGGATCGCGCCCCGGCCGCGTCCCATTCGGCGCGCGAGCGTGCGCTGGCTCGCGGCGGGAGCGGGTTGGGGGCTCGCGGTGCTGCTGTTGCTGCCGCACCTGACGCTGGCGCTGGTCTCCCTGGTGCCGTACGGCGCGTGGACGACGGAAGTGCTGCCGCCGGTGATCAATTTCGACAACTATCGCCGGTTGTTTTCCGAAACCGAACGGCTGCGGCCGTTGTGGAATTCGCTCTGGATGGCGTCCGCCAGCACCGCGGTGGCCGTTGTGATCGCGCTCGTCGGCGGATGGTTGGTGGTGCGGCGGCGCGTGGCGTTGCGCCGTGCCATCGAAGCGCTGCTCGCGCTGCCGTGGGCGCTGCCGGGCACCGTCTTCGCGATCGCGCTCGCGATCACGTTCAGTGTACACGCGCCGCTGCAGCTGCGCTTCGTCCTAGTGGGGACTGCGGTCATCTTGCCGCTTGCGTATCTCGTGCGCGCGTTGCCGCTCACGGGGCGGGGCGTGCTCGCGGCGTACCGGCAGCTCGATCCGTCGCTCGAGGAGGCCGCGGCGAGTCTGGGCGCGGGCCGCTGGCGCACGCTCGCGCGCGTCACGCTGCCCCAGCTCAGGCCCGGGCTGGCGGCGGGAGCCAGCCTCGCATTTGTTGCCGCGCTCGGTGATATCGTGGCGTCGATCGTCCTCTACACCTACGAGACGCGACCCGTGTCGATTGAGATCCTCTCGAGCCTGCGGCTCGCCGAGACCGGTGTCGCCGCGGCGTTCGGCGTGGTGCTCATGTTGGTCAGCGCGGTGGTGCTGGGCGTGGGAGCGAGACGATGAAGAAGCTTGCGGTGCTGATGCTGGTCGCGTTCGTAGACATGATGGGGCTGATGATCATTTGGCCCCTGCTGCCGCTCTACGCCAAGAACCTCGGGGCCACGGCGACCGTGGTCGGTTTGCTCGCGGCGTCATTTCCGGTCGCTCAGCTCGTGTCGTCACCTGTGTGGGGATATGTCTCCGACCGGTACGGCCGGCGCCCCGCGCTGCTCGTGGGCCTCGGCGCTTCGGCGTTCGCCTACATCGTCTTCGGCTTTGCGCACACGGTCTGGCTCCTGTTCCTGTCGCGCTTCGTGCAAGGACTTGGTGGGGGCACCACGGGAGTCGTTCAGGCGTACGTTGCGGACTCAATGGTGCCGCGCGAGCGCGCCAAGGCCTTGGGGTGGCTGTCCGCGGCTACGAGCGCAGGGGTGATCATCGGTCCCGCGATCGGATCGTTCATGCACCGCTTCGGTGAAGCGGCGCCCGGTTTGTTCGCGAGCGCCCTGGTCTTGGTCAACGTGGCGTTCGCGTGGAAATGGCTGCCCGAGTCGCGCTGGGCACAGGCGGGAGTCACGCGCACGGCGGCCGCTGCACCGCGACGGCCGTTGACCATGGGCGATGCCGTGCGGCAGATCGTCCAGCCGGCTGCGCGCGTCGTGGCGGAGCCCAGCGAGCCGGTGTCGTTGCTGATCTGGATCTATGCGCTAGCCATGCTGGCATTCAACGCGCTGCCACCCATTTTCTCGCTCTACTTGCACGACAGGTTCTCCATTACGGCAGACCAGATCGGGTTCTTCTTCATGATCTTCGGCGCCGTCGGGGTGCTGATGCGCACCGCGCCCGTTGGCTGGTTCAATGCGAGGCTCGGCGAAGTGCGGACGATGCAGCTGGGGACTCTGCTCCTGCTTGCCGGCTTCATTCTCGTGCCGCTGGCGCCCACACTTCCCCTGTTCGTCTGCGCGCAGATACTCTTGCCGCTGGGCACCGCGCTGCTGTTTCCGGCCAATTCGGCGCTGGTGAGTCATCGCGCGCATCACGATCAGATCGGTCTGACGCTCGGCGTGCAGCAGACCTACCGTGGTCTCGCGGCAATCGTGGGTCCGGTATACGCCGGTGGTGCCTATCAAGTACTCGGCCAGCACATTCCGTTTTTCATCTCGGCGGGGATCATCCTCTTCGTCGGGTATCTGACCCTACGAATCCATGAGGATACCCCGACGCAGGTGGCGGCAACCACGTGAGGACCGCTACCTTCTGACCATGAACCTCGCCGTCTATCTCGCCTTCCTGGGTTGGCTGCTCCACCCTGCGCCAGCCAGGCCCAAGCTGGTCGTCGTGATCACCGTGGACCAGCTGCGAGCCGATTACTTCACGCGCTGGAAAAGCCAGCTGACGGGAGGGCTGGGACAGCTCGCGACTGAGGGAGCGTTCTTCACCGACGGCTATCAGGACCATGCCGTCACAGAAACGGCGCCCGGTCACTCGACGATTCTTTCCGGCATGTGGCCCGCGCATACCGGCATTATCCGCAATTCCGAGGGGGTGCAGGACTCACTCGCGCCGCTGCTCGGCACCACGGGTCCCGGCGCGTCGCCGCGGCGCTTCCGCGGCACGACGCTGGTTGACTGGCTCAAGGCGGTCGATCCTGCCACACGCGTGTTGTCGGTGAGCCGGAAGGACCGCGGCGCGATTCTCCCGGTCGGGCGCGCGAAGGAACAGGTTTACTGGTATCAGTCGGGCTTGTTCACGACGAGTCGCTACTACGCCGACACGTTGCCGACGTGGGTCCAGGCATTCAACGCGCGCCGCTTGCCGTTCAAGGCCGCCAATATGGTCTGGTCGCTGCTCCTCCCGGATAGCGCGTACAAAGAACCGGACAATGAGGTGTGGGAGAATGGCGGCACGGGCGTCGTCTTTCCGCACGCGCTGCCCGCCGACAGCATCCTTGCGGCCGCAGCGATCGCGGGCGTGCCCGCCATGGACTCGCTGACGCTGCTGTTCGCGCTCGAGGGCTTCGAGACGCTGAAATTGGGCCGCAAAGGCACCGACATTCTGGCGGTGAGTCTGTCCACCACCGATGCAGTGGGCCACGCGTTCGGCCCCGACTCGCGGGAGATTCACGATCAAGTCTTGCGGCTCGATCATTACCTCGCGTGGTTCCTGAAGCGACTCACCGATCGCGTGGGACGCGACAACATCGTCGTCGTCCTCACGGCCGATCATGGCGTGACCTCGTACCCCGAGCGGACGCGCGCGAAGACCAACGCCCCGGCGTACCACGTGTCGCTCGACACCGTGGTGATCGCAGTCAACCGCGATCTCGACCGGCTCGCGGGGGCTGGCAACCCACCGCGCGGGTGGCTGGAATTCGAAACGGGCATGCTGTTTCTGCGCGATAACGGCCGGTTCGCGGCGATCGGCGTAAAGACCGACAGCGTCCTCGATGCGCTTGCCGCACGGATCCTGCGCGTGCAGGGCGTGGCGCGCGTGATCCGGCCCGCCGACCTGGCGCGCGCCGACACGGCGTCCGACCCGGTCGCCCGCCGCTGGCTGCATCACCTGGCGCCCGACGCGGGAGTCGTCCTGACCGTCACGCTGCAACCCGGGTCGGTGTGGGACATCCTCAACCTGCCGATCGCGATGCACGGCCAGCCGTCGGAAGACGACTCCCACGTACCCATCATCTTCTGGGGCCGCGGCGTGAAGCGCGGGTCGTACGCGGGGCGCATGAACACAGTGGACATCGCCCCGACGCTCGCTGTGCTGCTCGGCGTGTCCCCGCTGTCGCTCGTCGATGGCCGCGCGCGCACCGAGGCGCTGGGCCCGAGGAACTAGCGGTGGTGCAGAAGCAATCGGCGAATCAGATCCGCCGCATTGAAGAGCTGCAGGGCTACGTCCGGACCGTGGATCACGTCAGAAAGCTGGTCGCCGAGCTCGAGTCCAACCGGGCCGCGAAACCCAAAATCATCGACGGCATCTGCGGGAACATCGCGCGGGACCTGTCCCATATGCGCCAGCGCGCGCTCACCGCGAATCTGGGCACTCTGCCGGATGTCGCCGGCACATTGGCGATCGTCGCGAGCCGGGCAGGCACGGGAATCATGATGAAGGTGCGCGCGCTGACCGACGGCGTGAACAGCATGTCGATGCAGCTCGATCAAGCGCTCAAGATGGCCCACGAAATGCCGCCCGAAAAAGAAAAAGCAAAAGACACCGAGAAGCCAAAATCGTAGCGATCAACTGTCGGGCGCTGACCAAGCGCTTCGGGGACGTCGTCGCCGTCGCGGGTCTCGATCTCACGGTCGGGGCCGGCGAATGCTTTGGCCTGCTCGGGCCGAACGGCGCCGGAAAGACGACCACGATCGAGATTCTCGAAGGGCTGACCCCGCCGGACTCGGGCGACGTCGAGATCCTGGGAACGCCGTGGCGCGAAGGCGCTGCCGGGCGGGCGCTGCGGGAGCGGCTCGGCATTCAGCTGCAGGAAACGCAGCTCGCCGACAAGCTCACCGTCACGGAGGTACTCGCGCTGTTCCGGTCGTTCTATCGTCAGTCACACACCGTCGCGGAAGTGCTCGCGCTGGTCGAGCTCGAGGAAAAACGCAACGCGCGTGTCGTGACGCTGTCCGGCGGACAGAAGCAGCGGCTGGCGGTAGCGTGCGCGCTGGTGAGCAAGCCCGAGCTGCTGTTCCTCGACGAGCCGACGACGGGCCTCGACCCGCACTCGCGCCGGCAGCTATGGGAGATCATCCGCCGGTTCCGCGCCGCGGGGGGCACGGTGCTGCTCACGACGCACTACATGGAGGAAGCGGAGCGCCTGTGCGACCGGGTCGCGATCATGGATCACGGCAAGATCATCGCGCTCGGCACGCCGCGCGAGCTGATCGCGTCGCTCGGCGCGGAGCACGTCATCGAGTTCGCCTTGACTGATGGGGTCCCTGGTGATCTGATCGAGCCGATCCGTGGCACGGGCGGCGTCACCGCGGTTCGACCCGCTGCCGGGGGCGGCGGTGGGGGCGGGGGGAGCGGCCTCTCGTTGACCGTGACGGAGCTCCATCGCACGCTCCCCGCGCTCCTCGCCCTGCTCCAGCAGCGCCGGCTCGAGCTGTCATCGCTGACCACGCATCACGCGACGCTCGACGACGTCTTCGTGGCGCTCACCGGACGCCAGCTCCGTGATACGTGAGCATCCGATGTACCAGCTGGCGCTCTCGCGCATGCGGGAGTTCTACCGCGAGCCCGAAGCGGTATTCTGGGTCTTTGGCTTTCCGATCGTGCTTGCCTTCGCGCTCGGGCTCGCCTTCCGCAACACGGGGCCCGGCAAGTTGCAGGTCGGCGTGCTCGCCGGTCCCGGGGACAGCGCGGTGGCGGTCGTGCTTGCAGCGGTCGCGCGGGCGGAAGGATCTCGTCGCGGTGCGGGACGACCGCGTCGTCGCTCCGGGCTCGCGCTACATCGACTTTCTGATCCCAGGGCTCCTAGGCATGAACCTGCTCGGCAGCGGCATCTGGGGCGTCGGGTTCTCTGTCGTGCAGGCGCGGCAACGCAAGCTGCTCAAGCGCTACATGGCGACACCGATGCGGCGCAGTCACTACCTGCTGAGCTTCATCCTCTCGCGGCTCGTCTTCCTGATCGTGGAGGTGGTGGCGCTGGTGGGCTTCGGGTGGCTGCTGTTCGGTGTCGCCGTGCGGGGGTCCTTCGCGTCGCTGGCGGGGATCACGATCCTCGGCTCGTTCTCGTTCGCAGGACTGGGGCTGCTGGTCGCGAGCCGGGCGAAGACGATCGAGGGTGTCTCGGGACTGATGAACCTCGTGATGCTGCCGATGTGGATTCTGTCCGGGACGTTCTTTTCCTATGCCCGGTTCCCCGACGCGATGATCCCCTTCGTGAAGGCGCTGCCGCTCACGGCGCTGAATGATGCACTGCGCGCCGTGATGATCGACGGCGCCGCGATCACGGGCCTCGCCACACCGCTCGCGGTCGTCGCGGCGTGGGGCGCCGTGAGCTTCGTGATCGCGCTGAAGATCTTCAGGTGGCGCTAGGATTCTGGTCGGAAGAGCGCGACGAGTCTTCGCAGAAAACCCCCAAACACACTCTTCACCGCGGCGTGAAACGCGCCGGCCGAGTGGAATCGCTCGTTCGGGTCGCTGCGGATCGCGCGGCGCAGGATGTCTTCCAGGTCCCGCGGCACGTCGCGGCGCTCCGCGGCCAGGGACGGCACGTCGTCGGTCGTCTGCTTCGCGAGGATCTGCTCCGGTGTCTTGCCGCTGAACGGCGCTTTGCCGAGCAACACGAAGTACGCCACGGCCGAGAGTGAGTAGAGATCAGCTCGCTGATCGACCCGTTCCCCCAGCAGCTGCTCCGGCGCGGCGAATTGTGGTGTGCCGCTGCGTGACGTGGCGCCACCGAAGCGAGCGCCGCCGCGCAACGCGAGGGCGAGCCCGAAGTCGGTGATGCGCAGCCGCCCGTCGGGCTCGA
>QHUZ01000004.1 GCA_003223395.1 Gemmatimonadota bacterium | reverse complement strand
CGCACGTCCTCGGCCGGCCGGAGCCGCGCGGCATGCTCGACGACAACGTGCAAGCGGCCGCCGCATTTCTCGATGCGTACGAGGCAACTGGTAAGACGCATTGGCACGGGCGGGCGATTGAGGTCATGGGGTACTGCCTGAAGTCACACATCGATGAAGCAGGCGGGTACTTCGACATTGCCACAACGAATGGGGCCGCCTACCTCGCGACTCGCGCGAAGCCAGTGCAGGATGCGCCCACGCCATCACCAAACGGCGTCGCCGCCTTGGTCCTGGCGCGCCTCTGGGCGATGACCAGCCATCCGGAATGGCGCAGTCAGCTCGACCGGCAGCTCGGAGCCTTCGCCGGAAGTGCTCGAGAGCTAGCGCTGTATGGATCCACGCTCCTCCGGGCGATCGATTGGGCAGTGCATCCGGTGACTCGTATCGAGGTCGTAGGGCCGCACGGCGACGGTCCCGCTTGCGCGATGCATTTGCTTGCGCTGCAGACCTATCGGCCCCGGAAGGCCGTGGTGCGTGAGCTGGTCGACGCGCCCCCGGACGCACTGGTCTGTATCGGAAGCTCGTGTGCGCCGCCTGTCGCGACGCCGGAGAAACTCGCCGAGCTCCTCGAGGCGTGAACACCGCACGCTCGGCCGCACCGGACTCTCCGTCAGCCCAGGCCACCATGCCTGACACCGTGCAGATCGTTTACAACTTGGCGCGGCGCGACGCCGAGGACACATTCCTACCCACGGCGCAGGCGGCGAATGTGGGTGCAGCAGGTGGAAGAGAGTCTCAACTAGAGGGGTGTAGATGCCGAACAAGAAAGCGGTGATCGAGACCAAAAAAGGCACCATCGAAGTGGAGCTGTTCGCGGACGAAGTGCCCGGTACCGTGGCGAATTTCGAGAAGCTGGCGAACTCGAGCTTTTACGACGGGACGAAATTCCATCGCGTGATCCCGAACTTCATGATCCAGGGCGGCGATCCGTACTCCAAGACCGGCAAGGGGCCGGTCGGGACGGGCGGCCCGGGCTACACGATCAAATGCGAGACCCAGAAGAACACGCACAAGCACGTCGCCGGCACGCTGTCCATGGCGCATGCGGGCAAGGACACCGGCGGCAGCCAGTTCTTCATCTGTCACTCGCCGCAGCGACATCTCGATGGCGTGCACACCGTGTTCGGGCAGGTCACCAAGGGCATGGATGTCGTTAACGCCATCAAGGGAAACGACGAAATCACGTCGATTCGCGTCTCATAGACCGGAGGAGTTGTGGTCGCTCTGTTACTGGCAGTCACGATGGTGGTGCAAGACTCTGGCGCCTTTGTGGTGCGGCTCGGCAACGACACGCTGGCGCTCGAGCAGTACAAGCGCACCGCCACGCAGCTGCGCGGCGAATACGTGATCCGCACGCCGCGGAGCCTGCATCGCATCTATACGTTCGACCTGAATCCCGACGGCACGGTGCGACGCCTGGAGCTCGTCACGCACAACATCGGCGGTGGTCCGGGACCGATGGAGACGAGGAACTCGGCAGACTTTTCCGGCGACAGCGTGGTGATGGTATCGCCGCGCGGTGATAGCACGGTCACGCAAAAGATGGCGGTGCCGAAGGGGACCTTTCCATTCCAGCTGCACGTGTACGGCTTACTCGAGCAAATCGGCCGCTGGGCGCGTGCACAAGGGAAAGACAGCGTACGGTTTACCGCCCTCACTTCGAGCACCGCGACGAGTGGCGGCTACATCGTCAAGCGCGGCGGCGATACCCTCGTACTCATGTTCGACCAAGGGCAATACACCGGAGTCGGTCCGTTCACGTTCCGCCTCGACCGGCAGGGTCACCTCACGTGGCTCACGGGAAAGGGCAGCACGCTGCAGGTGGACGTGCAGCGCGTGCCGTCCGTTCCGATGGCCCAGGCCGGTCCGATGTTCGCGAACCGGCCGCTCGGCCAGTTGTCGCCTCGCGACACGGCGCGCGCGACCATTGGCGGCTCCGAGGTCTGGATCGATTACAGCCGCCCCGCCCGACGCGGCCGCGACATCTTCGGCGTCCTGGAGCCGTGGAATAAGGTGTGGCGCACAGGCGCAAACGCGGCGACGCAGCTGAACACGCCCGTGGATCTGGTCATCGGCGGCGCGACCGTCCCCGCAGGCAGGTACACTCTGTGGACGCTTCCCTCGCCGACCGGATGGAAGCTCATCATCAACAAACAGAGCGGGCAGTGGGGCACCGAATACCATCCAGAGCAAGACTTGGTCCGCGTCGATGCCAAGACCGAGACGCTCGCGACGCCGATGGAGCAGTTCGTGATCGCGTTCGAGCCGGCTCCCGCGCCCTCGGCCATCACGTTCGCGTGGGACAAGGTTCGGTACTCCGTTCCAGTGGCGAAGAAGTAGTGCATCTCGATTTCGCGGTCGTCGCCGACTATGCGCTGGTCGATCAGTCGGGCAAGATGTCGGTGCTCGGCATCTTCCAGCACATCTGGGTGCCGCAGTTTCCGGCGATGCATCCGCGGCTGCACCTCGTGCTGCGGTTGAAAGGAAGACGCACGGAAGTCGGCGAGCATCAGGTGCAGATCAAGCTGCTCGATGAAGACGACACGGAGCTGCTGGGCGGCTCGGGCACGGTGAACTTCGCCGAGCCGCCCGCGGGCGTCACGGAGATCGAAGCGGCGGCCGTGCTCGTGTTCGACGTGCCGTTCCCGCGCGCCGGCCAGTATCGCTTCGAGATCACGGTGGACGGCGAGCGGAAAGCGAACGTCCCGATCACGGTTTCCCAAATGCCGACGGCCCCGGTACAGCCTCCGCCCTCGACGCCCCAGGCTCCCAGTTCCTAGCTCCCAACTCCTGCCGTTAGGCGCCTACGTGCGGCTGCCGGTGCTGCTCCTTGCCGCCGTCCTGGCGCTGGCGTTCGACCTCGGCGGATATCCGCTGTTCGATCCGGACGAGGGGCGCAACGCCGAAGTCGCGCGCGAGATGGCGGCGACGAACGACTACGTGCTGCCCCACTTCGACGGCCTGCCGTACCTCGACAAGCCGATCGTCTACTTCGCGTCCGCGGCGGCGGTGATGGAGGTTCTCGGGCCGACCGAGACGGCGGCCCGTCTGCCCGCGTTCTTGTTCACGCTCGCGACGCTGGTCGTTGTCGTCTGGTTCGTGCGGCGCCGCTGGGGCACGGATGCCGGATGGCTGGCGGCGCTGGCGCTCGCCACGATGCCGCTCGTGCTCGCGTACGCGCGCACGACGATCATGGACAGTGCGCTCGCGTTCTGTACCACGCTCGCGATCCTCGCGTTCTGGGACGAGCGACCCGTGCTGGCGTGGGCAGCAATCGGGCTCGGAGCCATCACCAAGGGCCCCGTTGCCATTCTAGTGCCACTGATCGCGCTGATCCCTTACTCGCTGATTAGCGGCAGATCCGTCCGGCGGCTGTTTCCGCTCGCCGGTCTTGGTGTGTTTGCGCTCGTGGCCCTTCCCTGGTTTCTCGCGGTGTCGCATCGCGTCCCCGAATTCCCGCACTACGTCTTCGTGCGCGAGACATTCGAGCGTGTGACGACGACGCGCTTCCATCGTACTGCACCGTTCTGGTACTATCTGCCGATCGTTCCCGTGGCCGCGTTTCCGTGGATTGTGCCCGCGCTCGGCGGTCTGAAAAACTGGCGCTGGGCCTGGTTGGCCAGGCGCGTGAACCCGCTGGCGCAGGAGTCGATGCTCCTCGCGTGCTGGGTCCTGGGACCCCTGCTGTTCTTTACGCTCAATCAATCCAAGCTGCCGCAGTACGTATTGCCGCTGATGCCGCCGTTCGCGCTCGCGGCTGCTCGCTCGTTAGGCGACGGAATCGGAGCTGGCCGGCGCACCTACGCGGTGCTCGCAGCGCTGCTGGGTCTCGCACTCGTGTCCCTGACCGTGTGGCTGCCTGCGCCGATCAGCCTGACGCCGGCGGAGCGGGCCGCGATTCCCCAGGCAGCGTTGGCACTGGGTATCGCGCTGCTGATTTCGGCGGCGTTGGTCTGGCACGCCGGCAGACCTGAGCGCCCGCGCCCCGCGCTCACCGTGATGGGATACGCCCTGACGGTGATCGCTATGCCCATCGTGTCCGGCGGGTTGCTCGCCGCCGTCGGCGAGGATCGCTCGTCGGCGACGCTGGCGCGCGTCATTCAGAACGTGAGGCCGACGCTGAAGGGAGTGGACGATGTCGAGGTTGTGGGAGTCTCGGCGTTCCCGACTTCCCTGCCGTTTTATTTGCGGCGACCGGTACTCCTCGCGACGGCGAGCGCGCGCGAGCTGACGAGCAACTTTGTCGTCGATTACCAGGAACAGTTCCGCCGTGACAGCACCGCGCCGCTCCGGCCAGCCGATTACTGGCGGAGTCGAGCGCGCGATTGCCGCACGCCGGCCGTGTTCGTGGCGCGTGCCGGCGACGCGCGCGTCCGCGCCCAGCTCGATTCCGTGCTGCCGTTGCTCGCCGTCGAAGGCAAGTACGCGGCCTACGGACCATGTGCGGCATCTTCGGCGCGATAGCGCGTGGTGAAGCACCGCTGCGCCATCCGGAAGCGCTCGAGCGGATGGCCGCCGCGCTGCGCCACCGCGGGCCCGACGGCGAATGCATCATCGGCAACGAACGCGCCCGCCTCGGCGCACGCCGGCTCGCCATCATGGATCTCACGACTGGTGATCAGCCGTTTCAAAGCCCCGACGGCAAGATCTGGATGGTCTGCAACGGCGAGATCTACAATGCGCCGGCGCTGCGCCAGGAAGCGTCCGGGTGGGGCTATCCCTTCCGCTCGCACGGCGACATCGAGACGATCGTCCCGTTCTACCAGCGATTCGGCGCGGACGCCGTCGCCCGGCTCGAAGGGATGTTCGGTCTTGCGATCTGGGATGAAACGCGGCGCCGGCTGGTGCTCGCGCGCGATCGCGCGGGCGAGAAACCGCTGTTCTGGACCGACGTGGGGAACGAGCTGCGCTTCGCGTCCGAGATCCAGGCGCTGCTCGAGTTTCCCGACCAGCTGCGCCGGCTGAATCGCAAAGCACTGCGGCTGTATCATGCGCTCGGATACGTCCCAGCGCCCTACACGCTGTTCGACGGGATCAACAAGCTGCCGCCGGCGTCGCTGTTGATCGCCGAAGGTGCGCGCACCGAGGTTCGGCCCTTCTGGAGCGCCGCGGACGCGGCGAGCCGGCCCTCGACGCTCGTACCCGGTGACACCACAACGCTCCGCGACACGCTGCTGCGTGCCGTGAAGCGTGAGCTGATGTCGGACGTGCCGCTCGGCATCTTCACGAGCGGTGGCCTCGACTCGTCGCTCCTCGTCGCCGCCGCGGCCCGCGGCATTCCCGGCGAGCGGATACACACCTACGCCGTGCGGTTCACCGAGAGCGGGTACGACGAGAGCCCGTACGCGGAAGCGGTCACACACGCAATCGCGAGTGTCCACCACGTCGTCACCGCGGACGAGGAATCGCTCGGTCGCGCGCTCGAGGTCGTGTCGCGCTCGCTCGCCGAGCCACTCGGAGACCCCGCCGTGCTTCCCACCTTCCTGCTGGCGGAAGCGGCGCGCAAGGACGTGAAGGTCATCCTCTCCGGTGAAGGCGCCGACGAGCTGTTCGGCGGATATCCAACCTACCTCGGCCACAAATTCGCGGACCTGTGGCAACGGGTCCCGCGCCCGCTGCGGCAAGCCACGCGCTGGGCGGTGGAGCGCTGGCCGTCGTCTACCGGGAAGATGACGCTGGAGTACATGCTCAAGCAGTTCCTGTCAGCTACTGAAGAACCTTGGCTCACACGCCACCTCACCTGGCTCGGCGCGATGACGATCGACGAGGGCGTCATTGCCGAGCTCGCCGGCAAACTGGATCGCTTCCCGGACGAGCCGCTGAATCGCGTGATGTGGTTCGACTTCTTGACGTATCTGCCCGACGATCTGCTGGTGAAAGTCGATCGCGCCACGATGCTGGCGTCGGTCGAGGCGCGGGCGCCGTTTCTCGATCGCGAGGTGATGGAGCTGGTTCTCCCCGCCGCTTCGCATGTCAAGGTGCGGGGCCTCACCACCAAGGCGATATTAAAGGAAGCAGCGCGCGGGCTGGTGCCGGACGAAGTCATCCACCGCCGCAAGCGGGGTCTCTCCGTGCCCGTGGCCCGCTGGCTGAACACGGGACTCGCTCCCCTGGCGGACCGTCTGCTCGACACGCCGCTCCTCACGGAGCATCGAACCGGGCGGCGGAATCATGCGCGGAGGCTGTGGCCGCAGCTCATGCTCGCGTTGTGGAGTGAACGGTGGGGAGTGGAGATCAGATGAACCGAGCCGAAGCTCTTTCCCTCATGCACGAGCACACGCAATCGCCCTCGCTGCGCCAGCACATGCTCGCCGTCGAGGCCGCGATGCGGGCCTACGCCGCTAAACTCGGCGAAGATCCGGAGGCGTGGGGGCTCGTCGGCCTGCTGCACGATTTCGACTACGAGAAATTCCCCAACCAGGAACATTCAGCCACCGAGGGCCATCCCGCCTGGGGCGTCAATCTCCTCCGCTCCAAGGGCGTCGCCGAGCCGCTGCTCAGAGCGGTGTTGGGACACGCGACCTACTCGGGCGTGCCGCGCGACACGCCCATGGCGAAGACGCTCTTTGCGGTAGACGAGCTGTGTGGATTCCTGGTCGCGTGCGCGCTGGTGCGCCCATCCAAGAGTTTTGCCGACCTCGAGGTCTCGTCGGTCAAGAAAAAGCTCAAGGACAAGGCGTTCGCGCGCGGTGTAAACCGCGAGGAGGTGCGCCAGGGTGCCGAGGAGCTCGGCGTCCCGCTCGAGGCGCACATCGCATGCTGCATTCAGGCGCTCCGCCCCGTGGAGCCCTCGCTGGGCCTCGGAGGGTGACCGCCACCGTTCCGTCGGCGCACCCGTTCTCGCGGGCGCTGGACCGCGCGACAGGTGCGCGGCCGATTCCGGGCAACATCCTCCGGCACATCGCGATCAGCGACCATGCGCTCGATGCGATGCTCGAGATGATCGCGGGCGCGCAACGCACGGTGCATTTCGAGAATTACATCATTCACGACGACGAGACCGGCCGCCGCTTCGCAAGCGCATGGGCGGAGCGGGCCCGCGCCGGCGTCCGCGTCCGAATCCTCTACGATGCGTTCGGCTGCCGCAGCACGAGCGGCAGGTTCTGGCGCGAGCTGCGCAGTTACGGCGTGGACTGCCGCCCCTTCCAGCCGATCTGGACGAGCGGTCCGATCAAGGCGTTCAGCCGCGATCACCGCAAGCTGCTCGTCGTCGATGGTGAGCGCGCGATGACGGGTGGTCTCTGCATCGGCAACGAATGGGCCGGCGACCCGCGGGCGGGACAGCCCTGCTGGCGCGATACCATGATGGTCGTGTGCGGACCGGCGGTTGCGGCGCTCGATGCGGCGTTCGGCCGGATGTGGGCGCGCGCCGGCCGCCCACTGCCCGACGACGAGACGGCGCCCCAGCCCGACGAATGCGGTCCTTCCGCCGTGCGCGTCGTGGAAGGCCTGCCGGGTCAGTCGCGGATCTATCGCGCGGTGCAATTGCTCGCCGCGGCGGTGACGGAACGGCTGTGGATCACGGATGCGTATCTCGTGGCGCCGCCGCCGCTCTATGCAGCCTTTGTCGATGCGGCGCGCAGCGGCGTGGATGTGCGATTGTTGCTCCCCGGCACCTCCGACATCCCGATTATCCGCATCTTCACGCGCGGCGGGTACCGCGAGCTGCTGCATGCCGGCGCCCGCATCTTCGAGTATCGCGGGCCGATGCTGCACGCTAAGACGCTGCTCGCCGATCACGAATGGGCGCGGGTCGGATCGAGCAACCTCAACGTCTCGAGCCTGCTCGGCAATTACGAGCTCGACCTCGTCGCCGAGCACGATGGGCTGACCGCCACACTCGCGACGCAGTTCCTGCACGACATGGCGCAGAGCCGCGAGATCGTTTTGATGGCGCGCCGCAGGCTCCCGTTGCCTCCCAAGCTCGTCGCTGCCGCCGCCGTGAATCCGTCGCAAGCAATCGTGCAGGTGCACGCCGCCGTTCCGCAGCACAAACGCTCACTGCGCGAGCGCCAGGCGATTGCCGTCGTCGCGCTGATGCAGGTCGCCGGAGGTGCTCGACGGATGGTGGCCGGTACGGCGGCGGCGGCGTTCCTCGTGACGGGCTTCATGCTCGTCCTCTTCCCCATCGTCACGAGCACCGTGCTCGGCGTGGGGGCGTTGGCGACATCCGTGTGGCTCGCGGGCATCGCCTTCGCCCGGCGGCGGCGCCGCCGTGAGAGCGATGCTCACTGAGCGGGAGGGGGGGTCTGGAGGCTCTGGGGGGGCTGGGGGCGCTCAACCTCCGGCCGGCGCTGCGCGTATGGGAAGCAGCGAAGACGACAAGGGCTTAGTAACTAAGACGTTAGGCGGGGATCGCGACGCATTCGGGGTGCTCGTCGAGCGCTATGCGGCACAGGCGCGACGGGTCGCCCGGGCGGTCTTGGGCGATCCCGACGACGCCGATGACGCCGCACAGGACGGTTTTCTTTCCGCCCTGGTAAAGCTCGCGCAGTATGATACGCGCCGCCCGTTCGGCCCCTGGTTGATGCGCATCGTCGCCAACGCTGCCACGGACCGGCGGCGCCGGCGGAACGTACGGCAGGCCGAGCCCCTCGACGCTGCGCTGGTCGGCGGAGGTCCGCGGCCGGACGCGGTGGCGATGCGCAGCGAGCTGAGTGCGCGGTTGCGAACCGCGCTTGGCGAGCTGCCGGAGCGCCGCCGCATGGCGGTCGTCTTGTTCGATGTCGAAGGGTACTCGCACGCCGAAATCGCCGGGATTCTGGGAATCCCGGAAGGGACGGCGCGATCGGAAGTATTTCACGCGCGTCGCCGTCTGCGCACGCTGCTGGCTGACTGGAAGGAGCAAGTGAGATGAAGAACGAGCCGTCGTTCGATCATCGCCCGGATCCCGAGCTGGGTGCGGCGCTGCGCGCCGCGCTCGAGCCGAAGGACGATCACGCGGCGTTCGCCGCGCGAGTCATGGCGCAGTACGAGCGGGCGTTGGGCCGTGCTTCGGTCGCCACGCTCGACGTACTCGCGTCGTGGTTCCGGCCGGGCATCGCTGCCGCCGTCGCGGCGCTGATTCTCGGATTCCTGTTCGGTCGTACCATGTTGACGCCGGCGCCTGCCTCGTTCGATACCGCGATGGCGCCGCTCGAAGGCCCCGGCCTCGACGCGTTGGTGACGTCGCAGGATCCGCCCGACGCCAGCGTCGTGTTTTCGTCATTGGTCGACCAACGCTAAGAAAGCGAAAGAGGAACCATGCTGAATAGATCGAAACTCGCGGCCGTCGGCCTGCTGGCCGCCGTGTTCGTGGCGGGCGGGCTGGCCGGATGGGGTGGTCGCGAGGCTGCGGAGCGCGACGACCGTGGCCCGCGGCGCGGCCCCGATGCCCTCGTGAAATATCTGAGCCGGGAGCTGGATCTGAGCTCCGCGCAGCGGGACTCCGTCCGCGCGATCATTGCGCGGCACCGTCCCGAGACCGATTCGCTGTGGGCCAGGGTCCGGCCGCGGTTCGACTCCATCAAGGCGCGCATGCGCACGGAGATCGATGCGCAACTCACGCCCGAGCAGCGGGCGCGGCACCAGCAACTGATCGACCAGGCTGAGCATCACCGTAAGGAGCGGGAAGACTCCACCAAAGGGAAAGCTGGGGGGGGCCACTAATGCGGCGGGATTTGGTGGTGGGGACTCTGCTTGGCACGCTGCTCGCCGCGCCCGCCGCGGCGCAGCAGATCGCCGAGGTCACGCTCCAGGAGGCCGTGCAGCGCGCATTGCAGGTGCAGCCTGCGATGGTGCAGGCGCGCGGCGACCAGAGCAACGCCGGTGCGTCGATGCGAGCCAGCATTGGCTCGTACCTGCCGACGATCTCGACAAGTGGCTCGTCGCAACGCAACGGTGGTACGCGCTTCAACTCGAACACCGGTCAGATCGTCACCGCGCCGGCGAGCACGTCGTTCAACGGTGGTCTGTCGGCGAACATCGAGCTGTTCGATGGTTTTCGGCGACTCGCGGATGTCCGCTCCTCGCACGCGACGCAAAACGCAGCCGAAGCCGGCGTCGGCAATCAGCTTTTCCAGGTCACGCTGCAAACCAAGCAGGCATTCTACAACGCCCTGGCGACGAGCGATCTGGTTCGGGTCGCCGAATCGCAAGTCACGCGGGCGCAGCAGCAGCTCCGGATCTCGATCGATAAGCTCCACGCCGGCTCCGCGACGAGGTCCGACTCCCTCCGCTCGCTCGTTGATTACGGGAACGCCCGCATCGCGCTGCTCCAGGCGCAAGCAAATCTCGCGACTGCGCAGGCGAATCTGGGGCGGCAGATCGGAGTCGATGGACCGGTCCGGGCGGTGCCGGACACCGCGCTCCCCGCCTTTCCCGACACAACCGCGCTCCGCCAGTCCCGCATAGACAATGCGCCGCAGGTGCAACAGGCGGATGCGCAGGCACGGGCGGCCGGAGCCCAGGTGGCCGTGAGTCGCGCACAATATTGGCCGAGCCTGACCGCTTCGGTCGGCAACTCCTACACCGGGTCCGAGGCGCCCTGGAGCTCGACGAGCAACTACCTCAGCGGCTGGAGTGTACGGTTCAGCGTCAGCTGGACGCTGTTCAACGGATTCTCGCGCGAGAAGTCGTTACGCTCCGCGGCGGTCGCCCGGGATGTGGCAGACGCGAAGGCGGCGGATACGCGTCGCCAGGTCAGCGCCCAACTCACCCAGCAGCTTGCCGCGCTTGCCACTGCCTACGAAAAGATCGGCATCGCCCAGACCAACCTGGCCGCCGCTACGGAGGACCTCCGGGTCCAGAACGAGCGCTACCGCGTCGGCGCGGCGACCATTCTCGATCTCCTCACGTCGCAAAGCGCGCTCACGACGGCAGAGCAAAACCTCGTGCAGGTTCGCTTCGACTATCTGATCGCCCGCGCGCAAGTCGAGGCGGTCGTGGGACGGACACTATGACTGCCACACAGGCGATGCTGTTCCGCACCGGCGACACGCCGACCCCCGATACCGTCATTCTCACGCATCACCTGACGCGCGAGTACGTGATGGGCGCGGAGGTCGTCCACGCGCTGCGCGGCGTGGATATCCAGATCAAGAAGAATGAATTCGTCGCGATCATGGGACCGTCGGGATCGGGCAAATCGACCCTGATGAACCTGATCGGGTGCCTCGATACGCCGACGACCGGCGAATACTGGTTGAACGGGCAGAAGGTGAGCGATCTGACCGACGACGATCTGGCGCGGATCCGCAACAAGGAAATCGGGTTCGTGTTCCAGACGTTCAACCTGCTGCCACGCGCCGACGCGCTGCACAACGTCGAGCTGCCGCTCATTTACGCCGGCATGTCCGGCAAGGAGCGGCGCGACCGCGCCGCGCTCTCGCTGACGCAGGTCGGCCTCGCCGACCGCATGGACCACCGCCCGAACGAGCTGTCCGGCGGGCAGCGCCAGCGTGTGGCGATTGCCCGCGCGCTGGTGAATTCCCCGAGCATTCTGCTCGCCGACGAGCCAACCGGAAACCTCGACTCGGCGACGGGCAACGAAATCATGGGGCTGTTCAAGGATCTGCATCGGGCGGGCCAGACCATCGTGCTGGTGACGCACGAACACGACATTGCGGCGCACGCGCACCGCCAGATTCACCTGCTCGACGGCAAGATTGCGCGCGATGAGAGGATGGCAAGTAAGACGTGAACACAAAACTCTGGGGAACCGCCGCGGCGACGCTGCTGCTCGCCGGGATCTCCGCCTGCAGTCCGAAGCAGGCGACCCTGTCGTACGAGGCCGTGCCGGTCGAACGCCGCAACCTGATCGTGTCGGCATCGGCGTCCGGGGCCATCGAGCCCGTGCTGACCGTGGACGTGAAGTCCAAAGCGTCGGGCGAGATCATCGGGATGAACGTGCAGACGGGCGACGACGTGAAGGAAGATCAGCTGCTCGCGTCGATCGATCCGCGCATCCCGCGCAACAACCTGGCGCAGTCGCAGGCGAACCTGCAGGTCGCGCAGGCCCAGCTCAGCAACGCCAAGGCGCAGCTCGCGCGATCCGACACCCTGTTCAAGTCGCAGGCGATCACGCAGACGGAGTACGACGGCGCCAAGCTCGACTACGCGAACGCCAACGCGGCAGTGATCCGCGCGCAGTCGGACCTCGAGAACTCGCGGGATCGCATGACCGATACGAAGCTGCGGGCGCCGCTGGCGGGGACGATCATCGCCAAGAACGTGGAGCTCGGAACCGTCATCTCATCGCCGACCACGGACGTGGGGGGCGGTACGGTGCTGTTCAGGATGGCGAACCTCGACACCGTCCAGATCCGCGCCCTCGTCGATGAGACCGATATCGGCAAAGTGTCGTCGGGACTCCTGACGACGATCACGGTGGACGCGTACCCCAATCGGCCGTTCGAAGGCACGGTGCTGAAAGTCGAGCCGCAGGCGACCGTCCAGCAGAACGTCACGATGTTCAACGTGCTGATCCGGATTCCGAATCCGAATCACCTGCTCAAGCCGGGCATGAACACCGAGGTCGAGATTCACGTCGGGCGCCGCGACAATGTGCTCGCGGTGCCGAACGCGGCGCTGCGGACGCAGCGCGATGTGGCGTCGGCGGCGCAGGTCCTGGGGCTCGATCCGAACGAGGTACAGCAGCAGCTCGCGGCGGCGCGCCAACCGCAGCAGACGCCGG
>QHUZ01000106.1 GCA_003223395.1 Gemmatimonadota bacterium | reverse complement strand
GGACAACAAGTATGCGATCTCGGTGCCCATCGAGGTGCAGACCGCCGGCGGGTCGGTGTCGAAACTCGTCGCGAACTTCCCCAATCTGTTGATCGAGGAAGTTGATGGCTGCGATCCGATCGCGTCCTATGCCGCGCTGACCCGCGCCGCCGAATGGTGTCGCCAGCGCAAGGGACCAGCGCTCGTCCACGCCCACGTGATCCGGCCCTATTCGCACTCCCTGTCCGACGACGAGATCCTCTACAAGCCGCCGCGCGAGCGTGAGGTCGAAGCAAAGCGCGATCCCGTGACGGCTTTCCCCAAACGCCTCATCGACGAGGGCGTTGCGACCGAGTCGGAGATCGAGACGATCAAGGCGCAAGTCGAAGAGGAAATTCAGGTGGCCGCCGACATGGCGCTCGCCTCTCCACAGCCCAAGCCCGAGACCGCCCTGCTCTGGGTGTACTCGCCCGACGTCGATCCGACGTCCGAGCAGTTCGACACCGAGGACGATCCGCATTTCACGGGCGAGCCGACCACCATGGTGGATCTGCTCAACGCCTGCATGAAAGACGAGATGACGCGCGATCCGCGCATCCTCGTGTTTGGCCAAGACGTCGCGGACGTCAGCCGCGAGCAATACCTGAAGGAAGTGAAGGGCAAGGGCGGCGTCTTCAAAGTCACGTGGGGCCTGCAGCGCCAGTTCGGCAGCGACCGCGTCTACAACTCACCGCTGGCCGAAGCAAACATCGTTGGTCGGGCCGTCGGCCTCGCGACCCGTGGTCTCAAGCCGGTCGTCGAAATCCAGTTCTTCGACTACATCTGGCCGGCCTATCACCAGCTCCGCAACGAGCTCGCGACTATACGCTGGCGCTCCAGCAATGCGTTCGGCGCGGCGGTCGTGGTGCGGGTGACGTACGGTGGCTACCTCAAGGGCGGCTCCGTCTATCACTCACAAACTGGCGCGGTGATCTTCACGTCGGTGCCGGGGCTGCGGGTCATCTGCCCGTCAACGGCACTGGATGCCAACGGGCTGCTGCGTACCGCCATCCGCAGCGACGACCCCGTCATCTTCCTCGAACACAAGCACCTCTACCGCCAGACCTACAACAAAGCCCCGAATCCCGGCCCGAACTTCATGATTCCCTTCGGAAAAGCGAAGGTCGTGCGGGAAGGGACGGCGCTGACGATCGTGGCCTATGGCGCCGTGGTGCAGCGCGCGCTCGTCGCTGCCAAAGAGCTCGAGGAGAAGGACGGCGTCAGCGTGGAGGTGGTCGATCTGCGGTCGCTGTCGCCGGTGGACTGGGACACGATCGAGGCATCGATTCGGAAGACGAACAAGGTGATCGTCGCGTACGAGGATGCGTTCTCGTGGGGGTACGGCGCCGAGATCGCGGCTGGTATCGCCGATCGCTGCTTCCCGTGGCTCGACGCGCCGGTCAAGCGCGTCGCGTCCACCGATACGTTCGTCGGGTACGCGCCCGACCTCGAGGACTACATCCTGCCACAGGTGGAGGACCTCGCGCAAGCGATGCGCGAGCTGCATGCGTTCTAAGCCGGCGCTCACATACGGCGTTCTGTTCTTTCTGTCGGGCGCGACCGGTCTGATTTACGAGCTGCTGTGGGTTCGCGTCCTCTATCAGTCATTCGGCTCCACCATCCAGTCCGTCACGACCGTCGTCGCCGCCTACATGGGCGGCCTCGGTCTGGGCGCGTGGCTGTTCGGACGGCGTGCCGATCGCACGCCGCGGCCGGCGGTGCTGTACGGCTGGCTCGAGATCGCGATCGGCGTCTTCGGCATCCTCTCGCCGCTGGTCCTCGGTCTCGCGCACTGGATGTACATCGGCACGGCGGGCGCGCTCGCGCTCGGCGGCGCAGCCAGCGTCGCGTTGCGCTTTGGACTGGCGGCGCTGGTCTTGCTGATTCCGACCACGCTCATGGGAGGGACACTGCCTGTCCTGACGCGCGCACTCACGGGCGAAGATCGTGGACTCCTCAAGCCATCCCTGGGCCGCCTGTACGGCTTGAACACACTCGGCGCGATGACCGGAACCGCACTCGCCGGGTTTTTTCTGATTGAGTTCGTCGGGGTCCGCGCCTCGCTGTTGGCGACAGCTGCGGTCAACCTCGCGATTGGCGTTGCCGCAATTTTGCTCGGCAGGCGTGAAGGCTTGGCTGACCCCGGGCGCCAGCCCGGGGAAGACCAGGTCCAGCCGGCCCTCGCCACTCGTGATCACCTGAAGACTGTCGCCCTGGTGCTGCTGGGCGTAACCGCCTTTGCGGCACTGCTCGACGAGATCGCCTGGACCCGCGTGCTGATCATGATTGTTGGCGGCTCGACGTACGCGTTTACGCTGATTCTGCTGGTGTTTCTGCTGGGTATCGGCCTCGGCAGCATCATCGTCGCCCGCCGCAGCGCGCCGCGCGTCGAAACCGCCGCCAGCGCGGCGCTCGCGCAGGGGATCACCGGCATCGGCGCGGCGCTGTTGTTTGTGTTCTTCGGATTTCTGCCATCGTACATCATCGCCGTGTTCCAGATTGCGGATCTCAGCGCCGCGTCCCGTCTTCTGCTGATGGGGGTCGCGGTTGGAGCGGTCGTTCTCATCCCGGCGATCGGAATGGGGATGACGTTCCCGCTGCTCACCGATCTCACCGCCCGCAGCGCGAAAGCGCGCGGCGAGGACGTCGGCGCCGCGTACGCGCTCAACACGATCGGCAGCATCCTGGGCGCGGTGCTCACGGGCTTCGTGCTCGTCGTGGCGCTGGGCACGCAGGCAACTCTGCGTGTCGGGTTGATCGTAAACGGTATCGCCGCGCTGGCGCTTGCCGGGCTCGCCGCGCGCGGCATCGCCGAGGCCTCGGTCGAAGACCGCCGGATACGCGTGCGCGTGTTGACGGCGGGAGCTTTCGGGACCCTGACCCTGCTCGCCGCCGCGGCCGCACCTGGTTGGAGCGCGCGCCTCATCGACCTCGGCCCCACGATCTACGCGCGGCAACCCATGGACCAAGCGGCGCGGCAGCGGTTCCTCGAGCACCGCGGCGTGCGACAGCTCTCCTTCCGGGAAGGTCCGAATGCAACCGTGAGCGTCTGGGAAGGCGAGACAGGCCGCTCGCTGCGCGTGAACGGGAAAGTGGACGCGTCCGACCGCGGCGACATGGACACGCAGATCATGATCGGCCTCGCCCCGGTCGTCGCGCGCCCCGGCGCCAGATCGGCGTTCTTGATCGGACAGGGTACCGGCGTCACGACACGCGTGCTCGCGACCGTGCCCGGCATGACACGCGTTAAGGTCGTGGAAATCGAGCCCGCCGTGCTGCAAATGGACAGCTTCTTTCTGCGGGTAAACGACAGCGTTCTCACGCGTCCCAACGTGCATGCGGTCGTTGACGACGCGCGCAGCGCTCTGCAGCTCGACCGCGACCGCTACGACGTCATCGTGTCCGAGCCCTCGAATCCGTGGGTCGCGGGCATCGCGACGTTGTATACCCCGGAATTCTTCCGCATCGCGAAGACCCGGCTCGCCGATGATGGCGTCTTTTGCCAGTGGATCCAGCTGTACCAGCTGCCGCTGCCGATCGTTGCCGGTATCGTGCGTTCGTTGCGTGAGGTGTTCCCCTACGTCCATGTGTGGTTCGGCGGCACCGCCGATCTCGTGGTGCTCGCGTCGCCGCGTCCGATCTCGTATGACCGGCGATGGCTCGAGCGGTTGCTCGGTCCAGGCGGTCAGCTGTACACACTCGGCAGGGAGTGGCTGAACCTCGAATCGCAGGACCAATACTTTGGCCGGATGCTGCTGGGTGATTCGGGCGTGTCGCGTCTCGTTATGCGGGCGACGTTCGATCACACCGACGACCAGCCCCGGCTCGAGTTCGTCGCCGCGCCCGGACTGCCGGCATTCGAGTGGCCCTGGGTGACACGGCTCAGGCCGATTCGTTGCTCGGAGCGGTGGCTGCCAGGGGCGCCAGCGCTCCCCGCGACGCGCTCCAGATGCGGGGCTTGCTCGCAGCGGCTCGAAACAGGCCGCTTGCGGCGGTGGCCCTCCGCGAGGCGCTCGCTGCGGGCGCCGACACCGGGCAAGTGCGTGCGGCGCTCGCGCTGCTGGCGGCTCGGGGATCCCGCTGGAGTGAGGCGGCGTCGCAGGCGCGGGGGGCGCTCGACGCTGCCCGGGGCACGTTTCGCCACCCGTTCCCCGGCGAGTTCCTGAGTCAGGCGCTTGGTCAGATCGCGCTGGATGCCCCGCCGGGCTTGGCAGACAGCTTGCTCAGCTACGCCGCTGTTCGGCGTCCGGGCTCAGCGCGCTACCGTGAATTGGCGGCTGTCGCCGCGCTGCGGGCGGGTCGCTGTGAAGACGCGGCCGCGAGCTTTGTGGAGTTGTTGGATTTCGCCGTGCAGCGGGACAACGGCCCCGCACTCGTGCGCGAGTGCTGGACCACGCAGGACTCTACGGTGAGGACCGGGGCCGCCCGCGGGGCGGCGGGGAGGCAGGTCCCGGAGAAGCACTGAGCACGTCGCGAATCTCGCCCGCGGCCGCGATTGCATGATCGACATCCCGGGAGAGCGCCCGCGCCTGCTGTGTAGCATTCGTTAGATCGCTGAGTACTGCGGCCACGCCCGCCGACCGGAGCCGCAGCAGATCGAACCGCACATTCTGCATCGCCAGCACGCACGACTCGATCTGGTCCTCGACGCGGCGGCGTCGCGTCAGTAGGTCACTCAATGCCTGGCGCTGGCGCTCGAGCAAGCTGATTTGCCGTTCGCGTTCCGTTCCTTCTTCATGATGCTTCACCGCTTCAATCCGCAATTCGATCCGCGCCAGCGCGCCGTCATCCACATCG
>QHUZ01000034.1 GCA_003223395.1 Gemmatimonadota bacterium | reverse complement strand
GTCCATATCCACCACGCGCCGCAGGTATGGGATCGCGCCGAGGAAGTCGCCAGCCATCGTCCGCGCCTGTCCCACCAGAAGGTGGCCATCTGGCTCGGTCGGGTACCGCGCGGCGAGCGTCTCAGCCATGGCCAGACCCTGCGGCTCATGCGCGACGAGTGCGAGTGTTGTGCGGATAAGCCGCCGCTCGCGCTCGGGAGTCCGATCAGCTAGACGTGCCGCTCGGACCAGGGGTCCGCGCATGCCGTGCCCGTCGCCGAGCTGCATGCGGCACATCGCCACGTAGTACGCGGCCATGGCGAAGGTCGAATCCTCGGCCAACGCCGCCTCGAAGAGCCGCTGCGCGCTGCGCGGATCGTTCTGCGATACGAGACGCAGCCCCTCCGCGTAAAAGCGGTGCGCCACGAGCGAGGATGTTGTGACGTCGGCAATCCGAAGCGAGGATGCGCGCAGGTCGAATGCCCGGGCCAGCTGACTCGTCGCGCTGTCAACGAGGGCGAAGGGCTGCGGGCCCTGCACCGAGTACGCGCCGCGCAACGCGCCCCGCGCGAGATCGACGCGGCGCAGCTCGAGCGTCAGCGTCCCGTCCGGCGCGCGATAGAGGGCGCCTTCCAGCAGCTCCGTGGCCCCCGTCTGCCGCGCGGCCCGCGCAATCGGCACGCTGGTGTCGCCGAGGGCTCGGAACTGACCGACTACCTCGTAGAGCCGGGCCGAGCTCACGACCTGTAGTCCCGGCAGGCGCCCGAGGTTCGTGGCCAGAAGGCCGGCGAGCCCCGCAGTCAGCTTCGCGCTGTCAGCGCCTGTGCTGTCCTGAAAGGGGCCCACCGCCAGCACGGTCGGCGCGTCGTTGCCGCGACGCGCCACAGCGGTGAGGGCGCCCGTGATGGCTATCGCGCCGGCAAGCAGTGCCGTCGTGATCGCGACGGGACGCCGTCGCTTGCTCGGGGTGATATCCTCCACGGCGTGTCCTGCGGGCGTGGCTGCGGCGACTGGTTCCTGGACCGCGGGGGGGCCGAATGGCTCGGATCGTACCCGGATCGCTTCCACGCAGACGTGCGTTTCGGGTGAGGGCGTGATGTTGTAGAGCTCAAGTAGCCGGCGTCGGAAGTGTTCATACTCGTGCAGCGCCCCGGCCCGATCCCCCGACCGGTCCAGCAATGCGATGAGCCGCGCGAGCCCCTTCTCGTCGTCAGGATCGAGGGCGACGCCCTGGCGCGCGGCCTCGACGGCCTGTGCCAGATTGCCCTTCCGCTCCGCATCCTGCGACAACTCCGCCGCGGCACGGGCCGCCATCTGCCGGAGACGGGTCCGTTCGCCTTCGATCCACCGCTCGAGCTCGGCGGACTCGCCCGCTATGTAAAAGCCGTCGAGGAAATCACCGCGATAGAGCTGCATGGCTTCCGATAGTCGCCCTGCATCACACGCCTGCTCGAACGTGACCGCATCACACTCGAAGGAATGCGGCTCAAAGCCGATCTCTTCCTCACTGTGGCCATTGAGCACGCCGTCGCCGAGCTCGCGCCGCAAGAACCGCAGCGCTTGCCGGAGCGAGCCGCGCGCGTGCGCGGCATCCATCTCGGGCCAGAACAGCGCCACAACTGAATCTCGGCGCCGCGAGGCATGATGGTTGTGGGAAGCGAGGTAGGCGAGGAGGGCAAGGCGTTTTGGCTTTGACAGGAGCGCGTGAAGGTCGCGGCCCTGCGAGTCCGATAGCTCCAGACCACCCAGCGTGCGGAAACGGATCATGCGCGACACCACTCCTGCCGAGGTCGCCCGTCCAGTTCACGCCCGAATCACAGCGGGTTCACGGACCGACCTTACGATGCTCCAAGGTAACCCACGAGGGTAGCGTCGCTAGATGAACGCGCCTCCTGGTCCTTTTTTCACCCTATAGGGAGGCTGTATGAGAGGTTATTGCATCATCCTAGGCGCGGTTGCGCTGGCGGCCTGCGTCACCGACCGCTCCGATCCCGTGGCTCCGAATCTCGCCGGCGGATCCTCCTTGAACGTGCCGATCAGCGCAAGCACGTCGGGACCGGCGACGCCGCCCTTCAACGACGAAATCATCCTCAGAGATGCCACGGGCGCGGGGGGATTCGGACACGTCACGTTTCGCCAGCCGAAGGACGGTGACGTGATTATCTACCTCGACACGTGGGTGCGCGACCTCGCCCCGAATGCGAGTTACCGGTTGCAGCGCGCAGTGGACACGAACGTGGACGACGACTGCACCAGCACTGCATGGCTGACGCTTGGGCTCGGAACCACCCCGCAGGCGATCGTGACTGATGATGGGGGAACGGGGCGGGCGGCGCTGTGGAGGGCTCTTGCTGTATCGAACATCGGCACGACGTTCGACATCCACTTCCGGGTCATCGATGCGGCAGGCGCAATGGTGTTGGAAAGCGCTTGCTATCAGTACGTAGTCAGCCAGTAGCAGGATAAGGCGCGTGCGACGAGGGACGCTCTGTTCGGCGTCCCTCGTCTTGTTCTACGCCCCTGCTCCGTGGCACTTCTTGAACTTCTTGCCGCTGCCGCAGGGGCACGGATCGTTGCGGCCCACGCCGGCGTACGGATTCGCAACGAAAGCAGGTTCGGCAAGGCCGGGCTTCCCGCGCTGGACCGACGGTGGCGGCGGCTCTCCACTGGTGACCAGACCATCGGCGGCGGGTTTGGACGCGACCATGGGTGCCTGGCGGCGACTTGGCCCCGGGAGCCCGCCAGCCGGTCCGGTGACCGGGCGGTTGGGCCGCTGCGGGCCCTGGCCACCCTGCCCTGGCGGCGGCCCGATCTCGATCTGCAGTCTGAGCCACCGCTCCGCGAACGTCGTCTGCAGATCGTGCATCAGTCCGACGAACATCTCGTAGGCATCCTGCTTGTATTCGACGAGCGGGTCCTTCTGTCCCCACGCCCGGTAGTAGATCCCCTCGCGCAGCTGGTCGAGATCGTAGAGGTGATCCTTCCATTTCTCGTCGATCACGCCGAGCGTCACGTGCGACAACGCCTGCTCGGCGAGGTTCTGGGCGCCGACCCGGGTTTCTACGTCGCGCAGATAGCCGAGCTTCTGTTGGAACGCTTCGCGTCCCGCTTTCTGCGCGGCACGGACGAGCTCCTCGCGCGTCCTGATTACGGCGGGGTCGGTCACGCCAGGGATCGACGCCAGGAATTTCTGCAAGAATTCTGTTTCGATCAGCGCGCGGTCCCACTGGCTGGGGTCGTCGTAATCCGCGATGAGACTGTCGGCGTGCTGCTCGAAGGCCGCGTCGATCATTCGCTGCGCCTCGGCCTTGAGCTCTTCGCCGCCCTCGAGCGCGTACAGGCGCTGCGAGTAGATGACTTCGCGCTGCTGGTTCATGACGTCGTCGAACTGCAGCAGCTTCTTGCGCGCCTGGAAGTTCTGGAGCTCGACCCGCTTTTGGGCCTGCCCGATCGCCGCCGTCACCCACGGGTGCGTGATGACTTCGCCTTCCTCGGCGCCGGTGCGATCCATGATGCGGGCAATCCGGTCGGAGCCGAACAGCCGCATGAGGTCGTCTTCGAGCGACAGAAAGAAGATGCTCTGGCCCGGATCGCCCTGGCGTCCGGAGCGGCCGCGCAGCTGGCGGTCGATGCGGCGCGCCTCGTGACGTTCCGTCCCGATGATCACGAGACCGCATGGCGGATCCTCGTTGCACTTGAGCTCTTTGATCCGCTCGGCAGTCAGATCTGGCGGCTCGATCTTCTGTCCGAACGGCGCTTCCCGCGACTTGATCCCGCAGACCTGACACTTCTTGACGCCCGGGCCGAGTTTGATGTCGGTGCCGCGGCCGGCCATGTTGGTCGCGATGGTGATCGAACCGGGCTGGCCCGCCTGCGCGACGATCTCCGCCTCGCGCTGGTGATACTTGGCATTCAAGACTTCGTGCTTGAGCCCGCGCCGCTTCAGCAGGCGGGCGAGTGTCTCCGAGACTTCGACGTTGGTCGTCCCGACCAGCACCGGTAGGCCGCGTTTGTGCTGGCGGTCGACCTCCTCCATGATCGCGTCGTACTTCTCCTTGCGAGTCTTGTAGACGAGGTCGTGCTTGTCCACCCGACGGACCGGGCGGTTCGTCGGAATCACGGAGACCTCGAGCTTGTAGATCTGGTGGAACTCCGTCTCTTCCGTCTCCGCCGTGCCCGTCATGCCGGCGAGCTTCTCGTACATCCGGAAGTAGTTCTGGATCGTGATCGTCGCGAGCGTCTGGCTCTCCTCGCGGACCGCAACGCCTTCCTTTGCTTCCACGGCCTGATGCAGTCCGTCCGACCAACGCCGGCCCGGCATCAATCGTCCGGTGAATTCGTCGACGATGAAGACCTGACCATCCTGGACGACGTACTCGACGTCCTTCTCGTAGAGCGCGTGCGCCTGGAGCAGCTTGTGGATGATGTGCAGTGTCTCGCTCTTCGTGGCGTATTCCGACTCCACCGTGCGCCGGCGCTCGATCTTCTCGGCCGGAGACAGATCGGGATCGTGCTCCAGCTCGTGGACCGCATGCGAGATGTCGGGGACCACGAAGAGCGTGGGATCCTGCGGCGACATCGTCTCCACGCCCTTGTCCGTCAGGTGCACCGAGCGGCCGCGCTCGTCCATGACGAAGTAGAGATCATCCTCGATGTCGCGCATCTTCTGATCGCGCGCCGGGAGCTTGCGGTCGGCGAGACGGTCGAGCTCCACCCGCTGCACCTGCTGCTTGACGCCCTGCTCGTTGAGCAGCTTCAGCAGCTTCTTGTTCTTCGGCATGCCGAGCTGCGCCTTGTACAGCAGCTTGGCGCCTTCGTAATTCGTGTCCTGACCGCCAAGCAACGGCTCGGCTTTGGCGATCAGGTCGTTCGCGATCGCGGTCTGCCTGCGGACCAGCTGGACGACCTGGGTGTTGAATTGCGCGTACTTCTCATCCGACTCGGCACCCACGGCACCGGAGATGATCAGCGGTGTGCGCGCCTCGTCGATCAGGATCGAGTCGACCTCGTCGATGATCGCATACACGTGCCCGCGCTGGACCCGCTGCTCCAGACTGCCGACCATGTTGTCACGCAGGTAGTCGAAGCCGAACTCGTTGTTCGTGCCGTAGGTGATGTCGGCCTGATAGGCAGCCCGCCGCTCGGGCGTGCCGGGCTGCGTGTCGTCGATGCAGCCCACCGTCAGGCCAAGCCACTTGAAGAGATGGCCCATCCACTGCGAGTCGCGCCGCGCCAGGTAATTGTTCACCGTGACGAGGTGCGCGCCGCGGCCTGCCAGCGCGTTGAGGTACAGCGGGAGGGTCGCGACGAGCGTCTTGCCTTCGCCGGTCGCCATTTCGGCGATCTTGCCCTGATGGAGCACGATGCCGCCGATGAGCTGCACGTCGTACGGCACCATATCCCACTTCATCGCGTGCCCGGTGACGACGACTTCGCTGCCCAGCAGGCGGCGGGCTGCTTCGCGGACGGTGGCGAACGCCTCCGGCAACAGATCGTCGAGCGTGCGCTGCAGCTCCGCCACGAACTCCTGCTCGGCCCTTCGCAGCTGCTCGCTGAGGTTGGCGCGCTCGTCCGGGTCGGGGCAGTCGTGCTTGGCCAGTTTGAGACGCTCGACCTCGGCATGGACCGCGCCGGTGCGCTGCGCGATCACGTCGCGGAACTTGGCGGTCTGCGCCTGCAGCTCACTCTCGGTGAGGTCCTTGAGTCGCTCTTCATGCTTGTGAATCGCATCCACGATCGGCTGGATGCGCTTCAACTCGCGATTGAATCGCGTCCCGAAGATTCTGGTGAACCAACGATTGGCCATTACACTCCTAGCGGTACAGCCCGTGTGTTCCGATGTATTCGCGCACCGGATCGGGCACTAAATATCGAATGGAACGCCCCTGTTTGACGCGCTCCCGCACCTGCGTGGCGGAGAGGTCGATCGAGGGCACCGGGATAACTCGCTTGATCAGCGGATGACGCACCACGCTGGCGCCGGGCCGGGCGAAAACGACAATGTCGGCAAGTTCTGGAAGCGCTTCGACTTCCCACCACTCGGCCAGATCGCGGGCGGCATCCGCTCCTAGCAATAACGTGAACCGGTTCCCTTCCCCGCGCTCCCGCTCACCCAACGCCCGCAGCGTCCGGACGGTATACGATGGCGTCGGCAGCCCCAATTCGACCCGCTCCACGCCGAATCGCGGGTTTCCGGCGACCGCGAGTTCCAGCATCTCCGCGCGCTGCTCCGGCGTCGCCACATGGCCGGCCCGCGCCCCGCGCTTCAAGGGCTGCTCGCGCGCGGGCAGAAAGCGCACATTCGACCCCAACGCGTCCGCCGCTGCTTCTGCCACGATCAAATGGGCGACATGCACGGGGTCGAACGAGCCACCGAACAGCGCACCGCCGCCGGCCACGCTGGTCAGGGGGTGGACGGGGTCGCCTGAGTCGCGCTGGAATCGGCCGTTGCAGGGCAGGTGCGGTCGAGTCCCGCTGCCTTGGGATAGAACCGCCGCAGGTGCTCGCACGTCTCCTGCAGCTCCTGCTTGTACCCGATGGCGCGATAGCTGTCCACCAATCGCAGCAGGGCGTCAGGCGCGCGGTCGGCCGTGGGGTAGTTCGCGATCACGTCCTTGAAATAAATGATCGCGGAGTCAAACGCCTTGCGGCGCAGATAAAAGATGCCCGTCTTGTACGTCTTCTCGGCAAACTGGTTCTCGAGACGGCGCACGTGCACCCGGCCGCGCGCGGCGGCATCGCTGTCGGGAAAGCGGCCTGCGAGCTCCTGATAGATCGCCAATGCGGTCTCGCCGTACGACGGGTCGAGCTCGGGCCGGCGCCAGAGACGGAGATTCGCGTCGCCCGCCCTGAGCAGGGCCGGCGGCGCGAACTCGGTGGTCGAGAATTCGTCGGCGACCTTCCGGAAATCGCTCGCGGCTTGCACGTAGTCACCGAGCTGGAACGAGCACTCGGCGAGGTAATACCGCACCTCCGCGAGCTCGGGAGTCCCGGGCGTAAGCTCGAAGGTCACGCGCTGCAGAATCGTTTGCGCACGGCGAAAATCACCGCGGTGGAAGAGATCCATCGCACGGCGACGATCGACGTCGGGCGCGACCGCCGGCGGGGCCTGCGGAGTACGGCCCCGCGGGTGACACGCGGCCGTTCCCGCGAACGCCATCACCGCCGCCAGGATCCCGATCGTCTGTTGCCTCGCCATCACGGTTCAGCCTTTCCTAGCCGGTTGAGCTTTTCCTGCGCGCGCTGCGAGATCGTGTCTCCGGGCGTGCCGCCGGTGAGCGCCTGCTGATAACTCTCCATCGCACCCGCCACGTCGCCCTGCGCGAGGCGCACGTCGCCGAGACCGAGAAACGCGCCCCGCACGACGTCCGGCGACGCCCCTGGGGCCGTCGCCCGCCGGAACCATCCTTCGGCGGAGTCTGGATGGCCCTGCTCGAGCGCGATTTGGCCCTCGACCAACGCGCACAGCCCGAGGCCTTCCCGCGCCTGCTCGACCACGGACGCCGCCCGCTGTCTCCGGACCACACCCTCAAAGACGCGCACCGCCGTGCTGCAGTCGCGGACCCGAACCAGCGTCATGCCGTACACGAAGAGTAGCGAGTCGGCTCGGGACGCGTCGAGCGCCGACGCCGCGGCAACCGGCAACAGCGCCCTCGCCTCGGCGGTATCACCCCGGTCCACCGCGTCCAGCGCGGCGAGCACCACGTACCGTCCGAGCGGCCGCCGCGGCGCCACCTCCCGCAGTCCCGTCAGCGCGCTCGCCAGGGCCGTGCGGTCGTTGGCCGTGAGGGCGGCCCGCGCCACCCGGTCTAGGCCGTCGGCGGCTTCGTCGGCGCGCGAGCGGTCCCGCTTGGCAAGCGTGCGGTAGGCATCGGCTGCCAGCTCATAGTCTTCGTAGTGCATGGCAGCGGCGCCGACCTTGGCGAGCAATGCGGCGCTGCCGGCGTTCGCCTTGCGTCCCAGCTGGTATTCCGCCAATGCGTCGGCATAGGAGCCCGTCGCATACGCCCGATCGCCGAGGTCCTCGTGATTGGCGGCGGAGCGGGTGCAGGCCAGCATGAGGACCAGCGGCACCACCAGAAGGCGACTCACTTCTTTTTCTTCTTTCGATCGGGTTTCGCGGTGCCGCCCTCGGCTGCTCCGGCGCCAACCGGCATCACGTCCGAGCGGGACAGCAACGCCAGGTACGCCTCTACGCGCGGATCTTCCGGCCGGCGGGCGCGCAGCTCTTCCCATACCGCACGCGCCGCCAACCCATCACCCGCCAGGTAGCACGCGAGTCCCAGCATCGCGGCGGCATCGAGGAAAGAGGGACGCTCACGCACAATGATCTGGAACTGCTCGTGTGCCTCCAACGCGCGACCGGCCTCGAGCAACATCCGACCCAGCTTGTAGCGCAAGTCGTGAAAGGCGGGGCCCAGCTCGAGCGCCGCCTCGTATTGCGCGATCGCTTCGTTCAATCCACCCGCTTCGTAATACGCCTGGGCGAGTGCCGCGTGCTGGTTGGCGAGCTTGGCGGCCACATGCCCGTGGAAGCCCGCCCGCCGCTCCGACGTCACCTGCCGCGCGCGCCGCAGCACCGCGCTTGCTTCTTCTTCACGACCCAGCTCGTTCAGCACGAGTGCGCGATGAATCAACGCCTCGATGTAATTGGGATTGAGCGCCAGGGCCCGATCGAGCTGCTCCAGCGCCTTGTCCGTCTGACCCGCGAGCGAGTACGAGAGGCCGAGCAGGTGATGCGCGTCCGCAAACGCCCGGCCGGTCGCGATGACCTCCTCGAGCAGATGTATCGCGCCGTAGTAGTCCTGCAGCTGAAACCGCTCGTTAGCCTGCTCGACGAGACGCTCGGGACTGACGTCCATGAACCTCCTCGTACCAGTCGACGAATTTGCGAATGCCTTCTTCGATGCCGACGCGGGGCTTGAAGCCCAGGACCCGGCCGGCGTGGACCAGATCGGCATCCGTCAATCGCACGTCGCCCGGCTGATCGGGATGGTGCTCGATGCGCGCGTCCTGACCCAGCGCCCGGGCGATGAGGGCGATCAGGCGGTCGAGGCGCACCCGCTCACCGCCGCCGAGATTGACCGTCTCGACCGTGCCGGGAGCCGCCGCGGCGGTCCAGTCGAGCGCGGCCAGGATGCCGTCCAGGCAGTCGGTAATATAGGTATAGTCGCGCTCACTCGACCCATCCCCATGCATCTGGACGGGGCGCCCGCGGGCGATCAGATCCGTGAATTTGTGGATCGCCAGATCGGGGCGCTGCCGCGGGCCGTACACCGTAAAGAACCGCAGGCAGATGATCTTGAGCGGATAGAGGTGCGCGAAGGCGTGCGCCAGCAGCTCGCCCGCCCGCTTGCTGGCCGCGTACGGCGAGATCGGCAGGACGGCGGGCTGGTCTTCGGCAAACGGCGCGGGCGTTGCATTCCCGTACACCGACGACGACGAGCCGAACACGATGCGTGTGAGCCCGGCGCGGCGGACCGCATCGATCAGACGGGCAGTCGCCGTGACATTCGCGTCCATGTAGGCGCCGGGGTCCTCGAGCGAGGGACGGACGCCCGCTTTTGCCGCCAGATGGATGACAGCCTCGACGCCATCGAGCGGCATGGGATCGCGGGCGACGTCGGCCTCGACGAATCGAAACCCGGGAAGCGTTCGCAGGCCGGCGAGATTGCGCTCTTTGACGTCACGCGCGTAGAACGGGTCGAAGTTGTCGACCCCGGTCACTTCGTGCCCACTCCGTATGAGCGTCTCGCTCAGGTGCGATCCGATGAATCCGGCGGCGCCGGTGACCAGAAACCGGTGCGTCACGTCTTGCGGGCTCCTTCGTGCGCCACGATCGCTTGAAAATACGCAATCGTGCGGCGCAGGCCTTCCTCGAGGGAAACCTTCGGCTCCCATCCCAGGGTCTTGCGGGCGCGCGTGATGTCGGGCTGGCGCACGCGCGGATCATCCACCGGCAGTGGCCGCTCGACGATCTTGCTCTTGCTGCCCGTCAACGCCAGGACCCGCTCCGCCAGCTGTCGCACGGTGAACTCGTGGGGGTTGCCGATATTGGTCGGATCGGCGCCGCCGCGCTCGAACAGCCGCATGATGCCCTCGATCAGATCATCCACGTAGCAGAACGACCGCGTCTGCGATCCGTCCCCGTAGACGGTGAGCGGCTCGCCCCGCAGTGCCTGTACGATGAAGTTCGACACCACCCGCCCGTCGTTCGGCCGCATCCGCGGCCCGTAGGTATTGAAGATGCGCACGATGCGGGTGTCCAGCTTGTGGTAGCGATGATAGGCCATCGTCAGCGCCTCGGCGAACCGCTTGGCCTCGTCGTAGACACCGCGTGGGCCCACGGGGCTCACGTTGCCCCAGTACGACTCCGGTTGCGGATGCACCAGCGGATCGCCGTAGACCTCGGAGGTCGACGCGAGCAGGAACCGCGCCTGTTTCGCCATCGCAAGTCCCAGCGCCTTGTGCGTGCCGAGGGCGCCGACCTTGAGCGTCTGAATGGGGAGCTCGAGGTAATCGACGGGACTCGCCGGGCTCGCGAAGTGCAGCACACCGTCGAGGGCACCTTCGACCTCGATGAAGGTCGTCACGTCCTGGCGGTGGAACTCGAAGTTGGGGTGCTGCGCGACGTGGGCAAGATTGGCGGGATTGCCGGTCAGTTGATTGTCCATCCCCAGGACTCGGTGTCCGGCCGCGAGGAACCGGTCAACGAGATGCGATCCCAGGAATCCGGCCGCTCCCGTTACGAGGACGCGCATCCGAGCGGGCGACCGATGCTGTCGTAGGTGAATCCGAGCCGGCCAAGCTTCTGCGGATCGTACAAGTTGCGCCCATCGACGATCAGCGGCCGCTTCAAGAGCTGCTTCATCCTCGCGAAATCAGGATTGCGATACTCGAGCCATTCCGTCACGATCGCGAGCGCATCGGCGCCGGCCAGCGCGTCGAAGCCGTGGCCGGCGTACGTCACGCGCTTGCCGAGGTGCCGCGCCGCGGTTTCCAGCGCGGCGGGGTCGTGTGCCTGGACCTTGGCGCCGGCCTTGAGCAGCTCCTCGATGAGCACGAGTGCCGGGCTCTCGCGGACGTCATCGGTTTCCGCCTTGAACGCGAGACCCCACACCGCAATCACCTTGCCGCTGAGCGATCCGAGATGCCGCGTGAGCTTTTCAAACAGCAGCTTTTTCTGCCGCTGATTCGCCGCCTCCACCGCGGTCAGAATGTCCAGCGGCAGGTTTTTCTCGGAACCGGTGCGGATCAACGCCTGCACGTCTTTGGGGAAGCAGGACCCGCCATACCCGGGGCCCGGAAACAGGAACGCCGGGCCGATCCGCCGGTCGGAGCCGACGCCCCGACGTACCTCGGTCACATCCGCGCCCACCGCCTCGCACAGCCGCGCGATTTGGTTCATGAACGAGATGCGCGTGGCGAGCATCGCGTTGGCCGCGTACTTGGTCATCTCCGCCGACGGGATGTCCATCAGGATAAGCGGGTTGCCGGTGCGCACGAACGGCGCGTAGAGCTCTTCGATCACTTTCGCCGCATCGGGGGAGTCGACGCCCACCACAACGCGGTCGGGTTTCATGAAGTCGTCGACGGCGGCGCCCTCTTTGAGGAACTCCGGATTCGAGCAGACGTGAAACCGCGTCGTCGTTTCGCGCGCGATCTGCGCCCGCACCTTCTCCGCCGTGCCGACCGGGACGGTGCTCTTCGTGACGATGACCTTGGGCGCGTTCATGTGCTTGCCGATCGTCGTGGCGACGGCGAGCACATGCTGCAGATCCGCCGATCCGTCTTCGTCCGGCGGCGTCCCCACCGCGATGAACACGACCTCGGAGCGCTCGACCGCGTTGCCGACGTCGGTCGTAAACGTCAGCCGGCCCTCGCGCTGATTGCGGACGACGATCGGCTCGAGCCCGGGCTCGTAAATCGGGAGCTTGTTCGCTTTGAGATTGGTGATTTTGGGCGCATCGACGTCGGCGCACACCACGTCATTCCCCGTCTCGGCGAGACAGGCACCCACGACCAGCCCTACGTATCCCGTGCCGACCACGGCGACCTTCACGCGCGAGGACCTGCCCTGGGCAACACATGCCGCGTATCCACCACGGCACGCGCGTGGCGCGCGATCAATTTGTAGTCAATCGCGGCGTGATCGGTCACGATGATGGCGCAGTCGGCCTGCTTGAGCGTCTCCACGGTGAGCGGCACGGAGCTGAGCGCGATGCCGTCTTCCTTCAGGACCGGCACGTGCGGATCGTGGTAGGCGACCACCGCGCCGCGCTGATGCAGCAGGCGAATGACGTCCAGCGCCGGGCTTTCGCGGATGTCGTCGATGTTTTTCTTGTACGCCACACCCACGAGCAGGACATGACTGCCGCGGACCGCTTTCCCCTGGTCGTTGAGCGTGTCCACGACCTTGCGCACCCAGAACTCCGGCATCTCGGCATTCAACTCGCCGGCCAGCTCGATGAACCGCGTCTTGTAGTTGAGCGTCCGCATTTTCCAGGCGAGATAGTGCGGATCGAGCGGAATGCAGTGGCCGCCCACGCCCGGACCGGGCGTGAATTTCATGAACCCGAACGGCTTGGTCGACGCGGCCTCGATCACTTCCCAGACGTCCATGCCGAGCTTGTCGCACACGATCGCCATTTCGTTCGCGAGCCCGATGTTGACGCTGCGGAATGTGTTCTCGAGGATTTTCACCAGCTCGGCCGCTTCGGGCGACGAGACGGGCACGAGCGTGTCGATCGCCCCCTGGTACAGGGCGATCGCGACCTTCAGGCAGGCGGGCGTGATGCCGCCGATCACTTTGGGCGTGTTGCGGGTGTTGAACCGGTCGTTGCCGGGGTCGACGCGCTCCGGCGAGAACGCGAGGAAAAAGTCCTCCCCGACCTTGAGGCCGGTGGATTCGAGTGCCGGCAGCATCAGCTCGCGCGTCGTGCCCGGATAGGTCGTGGACTCCAGCACCACCAGCTGGCCCTTGCGCAACGCCCGCTTCACCGACTCCGTGGCCGCGAGCACGTAGCTCACGTCGGGATCTTTAGTCTTGGACAGCGGCGTGGGCACGCTGATCGAGATGACATCGGGCTCGTTCAGGCGAGTCAGATCGGCTGTGGCAGAGAATCGCTTGGCCTGGATCGCGTCCGTGACCGTCGCGGCCCCGACGTCCAGGATGTGGGATCGCCCCGCGTTCAGGGAATCGACGACGCGCGAATTGACGTCGAACCCGATCACTCGATACCCCGCGCGGACGATCTCCATCGCGAGTGGGAGTCCGACATAGCCGAGGCCGACGACGCCGAAGACGGCGGTGCGGTCCTTGGCCTTCGCGAGGAGCGTATCGACCATCGTGGGGGCAGCGGCCGTCGCAGTCATGGTGTCTCCGGGGCGCCGCCCCGCTCGAGCGAGCGGGAAGCGGCCTCAAGCACGCGGACGACGCGCACGCCGTCCTCCGCGCTCGCGCGCGGCGTTTCCCGGCCCTGCGCGGCGCGCACAAAATGCGCCAGCTCGGCGGCGAGGGGCTCGACGTTCGGAATCCGTGGAATGAAAATATCGCCCTCGCGGATCGCCAGGCTTTCGCCGAAGGACCCGTACTCGGGCGGGCGATCGATGCCCTTGTCGTAGATCCGCAGCTTTTCGCGCGGCTCCATGTCGTCGAACACCACCATTTTCTTGGCGCCTACCACGGTGAGCTTCCGTTCTTTATGGGGATCGAGCCACGACAGCTGGACGTGAGCCAGCACGCCGCTCGCGAACTCCATCGTCAGAAACACGACGTCCTCGATCGCGGGCTGCAAATAGCTCTTGCCATGCGCAGCGACCCGTATGGGCTCCTCCCCAAGCAAGTAGAGTGCCACTGATACATCATGCGGTCCAAAGCTCCAGAGGGCGTTTTCGTCCTTCCGGACCTGCCCCAAATTGACGCGAAGTCCATACAGGTAGAAGACCTTGCCGAGTTCGCCCTTCTGTACCATCTCGCGCAGCCGTTCGACGGCAGGATGGTACACCAGGAGATGGCCGACCAGCACCGGCACGCCCCGTTGGGCCCCTTGCCGGGCCACCGCTTCGGCGTCGCGCACGTTCAGCGCGAATGGCTTCTCGACCAGTACCGGTTTGCCGGCCTCGACCACCTGTTGAGCGACCTTCGCATGTGTGGCAGCGGGGGACGCGACAATGACCGCGTCCACGGCCTGGAGCAGCACGGGGATGTCGCCCGTGACCACCGCGCCGGGGTACTGCCGCGACACCCGCTCCCGAACCTTGGGGTCGGGATCGCACACCGCGGCGAGCTCCGCCTCCGCCAGTCCAGCGACCGTACGAACGTGATTGCGTCCCCACGCCCCAGCGCCGACGACGCCAATCTTGAGGCGCGTCACCGGTAGAAGCCGCGGATCGTATCCGCCACGCGGTCGCGCTGTGCGGGTGTGAGCTCAGGGTAAATCGGGAGCGAAATCACCTCGCGCGCCGCCCGCTCGGCCTGCGGGAGGCTTCCATCCTTGTAGCCGAGGTGCGCGAAACATGGCTGGCGGTGGAGCGGGATCGGATAGTACACCGCGTGCCCGATCCCTTCCTTCTTTAGATGTCCCTGCAGCTCGTCGCGCCGCTCGGCACGCAGCGTGTATTGGTGGAAGATGTGCTCGTTCGCCGGATCCACGACGGGCGGCTTGACCCCCGGGATGTCGGCCAACGCCTTGGTATAGTAGACCGCGTGCTCGCGCCGCTTGGCAGACCACTGCGCAAGGTGCGGCAGCTTGGCGAGCAGGACAGCGGCCTGGAGCGTGTCGAGCCGCGAGTTGGTGCCGACTTCTTCGTGATGGTACTGCTTGGCGCCGCCGTGGAGCCGTAGCTTCTTGAGACGGTCCGCCGCTGCGTCGTCCGATGTGACGATCATCCCGCCGTCACCCCACGCGCCGAGGTTCTTGCTGGGGAAGAACGAATAGCCCGTCGCCCATCCCAGCTCGCCCGCGACACGCCACTCGCCATCGACCTTGCGACGGGCACCGATGGCCTGTGCCGCATCCTCGATGATCTTCACACCACGCGCCTTGGCCACGGCCATCAGCTCGAGCATATCGACCATCTGCCCGTACAGGTGCACCGGCACGATGGCGCGGGTGCGCGGTGTGATCGCCCGTTTCACCGCGGCAGGATCGATGTTGAACGTATCGGGCAGGATGTCCACGAAGACGGGCGTGCCGCCCGCGTTGTAAATCGTGCCGGCGGTCGCGAAGAAGGTGAACGGCGTGGTGATGACTTCGTCGCCCGGCTTCAGATTCAGCGCCTTGAGCGGCAAGAGCAGCGCGTCGGTGCCGCTCGCGCAGCCGATGCCGTGCGTGGCGTGCGACAGGCGGGCGACTGCCGTCTCGAGCTCCGGCACCGCCGGACCCATGATGAAGGCCTGCGCCTCGACGACTTTCATCATCGCGGCCAGCACCTCGTCTTTGATCGTGGCGTATTGTGCGACCAGATCCAACATCGGAACATTCATGAGGCGCGGACTCGGGAAGGGGTGGTTTGGCGGAGGGTGCCGCCGGACTCCTGATAGCTGGCGCCGCACGCGGCGCAGGTCGCCTGACCTCCGGCCGGATGCAGCCGCTCGCCGCATTGGCACATCCAGCCCACGCGGCGGGCCGGCACGCCGACCATCAAGCCGTACGCGGGCACGTCGGAGGTGACGACCGCGCCCGCGCCGATAAACGCGTACTCGCCGAGGGTCACGCCGCAGACGATCGTCGCGTTGGCGCCGATCGAGCCGCCCCGCTTGACCAGCGTGCGGCGATATTCGTTCTTGCGGGAGACGTGGCTGCGCGGATTCATGACGTTGGTAAACACGCAGGAAGGTCCGCAGAACACGTCGTCTTCCAGTTCGACGCCTTCGTAAATCGAGACGTTGTTCTGGATCTTGACGTTGTTCCCGATTTTCGTGCCGGGCATGATGACGACGTTCTGGCCGAGATTGCAACGCTCGCCGATCACGGCGCCCGGCATCACGTGCGAAAAGTGCCAGATCTTGGTGCCGTTACCGATTGTTGCCCCGTCGTCAACGTAGCTGGACTCGTGCGCGAAGTAGTTTAGTTGCCGATGATCTTGCACTCGAGCTCCAGTGTGATGCCGGTCTTCTTGGCGACCGTCTTACGTAGGTGATCGATCACCTTGAGGACGTCGCTCGCGGTGGCCGTGCCCTTGTTGATGATGTAGTTGGCGTGCAGCGTGGACACTTGCGCGCCGCCGACCGTGTAGCCTTTGAGACCGCACTCGTCGATGAGCATGCCGGCGGTCTTCGTGCCGCCGCTCGGGTTCGTGAACGTCGAGCCGCAGCAGGGTTGGTCGAACGGCGTGCCGGCCTTGCGCCAGCGAAACAGCTTCGCCTGCAGCTCCTTCAGCTTGGTGGGCGACTCCTCGCCCAGTCCCAGCTTCGCTTCGAGGACCAGCCCATCGATGTTGCTCGCGCGATACTTGAATGAGATCTGCTTGCGCGACAGCTGTTTGACCTTGCCCTTGGCATCCATCACCGTCACTTCTGTGACGATCTCGGCGAATTCCGCGCCATGGCAGCCCGCGTTCATGTAGATCCCGCCGCCCACGGTGCCCGGGATTCCGACGAACCGCTCGACCCCGACAAACCCCGCTTCGGCCGTGCGCCGCGCCAGGATCGGCGTCGGCATTCCCGCGCCGACGATCGCCGTCGCGCCCTTCATCTCGAACCGATCGAGTCCCTTCCCCATGCGGATGACGACGCCGGGGAAGCCGCCGTCTTTGACGAGCACGTTGGAGCCGAGCCCGAGCACGATCCAGGGCAGTCCGCGGTCCTGCGCGAGCTCCAGGGCGCGTACCACGTCCTCGCTATCGGCGGGCATCGCGAGGTAGCGCGCCGGTCCGCCGATCCGCCAGGTGGTATAGCGCGCGAGCGGCTCGTTCTCGAGCAGCTTGCCGCGGAATTTGATTTTCGGCGGGGGCGGGGCGGGAGCGACTGCCTTCGCCGCCTTCGCCGCCTTCGCAGACTTCGCGGGCGCTACGCGTTTGCTATCGCGATTTGCCCGCCGCTCGGTGCCTTTTCGCCGTTCGCTCTTGCGTGCCATTCCTGTAAGCTCCTGACGCTCCCGGTGCGGCTGCGGAGCGCAATGATCGCGTCACACGCGGCACTCGCCGCGGACATGGTCGTCGTGTACGGCACCCGATGCACCAGCGCGGCGCGCCGGATGGCGTAGTCATCCACCTGCGTGAACTTGCCCAGCGGCGTGTTGATCAGCAGCTGGACTTCGCCCGAGACGATCAGATCGATCGCGTTGGGGCGTCCTTCGTGCACCTTCAACACCCGCTCCGCGGGTACTCCACGGCCGCGGAGATAGCGCTCCGTGCCCTCCGTCGCCAGAATGCGGAACCCCAGCTCGTGGAACCGCCGGGCGATCGGCAGCACGGTCGGCTTGTCGTGGTCGTTCACGGTGACGAAGATCGTGCCCTCGAGGGGCAGGCTGCCTTCCGCCGCGATCTGCGCCTTGGCAAACGCCATCCCAAAGCTGTCCGCCAGGCCCATCGCCTCCCCGGTGGACCGCATTTCGGGCCCCAACACGGTATCCACGCCGGGCAGCTTCGTGAAGGGGAAGACCGCCTCTTTTACGGCGACCCCGGCGACGGGAAGCTCATCGGGAAGGCCCAAATCGTCCAGTGTCCGCCCGGCGATGACCGCCGCTGCAAGCTTTGCGAGGGGGACCCCCGTCGCCTTACTCACGAACGGCACCGTCCGCGAGGCCCGGGGATTGACCTCCAGGACGTAGACGACGCCGTTCTTGATGGCGTATTGGACATTGAGCAAACCCACGACGCCGAGTGCTTTGGCGAACGCCTGGGTGTACCGCCGCATTTCGTCTACCTGGCGGTCGCCGATCAGGTAGGGCGGCATGACGCAGGCGGAATCACCGGAGTGCACACCGGCATCCTCGATGTGCTGCATGACGCCGCCGATGACGCACCGTGTCCCATCCGCGATCGCATCCACGTCCGCCTCGAACGCATCCTCCAGGAAGCGGTCGATCAGCACCGGGTGCTCCGGCGCGACGCGCGCCGCTTTGACGAAGTAATCCCGCAGCGAGTCGTCGTCATACACGATTTCCATCGCGCGTCCACCGAGCACGTAGGACGGCCGCACCAGAACCGGGTACCCGATGCGCTGCGCGACCCCGACGGCCTCCTCGACCGAGCGGGCGATCCCATTGGGCGGCTGCGTGATCCCCAGCGTGTCGGCCAGCTCCTCGAAGCGCTCGCGATCTTCCGCGATGTCGATCGCGTCTGGTGAGGTGCCCAACACCTGTACGCCGGCTGCCTCGAGCGGCTTCGTGAGCTGGAGCGGGGTCTGGCCACCGAGCTGTACGACGACGCCCTTTGGCTTTTCCCAGCGCATGATTTCCAGAACGTCTTCGAATGTCAGCGGCTCGAAGTACAGCTTGTCCGAGATATCGAAGTCGGTCGAGACCGTCTCGGGGTTCGAGTTGATCATGATCGTCTTGAACCCGAGCTCGCGGAAGGCGAGGCCGGCGCGGACGCAGCAGTAGTCGAACTCGACTCCCTGTCCGATGCGGTTCGGACCACTCCCGAGGATCACGATGCCCTGCTGGCCGAACGGCTGGGACTCGTTCTCCTCGTCGTAGGACGAATAGAGATACGGCGTCGACGAGGGAAACTCGCCGGCGCAGGTGTCCACCGTCTTGTAGGCCGGGTGAATGCCGAGTTTCCAACGCTGCTCGCGAATCGCCACCTCGGTCGTGTTGCGCAGCGCGGCGAGCTGGTGGTCGGAGAATCCCAGCCGCTTCATGCGCTTGAGCTCGGCGCCGCCTACGGCCGAAAGTCCGCTGAACCAGCGCTCGGCGTCTACCAGTTCCTCGAGTTGATACAGAAACCAGGGGTCGATGCCGGAGGCCTGCGCGATTTCGTCCACCGTCAGGCCGGCCAGGAACGCGCGCTTGATCTGGAAAATGCGCTCGGGCGTTGCCGTCCGGAGTGCAACGCGCAAATCCTCGGGCGACGTGCTGGTGAGCCGGTCATCCGCCGGCGTCGCGCCCAGGACCCACCCGGGCCGTCCGATTTCCAGCGCTCGGAGCCCCTTCTGGAACGCTTCTTTGAAGGTGCGCCCGATCGCCATCGCCTCGCCCACCGACTTCATTTGCGTCGTCAGGCGGAAATCGGCCCGGGGGAATTTCTCGAACGCGAAGCGCGGCACTTTCACGACGACGTAGTCGAGCACCGGCTCGAACGAGGCGGGCGTCGTCTTGGTGATGTCGTTGGGCAGCTCGTCGAGCGTATAGCCAACCGCGAGCTTCGTTCCGATGCGCGCGATGGGAAAACCGGTCGCTTTGGACGCGAGGGCCGAGGACCGCGACACGCGGGGGTTCATCTCGATCACGAGCATTTCGCCGTCGGCCGGGTTGACCGCGAACTGGATGTTGCAACCGCCCGCCTCGACGCCGATCTCGCGGATGATCGCGATCGCCGCGTCGCGCATGCGCTGGTACTCCCGGTCGGTGAGCGTCATCGCCGGCGCGACGGTAATCGAGTCGCCGGTGTGCACGCCCATCGGATCGAGATTCTCGATCGAGCACACGATCACGACGTTGTCGCGCCGGTCGCGCATCACCTCGAGCTCGAACTCTTTCCAGCCGAGCACGCTCCGCTCGATCAGCGTCGAGTGCACCGGTGACAGCTCGAGCGCCCGCTCCACCATCTCCTCGAACTCGGCACGATTGTAGGCGACGCCGCCGCCCGTGCCGCCGAGCGTGTACGACGGCCGGATGATCGCCGGATAGCCGACGTCGAGGGCGGCGTCGAGCGCCGCAGCCACCGACGTGACCGTGTGTCCTACCGGGGTCGCGAGACCAATGCGCCGCATCGCGGCGCTGAATTCCGCCCGATCTTCGGCCATCGTGATGGCCCGCGCGTTGGCGCCGATCAGCTCGACGTTGTGCTTTTTCAGCGTGCCGTCGTTGAAGAGCGCCATGGCGACGTTGAGCGCGGTCTGACCGCCCATCGTCGGCAGCAGCGCGTCCGGCTTCTCGCGCTCGATCACCTTGCGCACCCAGTCCGGCGTCACCGGCTCGATGTAGGTGCGGTCCGCGAGCTCCGGATCGGTCATGATCGTGGCGGGATTCGAGTTCACAAGAATGACGTAATAGCCCTCCTCTTTCAGGGCTTTCACCGCCTGCGTCCCCGAGTAGTCGAATTCCGCCGCCTGGCCGATGACGATCGGCCCGGAACCGAGCAGCAGGATGCGCGCGAGATCAGTTCTTTTGGGCATCGAGGACGTCTCGCAGGATATCGTCGAGGGTACGGGCGGGTCGCCAACCGGTCGCCGCGCGCAGCTTGGCGGCATCGCCCACCAGGTACGGCCGTGCCTCGCGCCGCACCTGGCTGGAATCGACTTCGCGCTTGGGCGCGATGTCCAACAGCTGCTCCAGCCGCGTATGAATCTCGTCGAGCGTGACCGCGCGGCCGGACGCGATGTTGTACACCTCGCCCGGCGTTCCGCGCTGCAGCAGCAGCGCGTACGCATCGGCCACGTCGTCCACATGCAGGAAGTCGCGCACCGCCGTCAAATCGCCCACCGGCACTGCGGCCCAGCCATTGCGCTTCACCTCGCGCAGCATCTTACACCGCGCCGGGATCCAGAAGCTTTCGTCCTGCCCTGCTCCCGACGCGGGAAAGGGCCGCGCGATGATGGCCTTCAGCCCACTCAAGCGTGCCGCCTGTTCCACTGCGAGCTCGGCACCCAGCTTGCTCGCGCTGTACGCCGTGGACGGCTGGACGCAGTCCTCTTCCTTTATGGGACGCTGCTGCCACGCATACACATCGGCGGTCGAGGCCAGCAGAAAGAGGGGCGGTGTGTTCCAGCCCGTCGCGGCGGCGGCCAGTGCCGCCGTGAGCTTGCCCGTGCCCCCGGCGTTGACCGACCACGCCAGCGCCGGGTCGCGGTCCGCCGCGCGGCTGAGTGCGATCGCCGCCAGGTGAATCACGGCGTCCACGGGCTCCGCAAAGCAGGCACGCACGGAGACGTCGTTCGCGAGGTCGAGTGACACGCTCGTGAGGTTCGGGGCGCCGGGGCTGCCGGACGCGCCCGGCCCCACCGCCGCGACGACACGATGGCCGTCGGCGAGCAGCCGGCGCACGACGCTCCTGCCCACGAAGCCGTTGGCACCCGTGACGAGCACTCTCACGCCAGGCGCTCCAGATCCGCATCCACCATCATTCGGACCAGCCGTTCGAAGCTGACCTTGGGCGCCCACCCCAGCTCTTTCCGGGCGCGACTCGCATCGGCAAGCAGCGTGTCCACCTCGGCAGGACGGACGAAGCGGGGATCGGTCTTCACGTACTTCTGCCAGTCGAGCCCTGCATGGGTAAACGCGGCAGCACACAGGTCACGCACGCTGTGCATCGTACCCGTACCGACCACGTAGTCTTTCGGCTCGGGCTGTTGCAGCATGCGCCACATCGCGTCGACATAGTCCCCGGCGAATCCCCAGTCGCGCCCCGAATCGATATTGCCGAGGCGCAGCTCGTTGGTCTTCCCGAGCTTGATGCGAGCGACAGCATCGCTCACCTTCCGCGTGACGAACTCGAGGCCGCGGCGCGGCGATTCGTGGTTGAATAGGATGCCGCTCACCGCGTACATGCCGTACGACTCGCGGTAGTTCACCGTGATCCAGTGGCCATAGACCTTCGCGACGCCGTAGGGCGAGCGCGGATAAAACGGCGTGGACTCCCGCTGCGGCGTCTCCACCGCCTTGCCGAACATCTCCGACGAGCTCGCCTGATAAAAGCGTGCCTGCGGATGCGCGAGCCGGATCGCCTCGAGCAGGCGCGTCACGCCGAGCGCGGTGAATTCGCCGGTGAGCACGGGTTGGTTCCACGACGTCGGGACGAAGCTCTGGGCCGCGAGGTTGTAGACCTCGTCCGGCTTGGCATCGCGGATCACCGTCGTCAGCGAATGCTGGTCCAGCAGGTCCGCCGCGACGATGTGCACGCGGTCCAGCAGGTGCCCGATCCGCTCATAGGAGTCGTGCGACGTGCGCCGCACCACCCCGATGACCTCGTAGCCCTTCTCGAGCAGCAGCTCGGCGAGGTAGGAGCCGTCCTGGCCCGTCACACCCGTAATCACGGCGGTTTTCCGGGGTTGTCGGGTTTCGGCGGCCGGTTTAGGTTTAGGCCTCTTTGCGGCGTCCTTAGAACTCATTGTCGGATCGAACTATGGCTCGAGTGTGTGAGATTTGTGGCAAAGGTCCCATCACGGGACATAACGTCAGCCACGCGAACAACAAGACCCCGCGCCGCTGGTACCCCAACCTACAGCGCGTCCGCGTCGTGGTGAACGGCGTGGTGCGCCGCATCCGCGTCTGCGCGCAGTGCATCAAGTCGAACCGGGTGGCCAAGGCTTCGTAAAAAAGGGGACCCGTCGGGTCCCCTTGAGGTTTTCCGCTCTCCGCCGTCTCGTCTCACTCACTCAATAATTCGATCCGGGCCACGTCGGCACCATCGCCGACGCGATGCCCCAGTTTGACGATGCGCGTATAGCCGCCGGGTCGCGCGGCAAACCGCTTGCCGATCTCGGCGAACAACTTGGTCGTGACCGCCTTGTCCTTGATCCGGCGCTCCACGAGCCGGCGCGCGTGCAGATCGCCGCGGCGCGCGAGGGTGATGAGCCGCTCCGCGAACGGACGCAGCTCCTTCGCCTTCGCCTCGGTCGTCTGAATCCCGCCGTGCATGAAGAGGCTCGTCGCCATGTTGTTCAGCGTCGCCTTCTTGTGGCTCGACGTGCGCGATAGCTGGCGGCCCTTGGCGCGGTGACGCATTACTCTTCCTCGGTCCCCGTGAGCTGCGCCTGCGGCGCGGTGCCCTGATCGAGGATGCGAATCTCGCCGCCGGGCGTCTCCTCGAGCTGCATCCCGAAATTCAAGCCCTCGCGACGCAGCAGTTCCGCGATTTCCCCCAGCGCCTTCTCGCCCACGTTCTTGACCTTCAGCAGGTCGTCTTCCTTGTAGCGGACGAGGTCGCCCAGGGTCCGGATGTTCGAGTTCTTGAGCGAGTTCACCGAGCGCACCGACAAACCGGCGTCGTCGATGGCCCGGCTCAACACGTCACGCAGCTTGCCGCCTTCGGACCCGCCATTGCCTCCGCCGCCCGATTCGCCGGGGACGATCGGGACTTTGCCGAAGTCCACGAAGAAGCGGAAGTGCTCCTGCGCGAGCGCCGCGGCATACGCCACCGCATCCTCGGGCGAGATCGTGCCGTTGGTCTCGACGGTGAGCGTGAGCCGGTCGTAGTCGGTGCGCTGCCCGACGCGCGTCTCCGCCACGGTGAAGTTCGCGCGGCGCACGGGATTGTAGATGGAATCGATGCGCACGACGTCCACCGCGAGGGTGCGATCGACGGGATGCTGCTCCGCCTCGACGTAGCCGCGGCCCTTGTTCACGTACAGCTCGCCACCGATGTCGCGGTCGTCCTGCACGGTGAACAGCAGCTGCTCGGGATTCACGATCGTGACCGAGGCGTGCTGCTCCAGGTCGCGCGCGTAGACCGGCCCGGCCTTCTCCACCTTGAAGCGGAGGACCGCTTCGTCCACTTCCGGCACGAGCACCAGCGTCAGCTGCTTGAGGCGCTGGATGATCTGATGCACGTCTTCGACGACGCCCGGGATGGTCTGGTGCTCGTGCACCACGCCATCGATCCGGAACGCCCACACCGCAGCGCCGCGCAGCGACGACAGCAGCAGGCGGCGCAGCGAATTGCCCAGCGTGTAACCGTAGCCCCGCTCCAGCGGCTGGAGCCGGAACTCGGCGGAATTCGGGTTGTCCTCGCGCTTGGTCATCTCGACCAGATGCGGCCGGACCAACCCCGTCAAATCAAGAGTCGTAATCACTTGGAATAGAGCTCGACGATTAACTGTTCTTGTGCGGCGAGCGGGATGGCGTCGCGGGTCGGCCGCTCGGTCATCTTGCCCAGCACTTTGTCAGTGTCCACCTGAATCCACGAAACGGGTTGTCCGCGCCCGAACTGCTCCAGCGCGACCTTCACCAGCACGAGCTCACGGCTCGCGTCGGCGACCTTCACCTCTTCCCCGATGCGGACCCGGTAGGACGGGATGTCCAGCACGCGGCCGTTCACGAGGATGTGCCGATGGCGCACGAGCTGCCGCGCCTGCTTGCGCGAGGTCGCGAAGCCCATCCGGTACACCAGATTGTCCAGCCGGCTCTCGAGGGCCACGAGCAACGCTTCGCCGGTCACACCCGGTTCCTTGATCGCCCGCTCGAAGAGGTTGCGGAACTGGCGCTCGGAAAGGCCGTAGATCCGCTTCACCTTCTGCTTTTCGCGCAGCTGTTTGGCGTACTCCGACGCCTTGCGGCGCCGTCCGGTCGACTGCCCATGCTGCCCAGGGGCGTACGCGCGACGCTCGACGGCACACTTCTCCGTCAGGCAGCGTGTCCCCTTGAGAAACAGCTTGGTGCCTTCGCGCCGGCACAATCGGCAAACGGGTCCCGTATAACGCGCCATGCTAGACCCGCCGTTTCTTCGGCGGCCGGCACCCGTTGTGCGGAATCGGCGTCACGTCACGGATCGAGCGGATCTGCAGCCCGGCACTGGCGAGCGCCTGAATGGCGGACTCGCGGCCCGAGCCGGGACCCTGCACGCGGACGTGCACGCGCTTCACGCCGAGGTTCAACGCTTCCCGCGCCGCCTGCTCAGCCGCGACCGTGGCGGCGAACGGCGTGGACTTCTTGGAGCCCTTGAAGCCGGCTTTGCCGGACGAGCCCCAGGTGATCGCGTTCCCCTGCAGATCGGTGATCGTAATGAGCGTGTTGTTGAACGTCGCGGTCACGTGCGCGATACCCTCGGCCTCGACGATCTTCTTGGTGCGCTTGGCGCCACCGGCCGCACGAGCGGGTGCGGGTTTGGCCTCCGGTTTGGCGTCCGGTTTGGCGTCCGGCTTTGCTTCCGGCTTCGCGTCTGGTTTGGCGTCGGCCATGTGCCTCTACTTTTTCAGCACGGGCTTCTTCTTGCCCGCGATGGCGCGCCGCGGTCCCTTTTTGGTGCGCGCATTGGTGTGCGTGCGCTGGCCGCGCACCGGCAGATTCTTGCGATGACGTCCACCGCGATAGGTTCCGATGTCCATCAAACGCTTGATGTTCATCGCGATTTCCGTCCGGAGCGCGCCTTCGACCTTGTAGTCCCGTTCAATCACCTGGCGCAGCCGGGCAACTTCGGCGTCCCGCAGGTCACGCACGCGCGCGTCCGGGCTGATGCCCGTCTCCGCGAGGATGCGAACCGAGTTGCTGGGACCGATGCCGAAGATGTACGGAAGTGCGTACTGGATCTTTTTGTCGCGCGGCAAATCCACGCCTGCGATACGAGCCATGCGTCTCCTTAACCCTGGCGCTGTTTATGCTTGGGGTTGCGCTTGCAGATCACACGAATCACGCCCCGCCGCGTCACGACTTTGCAGTGCTCGCAGATGGGGCGCACGCTCGAACGTACCTTCAACAGGCTGCTCCGGAGAACGTGAAAATGTTCTGGCTGAGCCGTGAACAATAGACGGGGTGCCAACTTCACGCAAGGGGCCACACGACAATCGATTACGGCGCGCTCCGTAGCTCCACCAGACGCCATTCGCGATCCAATAACCGGTACCCGAGAAACAGGGTTTCGCGTCGCAATTCGGTCGTTCCGGCGACGACGTAGCGGCGGGTTAACTCTACGAACCCCTTTCCCGGCTCGACCTCGCGGATCGCAGTGACGTCGAGGCCTCGCTCCTCGGCAGGCCGAAAGTACTGGCGCAGCAACTCGATGGCCTGCGCGCGTCCCAGCGGGGACGACGGATCGGCGCCCGGGATCTGCAGGATGAGTGTCGAGCTCCGCCCCACCAGGCGCAGCGCATCGTGGGCAGACCAGGCGGCTTTCGCCCGGGTCGCCGCGTCGGACAGGGTCGCCTGCGCCACTGCCTCGATCGGCAGCGCCAACAGCGCGAGCGACAGCCACAGCCGGGGCGTGTGCATAGGGCTCGTTGATACCCTCAATCCAGCGCTTCGACCAAACGGCGGTAGGCGGCGACCGGATCGCGCGCGGCTGTGATCGGCCGACCCACCACCAAATGCGTGGCGCCGCGCCGCACCGCTTCTGCCGGTTCGATCGTGCGCACTTGATCGCCGGCGGGGTCGCCAGGCGCGCGGACACCGGGAACCACGATCAGTGGCTCGGGCCCGAGCGCTTCGCGCAACAGGCCAAGCTCCTGGCCGGAAGCCACGACGCCGCGGAGGCCCGCGTGCAGCGCCGCCCGTCCCAAACGTTCCGCTTCGAACCCGACATCGGGAACACCACGTCCCAGGATGCTTTCGAGCTCCGCGGCGTCGTGTGAGGTCAGCACGGTTACGCCCACGACCGCAAGATCCTGTCCCGCCGCCGTGGCGGCCGCCGTGAGCATCGCGCGTCCCCCGAGGCAGTGAACGGTCGTCAGCGACACGCCGAGCTCCCGCGCTGCAGTCACCGCACTCGCCACGATGTTGGGAATGTCGTGCCACTTCAGGTCGAGAAACACACGGATGCCGCGCTGTGTGAATTCCTTGATAAGCGACGGACCTTCCCGGTTATAGAGCACCGGGCCGACCTTGGCCCACCGGAGACCGGGCAGGCGCCCGGCCAGCGCCAGTGCGTCGCGCCCGCTCGGCAGATCGAAGGCCACGATGAGCTCAGCCACGGTTCAACTCGCGGGCGATGCGCACGGGCACGCGCGGATCAGCAAGGGCGGCGGTGCCGATCGCGACGAGTGCTGCGCCGGCAGCCAGGTATTCGCGCGCGTCGGCGACATTGCGGACGCCGCCCACGCCGATCACGGGCATGTCCAGGCGCTCGCGCACGCGTCGCGTGGCGAGCAATCCAATCGGCAGGAGCGCGGGACCGCTCAGCCCACCGCTGCCGTTGCCGAGTCGCTTGTCGAGCAACCCCGGCATCGTGTTGACGAGGGTTACGGCTTCCGCGCCTTCCTCGCGCGCCACACGCGCCATCGCCGCGATGTCGGGGAGCACCGGTGACAATTTAACTGTCAGCGGCCGCGTCGAAACGCGCCGGCACGCGCGCACCAGGTCGGCGAGCCCGACTGGGTCCGCCCCGAACTCGAGCCCCCCCGCCTTCGTGTTGGGACAAGAGGCGTTGATCTCGAACGCGGTAATTGCCTGGAGCGGCGTGAGGCGTTCGATCACGCGCACGTAGTCGGTGACGGTTGCGCCGGCCACGTTGACGATGACCCGCGCCCGCCGCAGCCGTTGGGCCAACCAGGGCAGCTCGTGTGCGGCAACGCGCTCCACCCCGGGATTCGCGAGTCCCACGGCATTGAGCATCCCGCCGCGAAACTCGGCGACGCGCAGCGCCGGGTGACCCTGGCGCGGCTCGGGGGTCACCGCCTTGGTGACGATGCCGCCAAGGAGATCGAGGTCGATGACATCGTCGAGCTCGCGGCCAAAGCCGGCAGTTCCGGCTGCAAGGAGTATCGGGTTGTGGAAGGTGGTGCCGAACAGCTCGATCGCGCTCACCGGGGCGGATCGAACCGCGGGCCGCGCGGGCCCGGCACGGGGGCAGCAAACGGCACGGCGGAGACCTCGGCGCTCCGCGTGCTCCCTCCCTGCACGCCCAGCTCGCGCGCCAGCGACTCTTCCGCCGTCGCGTATGCGACGCTCGGCTGGCCGTGGAATGCGCGCGTGTACGGCGACCCCGGGTACTGCGCGTCGAGGAGCGCGACGAGGGAATCCCGGCGCTCTGGGAGCACGGCGAGGGCGGCGATCAGCGCCTTGGGCGCATAGAGCGACGCCGAGTCGGCGGCCGCCGCGTCCAGGAAGAGCTGGCCGGCGAGTGCGGGCGCGTGCAACGAATCGCGCGCGATCTCGGCCACCCGAAAGCGCGTGCCTGGAGTAACCGCGTCTCCCATCACCGCGTTGAGCAGCTCGATCACATGCTTGGCTTCTTCGGTGCCACTCACGGTGCGCAGCAGTCGCGTGAGCTCGCTCGCGATGGCCGCGAGATCGGCGCGCCGGGTGGCTCGGGCCACCCGGGACTGCTGCTCGCTCACCAGCCCCCGTCCCGCTGCACCGAGCTCGCGCGAGCGGTTGAAGTGCGTGGCCGCCGCGTCATAGTTCAGCAGCAGGACGGCGGCCCGACCGGCGAGGAATTCGGCACGTGAACGCCTGTCGGCGTTCTTCGAGGCGAGCGGCGCCGCGAGTACTGCCTCCGCGTGAACGGGGTCGCCGCCCGCCAGGGCGCAGTCCGCGTCCGCCAGATCGATCCGCTCGCGCCGGGTCCCGTCCTGCACCCTGGCGCGAGCCCGCGTGAGCAGGTCGGCAGCGTCCCGACATGCGCCCGAATACGCCAGGCCCTCAGCCCGAAGTACGAGCGCATCATCGGTCTGCCACGCCTTGGTTCTCGCGGCCGCTTGGGCCCACTGCGCGCGTGCGTCCGATGGTTGGCCACGCCGCTCGAGCTGCCTGGCATCGCTGGCGTGACGGTTGGCACTCCACATGGCGTTGTAGTACGTGCAGCCAGATGAGAGCCCGGCAGCCAGCGCCGCCGCCATGCTCCAGCGCAGCGTCCGCGTCATCGTGCCTGACCACCTCCGGTACCGGCGATCTTTCTCTCGAACTCGAGCAGGTAGGCGACGATGCCGTCCGCAATGGCCAGGGCGATCTTGCGTTGCCCCTCCGTGGACCCGAGGAAGGCGCCGTCTTTCTGGTTTGTCGCGAATCCCGTTTCGACCAGGATCGACGGCCGGCGGGCCGCCGCGAGGACGAGGAACGGCCCTTGCTGCACGCCGCGGTCCTCGCCGGGGTGGATCGCCGCCACCTTCCCCTGCACCAGCTCCGCCAGTCGTGCCGATTCGCGCAGATACTCATTGAGCTGCAAGTCGTTCAGAATGAATCCGAGTGGTCCCCCGCTCCCGGCACGAGAGGGCTCGAAGCGCAGCGCATCGTTTTCCATCTGCGCCACGCGTTTCTGGTCTTCGGTTTTCGCGTCAGACACGAAGTAGGTCTCGACGCCGTTCACCTGTTTTTGCCGCCGCCCCGCCGGCATGGAATTCACGTGGATGCTCACAAAGAGGTCGCAGTCGACGCGGCAGAAGAGCGGGCGGCTCGCCAAATCGATGAGCGTATCGCTGGCCCGGGTGAGCACGACATTCAAGCCGCGCCGTACGAGCTCGGCGCGCAGCAACTTGCCGATGCCGAGGGTGATGTCCTTCTCCGTGATCCCGCGCGGCAGGGTGAGTCCGGGATTCCCGGGATCGACGCCGCCGTGTCCAGGATCGACGACGATCGTGTGTGGCAGCCGCAGACCCGTGATCGGGTTCGGCGTGGCGACTGCGACGGCAGGAGGCGGCGGCGCCGCTGGTCGCTCATCGAGTCGCGCCAGCCACGGATCCCAGCGGTAGCGGCTGGCGAGCAGGCGGGGCACATAGTCGGCGAGCCAGTGCAGTGGCAGAAACAGCGTGTCGCGTGCGATGTACGGCGCGCCCACCATGGGGTAGGCCGCACCCGCGTACCGGAAGAACGGCGATCCGACATCAAAGTCGAAGGCGCCGTCGCCGAGCGTTACCCGCGCCGCCGCACCGTCGAGCGAGACCGTGAGGCCGAGGGGCCGCGCGAGCAGGACGGCCGCCACCGCCGCACTACCGGACTCGGTGGTGACTGGGATGTTCGCCTGGCCGCGCGACGTCGCGATCAGGACCTGGTGTGGTATCAGCGCGGCCAGCAGGAAGAGCAAGATCATGACCGTCTGCCCTTCACAACGCGTGCCATCTCGCGCTCGGCGACTCGCCGCTTCAAGTCTTCACGCTTGTCGTGGGCCTTCTTCGCTTTCGCCAGCGCGATCGCAACTTTGGCCAAACCGTCCTTGAAATAGATCTCCAAGGGGACAACGGTGAGTCCTTTTTGGGTCGTCGCACCGAGGAGCTTGCGGATTTCGCGCTTATGGAGAAGCAGTTTGCGGGAGCGAGCGGGCGGCGGATTGTTGTAGCTGCCGGGTCCATAGTGCGAAATCGTCATCCCTTCCAGCCAGACTTCGCCGTTGCGCACGTGGGCGTACGCTTCGTTCAAGCTCGCCTTGCGATCACGCAGCGACTTGACCTCCGTCCCTGTGAGGACGAGACCCGCCTCCCACGTTTCCAGGAGATGGTAATCATGCCGGGCTTTGGGATTCCTGGCGATCGAGATTTTTTCCACGCTATCGTCGGCAAGATACGCATTGACTTGGGGTTATACAACAATCTAGATTGCCGTTCCTCAAAACGCCGCGCCGAAGTGGTGGAACTGGTAGACGCGCTGGCTTCAGGAGCCAGTGGGCGCAAGCCCGTGGGGGTTCGAGTCCCCCCTTCGGCACTCAGTAGCGCGGAACCTCCGGATCTACTTCCCGTGCCCACGCATCGATCCCTCCCGCCAAGCTGCGCACGTTCGCGAATCCGGCCCCCCGGAGAATCTCGCGCGCCTTGAGGGATCGGGGACCGTGGTGGCACAGCGTGACGATCTCGCCGTGGCCCGAGAGCTCAGCCAGTCGCCCCGGGAGCTCGCGCAACGGAATGTTTCGGGCGCCGTCGATGTGAGCGATATCCGCTTCACGGGGCTCGCGAACGTCGAGCAACACGAGGTCAGGCTTGCGATCGCGCTCGCGTCGTAACTCCAGCGCTGTGATCTCGACCTCGTCTCCCGTCCCGTGTCCCTCTGCCCCGACGCCGCAGAACGCTTCGTAATCGATCAGCTCGGTCACGGTGGGATGCGCACCACACACGGGGCAGTCGGGGTCTTTCTGGAGCGTGAGCTCGCGGAATTGCATGCGCCGGCCATCGAACAGCAGCAGGCGGCCGATCAGCGTCTCACCAAATCCGACGATCAGCTTGATCGCTTCCAATGCCTGCAGTGAACCGATGACTCCCGGCAGGACGCCCAGTACGCCGCCCTCGGCGCACGATGGCACCAGCTCGGGCGGCGGTGGCTCCGCGTAGAGGCAGCGGTAGCACGGTCCCTCGCGCGCATGAAAGACGGAGACCTGTCCGTCGAACCGGAACACCGCGCCGTAGACGTTGGGCTTGCCGAGTAGCGCGCACGCGTCATTCACGAGATAGCGCGTGGGAAAATTATCGGAGCCATCGACGACGATGTCGAAGCCCCGGAGAATCTGGAGGGCGTTGCCGGACGTCAGCCTCTCGCCGAACGTTTCGACCTGCACGTGCGGATTGACGTCCCGCAGCCGCGCGCGCGCGGACTCGATTTTCGGCGTGCCGATCGCACTCGTCCCGTGGATGATTTGGCGTTGCAGGTTGCTGCGATCGACGAGATCGAAATCGACCAGCCCCAGTGTCCCGACACCAGCGGCGGCAAGATACAACGCCGCCGGAGATCCCAGTCCGCCCGCGCCGATGAGGAGGACGCGCGCGTCGCCCAGTTTTGCTTGGCCGTCGAGACCTACATCAGGAAGCGTGAGGTGCCGGGAGTACCGCAGCAGCTCCTCATGCGACAGCGGCGTCAATTTCCGGCCGCTACCCCGGCGATTTGATAGACCTCTGGCTCGGCGTGCAACAGATCGGCGAGCGAGACGCCGGCGAGCACCTCGTCGATGCGCCGCTGCAGCAGACGCCAGACGGGACGAATGCTGCAAGCGTTCGCCGGATCGCAGCGCTCATCGTCCACACGGTGCAGATCGCAGTTCACCTCGAACGTCACGTGCTCGGACGCCTCGATGACGTCCTTCACGCTCACGGCCCGAGGCTCGCGCGCCAGCAGATAGCCGCCGCGCGCGCCCCGCACCGACTCGACTAAGCCGGCCCGGCGCATCCGCAACAGGATCTGTTCGACGTAGTCATGAGGGAGGCGTTCCTGCTCGGACAGCTCGCGGGCGGCGACGGGGCCCTTGCCCGCATGCCTGGCGAGATGGATCGAAACGATTAAGCCGTATTCCGCCCAGGTCGTAACGCGCATGGGGGGAATATGCGAGAGACGTTATCGGGATTCAATGGCTTGGCTGCTGGCGCTCCAGCCTGGGGCTCAGACTGCCACCCACTTGCAGGATGAACGCATTGCGATTGTTCGGATCATTGCGCTGCATCCACAACACGCGCGCGTTGACGTTCGTCATCAGCGTCCGGCCGCTGAAGATGTCGGCGCCGAGTCCCGCGTGGGCACCCTGGGCGACGCCGCGATCGCCCCCGATCTGCGGGAAACCGGCGAGCAAGACCCCGAGCTCGGCGTAGAAGCGTCCCCAGGCTGGGTGCAGGGACGGTTCATATCCCGGAGCAAACAGGATGGCGTACGGACGACAATTGGTCGAGCAGCCGGTCCTCACGGTGAACGGCGCGTAATCGATCTGCAGTCCGAGCGACCCGCCCTTCTTCTGATCGCGGCGGAAGCGTACGCCTGCCGTCGGGCCACGACCTTCGAGCGCGCCACTGAGCGGCATGAGCACGCCGATCGCGGGCCCAAGGGTGCCGTTCAACAGCTGCGTCTTCTTGTTCGCACCCCCGAATGCAAACGAGACGTTGGCGCGCCCTTCGAGTGCCTTGATCGCACTGTTCGGAACCTGGAAAAAACGGCCCTCGACGAGGGCGGTGGCCTGGTTGCCGAGATTGACGCGCACGCCGAGACCGAAGCCCAACCCGAGCTCGTTGGTGGTCTGTGCGGATGTGTTGCACCCCAGCAGCGGCGTGAGCGTCGGATCCTGGTCGAGGACGCGCGCCAACCCCACGGCGCTCGACGCGAATGGTGCGACGCCTTTCGCGCCGATGGGATAGTAGTTCGACTCGAGCCCAACGAACGTCATCTGCCGGACGCAGCTGCTGCTGGACAGATCGCCGTAGCGCGACACCCCAACACCGATTTCGCCGTCGTCGCCGGAGAGAAATGCGAGACTGCCGCCGAACGATGTGAAGGATTGACTGCCACCGGAGCCGTCTTCGATCGAAATGGATGAGACCGTGGGGCCGATGCGGGCGCGGCGCTGCGCGACCGCATTACCGGCAGTCGCGAGCGCGAGGAAGACAAGCGTCAGGGTACGCATGAGGAAACTTTTACGCCGTCGCGCTCGCCGGTGCCGTGACTCCGATCACCTCATGAGCAAACCGACCACGATGCCCGCCGCATTCATGCGAATCAGCCAGGCCCAGCAGGTGGCCTGCTGCAACGACTTCACCTTCACGTACCAGACGCTGCTGCCGAACATCGCGAAACAGATTGGGAGCCACAGCACCGTGGCGAATTCCATTCCCGCAAAAACCCCTCCGCCCTGAACCCACAGCGCACCGCGGAATTGGCCGTAGACCCAGGCGAACAGCACGCCAAAGGCCAGCGAGAGTATCGCCGATTTCGCCAGCGCGGGACCCATGAAGCTCTTCATCTCCTCCGGCGACATGTGCCCGCCCATCGCGGCGACACCTGCGCTATTGAACACTTTGCTCCACACGACCCAGTCCACCAGGTACATGACGACGCCCGCGATCAGACCGGCAACGATCCAGCTGTTCATAGGTGCGTCTCCGATGTGAGAGTCACTTCTCCCGCTCGCCCGGCACCCCCAGCTCCGTCATTGCCCGCAAGTCGAGCACCTCGTCCAGCTCCTTGCCCTTCAACAGCCCTTTCTCCATCACCAGTTGGCGCACGGTGACGTTCTTCGCCACGGCTTCCTTCGCCAGTTTCGCCGCTTCGGCGTACCCGATCTTCGGCGCGAGCGCCGTCACGAGCGCCGGACTGCGCTCGAGCCAGTGCGCCGCCTGCGCCGCGTCGGCCGTGATGCCGTCCACCGATCGCTCCGCCAACACACGCGTCGCAGTGGTGAGGATGGTCATGGAGAACAGCAGATTGTGCGCGATGACCGGCATCATCACGTTCAGCTCGAGTTGTCCTGCCTCGGCGGCGGCGGTTACGGTCACGTCGTTCCCAATCACCTGGAAGCAGACCTGATTCACCATTTCGGGAATCGAGGGATTCACTTTCCCGGGCATGATACTCGAGCCCGGCTGCACCGCCGGCAACACGATCTCCGCGAGACCGGTGCGTGGCCCAGACGCCAGCAGCCGCAGGTCACTCGCGATCTTGCCGAGGTCGGCGGCATAGGTGCGGACGGCGCCCGAGAGTGCCGTCGCGTCACCCATCGACTGCATGAGCTGCACGCGATCCTTTCCTTCCCGCAGCTCGAGTTTCGTCATCGCGCGCAGGTGCTTGACCATCAATGCCGGATATTGCGGCTCGGCGTTCAGCCCGGTGCCGACCGCCGTGCCGCCGATTCCCAGATCGCGGAGATCGTCGGCCGTGCGCACGATCCGATCGCGGTTGCGCTCGACGGTGTGCCCGTACGCCGCGAACTCCTGGCCGAGCCGGATCGGCGTCGCATCCTGGAGGTGGGTGCGGCCCGACTTCACAATCGAGTCGAACTCCTTGCCCTTTGCCGCGAATGCCCGCGCGAGACGGGTGAGCGATTCGGTCAGCGCCGCCAGCTGTAACAGCGCACCGAGGCGGATCGCAGTGGGAATCACGTCGTTCGTCGACTGCGCCATGTTGACGTGATCGTTCGGATGGACCGGCTTGTACTCGCCCCGCTTCCCTCCCAGCAACTCGTTGGCGCGGTTCGCGAGCACCTCGTTGCAATTCATGTTGTGCGAGGTACCGGCACCGGCCTCTGCCGTGCGCGCTCGGTCTGGATGCCCCACGGCGCCTCGGCCGGCACGGGCATCTCTCCCAACGGATCACGTTCCATCCGTGTCTGATTCACTGCCGCCACCACGCCTCCCTCAGTTCGGCCGCCGTCGGTATCGAGCCAAGAATCGCCCATCGGGTGTGTCCTCGCTAGCGCCGCCGGAACCATCCGACGGTAAACAAGTCCTTCGCCGCCCGCACGCCGTGCGTCCGCACGAGCAGATACATCCCGAGCACCGTCAACAGAATCGTCGTGTAGAAACGCCACTGGAGCAGCATCATCACTTGATGACCCGCACCGAATTCGCCGGCGAATCCCGACAGGAACGCGACCTCGATTCCGCCGCCGCCGGACGGGAGCGGTACGACGAGAGGCGCATGGAGCAGCGCCAGCGAACCGAAGAACATTACGCTGAAGGGCGGCGCGTTGGGGTGACCCCAGACGAGTGCCGGCAAGATCAGCGCGCGCGCGGCGAGGCTGATGACGGTGAGCAACGCGCCCGCGAACAGGACCCACCACGGCGCGCGCCGGACGTGGGCGAGCGCCACGCGCCATTGCCGCCGCACGCGATGCCGGATGGCTCCGGGCCGCACCAGGCGCTGCAGCGTCCAGATGACGATCAGCATCACGAGGACGATGAGCTCGATCCCCAACAAGTCGCGGGCCAGGCTGTGAGACAGGAACCGGTCTGCGGCCTCGCTCCAATCGGGCACGTAGTACGCGGCGAGCGCGAGTGCGATGATGCCGAACACCGGCCATTCGGCCGCGACCTCCACGCCGAGCGCCACCAGCCCCGTCACCACGCGGAGCCCAGACCACGTCATCCCGAGGAACCGCGCGGGCTCCCCTCCCAGCCGATTGGGCGTGAACGTGGAAGCCGCCTCGCCATACAGGTTCAGCCGCAGGGCGTCGCGAAACTCGAGCCGGCCGCCGGCCGCCCAGCTGGCGAGCTGAATGCGCCACGCGCGCGCGACGCAGTCAATGGCCAGCAGCAGAATGGCGAGAACGTGATTCAATCGGAGCAGTCGCCGAGCGGATAGAGAAACCCGCAATTCGCGCAGGGATTCTTGCAGCCCCACGGTTTCGGCTGCACCTCGGCGCCGCACCGCAGGCACCGCGGCCGCGGCTTAGCCGATCCGGTAGACGCCGGTGAGGAAGGGATTGGTGTGGCGCTCCCGTCCGATGGTCGTTTCGGGTCCATGTCCACTGTAGAGGATGGTATCATCGGGAAGCGGGAGCAACTCGCGCTCGATACTGGCGATCAGGGTCTCGAAGTCACCGCCAGGAAGGTCGGTTCGGCCGATCGAGCCGGCGAACAGGACATCACCGCTCAGCGCGACGCCCGGCCCCACCAGGCAGACGCTCCCCGGCGAGTGCCCGGGCGCGTGCCGAACCTCGAAGCTCACATCGCCGACCGTCAAGCGTGCACCGTGGGCCAGCTCCTGGTCAGGCGCCGGCAACGGTTCGGGGGGCGCGAGCCCAAACCACGCGGCCTGGTCGGGCACCGCGTCATAGAGCGGCCGGTCGGCGGGATGGAGCCAGACGGGGGCCCCCGTGTCCGCCGCGACTCGCGACACGCCGAGGACGTGGTCGAGATGCGCGTGCGTCAGCCAAATGGCAACCGGCTTCGTGCCTGTTTCCTTGACCTTGTGGAGGATCAATCCGGCCTCTTCGCCCGGATCGACAATCGCGCACTCGCCGGCTCGCTCGTCAACCACGAGATAGCAGTTCTCCGCGAATACGCCGTTGGGAATCTGAACGATCTTCACCGCTTGCCTTTGCCGTCGCCCCGCTGTTCGTGCAGCGACTTGAGGTACTTCTCGACCGCGATCGCCGCGGTGGTCGCGTCCCCGACCGCGGTCGTAATCTGCCGGGTGACCTGGCTGCGCACGTCACCCGCGGCGAACAGGCCCGCCATCGACGTCATCATGCGGTTGTCGGTGATCAGATACCCACCGGCGTCGTGGTCCACGTGGCCCTCGACCAGCTGCGTATTGGGCTTGAATCCCGCGAAGATGAACACTCCGCCGACATCGAGATTGGAGCGCTCACCTGTGGCGGTGTCTTCGAGCACGGCGTGCGTGACACCCTTCGTATTGCCGACGATCTCGGGCACCACGGTGTTTCGGATGACCTCGATCTTCGGATTCGCAAAGGCGCGCTCCTGCAGCAGCCTGGAGGCGCGGAATTCATCGCGGCGGTGCACGAGGTGCACTTTGCTCGCGTAGCGCGTGAGATAATCGGCTTCCTCGACGGCGGCGTCGCCGCCCCCCACGACGGCGAGGCGCTCACCCTTGAAGAACGCGCCGTCGCACACCGCGCAGTACGACACACCCTTTCCCGCAAACTCCTTTTCGCCCGGCACTCCCAGCTTGACCGGTGTGCCGCCCGCCGTGAGGATCACGGCCTGGCTGCGGTAGGTGTCGCCGCGGGCCGTCTGCACATCGAACCAGCCATCGGCGTCCTTCGTGATTCGCTCGACGGTGTCGGTCACGATCTGGGCGCCGAACTTTGTCGCGTGCTCGCTCATCTTCTGCGCGAGCTCCCAACCCTTGATGCTCTCGAAGCCGATGTAGTCCTCGATGAGATCGGTATTGAGGAGCTCACCACCCGGCGCGCCGCGCTCGATCGTGACCGCGTTGAGCATGCCACGGCCGGCGTACAGCGCGGCGCAGAGCCCGGCCGGCCCTGCGCCAACGATGATCACGTCATACATGCGTGCGGTGCGGTTCGTCATGCGTCCCGGAATTCCAGTCGCGGAGGATCACCCTCCCCCGCCAGGGCACGCGCCAGATGCGCGCGAAAATCCACGGTTTCGAACTCGATGTCGGGTCGTTGTGGCCCGGCCAGTTTTCCCAGCGCCGCCGCTCCAACGACGACGGTGCCATGGCGGTTCCCGCGGGCCCGGTGCAGCAGCGCGGCGGCGGCCTGAATGAGGCCCTGCCACACGAGCGCTTCGTCTTCCTTAATAATAGAACGCCAGACTGTTTCCAGCGCTTCGTGCGCTAACCAATACTCTCCGGTGTTGAACAGCTGCCGGGCGTGCTCTAAGTATCGGCGGCGATCTTCGAGATTCACGTGTGCCGTGCGCTGTGCGCCGTGCGCAGGAGTGCGTGAATTCCGGCGCACGGCGTACGGCTCACGGCGCACGCCCCAGCGTCAACAGGTTCAACGCCCCGTGACAGCTCGAGATCGTCCCGACTAGAATCTCGGCCGGGGCGCTTTCCGAGCCAGCTTCCTGGACCAGGCGGTCCCCCGCCCGCACCGCATCGGCCGCGAACATTCCGACGCCGAAGACGTGATGCTTGCACACGAATAACGCCGGCCCACTCACTGGCCGGCCGCCGGCCCGGAGCCGCTCTGCGAGCTCGCGCACCGCGTCGGCCATCTCCCACGTGCGCGGAGCGCCAATCGCGGGACAGAGCGCCGGCTCGATGCAGTGCGTCGGACAAATCCAATCCGCAAACGAGACGAAGCGCGTGTGATTTGCGCCGGGACGGTCGTAGGGCGCCGGGAAGTCTCCGGGAACGGGTTCGACCGAGACGGCGCGGTTCGGCCAGCGGGTGCGCGCACGGCGCAGGACCCACTCGAACATGAGATGAGGCATGTGGGGGGATGGGACAATGTGATCCTCTTGTGCGCCGTGCGCCGTGCCCTGTGCGCCGGAAAGCCAGTCGTCGAGGAACTCTGACCAATCCCGTGTCACAAAATGGCGATCGTCCGCGTCGCCAAGCTCGCGGCGCGCCTGGCAATTGGCATTTCGATCGACGACGATGACGGTCCGGTAATCAGTCTTCCCGCGCGCCTTGGCTTTTGCCAGCTGCGAAGCGTAGAAGGTGCCGTAGCAACCGCCGCCGACGACAACAACGTCTCTCAGCGGATGAGTCTCCCACCATCGATCACCAGGACTGTGCCCGTGGCGTAATCGGTGCCCGCCAACAGGAACCGCACGGCTGCGACGACATCATCCGGCGAGCCGAGGCGCTGGAGCGGCGTGGTGTCGCGAACATGGTTGCGTGCCTCATCGTCCCACTGCTCAGGGAGTAACACGGCTCCCGGCGCGACCGCGTTGACGGCAATGTCTGGGGCGAGCGCCCGGGCTAACCCCTTGGTGAGCATGATGACGCCCGCTTTGCTGACGCAATGCGGGACATAGGCCGGCCATGGTTCCATGCCCGCGATGTCCGCCAGATTGACGATCTTCCCTTTGGCCCGCCGCAGATGCGGAATCGCCCCCTGCGAGACGAAAAACATCGCGCGCAGGTTGAGGTCGAACGTCGCGTCCCAACTCTCAGGGGTGACAGCTTCCACCGGTTCGCGCGTCATGATCGCGGCAGAGTTGACCACGACGTCGAGTCGCTTCAGGGCGCGGGCGGCCTTATCCGCGAGTCCGCGCGCCGCCGCCGCATCGGCGAGATCCGCCGGCAACAGCTCGGCCCGCCGACCTGCCGCCCGCACCGCGCGCGCCGTCTCCTCCGCGCCCTGTGCTGAGCCGTGGTAGTGAATCGCGACGTCGCAGCCGGAGCGCGCCAACCCAATCGCGATCGCTTGCCCGATCCGCGTCCCGGCTCCGGTGACCAGCGCGGCCGCGCCCTCGAGCCGCACTAGTACGCTTTCCCGGTAATGGGGACGATCTGGCCGGTGATCGCGCGGGCCTCATCGCTCACGAGAAAGGCCACCGTATTCACGACTTCGTCGAGCTCGACCAGCGGCTGCTTCTCCCCCATCTGGGCCACGTTATCGGCGGTGCGCACGGTCGCCGGGGCGACGGCGTTCACGCGGATGCCGGCGTCGCGATATTCGCGCGCCAGCTCGAGCGTCAGCCCGGCAACGGCCGACTTCGCCGCAGTGTACGCCGACATATGCATGAGCGAGCGGACGACGGCGATCGATGCGAAATTGACGATCGCTCCGCCCCCGCGAGCCAGCAGCAATGGCACGGCGGCCTGGCACATGTAGAACGCGGTCTTGAAGTTCACGGCCAGCTCGCGGTCGAGGATCTCGGGCTTTACTTCCGTGAACGGCCCATAGCTGAAGAACCCCCCGGCGACATTCACGAGGATATCGAGCCCGCCGTACTGCGTCTGCGCCGCCGCCGCCGCCGCGCGCGCGGCGTCGGGCTGGGTCAGGTCGCCGGCAGAGACCTTGGCGGTGATCCCTTCCGCCGCGAACTCTTTGACACGATCCGCGAGCCCCACGGCGTTGACGTCGGCGAGCAGCAGCTTCGCGCCGGCGCGACCCATGCCGCGCGCCACGGCATGGCCGATTTGTCCGACCCGGCCGACCCCGGTGACGAGTGCGACTTTGCCACGCAGGTCAGCGGGCACGGACGATGTCGTCCACGGGCGGTGCGCCGCGCTGTGCAAAGCGCACGGTGCCGTCGCGGCCGATCACATAGACGGTGCGCTGAATCCCTTTGCCGTCCTCTTTGAGGGCGTTGTACGCGCCGGCGATCGTGCGCTCCGGATCGGACAGCAGCGGGAAGTTGAATTGCATCTTCTCGACGTACCCGCGATGCCCGTCCACACTCGCGGGGTTGACGCCGAACGGCTGCATGCTGGCGGCTTGGAACTTGGCGATCTCATCGCGCACGGCGGAGAGTTGGCGGTTTCAGCCGGGGGTATTGTTGCCCGGATAGAACACGAGCGCGACCGGGCCGCTTTTCAAGAGATCGCCGAGCGCGTAGGTCCGGCCGTCCGACGCCTGGGCTTTGAACGCGGGGGCTTTACTGCCGATCGGAAGCGGCTCGCTCATCCCGTTGCCTCGTTGTGAGCTCGAGACGATGCTCGAGCGGTGCCAGCCAGCTGTCGGGAACGCGCATCCCGCCGAGCGGCGCATGCGACTCCCCGTACTCGCTTTCTCCATGCCAATCCGAGCCCCCCGTGATGCCAAGTCCCAAGCGCTCGGCGATGCGGGTGAGCCGCTGCTCGATGGCGGGGGCATGACTCGGATGGCGCACTTCCACGCAGTCCAGTCCCTGGTCCTGAAAGATGCGCACCTGGGCCTCGGTGCCATGATCGCCCAGGTGCGCCGCGACGGTCAGCCCTCCCACGTCGTGCACGAGCGCGGTGACGTCGCCGAGTTTCGGCAGCGGCTTCTCGACGTACGCAGCCCGGCCACGGCCCAGGTACCGCCGGAACGCGTCACTGATGGTGTCGCAGGCCCCGCAATCGACGAGTGCCCGCGCGACATGCGGCCGTCCCAGGGCGCCGCCATCTCCTCCGAAAAGCTGTGCCTGCACGTCCTCGAGCTCGATCGCCACGCCGAGGTCCTGGAGCTTGGCGACGATCTGCTCGCCGCGGCGGCGGCGCGCGGCACGGGTGTCGCGCAAGAACCCCTGCAGCCGTTCGCTGTCGTGCGGCAAAAACAGGGCGAGCACATGCAGCTCACCCCACGGCGCGCGCACGCTGAACTCGCATCCGGGGATCACCCGGATGCCCAGCTTCGCGCCCTCGTGCGCGGCCTCGGCCACGCCATCCGTGGTGTCGTGATCGGTGAGCGCGATCGCCGCGAGATCTACCGCGCGGGCGCGGCGCGCGACTTCCGGCGGCTCACACTCACCGTCGGAGGCCGTCGAATGGCAATGCAGGTCAATGTGCGGCGTAGTCGACCTCGGGGGCGGTCCACGCCGGCTGTGACTGGCGGAACAGCTCCAGCAGCTCGCGGTCGGAGAGCTCCAGGAAGGCCCGGTCCGGCGAGCGCGCGCCGAGCGGCGAGAAGTGCGTCACGCGGCGGCGGCGCTGCGGGCCGGTGCCGTGCTCGAAGATGAGACCGAACTGGTCGCGGCCGTACACGGTCACGCGGCCCGAGGGGTAGACCTCCCAGCGTTCACCGTCCACGTCAACTTCGCGGCGGGCCATGGCTCATGCCTGCGAGGTGGTGGCGACGGGGACCTCGCTCCACAGCTCCCAGGCGTCGGGCGCGTAGGTGGCGAGCGCCTGGAGACGCTTCTCCAGCTTGATCTCTTCGGGGAGCCGGGACGCCTGGGCGCGGTGCGACATCTCGGTCGGGCTCTCGGAAAACTCGATGAACAGCCGCGGATCCTTCGCGTTGCGGTACAGCCAAATCCGCTGGCCGCGCGCTTCGGCGAACTGACTCAGCTCGCGCAGCGTGTTGACGTACTCCGTTTCGTTCTGCGTGGGCACGCGCACGCGCGCCGCGGTCAGGACTTTTGGCATGCTCACACCGCTCCCTCAGGAAACTCCTGCAGCGTCTGCTTCACGTCGGCCAGGAATTTGTCGGCGTCGGCACCGTCGACGACGCGATGATCATAGGACATCGTCAGCATCCCCATCGTCCGAATCGCGATGGAATCCGTGCCGTCGGCGGTCACAACCTTGGGGCGTTTCTCGATCGCGCCGACGCCGAGAATCGCGACCTGCGGCTGGTTGATGATGGGAATGCCGGCGAACGGTCCGAACCCGCCGGGATTGGTGATCGTGAACGTGCCGCGCTGGATGTCGTCGGGCAGCAGCTTCTTGGTGCGGGCGCGCTCCCCCAGATCGTTGATGGCGCGCGCGATACCGATCAGCGACAACTCGTCGGCATGCTTGATCACCGGCACGATGAGGCCCCAGTCGAGCGCCACTGCGATGCCGATGTTGACGTCGGCACGGTAGATCGTGCTGTCGCCGGACACCGCGGCATTGATGATGGGATGCTTCCGGAGGTTCTCGCCACACGCCTTCGCGATGAACGCGAGGAACGTGAGATTGACCCCGCGATCGACGTAGGATTGCTTCGCCCGGGCGCGGAGCTGGGCGACACGCGTGAAATCGACCTCGAAAAAGCTCGCCACGTGCGCGGACACACGCTTCGACATCACCATGTGGTCGGCGGTGATCTTGCGGATCTTGGACCACGGCTCGACGCGGTCGCCCGGCCACGCGTCCACGGCCGGATGTTCGATCGGACCGGAAGGAGCCGGGAGTCGGGAGCCAGGAGCCGGGGCTCCCGGGGCGGTCGGGGCTCGTTCGATGTAGCCCAGGATGTCCTGTTTGGTCACGCGGCCCGCGTAACCACTGCCGGGGATTCGCGAGATATCGACGCTGTGCTCGGCAGCGATTTTGCGAACAAGCGGCGTCGACTTCGTGCGGAGGCGTTGCTCGGCGGTCTGTACGCCACCACCGTCACCGGCGGCCGGACGGCCTGATGTCGCGGCGGCCGGACGGCCGGACGGCCTGTCGGCCGGAGGGGGCGGCGGCGCCGCAGCGGTCTTCGGCGCTTCTGCCTTCGGTGCGGGTGGCGCTGGAGCAGCGGCTTTCGGCGGCTCCGGCTTGGCAGGTGCGGATGCCGCGGCCCCCGCTTCGGTTTCCAGGACCCCAACGACCGTCTGCACCGGCACGGTCTGCCCTTCCTGTACCTTGATCTCCGCCAGCACCCCGGCGGACGGCGCAGGGATTTCGGCGTCGACCTTATCGGTCGAGATCTCGAACAGGGGCTCGTCCCGCTTGACCGGGTCGCCGACCTTCTTGAGCCATTTGCTCAAGGTCCCCTCGGCGATCGACTCACCCATTTGTGGCATCAAGACGTCTACGCGTGCCATAGCCTCTCCATCAGTAAGCCGCCAGCCATCGCGCCGCCTTCACGATATCGTCAGTCTGGGGCAAGACGAAGTCCTCCAGAGTCGGCGCATACGGGAGCGGGACGTCGTGCGCGGTCACGCGCATGATCGGCCCGTCGAGCCATTCGAACGCCTGCTCGTTGATCCGCGCCGCGATCTCCCCGGCGATTCCCCCGGTCCGCGTGTCTTCATGGACGATGAGCGCCTTGTTGGTCTTCTTCACGGTCGCGACGATCGCGGCGTCATCCATCGGCAGCAGCGTCCGGAGGTCCACTACTTCCACCGATACTCCGTCCGCTTTCTCCAGCTGCTCGGCCGCCTCCAGCGATTTCCACAGCGTCGCGCCGTAGCTGATGATGGAAAGATGCTTCCCTTCGCGCGCGATGCGCGCCTGCCCGATCGGCGTCAGAATCTCTTCGCCCTCCGGCAGCTGCTCCTTGATACGCCGGTAGAGCCATTTGTGCTCGAGAAAGAGCACGGGGTCCTCGTCGCGGATCGACGCCTTGATGAGACCCTTGGCGTCCCGCACCGTCGCCGGGTAGACGATCTTGAGGCCGGGCGTGTGGAGGAATGCCGCTTCCGGATTCTGCGAATGGAACGGCCCGCCTCGAACGTAGCCGCCGCAGGGACCGCGCACCACCATCGGGGTGGACAGACCCGCCCGGTACCGCGCGGTGGCGACATAATTCGTCAGCATGTCGTAGGCGCACGAGATGAAGTCGATGAACTGCATCTCGGCAACCGGCCGCAACCCCATGTGCGCCGCGCCCGCGGCCGCGCCCACGATCGCTGCCTCGGAGATCGGCGTGTCGATCACACGAGATTCACCGAACCGTTTGCTGAATCCCTCTGTCACCTTGAACGCGCCGCCGTACAGACCGACATCTTCGCCAAGGATGAAGACGCGATCGTCGCGCTCCATCTCTTCCCAGATGCCCTGGCGCAGCGCTTCGAGGAATGTGACTTCCGCCATCACAGGACCTTGAACCAGAGCTTGTCCGCCGCCGGTGGATCGACGTACACGCCCGGCAGCGCGCTCTCTGGTGTCGGCAACGGCTCGTTGACGCAGGCGTCCGTCGCCTGATCCACTTCCACCCGCACGCGATCGTCGATGTCCTTCAGGTCCGCCTCGGCGACCATCTCGCCCGTGAGCAAGCGTTGCACGTAGCGGTCGACGGGATCGTTTTCCTTCGCCCACCGCTCCAGATCGGGTTTCGGCACATAGTGTTGATCGTCGTGCTCGGCGTGGCCTTTGCGGCGATACGTCTTCACTTCGATGAAATGGACGCCCTTCCCGCGCCGCGCGCGATCCACCGCAAACCGCGTCGCTTCGTACACCGCGAACACGTCGTTGCCGTCCACCGTCACCGCCGGGACTCCGTATCCCTTGGCCTTCTCGGCCAGGTCTTTGACGGCGAATTGTTTCTCGGGCGGCGTGGAGTAGGCCCAATGGTTGTATTCGCCGATCACGACGAGCGGCAGCCGCTGCACGGCGGCGAGGTTCAACCCTTCATGGAACGTGCCGGTCGAGGTCCCGCCGTCGCCGATATACACCAGGCCGACCCGCGGCTCGCCGCGCAGCTTAAAGCTCAAGGCGATCCCCGCCATCACCGGGATCATGTCGCCCAGGTGGGAAATCTGCCCGAGATAGCCCCTCTCGAGGTCGTTGAAGTGGACGTTCAGCTCGCGACCGTGCGTGGGGCTGTCGGCCTTGGCCATATACTGCCGCAGGATCTCGATGGGCTGAGCGCCCATCACGAGCAATGACCCAAGGTTACGGATCAAAGGCGACAGTACGTCCTTGTGCCGCCCACGCTCCAACGCATACGCCGAGGCGACCGATTCCCCCTCCTGCCCGAGCGAGCGGAACAGGCCCCCGATGACCTTGGTCTGGCGGTACAGCGCCACCAGCCGCTCTTCGAGCGTCCGGGTGAGCCGGAGATAGTAGTAGATCTCGAGGAGCTGGTCCGGTGACAGCACCACCCCGGATGGGACGGCTGCCGTCGGCCGCGTCGCAGGAAGAGCCATGGCCCTAAATTATAGTTGGGAGGGAAGAGCCATGGCGAACGTGAAGCTGCGCGTCACCGGAATGACCTGCGGCCACTGTCAGGCCAAGGTCGAGAAGGCCTTGAAGGGTGTGATCGGGGTGTACAGCGCCATCATCGACTTGCCTGACGGCGAAGCAGAAGTGGATTTCGATGATGATTCCGTGACGACGGATCAGCTGGTCGCGGCCGTCGCCAAAGCCGGCTACGGCGCGAAGGTCGCGGGCTAGTAGGCGCCGCGCATGACGTGTGCCGGCTCCACGAGCCGGTGCACTTCCGCAAGAAACCGCTTGGCGAGCTTGTCGAGCTCCGACTCTCCCACCTGATCGGTCGCTACTTCGACGTAGGTGTAGTGCCCACCCTCGGGGCGGACGCTGATGGTGATGCGCCCCAATGTCCCCTGATACGCCCGCCGCCGCGGTGATTCCTCAGCCGGCGCGAGCCGCCCGCCAAAGAAGCTCTTGGCGACCTCGAGCACCGCTTCGGGACTCGCGCTAGTTCTGTGGAAGTACCGCATGCGTTGCCGCTCCTGAGATTTTGAACGCCCGCAACGTGAGACTGTTCAGTACGACCGAGAGACTCGACCACGCCATCGCGGCGCTCGCGAACACTGGTGAGAGCAACCACCCCGTGACGGGATAGAGTATACCAGCGGCGACCGGAATCAGCAGCACGTTGTAGCCGAACGCCCAGATCAGGTTCCAGCGAATCGTCCGCATCGTACGCCGCGCCAGCTCGATCGCCGTAAACACCGCGCGCAGGTCGCCCCGGATCAGCGTCACGTCGGACGCTTCCATCGCAATGTCGGTGCCGGTGCCGATCGCGATGCCGACGTTGGCCTGCGCGAGCGCCGGCGCGTCGTTGATGCCGTCGCCCACCATGACGATGTGACCACCGCCCGCCTGCCGCTGCAGCTTCTTCACCAGGTCCGCCTTCTGGGAAGGCAGCACCTCGGCGATGATCTCCTCGATCCCCACCTCCGCCGCAACTGCCTCGGCGCCTTTGCGCGAATCGCCCGAGACCATGACGACGGCGATGCCGCGGCGCTTCAGCAGCTCCACCGCCGTCTTGGACGTCGGCTTGATCGCATCGGAAATCGCGATGACGGCGTAGACTGTGTTGTTCACGACGCAGATCACCGGCGAACGACCCTGCGCCGCCAACCGATCGGCGTCCGCACCTAGCGAGCCCAGCTCGAGGCTGCGCTCGCGCGCATGCCGCAACGAGATCACCTCGATGATGCGGCGGTCCACGGTTCCCCGCACACCGCGTCCCTCCATCGCCGCGAACTTTTCGACCGGCAGGAGCGACACCTGTTTGTCCTCTGCCGCCTTGAGAATCGCGACTGCGAGGGGATGCTCAGACCGTTGTTCGACCGACGCCGCCCATTTGAGGACGTCGGCCGGGCTGATCGGAGTGCCGTCCGGCTTCTTCGCCGTCACGATATGCGTGACGGTCGGCTTCCCTTCCGTGATGGTGCCGGTCTTGTCGAGCAGCACGGTCCGCGCGTTGGCGAGCCGCTCCAGCGCCTCGCCGCTGCGGATCAGGATCCCGTACTCGGCCGCCCTCCCCGTGCCTACGAGAATCGCCGTCGGCGTCGCGAGGCCGAGCGCGCAGGGGCAGGCGATGATCAGCACCGACACGAATCCCACAGTCGCGAAGACAAGGGCTCGGGCCTCGGGACTCGGGCCTAGATCGAACCAGGCCACGAACGCGGCAATCGCAATCGCGATGACGATGGGCACGAACACGCCGGCGACGCGATCGGCGAGCTTTTGGATCGGCGCCTTGGTTGCCTGCGCGTCTTCCACGAGCTGCACGATTTGACCGAGTGCGGTTTCCTTGCCTACCCGCGTCGCCCGGAATGTGATGGTACCGGTCGTGTTTAGCGTGCCGCCGATGACTTCGTCCCCCGGTTTCTTCCCGACGGGCATGGGCTCGCCCGTGAGCATCGCTTCGTGCACCGCCGATCCGCCTTCAGTCACGACGCCATCCACCGGCACCTTTTCACCCGGCTTGACGATGACCAGGTCGCCGATCACGACGGCCTCGACCGGGACGTCGGTCTCCTGGCGGTCGCGGATGACGTGCGCCGACTTCGCCCGCAGCGCCGCGAGCCGGCGAATCGCTTCGGACGTGCGGCCCTTCGCTCGTGCCTCGAGCACCCGGCCCAGCAGCACCAGCGCGATGATCGCGGCGACGGCCTCGTAATAGACGTCGGCAGGCAGTCCGGCCCGGAGAAACAGAGTGGGCGCCGCGGTTGCCACGAGCGAATAGATGAACGCCGCTCCCGTCCCGACACCGATGAGGGTGTTCATGTCCGCGGTCCGATGCCGCAGCCCGCTCCACGTCCCTTTGTAGAACTGTTGGCCCGACCAGGCGACCACGGGGAGGGTGATGATGGCGAGCCCCCATTTGACCCAGTCGAGATTGAGCACCCATCCCTGCGCCGCCACCCAATCGCGCAACCCGATCGCCAGCGGCATGAGCAGATGACCGAGGAGGTCCACCTGCTTCATCGTGCCGTTGTCGCCCATCGGGCGATCGGCCATCAGTAACATCGAGCCGATCATCGCGACGATCGCCACCGTAGCCGCCGCCACGAATTTCCAGGTGAGCGTCCGGATCTCGCGACTGCGCGCGATGCGCTCGCGCTCGAGCGGATCCTCCGCGGCGATCGGCGCGGCGACCACAAAGCCCGCGGCATCGACCGCCTTCTCGAGATCCTCCGCACTCACGACGCCGGGGATGTAGTCCACCGTCGCGGTCTCGGTCGCCTGATTGGCGACGGCCCGGATGACACCGTTGACCCGCGACAGCGACCGCTCGAGCGGTGCCACACTCGGCGCGTAGTGCAGGTCGACGATCCCGAAGGTGACGGTCGCCTTGCCACAGTTGTACCCGGCCTCGCGCACCGTCTTGATGAGCTGGCTGACGTTGGTCTGGGCGGCGTCGTATTCGATGGCCGCCTTGTTCGTGGCGAAGTTGACGCCGGCGGACGTGACGCCGGTCGCACCGGCCAAGGCCTCCTGGACCGTGGCGGCGCAGCTGGCGCACGTCATCCCCTCGATCGGCAGGACGATCCGGGTCTTACTCACGGCGGGCATCGTGGAATTTGTGCGGCGATGATGCGGCGCGGCGCTCACCGGGCGGTTCGACGACGAGCAGCCCCTTCAGCATGTTCATGCCACAGCGAAACGGATACTCCCCCGGCTGTTCCGGGGTGAATTCGACGGTGGTCGTTTGGAATGCGGGCAGCTGCTGATCGATGCCGAAGCGCTCGAGCACGACGCGCTCGGAGCAATCGGCGGTCTCGTCGCGGTAGAACTGCAGGCGCACCGGCGTTCCAGCCTGGACGACGATCGTGTCGGGTGTATAGCCGCCCTTCACGGTGACGTGCACTTCCTGCACCCCGCCCGCGCCCGCCGTCGCAGCGACGGCCGTGCCGCGCGAGAAGAGGAAGTACCACAGCACCCAGACGATGGCGACGGCGCCGAGCGCCGTGACGGCGATCTGGGTGGACGTCACGGATCCCTCGTTAGCGCACCTGCACGCGGGCGGGACGGCTGCGGGGCGAAGCGGATGATTCGATCCGCATGGCATAGAACGACCGCCACACGAAGGCCAGGGCGACGACGAGGAATGCGCCGGCGAGCACGAGACTCAGCGTCGCGCCGCGCTCCGCCGTGAGCGAGACCGCGAGCTCGACCGCCAGCAGTCCGAACAGCGTCGTGAACTTGATGATCGGATTCATGGCGACCGAGGACGTATCCTTGAACGGGTCGCCCACCGTATCGCCGACCACCGTGGCATCGTGCAGCGGCGTGCCTTTCTGCTTCAGCTCGGTCTCGACGATCTTCTTGGCGTTGTCCCATGCACCCCCCGCATCGGCCATGAAGATGGCCTGGTAGAGGCCGAACAGCGCGATCGAGATCAGATAGCCGATGAAGAAGTACGGCTCGAAGAACGCGAACGCGAGCGTCGCGAAGAAGACCGTCAGGAAGATGTTGAACATCCCCCTCTGCGCGTATTGCGTGCAGATCGCCACCACTTTCTTGCTGTCCGACACCGAGGCCTTGGTCGTCCCCTCGAGCCGGATGTTCGCCTTGATGAACTCCACCGCGCGATACGCACCGGTGGTGACCGCCTGGGTCGATGCCCCCGTAAACCAGTAGATCACCGCGCCGCCGGTGATCAGCCCGAGCAGGAACGGCGGATGCAGGATCGACAGGTTCGACAGCAGCTCGGGCTGCAACCCGCGCGTGAGCGCCACGATGATCGAGAAGATCATCGTCGTCGCGCCCACGACGGCGGTGCCGATCAATACCGGTTTGGCGGTCGCCTTGAACGTATTCCCCGCCCCGTCGTTCTCCTCCAGGTTCTCCTTGGCACGCGCGAAGTTCGGCTCGAAGCCGAAATCCTTCTTGATCTCGGCGCGCACGTTTGGCACCTGCTCGATCAGCGACAGCTCGTAGACCGACTGCGCGTTGTCCGTGACCGGGCCATACGAATCGACGGCGATCGTGACCGGCCCCATCCCCAGGAACCCGAAGGCGACGAGCCCGAACGCGAATACGGCCGGCGCCGCCATGAGACCGGCGAGCCCCGCGGTGCTGACGCCGTAGGCGATCGCCATCAGCACCATCATCGTCATCCCTAACCAGAACGCGCTGAAGTTCCCGGCGACGAAGCCCGACAGAATGTTTAGCGACGCCCCGCCTTCGCGGGACGACGTGACAATCTCCCGAACATGTGCCGAGTGGACCGACGTGAAGACCTTGACCAGCTCCGGGATGATCGCGCCCGCGAGCGTGCCACACGTGATCACGAGCGACAGCTTCCACCACAGGGTGGGATCGCCGCCGATACCGGGGATCAACAGCCGGGACGCAAGGAACGTGAGGGCCACCGACACGAACGACGTTAGCCAGACGAGCGTCGTGAGGGGCGCTTCGAAGTTCATGTGGTCGGCGGTCTGGTATCGCGCCTTCGTGAACGCGGCGTTCAGGAAGTAGGACGCGCCGGACGCGATGATCATCATCACGCGCATCGCGAAGATCCAGACGAGCAGCTGCACCTGCACGAGCGGCGTGTGGACCGCGAGCAGGATGAACGAGATCAGCGCGACGCCCGTTACGCCGTACGTCTCGAACCCATCGGCACTTGGCCCCACCGAATCGCCGGCGTTGTCCCCGGTACAGTCGGCGATGACACCAGGATTGCGTGCGTCGTCCTCCTTGATCTTGAAGACGATCTTCATCAGGTCGGCGCCGATGTCGGCGATCTTGGTGAAGATACCGCCCGCGACACGGAGCGCCGCCGCGCCCAACGATTCGCCGATCGCGAATCCGATGAAGCAGGGACCGGCGTAATCGCCCGGGATGAACAGCAGAATCAGAAGCATCAGGAGCAGCTCGACGCTGATCAGCAGCATCCCGATGCTCATGCCGGCTTTCAGCGGAATTGCATGGTTCGGGTATGGTTTTCCGGTCAGGCTCGCGAACGCGGTGCGGGAGTTCGCGAACGTGTTCACCCGGATGCCGAACCAGGCTACCCCGTAGCTGCCGGCGATTCCGATGAGGCTGAACAGCAAAATGATGAGCACCTTGCTCGCAGGAAAGCCACGCACCATGGCGCCGGTCGCGTCCGTCGTCTGCGCCAGCGTGCCGAAGTACAGCGCCACGATCGCGCCGATGAAGAGCCACAGAATCAGCAGGAACCGACCCTGGGTCAGCAGATAGGTCTTGCAGGTCTCGTAGATCAGCTCGGAGATCTCGCGCATGGCGCGATGCACTGGGAGGTTGCGCAGCTGCGTGTACTGCGCAAGACCAAAGAGCAACCCCAGGGCGCAGATGATCAGGCCCCACAGCAACAATGCGCGGCCGCCGATCCCGCCGAGGAACGCGGCCTGGTTCAAGTTCGGCAGTACGAGCGCGGCTTCACCGCCTGCTGCATGCTGGGCGGGATTCTGCAGCAATCCGAGAATCATGCGCAACGATCTCCTGGGTGTTGCTGGTCGTGAAGGGGGGGGAAGCGGGAGTTCTTACTTCTCCGCGTATTCGTAGTACTCGATGCCGAGGTGCGTGATCTGCTCCTCGCCCATCAGCCAGCGCAGCGTGTTCTTGAGCTTCGTCTGCTGGATGAAGAGGTCGTGCTCGGCGTACAGGCCCTGCGCAAACTGCGGGCTCTTAAAGTAGAAGGACAGCCATTCCTGAATCCCCGACAGTCCGGCGCGGCCGGCGAGATCGAAGAACAGCGCGAGATCGAGCACGATCGGCGCCGCGAGGATGGAATCGCGACACAGGAAATCGACTTTGATCTGCATCGGATAGCCGAGCCATCCGAAGATGTCGATGTTGTCCCACCCTTCCTTATTATCACCGCGGGGTGGGTAGTAGTTGATCCGGACCTTGTGATAGACCTTGCCGTACAGCTCGGGATACAGGTCGGGCTGAAGGATGTGCTCGAGCAAGCCGAGCTTCGACTCCTCTTTGGTCTTGAACGACTCCGGATCGTCCAGCACCTCGCCGTCCCGATTGCCGAGGATGTTGGTAGAGTACCATCCCGACAATCCGAGCATCCGCGCCTTGAACGCCGGCGCGAGGACGCTCTTCATCATCGTCTGGCCGGTCTTGAAGTCCTTGCCGCCGATCGGGACGTGCCGCTCCTCCGCCAGCCGCTCCATCACCGGCAGGTCGACGGTCAGATTGGGCGCGCCGTTGGCGAATGGCACATTCTCCATCAACGCGGCATACGCGTAGAGCATAGACGGCGCGATCGACTGGTCGTTCTGCTCCATCGCCTTCTCGAACGCGCCCAACGACTGGTGCGCGGGCCCGGGCGTGAGGAACACCTCGGTCGATGCACACCACACCACGACGAGGCGATCGAGTTTCGCGCTCTGCTTGAAGTTCCGCATGTCCTCGCGCAGCTGCTCGGCGAGCTCCCGCTTGTTCTTGCCGCGCTTGACGTTCGTCCCCTGCAGCCGCTTGACGTAGTACTGGTCGAAGGCGGCGGGCATGGGCTTGATGCCCTGGAGGAAGTCCTTGATCGGCTCGAGGTGCTCGTGCCGGTCGAGCACGCCGGCCTTCACGGCGGCCGTGAAGGCATCGTCCGGAATCGGGTCCCACGCCGCAAATACGAGGTCCTTGAGGTCCGCGAGCGGCACGAACTCTTTGATCTTCGGGGCCCGCTTCTCGGTGCGCTTGCCGAGTCGGATAGTCGCCATCTGGCTGAGCGAGCCGATCGGCAGAGCGCGACCGCGCCGCACGTTTTCGACGCCGGCAATGAATGTGGTGGACACGGCGCCGAGGCCGACCAGCATCACGCCCAGTTTTCCTGTCGCGGGCGCGATCTCGCGTGCGCCTCCGGTCAACACCGCCGCTTGCTCCCGAGCCATCAATGTCCTCTGCGGCGTGCCGCCGCGACTCCAGGCAACGTCTCACGTTTGGAAATCGGCGACGGCGGCGGGGCGCCGCGCGCCACGCGCGCGACGTGCACCACCCGTTGGATTACTGTGATCGCGGAGACGAGCGCGAGCACCGCCACAATCCAGAACAGCACGACACCGGGGCGCCCCGGCCCCGCGCCCAATACCAGCGCAGGCACTCCGAGGAACACAATGCGTTCGGCGCGCGGGGCAATGCCGACCTTGTTTTCGACGCCGAGCGCTTCGGCCCGCGCCCGCGTGTACGACACCAAGAATGATGCGACGAGCGCGACCAGCCCGGCCGCGATGGCGCGCGGCTTCAGGTCGGCCGGCACCGGGCCAGTCAAAAAATAGAAGATCAGCCCCGCAAAAACCGCCCCCTCGCCGACCCGGTCGAGCGTCGAATCGTAAAACGCGCCGAACGTCGTCATCTTGCCGCCCTGGCGCGCCACCTGCCCGTCGAGCAGGTCGCATATCCCGCTGATCAGCAGCAGCAATCCGCCGAGCCGGATGGCGCCGGTGCCAAACGCCACGCCGGAGCCGACCACCACCAGGGTCCCCACGGTGGTAATCGTATTCGGATCCACGCCGGCCCGTATCAGGGCACGCCCGAGCGGTCCGATCAAGGCCACAAAACCGTCTTTGACCCGCTGGGGAATGACATTCATTGCCGGGGGGAAGCTAATCTCCGGCACAAATGACGGTAGGTCTGGACCCTACGCGTCCTTAGACGGACCCGAGAGCAGCTTGTAGAGCACGAACCCGCCGACACCCATCACGGCGATGGTCGGAAGCCAGCCAATGACGCCGAGCAGCAACACGCCGGCGACACCCGCGACGCCGCCCTTGATCCAGCCGATCACCTCGCCCTTCGTGCGGGCGCGATCGACGTCCTTCTTGGTGTACAGGTCGGGAAGATCGATCTTGGTCATCAGGCCGCCGCGAAGTGGGGATTCTCGATGAGCCCCACCAGGTTCCCGAATGGATCGGCAACGGTCGCCACCCGAATCCCCTCCCCCACATCTTGAATGGGAGACTTGAGGGTTGCGCCTTCGCGAATGAAGTGCTCGACCGCTCTTTCTACATTTGCGACGCCCCAGTATGCAACCGAGCCGCCCGCTCCCGGCCTGACGCCCTTCACGTCCGGATCCAGGCCGAGCTCATAACCACCGATGGTGAAGCCGACGTAGAACGGCTCATCGAAGTACGGCTTCACGCCGAAGGCAGCGCTATACCACGCCTTCGCGCGTTTGAGATCGGGAACGTGGTAGATCACCGTGCGTAAGCCTAGGGCAGTCATCTCGAACCTTTCGCCAGCGGCTTGGGCGCCTCCACGGTGTCGGGCAGCGAAAGCGCGATGCGGCGGACATCTGCTTGCGTGGCCATCTTAACGCGGTGTGATCGTTCCGGTCACCTCGACGAGGACGCGGTACCCCTCCAGGCGATCGGGAATTCTCCTTCTCGTTGCGGGATTGGAGTCAGCGACCAACACCTTGATACACCGCTCACCCTCGCATAGGCCGATGGCGGTTCCCACCACGCCCGGCAGCGCCATGAGCGAGTCAGTATGCGCGGCGAGAACCTCATCGATGCTTCGTGCCGTCACAGTGGCTCCCCCTCCACTGCGGGGTGCGCCGGAAGAACATGCCACCATCCCTCCGGCCAGCAGGACCAGTAGCAGCAGTCGCGCGGCCATGCGCTACCGCTTCACCGTAACCGAGAACCCGTTGCTGCTGCCATCCGGATCATGATTGAGAGCTGCCTTGTAAACGTACCCCGACAGGGTCATCGCGGTTACGGCGAACGAGACCATCTTGGTCGAATTCGGGAGGTTCGACAGCACGACGTTGCAGGTTCCCGCCGGTCCGGAGACACACCCGACCTCAGGATTGGCGCCGTTCCACAGGCCGCGCACGCTCGCGCCACTGACCAGGTTGTGCCGGGAATTGTGTACGGTGATCTGTACCGTGGCCGTCCAGTTATTGCCGTTGCTGGTCGCGACGCCATCGAGATTCCCCACATGCAGGTTCGGCGGGTTGACGGTGATGGCGATCGCGCCAGCATCGTTGCTCGTGTTGATGTCGGCCAGCTTCTGCGTCGCTATCAGGATGTGCCCGTTGGTGGCGGCGCCGGCGGTGTTCCAATTGATGGTCCGCGTCGCGCTCGCACCTGCCGCGAGCCCGGAGATCGTCTGCGTGCCAACGGTGATGCCGCCCGCTGTCCCGTCGGTCAGCACCACGTCGAAGCTGGTGGTCACGTCCACTCCGCCGACGTTTTGCACCGTGACCACGACGGGCGCCGTGTCGCCCTGAGTCACCTGGGCAGGCCCGGTTATGGCGGTCAGCGCGAGATCAACCGGTTGCGGATTCACCGTAACCGAGGCAGACCGCTGATTGTTGGCACTGTTGTCATCGCTGAAGGTCTGAGACGCCACGAGCGTGTGACCGCCGAGCGTCGCGCCCGTGGTGCTCCAGGTGAACGAGCGCGTCGCGCTCGCCCCAACAGCCAACCCCGTGACAGTCTGAGTGCCGATCGTCCCGCCAGCCGTGGCGTCGGTGAGCACGACGTTGAAGCTGCTCGCGACATTCTGGCCGCCGACGTTCTGCACGGTGACGCTGACCGTGGCCACACTGCCCTGAATCACCGCGCTCGGCGCACTGACGTCGGTCACTGCGACATCCATTACCGGCGCGTTCACGGTGACAGTCGCTCCGCCCTGGTTATTGACGGCGTTGGCGTCGCTCAGGCTATGGGTCGCGACGAGTCGGTGACCACCCAGCGCCGCGCCCGTGGTATTCCAGCTGAACGAGCGCGTCGCACTCGTGCCCACCGCGAGTCCCGCCACTGTCTGTGTACCAAGCGTCACGCCGGTGGTCGAGTCGGTCAGGGTCACATCAAAGGTGCTGCTCACATTCAAGCCGCCCACGTTCTGCACCGTCACCCCGATCGTTGCCGTACTTCCTTGGGTCACGGCGGCCGGCGCGACGACGCTGCTGACGGCGACGTCCGTCACGGGCGGAGCCTCGACGATGACCGCGATGCCGGCGGTGTTATTTGACGGATCGCTATCAGCCAGCTTCTGGGTCGCAAACAGGGTGTGCCCGGTGATCTCCGCACCGGCCGTGTTCCAGTCGAGTGTACGCGTCACGCTCACGCCCACGGCGAGCCCGGTGATTGTCTGCGTGGCGACGATGGGGCCGTTGAATCCGTCGGCCAACACGACGTCGAAGTTGCCGGTGACGTCCTGCCCACCCACGTTCTTCACGGTAACCACGACGTGCGCCGTGTCGCCCTGCTTCACGCGCGCCGGGGCGGTGATGCCCGTGATGGCCACGTCCGTGCCCGGTGGTGGGGGCGGCGGAGGGGGCGGCGGGCCCGGTGGCCCCGGGGCCGTCACGTTGATCGCGATCCCGGCCGAGTTATTCGACGAGTTGTCGTCCGGGAGCTTGGAGTTTGCAAAGAGGATATGCCCCGTGACCGTCGCGCCTGCCGTGTTCCAAGGGATATCGAGCGTGGTGGTCGCCCCAGCGGCGAGACTGGGAACCGTCCCGGTCGCGACTACGGGGACCGCCCACCCGTCGCTCAATTCGACGTTGAATGGCGTGGTGACATCCACCTCACCCACGTTCTGGAGCGTCACGATCACGTGCGCCGTGTCGCCCTGGGCGACGGAACGGGGCCCCGCGATCCCCGTGACGGCGATATCGAGCGGCTTGGGCGTGACGGTAATAACCGTGGTACGACGGTTATTGCCGGCGTTGTCGTCCGCGAGGCCATCCGTCGCGACCAGTGTATGACCGCCCAGCGCCGCGCCGGTCGTGTTCCAGCTGAAGACGAGCGTCGTGGTCGCGCCCGCGCCGAGCCCGTGGATCGTTTGCGTGCCGACCGGGACGCCAGCCGTCGAATCCTGCAGGCTGACGGTGATGTCCCCGTTGACGTTCTGATTGCCGACGTTCGCCACGGTCACACCCACGTTGACGCTGTGGCCCACGATCACCGAGCCGGGCCCGGTGAAGCCGGTGACTGCGACGTCGGTCACCGGGGGATTGACCGTGAACGTCACCAGGCGCTGGTCGTTCGTTCCCCTGTCGTCGGACAGCATTTGACGCGCCACGAGGTCGTGATCGCCCGTGGTACTCGGCGTCCAGGCGAATGTCAGCGTCGTGCTGGCGCCCGCGGCCAGACCGGCGACGCTCTGCGTGCCCACCGTCACGTGCTCGGTGGTGTCCTGCAATGTGACGTCGAACGTCGAGACGTCCTGGTTGCCGACGTTCTTCACGGACACCGTGACGCTGGACGTACTGCCCTGCACCGCCGAGCTCGGTCCACTCACGCTCGTCACGGCCAGGTCGGTCAGGGGACCGGGCGGCGGGGGCGCAAAGCCATCGATCACGACGCCGAAGCGTTGCAGCACGAGATCGATCCGGTTGGCGATCGTGACGTTCGCGTTGCCGGCGAACAGCAACGCCACGGGATTGAGATTCGCGTCGTCGGTGACGATGAGCGAGCCGGAATCACCGCCGTTGCTGAACCCGCCCGGCGTGATGAGCAACTGATCCACGTAGCGGGCGGTCTTCGTGCAGGTAAATCCCGAAACAGCATAGCAGATCGTGACCGTCGCGTTGATACCCGTGATCTGGCCGTGCGTCAGCTTCGTGGTGCGGCCGTACTTCTGCACGTTGAGGCCGAGCAGGGCGTTGCGGTCGTCGAACAGGCCGTCGCCGTTCGCGTCGCCGAAGATCGTCGAGTTCGGCATGCTGTAGCCGTCGTCGGCAGGCGTCGCGTTGTCCAGCACGGCGGTCGTGGAGAGAGCGATCGCGGCATCGATCGTGTTGGTGCCGTTGGCGGCGAACGAAATGACCTGAAAGTCACTCAGCGTCGCGATCTGGTCGGCGGCCGTGCCCCCATCGAACGGACCCGGCTGGTATTCCGGATCGCCGATGCTCGCGCCATTCGAGTTCGCGAGCACGTGATTGTTCGAGAGGATGTACACGTGTCCCAGGGCGTCACGCACCCGGGCGCCGATCGTCCCGGCCGTGATCGCGGGATGGCCGACCGAGAAACCCATCGGGGCCGGACGCTGGCGCCTCGTGGGATCGCTCAAGGCCATCAGCCGGCCTGTCACCCGCTGGGACACGGGAATCCCCTCGAGCATTGCCGGAAGACCGGGGATACCGGCGCGCTCCAGGAGGAGTACGAGACCGGGGCGTCCGTCCGGCTGCACCATGACCGCGGTGCCGACGACGCCGGGAATTGCGAGCAACGCATCCGTGTGATGGCGTTGCGCGGTGACGGCGGCGCTGAGATCCGGTATTAGGCGGCTGACGGACGACGGACCGGCAGGAGAATCTGGTGCGCCGTCCGAGCACGCGTACCAGACCAGGGGCGCGGCAGCGATGAGGACGACAATGGCGCCGCGAATCAACCCGCGGACGCGGAGGGCTCCCATAGCGACTCCGGGTTGAATCCCAAGGGCGCGGGCGCGGCACGATATATGGAGGCGCCCGACCGACTCGGCAAGTTCACCCTCGGACGCGCTGCTTTAAGTGTCTGTCTTGGAGGATGTTATCCGGGCTGCAAGCGCTTCCATTTGTCGCTCGCGGAGACGCGCCCATCGCGGCAGCCGGAGGGCGCCGCTGGCGATCATCCCGACGCCGGCGAGCGCAAGGAATTCGTCCACTGCCGCAGCGAGCCTTCGGAGCGCGTGCGGCCGCGCGCGTTGAAGACTTCGCGCAACTGCACGACGAGCCGCTCCCACTCTTCATCGGTGAGCCGGCGATTGAGATTGACCGTCCGGGCCACGCCAATACGGAGTCCAAGGAACGTCCGCGACGCGCCGCCCAGACGCACATCTACGGCTCGGGCAGCCTGCGCGACCGCGGCGGACGAGATGCCGACCTCGCTGCCGATCGCCTGGAGCTCGGAAAGAGTCAATCCTTCGTCGCGCGCGACTTCACGCTGGGGAGTCTGGGGTCCTTCTTCCGCCGCCGCGCGAAAGATCGCGGCGATTTCCTTGTCGTTGTAGCGGCGCTCGGCCATGCCCTAATCTAGTAAATCAAGTACTTCGCGCGCGCTTCGCGAAATCGCGCGAGATCGCTGGTCCATGAATTCCAGATTGCCTGCGGCGATTGCCCCGCCTCGATCGCCGTACGGAGCTCCGGTCCGGCTGCGAGACGATCGAAGCTCTGGGCGCGGAACTGGAAGTCGGCGGGATGCACCGCCTTGATCGCCGCCAGCAGAGCGACCGCCAACTTGGTGGGATCGTAGACCTGACGTTCTCGGACCCGCAGCTCAATCCCTTGCAGCGCAACCCCGGCGTACTTGCCGTCGGTCGGCGCGATCGGCGTAAAGCGCGTCGCGCGCACATCGACGCCGCGAAGCGCCGAGGTATCGAGACGAGCGATCACACGCTCCGGATCGAGCCAGGGCGCGCCAAGCACCCGAAACGCGGTGGCCGTCCCCCGACCGACGGAAACATTCGTCCCCTCGAACAAGCACGTGCCGGGATACAGCAAGGCGCTCTCGATGTCCGGCATGTTGGGCGACGGTTTCACCCACGGCAGACCCGTCTGGTCGTAGAACATCGTGCGATTCCAGCCCAGCGCGGGCACCACGACGAGATCTGTGCCGACTGCCAGGGCGTCGTTCGCCAGACGCGCGAGCTCACCCAGTGTCATGCCATATCGCATCGGAACCGGCATGAAGCCGGAGAAGAGGGAATCGGGATCGCTGGCGCGCGCGCGCACGTTGCCCTGCATTGCCACGCCGCCGACGGGATCGGGTCGATCGAGCACGATCACCCGCTTGCCGACGCGCGTTGCATCGCGCATCAGCTGGACGGTGGTCGCGATGTAGGTGTAGTAGCGGGCCCCGATGTCCTGCAGGTCGATCAGGAGCACGTCAACGGAATCGACCGCGGCGCGTGCGGCGGTACGCGAACCGCCATAGAGACTGTAGATTGGGAGACCGGTGGCGGAATCTCGGCTGTCCGGAAGTCCGGAGCGATCCTCTTTACCGAGAAAACCGTGCTCGGGACTGAACAACACCGTAAGCCGTGCGCCGGGCGCCGTGCGCAGGAGGTCAACGTCACGGCGGCCCAAATGATCTACGCCAGTGTTGTTTGAGAGCAGACCGATACGCTTGCCGGCGATGAGGTGCGCCGAGTCGGCGAGCAAGACCTCGATGCCCGGACGAACCTGCGCGGATGCAGGTGACGGAGCGCGTGTTCCCGAGGAACACCCGATCCCCAACAGAATCCAAACGAGACGATGCGCGCGCATAGACTCCTGATCGTTACGCTGCTAGCCGGTGCGGCGTGTGGTGGCCGGACTACCGCGCCCCGCACCCCGCAGCCGGTTGTCACCGATGCCGTGCTGCCCAAGCTCACCACGCGCCAAAAAGTGGCGCAGCTCGTGGTACCGTGGCTGGGCGGAAACTACATGGCGCTGGACGATTCCGCCTTCCAGATCGCGACACGCTGGGTCGACTCGCTCGAGGTCGGCGGCATCGTCATCTCCGTCGGCTCGCCCTACGACATCGCGGCGAAGCTCAACACGCTGCAACGCCGTTCCAAGCTGCCGTTGCTCGTGTCCGCGGATCTCGAATGGGGCGCCGCGATGCGCGTCGTCGGCGCAACCGCGTTCCCCTACATCATGGCCGCCGGCGCGACGGGCACCGAGCGGGACGCGTACACGATCGGGCGCGTCGCCGCCCTCGAGGGCCGCGCCGTCGGCATCCACGTGAACTTCGCGCCGGATGCCGACGTCAACAACAATCCGCTCAATCCGATCATCAATACCCGTTCGTTCGGCGAGGATCCCCGCGCCGTCGCGCGCCTCGTGCGCGCGTACGTGCGCGGCTTGCAGGACAACGGCATGCTCGCGACGCTGAAACACTTCCCCGGTCACGGCGATACCGATGCGGACTCACACATCGGGCTGCCCTCGATCCGCGTCGACTACGCTCGGCTCGACTCCGTGGAGCTGGTGCCGTTCCGCGCCGGCATCGACGCCGGCGCTCAGGTCGTGATGAGCGCGCACATCGCCTTCCCGGCATTCACCGGCGACGCTCCCGCGACGCTGTCGGCCGCGATGCTCACGGGCGTCCTGCGCGACTCGCTCAAGTTCAAGGGCTTGGTTGTGACCGATGCGCTCCAAATGGGCGCGATCGTCGCCAAGTACGGCGCCGGCGAGGCGGCGGTGCGCGCGTTCGAGGCCGGGTCTGATCTGCTGCTCATGCCCGCCGATCCCGATTCGGCGATCGCCTCGATGCTGGTCGCGCTGCAGAGCAGGCGCCTCACCACCGCGCGCCTCGATTCGTCCGTAGGCCGCGTGCTCGCGATTAAGCGGCAGCTTGGCCTCTTCGAGCGGCGGACTGTGCCGCTCGATTCGATCGCGCGCATCGTCGGCGCGAAACCCTTCCAGGACGCTGCGGACGACATCGCGCAGCGCTCGCTGACGCTCGTCCGCGATACGACCGGCATCGTCGCGCGGCTGCGCGGCGCGCGGAGCCGCATGGCCATCATCGCGTACGGCGACGAGCTGAACAGCTATGTCGGGCAGCGCATGCTCGAGCTCATGCGCGCCGGCGGCGACACGGTCGGCTTCTTCCGGCTTTGGCCGATGTCGGGCACCGCATCCTACGACTCGGCGCGCGTGGTGATCGGCCGCGCACCCACCGTGATCTTCGCGATGAACGTGCGCCCGATCGCGGCGAAGGGCAGCATCGCGCTGCCCGACTCGCTCGCGCGGCTGATTACGGTCACCGACTCCGTGAAGCCGACCGTGCTCGTCTCGCTCGGCAGCCCTTACCTCCTCAACCAGACGCCGACGGTGAAGTCCTATCTCATCGCCTGGAGCGGCGTGCGCCCCGCCGAGCGCGCCGCGGCGCGCGTGCTGCTCGGGTGGTCCCCCGTGCGCGGCAAGCTGCCGATCCGGATTCCGCCGGCGTACCCCATCGGCCATGGGCTCACGATTGCCGATTCGACGCTGGCGCCGGTCAAGCCGCCGGCGCACGTCATCATTCCATGATGCGCCGGCTTGGCGCGCCCCTCGCGGCGGCCCTGGTTCTCGGTTGCGTTCGTTCCGCGCCCCCCCTCCGACCTGAGACGTCGGTCGATTCTCACCAGGAATTCGATCGCTTCGATCCGGTCAGCGACTATTTGCGCTCGCAAGTGGACAGCGCATTTCCGGGCGGCGTGCTGGTCATCGGAGGAGCGCATCGCAACGTCATGGTGTTTCCCTTCGGGCATTACGCGGTTGACGACCCGCGCCTGGTCACGCACGAAACCATCTACGATCTCGCCTCCCTCACCAAAGTCATCGGACTCACGACCGCGGTGATGATCCTGGTGGACTCCGGGAAGATCGACCTCGAAGCGCCCGTCCAGCGCTACGTCCCCGCGTTTCAGGGGGCCGGCAAGGAGCGCGTGACCATTCGCCATCTGCTCACCCATTCGTCCGGGATGCCGGCGTGGCGGCCGCTATACGCCGAGACGGCAACGCGCGAGCAAGCGCTGGCGCTGGTCGACACGACGCCCCTGCTCCGCCAACCCGGCGACACGTTCGTCTATTCGGATCTCGGCGCCATCGTGTTGACGCAGGCGGTCGAGGCGATCACAGGGCAGCGCGTGAACGATTTCCTGCAGGCGCGCGTGTTCGGCCCGCTCGAGATGGAGTCAACGCGCTTTTTGCCGCCAGAGGACTGGCGCGACCACATCGCGCCGACGGAGAATGACACGACCTTCCGGCATCGTTGGCTCCGCGGCGAGGTGCACGACGAGAACGCGGGCCGACTCGGCGGCGTGTCGGGACATGCGGGGTTGTTCAGCAGCGGGCCCGACCTGACGCGATTTGCCGCGTGGCTGCTCGAGCTCCGCCGGGGGGCGTTAAGCGCCGGCTGGCAGCCCGGAGTGAATGCGCCGGCGATCAGCGCCAAGACGGTCCGCGCCTTCACGACGCGGCAGAACATCCCCGCGGGGTCGTCCCGCGCGCTCGGATGGGATACGCCGTCGGAGAACTCGAGTGCCGGGACGAAAATGGGGCCGAATGCCTTCGGACATACCGGCTTCACCGGCACATCCATCTGGTTCGACCCCGACAAGAACGTCTTCATTATTCTGCTCACCAACCGCGTGAATCCCACGCGGGCCAACACGAAGATCCTGCAGGTGCGCCGCCGCGTGGCCGACCTCGTCAACGACGCGCTTACTCCACCACAGTAGCCCAGCCGCGGCGCGACAAGTCGCGGTAGATCACGAAGCCACCCAACGCACCGAACGCAAGCAGGACTAGTCCCGGCAATGTTTCGTGAAGCAGCAACTTGCCGACGCCGAAGAGCACGCCGTACACCAACACCAACCCGGCGATCCAGTCGAGCAGATTGGACAACCCGCCGCCCGCCACCTTCACGTCGGGCGCTTGCGCGGCGATGGGGGCCCATCCCGCGCGCGAGGGCCGCGTGCGCCGGTAGAACGCCACCAACGTCTCTTGCGGCTCAGGCTTTGTCAGGAACGTCACGGCCAGCCACACGACTGTCGTGACCGCAACCGTTATGAGCATGATATGCGCGAAGTCGATCGGCTTGTCATTGTCCAAACCGAGAGCAAGCTGCAGGAAAAGCGAGACCACAAACGCGGACACCATCGCCGACACCTCGCTCCACGCATTGATGCGCCACCAGTACCAGCGTAGGAGCAGCACGCCACCCGTTCCCGCGCCCGTCACGATCAGCAGCTTCCACGCCCCGGCGATGGATTCCAGTTTGAGCGTGACGAGCGCGGAAATGATCGTCAACACCACCGTCGCCACCTTGGATGCCAGCACATAATGCGCGTCGGTCCGATCACGCTTCCAAAACCGGCGGTAGAAATCGTTCACGAGATAGCTCGCGCCCCAGTTGAGCTGCGTCGCGATCGTCGACATGTAGGCGGCCGCGAATGCGGCAACCATCAGACCACGCAACGCCGCCGGCAGGTGATCGATTAGCACGCGGATGTAGCCGGTCTCGGGATCCTGCAGCCCCGGATAGAGAATGAGCGAGGCGAGCGCAACCAGAATCCACGGCCACGGCCGGATCGCGTAATGCGCGATGTTGAACCAGAGCGTGGCGAGCAACGAGTGCCGCTCGTCTTTTGCCGAGAACATTCGTTGGGCGATGTAGCCGCCTCCACCGGGCTCGGCGCCGGGATACCAGGTCGCCCACCAGTTGACGCCGATGTAGACGAAGAACGCGATCATCGGCATCCACGCCGAGCCGACGGCAGGAACGATGTCCAATGCATCACCGCGACCCGCCGCCACCAACTTCGTCTTCATCGCCTCGATGCCGCCCACGGCGTTGACCGCGAACACCGCGAGGATGATGACCATCGACATCTTGATGACGAACTGAAACATGTCGGTGACCAGCACACCCCACAGACCGGAGAGGGTCGAAATCGCCGAAGTGAGAGCGATCATCCCGAGCACGATGGCGATCGCCTCGAACTTGCCGATGCCGAAGATCAGCCGGAGGATCTTCACCATCGCCAGATTGACCCAGCCGAGGATGATGCAGTTGATCGGAATCCCGAGATACAGGGCGCGAAACCCGCGCAGAAATGCCGCGGGCTTTCCAGCATAGCGGATTTCCGCGAACTCAACGTCGGTCATCACCTGCGCCCGGCGCCACAGCCGCGCATAGAAAAACACCGTGAGCATCCCGCTCGCGAGGAAGCACCACCAGATCCAGTTCCCCGCGATACCGTTCTTTGCCACGAAACCGGTGACCGCGAGCGGCGTGTCGGCGGCGAAGGTCGTTGCGACCATCGATGTGCCCGCGAGCCACCACGGGACGTTGCGTCCCGAGAGGAAGAACTCCGTCGTGCTCTTGCCGGCGCGGGCTTTGTAGTAGAACCCGATCCCGACGTTGAATGCGAAGTACAGCCCGATGATTAGCCAGTCAATGATTGTCAGTCGCATGGGCCTCCAATTGGGGGCGCGACGGGGAGTTAGGCAAGCGTCCCGTCCCCGTTGACAGACTTGCCGTGACTGTCTAAGTTGCTGCCAGACTGGAGGATATGAATGGGCACTACACAACGGTCGGTTACTCTGACGCTCACCGAACGGGCGGGCGAAGAGGTCAAGAAGTTCCTGGCCGAGGAGAAGGTGTCGCAGGAGTCGGCCGGCCTGCGCGTCGCCGTGCTGCCGGGCGGGTGCTCCGGCTTCCGCTACAGCCTGAACATCGAAGAGCAGCCCGCGGCGGATGACGTGGTGATCGAAAGCGCCGGCGTGCGGTTGTTTGTCGACGAATTCAGCTCGCAGTATCTGAACGGCACGGTGATCGATTACAAGAGCAATTTCCAGGAATCCGGATTTGCGTTCGAGAACCCGAACGCCTCCGGCGGCTGCGGCTGCGGATCGTCGTTCACGGTCTGAACGTTGGTCCTTCCTGATTCCGTAGGCAGGGCCCGCGTACATCGCGGGCCCTTTCTTTTCTAGGCATGCGCAGCCTCGACATCGCCGTCATCGTCGCGTACTTCGCCGCGGTCATCGTGTTCGGCCTCCTGCTCGCCGGTCGCCAGCGAGACGCGACGGACTATTTCCTTGGACACCGGGGGCTTCCCTGGTGGGCCTTGATGCTGTCCGTTGTCGCCACGGAAACGTCAGCCGTTACGGTGATCTCGGTGCCGGGTCTCGCCGCGCGCGGAGATCTCACGTTCTTGCAGATCGCATTTGGTTACTTGATAGGTCGGATCGGCGTCGCCAAGCTCTTACTCCCAGGGTATTTCGAAGGAACCCAGGATACCGCGTACCAGCGCCTCGAGCGGCGCTTCGGGACCGCCGCACGCCGTACCGCGTCGGGCGTCTTTCTCATAACCCGCGCATTGGCCGACTGCGTCCGGATCTTCGCGACCGCGATTCCGCTCGCCATCATCGCGTATGGGAAACCCACCGACAACGCCCTCGCGATCGGGATCCTGGCGATCGGCATCGTGACACTCCTCTATACCTGGGTCGGCGGTCTCCGCGCCGTTGTGTGGGTGGACGTGATCCAGTTGGGCGTCTATCTGCTAGGGGGGATCGCGACGCTCATCGTCGCCACGCATCTCGCGGGTGGCGTGGGTGCGTTCGCCCGCGCGTGGGACGCGGGGAAACTTGCAGTGCTCGATTTTCGGCCTTCCTTCAAGATCCTGTACACATTCTGGGGAGGGTTGGTGGGTGGGGCACTTCTCGCCGCTGCATCGCATGGCACCGATCACCTGATCGTTCAGCGGCTGCTGGCTGCACGGGGGCTGAGAGACGCGCAGCGGGCACTCATCGGGTCTGGCGTGTTCATCATCGCGCAGTTCGCGCTTTTCCTCCTCGTGGGCACCAGCCTCTGGCTGGCCGGCGCGGACGATGGCGTAATGCGCGGCGACGCGATCTATCCAACGTTCGTTATCAACCAGCTTCCCACCGGGCTCGCCGGGCTTGTGGTCGCGGGAATCCTGGCCGCCGCCATGAGCAGCCACGCATCGGCCGTCAACTCCCTCGCCTCCGCTTCCACGCATGATTTCTATGCCCCCCTCACCGGCCGGCACGACCTGGAACACCTGTTGTGGGTGGGACGCTGGCTTACGCTGTTCTGGACTGCGGTGCTCGTGATAGGTGCGATCGCCTTCATCGGCGATCGAGATACACCCGTCGTACAGTTGGCACTGAGTATCGCGTCACTCACCTACGGCAGCCTGCTCGGGACCTACATCCTTGGTGGGGCCTGGCCGCGGGCGCGCCAGATCGACGTGATCGTCGCGATCGTTGTGAGCGTCATCCTCATGTCGCCTGTTGTCCTCGGCGCCGTGCTCCCGCACTTCCCGCTGCATTGGCTCCGCGGACTCGCGTGGTGGTGGTATGTACCGCTGGGCACCGCAGTCACCGTCGCAGTTGGCCTGATCTCTTCGCTCGTGGGACGGTCGGACGGCCTGACGGCCGGACGGTCGCAGACTCCAACATGACAGATCCGACCGTCAGGCCGTCCGACCGTCCGGCCGTCCTCTTAGGCATCGACTGTGGCGGCTCGCACACCGCCGTTGCCGTCGGCGACAGACGTGGTCGAGTTCTCAGCCGCGCCGAAGGCCCAGGCTCGGCAATGCGACCGGGCGGTGCGGAACGCTCGGCGGCCGTCATCCTCGAAGTCGCGCGCCGGGCGGCGACCGAGGCCCAGGTCTCGCTGCCCGCGACGCTCGCGCTGGTCGGAGCGGCCGGAGCCGGTCGTCCTCCCGAGCAGGAAGCGCTCGCGGTCGCGATCACGGCGGCGGGCGTCGCCGAACGCGCCGATGTGCGCGGCGATACCGAGATCGCGCTGGCCGCGGCGTTCGGGGATGGGCCCGGCATCCTCCTCAATGCCGGGACGGGCTCGATTGCTCATGCGCGCGGCGCGGATGGCCAGCTGTATCGCGCCGGTGGCCACGGCTGGCAGCTCGGCGACGAAGGCGGTGGCTACTGGCTGGGGCGCCGGGCGCTCGCCGCGGCCGCACGCGCGCATGATGGCCTCGAGGAGTCTTCGACGCTCCTGGAACGACTGCTCGTGGCGCTGGCCCTGGAGACATTCGATGACCTGATCCGCTGGACCGCGACCGCCACGCCGGAGCAGGTTGCGGCACTCGCGCCGCACGTCCTCAACGCCGCACGCGAAGGCGAGATCGTTGCCCAGCAGATCGTCGAAGAGGCGGCGGCAGAGCTATCGCAACTCGTGCGCGTGCTGTTACGCCATTTCCCGAACCACACCGCGATCAAGCTGGCCACCGTCGGCGGGCTGCTCCGCGCGGGATCCCCGTTACTCATCGCGCTGCGAGCCGACCTCGCGACCGACTTGCCGCGCGCGCGCATCTCCGAAGGCGGCGGTCAGGTAGACGCGCCGGCGGGAGCCCTGCGCCTGGCAGCGAAGCTGCTGGGAAACGATTAGAGCTTCTGCCGGATCTTGCTGTGCTTGAACCCGTACGCGAGATACAGAGCCAGCCCAATCGCGAGCCAGACCCCGAAGCGGATCCAGGTCTCGAGCGGCAACCCCAACATCACATAGATACACAACACCACCGAGACGAACGTCGTCACCCAGAACCACGGGACCCGGAACGGGCGGGGTCGGTCGGGCTCCGTGAAGCGCAGCACAAACACGCCTGCCGATACGAGCGCGAAGGCAAACAGCGTCCCAATATTCGTCAGGTTGTAGGTCTCGTTCGCATCGCCGATCAGCGCCCAGAGCGCGACGAATGCGCCGGTGACGATCGTGGTGATATAGGGCACCCGACGGTTCGCTGAGATTTTCGCCGCCCAGGGCGGCAGCAAGCCGTCGCGCGCCATCGCGAAGAAGATGCGTGGCTGCCCGTACTGAAAGACGAGCAGCACCGCCGACATCGACACGATCGCGCCGAGCGAGACGATCCAGCCGACCGTCTTGTACCCGGCGACATCGAGCGCCTTGGCGAGCGGGTCGGCCACGCCGAGGTCGCTGTACTTCACGATGCCCGTGAGGACCGCGCCGACGATCACGTAGATCAGCGTGCAGATCGCGAGCCCAGCGAGGATCCCGATGGGGAGGTTCCGCTGCGGATTCTTCGTCTCCTCCGCGGCCGTCGAAATGGCATCGAACCCGATGTAGGCGAAGAACACGATCGCCGCACCCTGATGGATGCCGCGCCAGCCGTTGGGGGAAAACGGCGTGTAGTTCTCCGCGTGGATATGGGTCAGCCCCGCCACGATGAACAAGCCAAGCACCAGGAGCTTGATCACCACGAGCACGTTGTTGGTGCGCGCGCTCTCGCGCACGCCAAGCAACAGCAGCCAGGTGATCAGGCCGACGATCACGAACGCGGGCACGTTGATCAGGATCGGAATCCCGGCGACGTGGGGGGCGGTGTCGAGCAGGCCGTGAGTCGCGGGATCAGCGCTGAGCAGCGCGGTGCGATAACCGGTCGTCAGAAAATCGGGGAGGTGCACGCCGAACGCGCCGAGAAACGACTTGAAGTAGTCGCCCCAGGAGATCGCCACGGCGACGTTCCCCACCGCGTACTCGAGAATCAGGTCCCAGCCGATGATCCAGGCAATCAGCTCGCCGAGCGTCGCGTAGGAATACGCGTACGCGCTCCCCGCCTGGGGAATCATGGCGGCCAGTTCGGCGTAGCAGAGGCCGGCGAGCGCGCAGCAGACGCCCAGCAGCAGGAACGAAAAGACCAGGGCCGGACCGGCGCCGGCGCGCACCATGTGTCCCGCCGCGTCGGTCTGCCCGGCGGCCGCGGTGCCGATCGCACCGAAGATCCCAGCGCCGATGACGGCGCCGATCGCCAGCATGATGAGATCGCCAGCGCCCAGGACGCGCTTCAGCGACTGCGGCGTTTCGAGCTCGCCGACCAGAAGCTCCGCGATCGGCTTCCGCTTAAAAAGCTGCCGCACGAATTGCCCTGCCTTCGGTTTGAGCCGTGATGTTACGGATAGACGACGATGCTGTATTGGTAATCGATTGGGCGCCCGTCCCGAGTCTTCGCCGGACTAAACACAAAACTCTTCATGGTGTCCATGAATACGCGACGGTAGCCAGAATCCCTGATCGGGGGAGTCACCTCAATCCTTGTCACACGCCCGTCCGCCCGAATCCAGAACCGGACCTCGTGCTTCCGCTTTTCTTCGGGAGGCGCGCCCGCGGGGACATTTGGTACCAAGAGCGGCGTGGGCCCGAAGATATCACTCGCGCTCCCACCCGAGCCAGGACCCGCATCCGCGCCGGTCCCGGTCCCGCTGCCCGTCCCGGTGCCCCCGCCCGACCCCGGTCCCTGTCCCGGCCCACCCGTCGTTCCATCGCCCGTCCCCACAACCGCAGCGGGCGGGGTCATCACGACGAGGGTGGGGGCGGGCCTGTCGATCTTCACCCGTGCCGTGACTGGGGCAACCGTCGGCACGGTGACGGCCGGCGCCTGCGGAGCGGCCACCGCTTCAGCGTGCGACGCAGGCGGCGTAGGAAGCGCGAACCAACTGACCGCGGGACGACCGCCGCCCCCACCGCCACCGCGCGGGCCCGCACCACCCCCACCCCCGCCCTCGAACAGCGCAGCGCCACGCCAGAACACGAGCAGAGCGATCGCGACGTGCACGGCGAACGACAGGGCGGCCGCCGACCCTTCCCGCCGCTGCGGGAGCGGGAGCGCGTAGCTGTCGAAGACTGGTCGCGAAGTGGGAGGCACGATCTATAGATACACTAGAAAGAAAAACGGGGCTCGGTTTCAGTGCCCGCGCCCCGCAATTGTTACGCGCTACGCCCGCATCAATGCGCTGCGGCAGCCCCCGCCTCGGCCGGCGTGAATCCGATCACCTGCACGCCCGCGCCGCGCGCCACGTCCATCGCCTTGACAATGTCGCCGTACTTCCGGTTCGGCGCCGCCTTGATGAAGAGCAGCTTGGCGGGCCGCTGGTCGTACAGCTCGTGGAACTTGGCATCCAGCTGGTCGAAGGCGACCGGCTGCCGGTTGATCGAGTACGAGCCGTCTGGAGCCAGCTCGAGCACGATCTGATCGCTCTGCGTCTGCTTCTGCTTGGGCTGCTGCTTCTGTTCTGGCGGAACCTGCACGTCGAATTCCCGCCGTGACAGCGGCAGCGTAATCATGAAAATGATGAGGAGCACGAGCAGCACGTCGATCATCGGCGTGACGTTGATGTCGGAGCTGAGCCCGCCGCCCGATCCACCGCTTTGCATCGGTTAATGCCTTTCCGGATGCGCCGAGCGTTCTTGCTCGGCGATGGCGCCGACCACGCGCACTCCGGCCTTACGGGCGATCTCGAGCGCCTGCTGTACGCGCGAGTACTCGATCCCCTCGTCGGCGCGGAGATACAGGATTTTGTCGACGGTACGGTTGGCGTACAGCGCAGTCAGCTGGGTTGGCAAATCAGCGTCGCTGACGGAGCGCGGGCCGGTGTACTTGCCGCTCGCCCCGGTGATATCGAGATAGAACTTCCCGTCTTTGTCGATGCCCAGCCGGATCTCGCCTTCGCCTTCTTCGCGCGCGTCGGGATTCTTGGCGCGCGGAATCGATGCCTGGAAGCCGGCGGTGATCGCCGGCGTGACGATCATGAAGATGATCAGCAGCACCAACATCACGTCGATCATCGGCGTGACGTTGATGTTCGCCGCGACCGCGCCTTCCGTTCTCTTCCCGCCACCAATCGCCATGGTGCGTTATCCCTTGATGGGGCCGCTGGTCTGCGACGCCTTCTGCGTCTGGAATTCCTTGGTGAAGATCGACCGGCCGAACTCGCTGCCGACGCTCTTGATGAGGTAGTCGATCAGCTCCTTCGACGTGTAGGTCATCTCGACCGTGAGGAAGTCGATCTTGGTTGCGAAGTAGTTGTACAACCACACCGCCGGAATCGCGACGATCAGACCGAACGCCGTGGTAATGAGCGCTTCAGCGACGCCGCCCGTGATCGCGGCGAGCGAGCCGGAGCCGCCTGACGCCGACATGCCCTGGAACGCGGTCACGATACCCATCGTCGTGCCGAGCAAGCCGACGAACGGTGCGGTCGCGCCGGTCGTCGCCAGAATGCCGAGACCGCGTTTCAGCTCGGCGGTGATGATGAGCATCTGCCGTTCGACGGCGCGCTCGGCGGAGTTGATGTCGGCGGCCGTGATGGTAGCCCGGTCGCGGAGCAGCGGCTTCACCTCGGCGAGCGCCTCGCCCAGCACGCGTGCGACGTGACTCTTCTTGTTCTTTTCCGCTAGCGCGATCGCGCCGTCCAGCTGTTCTTCCTGCAGGTAGCGCGAGAATTCAGGCGCGAATTTGCGCGTCTCTTTCTGTGACTTCCTGAGGTAGAGTTGCTTGGAAATGCTGACCGCCCACGACCAGGCCGACATGATGAACATCACGATGACAATGCCTTTGGCGAACGGCCCCATCGATGAGAATAGCGCTCCGTAACTCATTGTGTCTTTCCCCTATCTCTTGATCGAAAAGTCGATGGGCAAATTGATCAGCACCCGAACAGCTCGCCCGTGCACGCGCGCGGGACGGAACAGCGATTTCAGAACCAAGTTCTTGGCGGGTTGGTCGAAGCCCGGATTGGGACTCTGAATCACCTTCACCGACGGGGGCTCGGCGCGACCCGATGTATCGATGATCGCTTGCACCAGCACGCGGCCCTGCACACCTGCCTGGCGCAGGAGATCCGGATACTGCAGCGGCGGGCGGGTCAGCAGCTCGGGGCGCTCTTCGACGACCGACTCCATGAATACCTGATCGGACGACGGCACGATGCCCGTGCCGATACCGCCTTCGACGCCCGTGCCCGTGTAGTCCTTGGGATCGAAGTGCTGCTGCAAATTGATCGGCGGAATGTTCGTCGGAATGTCCGTCGGCGCGACGACGGTTTGGAAGCCCTTCAGCTGTGGTACGTCGACCACAGGGGGCTGCTCTTCCGGCTTCTTTTGTTCTTCCTGATTGAGGAAGACCATCGCCGTGTCGATCGCCTCTTCGTTCTTCTTCTCACCCGCGGTCAGTGTCGCGACCACGGCGGCCAGGACGATCACGCTGTGTCCCAGGAGCGATGCGAAACCGAGACCAAACGCACCCTTCTTGTTCGTCTTACGACTGGACTCGATCAGGTGGTCAAACACCGCTGACTCCTTCCAGACTGGTGGACTGGTTCGCTTAGTAATAGTACCCGTCGCATTATGCCCGCTAGTAGGCCGAAGATTACAAAACGATGACAGCCGGATGAGCCTTCGACTGCCCACTCAGCGAACACGTCCCATCCCGTTCCTAATCGCGAATTGGTACGGGATGCGAACCCGCATCGGGACTGGCTTTCCGCCCACCATTGCTGGGCGAAACAGGGTGGCTAGCAGCGCCTGGCGCGCCGACGCAACGAAACTGGGATTAGTCCCTGAGACGATCGAGATCGATTGCGCGAGCACGCGGCCCGTGGTGTCGACGACCGCCTCGAGCACGACCCTGCCCTGGACTCCAGCCTGGCGCAGCAGATCGGGATAAACGGGCAGCGGGCCGGTCAGGACCTCGGCGTGCTCTTCAGTGAGCAAGTCGCCCAGGCCTCCGGGCTGTCCCGCGCCCGGCGAGTTCACGGCACCGGAATAGATCGGCGACAACGTCGGCATTGGCGCACCAGTTTTCGGCAGCGGCATTGAGACTGAGATGGTCCCCAAGTCCGGTGGCACCACGGTGATGGGACCAGGGAGCGAGAGCCCGCCACCATCTCGCTCGACAGAAGATGCCGGCTGAAAGACGATCGTGTGCTCTATCGGCCGAGGGGGATCCGACCGTCCCGCCTTGGCTGTGCCGAATAACACTGCGGCACCCAGGGCGACATGGAGAGTTATGGAAGCAATGGAGCTGAAGGCTTTCATGGTACCTCCAGAGGTTTGACATCAATGCCGATCGTGATCCAGGCTTCGATTCGCGCGCCTCCCAGGCGCGCCGGCCGGATGTCGGCGCAGTCGCCGCCGCCGTAGCGATGGGAGAATTCCAATGGAAAGCGGCGGTCACGAGAACGGAGGGAATCACCGCGTGTACGACGAACCACTCGAGCGGGGTGGGATTCTGAGTTCGCGCCAGGTCATCGTACATGGTCGGCTCTCAGGTGAGTGTGCATCTGAGAAATACCGACGACCGGTGACCCGGTACTTGCACGTCAATTACGGAATGGTGACAACCGGATGGGGATCTACCCGCGCGGCAACCCCACGGTGAACGTGGTGCCCCGCCCCGGGCGGCTCTGCACCTCGATCGTGCCGCCGTGCGCTTCGGCGATCCATTTGCAGATCGCGAGGCCGAGTCCGGTGCCGGCGCGCTCGCTCGTGCGGGTACGCGCGGAGTCGGCGCGCCAGAAGCGATCGAAGACGTGCGGCAAGTCACCCGGGGCGATGCCGATGCCGGTGTCGGCCACCGTGAATACGGCCCGCCCGTCGTTCCCTCCCAGCTCCACCGAGACCTGCCCGCCCCGCGGCGTGTACTTCACCGCGTTCTCGATGAGGTTGAGCGCGAGCTGGCGGATGCGGCTGCGGTCCACGGCGAGGACGAGTGGCTTGGGTGGGAGTCGGATCTCAATGCCAACGCCGGCGTGCTCGGCCAGCAGCTCTCCCGTCTCCCCCGCCTCGGCGATGATGTCGCGTAGATCGACCGCTTCGCGGTGCAAATCGGCGCGGCCCTCGTCGGCGCGGGCCAGGGTGAGCAACGATTCCAGCAGCTCCGTCATTCGGTTCACTTCCTGGAGCGTCTCCTCCAGGGCGGCGAGCGTTTCGGGCGGCATGTCCGGGCGCGTGATCGCGCGCTCGACGCCAGCGCGCACGACGGTGAGTGGCGTTTTCAACTCGTGGCTTGCGTCGGCCGTGAAGCGCCGCAGCGCCGCAAAGCTCCGTTCCAGGCGGGTCATCATCTGATTCAGTGTCTCGGCCAGCCGGCCGAGCTCGTCGCGCTCCATGGGCACGGCGAGGCGCCGGTGCAGGCTCCGGCCGTCGGTGATCTCCCGCACCTCCGTGATCATCCGGTCCACCGGCTCGAGCGCTCGGCCCGCGATCCAGCCGCCGACCAGAATCGCGGGCACGACCCCCACGAAGAAGGCGATCACGATCGTCAGCAGCAGCTGCTCGATCTGCAGCTCCGCCGAGCGCGTATTGGCGCCCGCGAAGATGGCGCCGAACTGACCGCCCGCGTCCGGCACCGCCCGCACGATGTAATGCAGGGTCGGTCCGTTGGGCTCGATCCGAAAGCGACCAGGCAGGTGCGAGTCGCCGGTGGCCGGCGGTCGAGTAATGGCGTTGAGCTGCTCGAACTCGGTGAACGTGAGCGCGCGCGCATCGGGCGATGCGAACAACAGGCGCCCGTCACGGCTCGTCACGAGCAGAAAATCAGGCACGACCTCCAGGACCGCCGCGACTTCCTGCGTCAGCACCGGCCGCCCGGCCGTGTCCTTCTCCACGAGCACGCCGCGCGCGTGATAGCTCTCGGCCAGAATGCCCGCGGTCAGGTCAGCTTCCGACTGGATGCGGCGATCGAGATCCTGGTAGGTGGCGCTGCGGCGCGCGAAATAGAGGACTACCGCAAAGATGGCGATGCTGAGGATGAGCGCGGTAGCGTACCAAACGGTCATCCGCGCGCGGATACTCTGCACGGTTACGCCCGCACCACGTATCCTACGCCGCGCACGGTGTGGATCAGTTTCGGTTCCTTGCCGTGATCGATCTTCTTGCGCAGCCGTGTAATGACGACGTCCACGATGTTCGTGCCGGGATCGAAGTGGTAATCCCAGGCGTACTCGGTGATCAGCGTGCGCGACATCACCCGTCCCTGATGCCGCATGAGGTACTCGAGCACGGCGTATTCCTTCGGCGTGAGCTCGATGCGCTTGCCGTCCCGCGTCACCTCCCGGCTGCCCGTGTCGAGCAGCAGCCCATGCACCTTCAGCGTGGGCGGCGCGATCGCCTTCGGCCGGCGTCCGAGGGCTTCGACCCGCGCGAGCAGCTCCTCGAACGCGAACGGCTTCGTCACGTAGTCATCGGCGCCCATCCGCAGCGCCTGGACCTTGAAGTCCACAGAGTCCTGCGCCGTCAGCACCAGCACGGGCAAGCCGACGCCGCGATCACGCAGGGTGCGCAACACGTCGATGCCGGAAACTTTCGGCAAGCGGAGATCGAGGACCATGATGTCGTAGTTCGCGCCTCGCCCGCTGGCGCGCCGCAGCCCTTCGTCGCCGTCCCCCACGAGCTCGACGTGGTACCCCGCCTCGTCGAGACCGCGACGGACGTAGTCTCCTACCGTCTTGTCGTCCTCGACGACGAGGATTTTCATCCGACCGGAAGGAACACCTTGAAGTTGGTCCCCACGCCCATCTGCGATTCTACTTCGATGCGGCCGCGATGCTCCTCGACGATGCCGTAGGCCACCGACAAACCGAGGCCCGTGCCCCGGCCCTGCGGCTTGGTCGTGAAAAACGGCTCGAAAATCTTGGGCAAGTCTTCCTGCCGGATGCCGGTGCCGGTATCGATGAACTCCGCCATGATTTCGTCGCTGCGCTGCGGATTGCGGTGCGTGTGGACTGTGAGCACGCCGCGCGAGTTCATCGCATCCATCGCGTTCAGCATCAGCGCCATGAAGCACTGCACCAGCCGTTCCGCGTCGGCCGGGAACTGCGGCAGGCCGGGCTCGAGCTGCCGTTCGATCGTGAGCCACTTGAAGCGCTCATGGTGCTTCAGGAGGAAGAGCGTCTGCTCGATGATCGCATTGATGTCGGCCGCGACCTTGGGCGCACTCTGCTTGGGCCGCGAGAAGTCGAGCAACCCGTCGACGATCCGGCGGCAGCGCTGCACCTCCGTATCGATGATGCGCAGGTACTCCTCCTGCGCCGGGCGCTCCGGCTCGGGCAAATCAGGGGTGCGGAGACTGAGCGCCTCACTGCACGCGAGAATCGTGGCGAGGGGATTGTTGATCTCGTGCATGACGCCGGCCGCCAGCTGCCCGACCGCCGCCAACTTCTCGCTTTGCCCGAGTCGCTGCTGCGCTTGCCGCCAGGCGGTGACGTCTTCGCCGATGGTGATGACGTGCGAGATGTCCTCCCCGTCCAGCCGCATCGGGATCTTGGTGATGCGATAATGACGCGCTTCGCCGGTCGTCTGCGAGTCCATCTCGACGGTCTGGATCTCGCCCGTCGCGAACACCCGGTCGAACTCGAGCTTGAGCAGCTCGCGGGGCTGACGGTCCAGGACCTCGAACACCTCGCGCCCCAGCGCTTCTTCGCGCGACACACCCTGCGTCCCGGCCTCACGCTTGCGGTTCCAGGCGCGAATGCGGTACCCGCGATCGATCACGTACAGGCCAACGGGCAGGGAGTCGATGATGCGGGCGGCGAAGTTGCGCTGCGCTTCCAGCTCCCGGGTGCGCAGGGCGACCTCCGAAGCCAGGTCCTGGGACAGCTCGTGCGCGGCGAGCACCGGCGCAAGCATCTGTGCCACCACGACCAACACGTCGTGGGCCATGCGCTCGTAGCGACCCTCGGGAATGATGCCTTCGAAACAGCCCAGGGCTTCGTCCTCGTGGACCAGCGGCAGACGCAGCAGCGTGCCGCCCGCGACCGATTCGCGGTGCGGTCCCTGGGCCACCCAACCGGCGACCGCGGCGGCGTACCCGGGGAGCTGTGCTTCGTCCTCAGGACTCGTGATTGGGACAAACCGGGAGCCGTCGGGCGAACGCAGCCAGAGACGGCAACGGCGCAACGCGAGGCCCCGGCGCAGCACGCCGACGACCCCTGCCAGCCCTTCTTCGGCAGGCCGGCCTGCGGCCAGCACCTTGGCGACTTCGGCGAGAACCTCGAGACCGGGATGGTCCGAGGTCAGCGTCGGCGCGACCATAAGGTCGCTAACCTAGGGATGCCGCTCCCGGCGCGCCAGCGGCGCCTCACCGCGGAACGCGAGCAGACCACGCATAACCGGCTTCCCGCTGGTAAAGAACGCGGTGGGGCCGATCACAATCGCGAAATGCGGGGCGCTGCCGCTGCCGACGCTGAACGCGGGGAGCATGGAGACCCCCAGCCAACGGGAGCCCAGCGTCATCGGCGAGCTTGCAGCAAGGTAGCCGCTGAGCTCCAAGGTCAGATCGAAGCCGATGCCCGTGCCGTGCTCGTCGGCTCCGAACTGTGCAATCGACTTCATGCGTGTCCGGACGGACAGTGTGGTAGCGAACACGAAGCCCTGATTCCCGCCGATCATCGCGCTCTCGTTCATGAACGTGCCGAGACGCGCGGCGATCCCGACGGCGGCGACGCCACGGGCGGGCCGGTGCACGTAGCCGATCTCGGCCGATTCGATTTGCCAATTCGCACCGAGCGTCGCCACCAGACCGAACCCGATGGCGTGCTGCGAGCCCTTGGTCGCTTGCGCGCTATCCGCTTGTGCAGTATTCGATTGCGCGGCGAGCGTCGTAGTCAGAGCTCCCAGCGCAACCAACGTTGGTATGATGGACCGGCCCACGTGCTTACTCCTGACGCTTGCGCCCGCTGTGACGCTCTCGACGCGTCCTGGTTGCTGCGAAGTGCAGCACGGGGCGCCTAGACCGGCGATCGCTCGCTACTTCCTTCGCAACTTCCGAGCCACAGATGAATCCGCTGTGGCGAGGCGCGACGCCACGATTCCGCTGACACGTGGGCGCAACGGTGTTGCAGCGCTCTGGAAACGGTGGGATTTGCGGCAGCGAAGCTGCTAGAGCCGAACGCGCGCGCCTGTGAAGCGCACTCCCTGCATCACGTACCGCTGGGCCAACAGACACACCACGAGTGCGGGTAGCGTCACGAGGACCGCGGCGGCCATTTGATACGGCCAGTTGGCGGCGTACGCGGTGTGGAAATGCGCCAGCGCGACCTCGGCGACTTCCATCCTGGGCGTGCGGGTGACGACCAGCGGCCAGAGGAAGTTGCGCCATTGGTCCATGAACGCGAGCACCGCCACAGCCCCCACCGCCGGCCGCGCAAGCGGAAGCGCGACACGCCAGAACAGCGTCCACTCCCCTGCACCATCCAGGCGGGCTGCGTCCTCCACATCACGCGGCAGCATCACAAACGTCTGCCGCATGAGGAAGATGCCCCACACCGAAACGAGCTCCGTGGAGATGAGTCCCGGATAGGTGTCCACCCAGCCGAGTGCGTCGATGATCAGATAACGAGGAATCAGGAGCACGATCGCTGGGATCGCCAACATGGCGAGCAACGACGTCCAGATCCTATCACGGCCAGGAAACCGCATCCGGGCAAACGCATATCCCGCGGCCGCGCTCGTGAGCACCTGGCCGACCATGACACAACCGGCGAGGATCGCCGTGTTCAGGAGCACGCGCGTGTAGGACAGTGCCTGGAACGCCGCGGCGTAGTTGCCGGTCGTGGGGGACGCGGGAAGCAACGCCGGCGGCCAGCGCAGCAACTCGCCCTCACCCATGAACGAGACCGACATCATATAGAGGAAGGGAGCGACCATCACGACGCCCAGTGCGCCCAGCAGGACCCTACGCATGGCGCTCCTGCCTGCGAACCAGCTTGAGCTGCGGCCACCGGAAAATCAGCAGGACGATGCCAAGCATCAGTGCGAGCGCGCTCGCCATGCCCAGGGCCTGCGGTCCAAACGCGGTGCGGTAGATGCGATGAACCACGACGTCGGTCGCATGCAATGGGAACGGGCCGCCCTGGGTGACCACGAACACGAGGGTGAACATCTGCAGCGCGCTGATCACACCGGTGAGGAACACGAACCACGTCACGGGTCGGAGTAGCGGCAGCGTCACGCGCCAGAAGCGGCGCCACGCCCCCGCTCCGTCGACGAGGGCCGCATCGAGGTACGCCTGCGGAATCGCGTCCAGTCCGCCGAGGAACACCAGCATCTGGCCGCCCACGTGCGCCCAGATGGACACGAGCATCAGGGCGAGTAGCGCAGTGTGCGAATTGCTGAGCCAGTCGGGGCGTCCCAACCCGAGCGAACCGGCATGATAGGTCGCCTGCCAGAGCAACGCGATCGCCACGACCGACGAGACGTAGGGGAGCAGGAAAGCCACGCTGACCAGACGCCTCCCCCATCCCCCCCGCTCCCGGTAGCGATGTACGGCCAGGGCCACGGCGAGCGCGAGCGCGATGGATATCGGGACGTACAGCGCATACGCCGCGCTCGTGACAAACGAATTCCAGGTCAACGGATCGCGCACCAGCGCACGGAAGTTCGCGAGACTGGCGAGATAGATGGCGTAGATCGCCGGACCGACCGTGAACATCAGCAGGTGCAGCGCCGCCGGCGCCAGGAAGCCCCACGCCATCACGGTTTCGCGCCGGCTGCGCACCGGCGTCCGCTCGGCCCAGCGCAGCGCCATGATTGCGAGCGGGCCCAGCAGCGCACCCGGCAGCAGCAGGATCAACCACTTTGGCGCCTCGGCTTCGGCCGGTACGGAGCGGAGCTCGATCCAGCGGCCCGGCCCGATCAGCACGGCCACGACTGCCCGCTGCTCACCGTCAATCCGCACGCGGCGCGGCGCCGACTCCGCCGGCTCGCCCACGACGATCTCCCCATCGCGGACCATCGCCGCGAGATCGGTGATGGCCACACGCGCGCGCGGCGGTGGTAGCCGGGTCGCCGCCTCCGTGAGCAAGCGACGCGTGTCCACCAGCCAGCGGTCAGTGCTCTGGCGCGCCGCCGCCCAGACGTCGAGATAGCCGGCGAGCGCGAGCAGCAGGGCCGCGCCCACGTAGCCGCCACGGCGCAGCGAGTGCTGGCGGAACGCGATCGTGGCGGCCGCGCCGACGGCGACGATCGCCGCTGGGAACGCGAATCCCAGGCCGCCGGGAAGCGGACCGTGTGGCACAGGTCGAGGCCGCACTGCAACAGCACCCACGACTTCTTGTCCTGCGCGGTCGTTGAGCGGGACGAGCGCGGCACCATCGCGCCAACGCCCGCCGGCAGCGAGATGCGGCAGATCGTCAGGAGAAAGCGGTGGTGCCGTCGCATCCACCAGCGGCGCGGTGCCGAAGTAGACCTCGACATCGGACGACCAGCCGGGAAGCGTACGGAGCGCATGAGCCTGGGTGAGCAGTGAGGGCAGATCATAGCTGCGCGCCGCGGGCGATTGCGGCGCGGGAGCTGGTGGAGGCGGAGGCGCGGGCACCGCTGCACGCCGCCGACCGCGGGGCACGCGCCGTGGCGAGGGCGGCGGCGGCGGCGGCGGTGTGACGGCCGCGACGTAGGCCGCCGTGGTCGCCGCCATACGGAGCGCGAACGCCCGCTCGTAGCGCCGCTGAGCGGTCGTGACCACGACGAGGACCAGGACGGCAGCGACCGTCGCCGCCGCGGTGGCCCCAGCCGCCCAGAGGCGCGAGCTCATGCGAGCGGCGCTCCCGCGGCATCGAACAGATACAGCCGGCGCCGATCGACTTTGACGCCGACGCGCGTCCCGACGCGCACCTCGGCGAAGCCGGGCAGGCGCGCGACCAGCGATTGGCCTCCAGCGTTCAGATGAACCAGGGTCTCGCTGCCCAGTGGCTCGACGACCAACACGTCCGCGTTCCCCACCCCCTTGTCGACGGCGCAGAGGCCCACGAACTCCGGACGGATGCCGAGTTGCAGCTCACCTTCATAGGTGGACAGCTCGACGGGGATGATCAGGCTTCCCGCTTCGATGACCCTTCCCTCTTCCCCCGTCCCTCTTCCCCGTCCTTGGAGCACATTCATCCCCGGCGTGCCGATAAAGCGCGCGACGTGCACGTCGGCAGGACGCTGGTACACATCTTCGGGCGTGCCGACCTGCCGCAGCCGTCCCTCGTGCAGCACGGCGATGCGCTGGCCCATCGTCATCGCTTCGGTCTGATCGTGTGTCACATAGATCATCGTCGCACCGAGGGCCCGGTGCAGCGCCAGCAGTTCGCCGCGCAGCTCGATGCGGAGCGGCGCGTCCAGCCGGGACAGCGGTTCGTCGAGGAGAAAGGCTTGCGGACCGCGAACGATCGCCCGACCGAGAGCGGCACGTTGGCGTTGTCCCTCCGACAGCTGCGCCGGCAGGCGATCGAGCACGCTCTCCAGCCCCAGGCGCTGCGCGGCCTCGAGCACGCGCCGGGCGATCTGGGCATCCGCAACGCTGCGGAGCTCGAGTGGGAAGGCGATGTTGTCGCGGACCGTGAGGTGGGGGTAGAGCGCAGGAGTTTGAAACACCATCGCGACGTCGCGCTCGGCAGGCGGAGCGTGCGTCACCACGCGCTCGCCGATCACGACGTCACCCGTGGTCGGCTCTTCCAATCCCGCGACGCAGCGGAGCACCGTTGTCTTGCCGGATCCCGACGGGCCGAGGAGCACGAGCAACTCCCCGTCCCGCACCTCGAGATCCAGCTCGTGCAAAGCCTGCACGCCGCCGTCGAAGACTTTGCTCAGCCGGCGGATTGTGACCGACGCCATCCGTTAGCCGATCAGGGCGATAGGAACGCCCGGGCAAGCGCGTACACGACGGCCCATACGACGAATCCCGTGACGATCACACCCGGGATCTTTTCAATCGGCTTCGTGGTGGTGCCGGTCGTCGCGGCGAGCGCATTGACCTCGAGGAGGGCCGCCACGGCGATGACGGTCGCCCAGTACAGGGCGTGATTCCCGCCCCCCGGCAACGTGAAGTGCGATGCCGCGCCCATGAAGAACAGCATCGGAATCGAGAACACGACGTTGGTGCGCGAGGCGAGGAACGCGCGTCGCGCAGCCACCGGCGCCGCCACATTCGCCTGCCCCCCCGACGCGGCCGCCTTCGCCGAGGCGATGACGATCTGCTGTTTGGGCCAGATGACGAGGACGACATTGAAGAACATCAGCGTGCCGAACAGCGCGCCGGTGAGAATCGTGATCGCCCACGGCGTCGACCATGCGGCGGCGCCGAGCGGTGATTCGCCGAAGCGTTTCGCGATGATGAGGACGCCAGTCAAGAACGTGACGATGGCGCCGCCGCGGAACCAGGACAGCGCGCGCGGCAGCAGCTTTTGCGTCGCGGTGCTTTTTGCACCGGGGTCCGCCTCGGCCATGAACGGGCCTTGTACAAAATTGAAATAGTACAGCAGCCCGATCCACGTAATGCCGCCCAGGTAATGGAACCAGCGCAGCAGGAACTCCGCCACGAGCGCCTCCTGTTGTGGGAGAGGACAGCACGTCCGCGCAGCCAAGATATGGGGGGAACTGTGCCGCGCAATGCGGGGTTTGAAAAACAAACTTCTCAGGATAATGGCGATGGCACAGGTAAAAGAACAACGCACGGTTACGCCCGAGACGCGACACGGACTTCCGCCGCTGCCGTACGATTTCGCGGCCCTCGAGCCGTACATCGACGCGCAAACGATGCAGATCCACCACGGCAAACATCATCAGGCTTACATCACCAATCTGACCAACGCCCTGAACAAGCATCCCGAGCTGCTCGACAAGGGCATCGACGATCTGCTGCGGGGCATTAATTCCATCCCCGACGACATTCGCACGGCCGTTCGCAACAACGGCGGTGGACATCACAATCACTCGTTGTTCTGGACGATCATGGCCCCGGCCGGCAAAGGCGGCGGCGGCGAACCGACCGGCAAGCTCGCCGACGCCATCAGACGCACGTTCGGCGAATTCGCGAAATTCAAGGAGCAGCTCTCCAACGCCGCGATCACGCAGTTCGGGAGTGGTTGGGGGTGGCTGACGGTCGCCAACGGCAAGCTCGAAATCGGCGGCCGGCCGAATCAGGACAGCCCGCTGATGGACGGGAAGGTCCCCATCCTCGGCGTCGATGTCTGGGAGCACGCCTACTACCTCAAGTACCAGAACCGCCGCCCGGAGTACCTGACGGCCTGGTGGAACGTGGTCAACTGGGAAGAAGTGGCGCGCCGCTACGCAGCGGCCCTATGAACGATTCGCGAAAATCTTGTTCACGGTAACCAGCAGCAGCTCGAGGTCGACGGGTTTCGACAGGACCTCTTCGACCTCGAGGTGCGCGCCGGACCATTCTCGCGTTGCCGCCGAGAGGATCACCACCGGAATCCCCTGCAGCCGGGGAATCGTCCGCTGGACCGCCAGGAACTGCTTCCCGTCCATCACCGGCATCTTGTAATCGAGCAGGATCAGATCGGGCGGGTCCATCTTCTCGAGCACATGCAGGGCGTGCTGACCGTCACGAGCCGTATGAACGACAAACCCAGCCTCCGTCAGGAAGTCCCTGAGGGCCAGGCGGGTGTCCATTTCGTCATCTACTAATAGGATTGCAGCCATCGGTGATGAGAGTAATGGAGCAGAGCCGGGAGTGCGAGAATCGTTGGGGTTAGATCTTCGGAGGGGGGGAGGGATTCACTCATCGAGCGGTGAGGCTGAGATCTGGGCGCTCCCCTCGTCATCGTAGACGACGGTCACACGCCATGGCCGACAGCAAACCTGGCAGTCTTCGACGTAATCCTGATTAGCGCCTCCGCCCGCGTCGATGCCGATTTCGTTCGGCTCGCCGCAGTAGGGGCACATCACGATCCCCTCAGTGTCCGCGGTCCCGTCGCCGAGCGGAAAGTCCTCATCCAGATCGTCGTCGGCGAAATCGACCATCAGTCGCCCCATCCCAGGCGCTGCCGCAGTGCGGTGACGTGCGCCGTGTGATGCCGGCCGTGCCACGCGTACAGCGCCAGCATCGTGTCGAGCGACGGCGTTCCCCATTCGGGGTGTTTGATCGTGCGCGCGAAATCGGCCGGCGACATCGCTTGCAACAGCGTGACCCAACGGGTATGCAGCGCCGCCAGCAGATCGAGCGACATCGCGATCGGAGCGCGCGTCTCCGGCGTCATCGCCCAGTCCTTCTCTTCATAGGTCTTGATCGCCGGATTCTGCTCCGTCAGGCCCCACTTGAAGCGCATGTACGCGTTCATGTGACTGTCGGGGAGATGATGCGCCACCTGGCGCACGGTCCACCCCCCGGTCCGGTATGGCGTGTCGAGCTGCGAGTCGTCGAGGCCGGCCACCGCGCGCCGAAAGTTTGCCGGTGCGGCGGTGACCTGCTCGATCGCCGCAACCCGCTCTGCCGTCGAGAGCGCGCTCACGGGTGTGAACTTGCCGATCGGATACCGCTCGTCGCTCACTGGTCCACTCGCCAGTTGGTCGTCAATTCCGTGGTACCCCACTTGATGCGCAGCGTACCGCGGAGGTCGGCATACCCCGTCCGGGGGTCCGGCGCATCGGGGACGAGATAAATCGACAGTGAAGGCTCGGGCTCCGCCATGGTGCGGCTCGCCAGCGGGATCCGCCCGATGTCCTTGGATGGATCGCGCTCGGTGCCCCACTGACCCGTGCCGCGATTCACGATCAATGCGTAGCCCGTGCGGGTGTAGAGGATGAAGAGCGAATAATCGCCCTGCGGCAGCTTCATGTCGCCCAGGGTGATGTTGAGATCGGTATGGAGCGTCGTCGCCATGTTTGCCCCGAAGCGCCAGACCGTATCGATCGGGATCAGGCCGCCTTCGATCTTGCGGCCGCGGGCGTGCGGCTGACCGTACGAGATGGCGATGCGCGACGGGCCGGACAGGCTCGCATCTTCTTCGTACCACTGATTACCGATGCGGCGTGCGTTGAGATGTACCTCCACCGACGCAAGGCTGCTCGCCGCGATGCGCAGCGGCGTCGCAGGCTGTTGTGCTTGGGCGAGGATGACAGCCGGAATCAGCAAGCCAATGATCATGGTGTCTCCGAAGCCAGGATGGATTGAATCAGCCGACGCAGCGCGTCGACGAGGACCGCTGTTCCTGGCCCCCGATCCTCTGGGGCGCTGGGGATTAATGCTTTTGTATGGAGCGGATGGGATTCGAACCCACGACCCCCTGGTTGCAAACCAGGTGCTCTCCCAACTGAGCTACCGCCCCCCGCAACGAAAATAGATGCGCGACGGGTGGAGGGGTAGAGCAAACACGATCACCGCTCGATGGAGGCCGCGCTGACGAAGAATTAACTCTCCCGTTGCGCGCCTGCGACATTGCCAAAGGACTGGAACGATTTCGCCGCTCGGGTATACGCATGGAGGAATGGCGACATGACGCGACACACTCTTTCACTCGCTCTCGCCTGCTTTGTGCAGGCTGCTTGCACGCGCGGCACACAGGCACCGCCCCTGCGCCTCGGCACGACGACGACCGTCGACCAATCGGGGGCGCTGGCGCTGCTCGATTCGCTGCATCCGACGATTCCCGTGCGCGTCGTGGTCGGTGCGTCGGGCACGATCATTCGCTCGGCAGCCGCGGGGGATCTCGACGTCGTCATCACGCATGCGCCCAGTCTCGAACAGCGGCTGTTGCTCGAACCCGGACACGCGGCGCTCCGCTGTCCGTTCGTCACGAGTCGATTCGCGATTGTGGGACCGGCTGCCGATCCGGCGCATGTGGCGACGGCGGCCAATGCGGCGGAGGCTTTGCGTCGCATCGCCACGGTACGGGCCCGTTTCATATCGCGCGCGGATTCGTCTGGTACTCACATCAAGGAGTTATCGCTGTGGAAGTCGGCAGGTGTGGCACCTGCCGTTCCGCAGGATACCTGGTACGTGCAAGCCGGTGGAGATCAGGCAGCTACACTGCGCATTGCCGACGAGCGCGCCGCGTACGCGCTCGCCGACTTGCCCACGTTTACGCGATTAACGGGCATCGATTTACATGTGCTGTTCACGGCCGACACGGCACTCGGCAACCCGTATACGTTGTACGTGATTCGTTCGGCGTCGCATGACAGCGCCGCGATGCGATTCAGCAGCTGGGCGATGGCGAATTGGCGCCCCCGGCTGCTCGCGGTGCGCTTGCCTGACGGCGCGGCGGCATTTGCGCCGGCCGCAGGTGAATGCGCCCCGCCCGTCGCGGTCGCCGGACGGTAGGAGGATCGTATGCAATTCGAGGATTTGGTTCCCCACGGGCTCGTGACGCTGACCAAGCGCGGCGTCTCGGTCATCGGCGAGCGCGAAGCGCGGTTGCTGGAGGCGGTGGATCGCGTGCGCTCGATCAAGGATGCGGCGGCAGAGGCGGGGATTAGTTACCGCACGGCCTGGAGTGCGATTCAAGAAATGGAGCGGGCACTCGGCAGACCCGTGGTCGTATCGCGTGCCGGTGGACCCGGCGGCGGTGCCACGACGTTGACCGACGAATGCCGCCGGTTGCTCGCGCTCTACCAGGACCTCCGCCGCAGGCTCGAAGAGATTCTGGCGAGTGCCTGGGAGACACAGGAGCCAGAAGCGGCGGCGCAAGCCGGCGACTAGCGCGTCAACGCGAGCGCGTAGCCTCCGGGAAGCGGGCGGAGGTTGTAATTCGGCAGCGCGACGCCGGTGATCGAGCCGCTGTATTGGGTGAGTTCACTGATATCCTGCACGCCGATCGTCAGGATCACCGCGCCGGTGCTGAGCTGGCCGATCAGCGCAAATCGCGTGGACGTCCCGCCGAGTGGCTGCTGAAACAGGCGCAATCCGGCGCCGGGCACCGCGCTGGTCAGCGCCGCCGGGCCGGTAATGGTGAAGGTGATGGCAGAGTCGAGTCCCGAGTTGGGCGATGTCAGCCGGACCTTCACCTCGCCCGGTCCCGTCATCGTCGGTTCCTTCCCTCCGCAGCTGAGCCCGACCGTCACCACGCCCACGAGCAATACCGCACCGCAGAGCCGTTTCATCGCGGGCCTCCTTTCCGCTGTCGCGCTTGCATGGCAGCGGCACCCAGCGGCGCCCCGGTGGCTTTCACCCAGGCCAGGAAGTCTCCGATATCGAAGCCGCCGTTGTTATTCCCTTGGAAATCGAGGTAGCGAATCTGATCCTGAGTGAGCGGCGAGGTCGGGCCAAGCAGCTGCGCCGTCACGTCCGCGGTCGCGAGCGTCGGCACCGACACCGATAACGTGAATGTGCGGCTGGTCGTGTCGCACGACGAGACTGTCGCCGTGTAGGAGAAGTTGCCGCTCTGTCGCGGGAACCCCGACGCCACGCCGGCTGCGCTGAGACTGAGACCTTGCGGCAATGCTCCACCGGTCACGGTCCAGATAGTCACGCCGCCGCCGCCCGAGATGCGCAGCGTGTCGGCGTAGGTGGCGCCCATGACACCGTTCGGCCGCGCGTTGGCGGAGGTGATGGTCGGGCTGGTCCCAAAATTTGCCGTCACCGTGTACGGCCGCTGCATCGAAACCGAGATGACGGAGTCCGTCGTGGTCGAATCGCCCGTCCAGCCGCAGAAGTTGGCCGCGCCATCGATCGGGGTGAGCTGCACCGCGCGTCCGTCGGGGACGAAGTCGCCGGAGAGATTGATCGCCGTGTCTGCGGTGATCGATCCGCCGCTCGTCGCCGTGGCAATCAGTTTGAACTGGCGAGCGAGACTTGCGGTCAGCGTGCCGCCGCCAAGGCTTCCCGTAATGGGGTGACTGATGGCGCCGCCATCCGACCAGGACGAAAAATACCAGCGCGTCCGGCCGTCGCTCGACACCTGGCCGCTACCGAAACCCACGGTATGCGTCGACCCTTGGTCCAGGAGGTCGCGGAAGACGTTGTAGGTCGCGGCGTCGAATTGGATTGTCGCGGCGGTATCACTCGCGCGGGCGACAGTGAGAGAACCGAACTGCAGCCGGAACGACATTGTCCGGTCCGTGATGACTTGCTTGATGAAATCGATCGCCACGCCTGAAAACGAACCGTCCGAATTCTTGAGCGAAGCGGGGTTGGTGCGAAAAACGAAGCCCGTATTCACGGTTGTGCCGGGAAACGGATCACCGGCGTCGCCGCGATTGGAGCAACCCAAATACATCGACGTCGCGGGGCAGGAGTTCCCCGATGCCGAAGCGTCGAGGTTGCCGAACCCGTCGGCCTGCATCAACTCGAGCCCATGGGGCGTCCCTGAGTTCAAGGCGTTGCCACCTTGGGTCATTTTTGTCTGATCCACGTGCCAAATCAGAAGCCCACCGCCACAGTTGGGAGGATTTCCTGCGCGCTGGCAGTGAATTCGAATCAGCGCGCTGTCCGACTGCTGGCGTTGCCTGTTCTCCAGGAGAAAATACTCCCCCCGTGGGTTGGCGCCCTGAACGTTCACGTAATAGGCGGTGTCCGACAGGGGCGCGGCATCGAAGGAATAGGTGCCGTTCGAGGTCAGCGGCGCGAGCGTGATCCAGCCGAGCTCATTGAGCGACCACGCTTCCATGCGCGCGGGGCTCAACGGCGAAGTGAAGCTGCCTGAGCTCATCAGCCCCCACTGCCCGATGCCCTCAGTCGGCCCCTGTGTGTCGTACAAGTCGGGGAGGCCGAACCCATGTCCCGTCTCGTGTGCGACCGTACCGATCGGCATGATCTGCGAAGTATTGCAGTTGGTTGCACCACCGACCGCCGGTTGCAGGATGTAATCGCTGATCTTGATCTTCTGACCCGGATGGCCGGGCCAGTCATCCTGGGTCGGATAGGCCGGCAGCGAATAACGGTGCGCCCACAAATGGTTTTGCGGCGCGCTCGACGGCCCGCACTCTCCGCCCATCGCTTCATGCATGAAGAGCACTAGCGGGACGATGCCGGTCGCGGGATCGACGTACTGGGAAAAGTCGATCTGGGCATCCAGCTTGGCGATCGCCTGCGTCAGCGCTGATTGCATCCGGCTGATCGCGATGGCGTCGAAGAGCCCGTTGCAATTGCTCGACCCGTATGGATTCGCCGCGACACAATCTGGGTTCGTACCACCGGTATAGTAAACCTCGTTGCTGTCGAGACTCGCATAGCCGTAGGTCTTACCCTGAATGTCGAACACGCCGTTCGACATCTGGTTGTAAAACGAACGATAGGTGTACGGCCGACCGCCCGTCGGAGTTGCGGCGAAGAGCACGGCATCGAAATCAGCGGCGACGAATACCGGCGCCTGCGAGTCTTTATAGCGAAAGAGAATGGCGGGGACCTTGAGCACGCCGTTGATCTGTGTCGCCGAAGGCCCCGGACCCGCAGCTTGACTGAGTTGCGCACCGCCAGCGATCGGCGCGGCGAGCTCGGCGAAACGTCCCGCGGTGCGCAGGCGAGCGCGCATCGCGCGGACCTCGCGGGCTTTCTTGCGCCACACGCCGTCCCGCCGGAAGTCGAATCCGGGGATTTCCCATCGAGGATGTCGCTGGTCCTGCGCGGCCGACGTATTCGAAACAAGGAAACACAGCAGGACTGTAACGCCCAGGCTCCGAACAACGTGTGACACCACTATCAACCTCCGGGAGGAACGGCCTAACCCTGCGCGAATGCAGCAATCTAGGCTAGGCTGCTGGGGCCCGGAAAGCTGTGGCAGGTCTCACATTGAGCCTTGCCATTTCGAGACCACAGGGCTAAGCTGTACCACCGCTTACTCATAGCAACCCGAGGCTTCATTGCGCACAGAGACCCTGCAGCATATCGCGCTGTTCGACAAGTGTAAGAACTTCACCCGGGCGCGCGAGGTCCAAGCTGCGGGGCTGTATCCCTATTTCAAACCCATCTCCCGCTCCGAAGACACGGTCGTCATCATCGAAGGCCAGGAGCGGATCATGATGGGGTCGAACAACTACCTCGGCCTCACCCATCATCCGGAAGTCCTGGCGGCGGCGCGTGGGGCGCTCGAGCGCTATGGGTCGGGATGCACCGGAAGCCGCTTCCTCAACGGCACGCTCGATCTCCACGAGCAGCTCGAAGCCGAGCTCGCGGAGTTCTTCAATAAGGAGTCGTGCCTCGTCTTCTCGACGGGGTACCAGGCCAACCTGGGCGTCATTTCGGGCCTCGTGGGCCGCAGCGACGTCGTCTTCCTGGACAAGCTGGACCACGCCTCGATCGTCGATGGCGCCAAGATGTCGCATGGGGAGACCATGCGCTTCAACCATGGCGACCTCGCGGGCCTCGAGCGGAAGCTCCAGAAGCTGCCCGAGGGCACCGGCAGCATGGTGATCGTGGACGGCATCTATTCGATGGAAGGTGACATCGCGGACGTCCCCGGCCTCCTCCGCATTTGCCAGAAATACGGCGCCGCGCTCGCGATCGACGACGCACACTCAGTCGGGGTGCTCGGCCCCAACGGCCAAGGAACCGCGGCCCATTACGACCTGGTGGACGAAGTCGACCTGATCGTGGGGACGTTCTCGAAGTCGCTCGCGTCGATCGGCGGGTTCGCGGCGGGATCGGAGAACGTGATCCACTACCTGCGGCATCACTCGCGGCCGCTGATCTTCACCGCCGCCCTGCCGCCTGCCAACACGGCCGGCGTCCTCGCGGCGTTGCACGTGATGCAGCGTGAGCCGGAGCGGCGCGAGCAGCTGTGGCGGAACACCCGCCGCCTGCAGGAAGGGATGCGCGCGCTCGGATTCGACATCGGTCCGACCGAGACGCCGATCATCCCCGTGCTGATCGGGCCGCTCGAGAAAACCTTCCTCTTCTGGCGGAAGCTGTTCGACGCCGGCGTCTTCACGAACCCCGTGGTGCCGCCGGCGGTGCCGCCCTCGCAGTGCCGGTTGCGCACCAGCCTGATGGCGACCCACACGGCCGAACAGATCGACCTCGCCCTCGAGGTGTTCGGCCGCCTCGGAAAAGAGTTGGGGGTCATCTGACCGCAGTGGAGATCGTGCCCGTCTCCGACGGGCGCGGTCTCGATCGTTTTATCGCCTTCCCGTACGACCACTACCGCGATGATCCGTTGTGGGTGCCCCAGCTGCGTCGCGACGTCCAGACGCTGCTCTCGCCTTCGAAGAATCCGTTTTTTCAGCACGCCGAAGCGCAGTACTGGACGGCCCGAACGCCAGACGGCCAGATGGTTGGACGCATTGGCGCGATCAAGAATGACATGCACAACAAGGAGCATGAGGACCGCGTCGGGTTCTACGGTTTCTTTGAATCGATAAACGATCAGACGGTCGCCAACGCGCTGTGGGACACAGCTGCCACCTGGCTCAAGCAGCGCGGCTTCGACACGATGCGCGGCCCGATGAGCCCCTCGATCAACGATGAGTGCGGCCTCTTGATCAAAAACAACGGCATGCCGCCGTCGTTAATGATGCCCTACAACCCTCCCTACTACGAGGCACTCCACGAGCGGTACGGCTTCACGAAAGCGAAAGACCTGCTCGCCTTTGAAGGGGGCGGCTCGGCGAAGCCGCCCGAGCGGTTCCAGCGCCTGGCTCAGCGCGTGGCACAGCGCGCGGGCATCACGCTGCGCCCGCTGAACAAGAAACGGTTCGCCGAAGAGGTAGAGCTCGTAAAAGCGCTGTACAACAAGGCCTGGGAGAAAAACTGGGGTTTTGTGCCGCTGACGGAAGCGGAAATCGATCACCTCGCCAAACAGCTGAAGCCGATCGTGATCCCCGATCTGGTCGTCTTCGCCGAGCGCGCCGGTGAGGTCGTCGGATTCGGCGTCGCCCTGCCCGATTTCAACCTCGCGCTACTGCACAATCGCTCGGGCCGCTTCTTCCCGGGGATCCTCAAGGTCCTGTGGTATTCCCGCAAAATCCACCGTGCGCGCGTCCTGCTGCTGGGCGTCGTCCCCGAATTGCGCGGCAAAGGGATCGACGGAACGCTCTACAACTGGGTTTGGCAGGCCTGTGTCAAACACGGCATGCCGAACGGCGAAGGCGGGTGGATCCTGGAAGACAACGTACCGATGACCAAGGCCGCGCTGCAGCTTGGATTCGAAGTCTCCAAAACCTACCGCGTCTACGACAAGCCGCTGTGAACGTCTTCGTGACCGGCGGCACCGGCTTCGTCGGTGCTCACCTGGTCCGGGCGCTTCGTGCGCGTGGTGATTCCGTCACGACGCTGGTCCGGCGCCCTGCGCTGGTGAAGGAGTTGGGATGGGGACCAGAGATTCGGCTCGTGCGCGGCGATCTCGACGATGAGGCCGCGCTGCGGGACGGGTGCACCGGTGCCGACGTGGTATTTCATGTCGCCGGCAAGATCGTAGCCCGCTCGGCCGCCGAGTTCATGGCGACCAATCGCGACGGTACGGCCAATGTGCTGGAAGCGGCGCGGGACGCCGGCGTGCGGCGCTTCGTCCACATCTCCTCCCTCGCGGTCGCCGGTCCGACGACCCCCGGCCACCCGATCGACGAGGCGCGGCCCCCCGCTCCCATCACGGATTACGGACGCTCCAAGCTCGCGGCGGAAGTCCTCGTACGGGCCATGCCAATGGAGTGGACGATCGTGCGGCCGCCGGTGGTGTATGGGGAATGGGACCGTGGCACGCTCACCGTTTTCCGGCTCGCCCGGCGCGGCGTCGTCCCGGTCTTTGGGGATGGATCGCAGGAACTGTCGGTTATTCATGCCGAGGATCTCGCGCGGGCGTTGATTGCCGCCGCGGTGACGAAGGGGACGGCGGGGCACGTCTACTTCGCGACACATCCGGAACCGATCACGAGCCGCGCGTTCGTACGCCGTATCGGGGAGGCGGTTGGTACCACCCCGCGCATCATTCCGATGCCCCCTCTCGTCGTGCGCGGCGTGCTCTGGGTGACGGGCACCCTTGCGCATCTGGCCGGCCGCGCCACTTTGCTGTCGGCCGACAAGGGCAACGAATACCTGGCCCCAGCGTGGACCTGCCTGGGCGATGCCCTGACGCGCGACACCGGCTGGCGTGCCGAGATCAGGCTCGAAACCGGGCTGCGGCGCGCCGCGAATTGGTATCGGGAGGTGGGATGGCTGTGAACAGCCGGGGCTGGAAGTGGAGTGGGACTGACGGCTTATGGCGGGGCTACACCGCCATCGACCTCGCGACTGGCGCCTACATCGCCGTGGCGACGGGCGCCGTCCTGCTCTCCTTCCGCGGCGACGGCATTCGCGGTTGGCCGTGGGTCCTGACGGCGCATGCGCTGGTTGCGGCGCTGGTGTTGCTCGCCCCGCGCGCGCGCACCGTCGGCCGCGTCGGGCGGTTCCTGGGCGACTGGTATCCGATGCTGCTGCTCCCCGCGCTGTACGGCGAGATCGGCGTGCTCACGCTCAGCGCCGGCTTCCAGAACGATTTGCTCATCCAGCGGCTCGAGACCTGGGTCTTCGGCTCGCAGATCTCGTATCGCTGGATTCGCGAGTCGCCCAATGTCGTGTGGTCGTGGGTGCTGCACGCCTGTTATCTCGCGTACTATCCGATTCTGTACACCGCGCCGTTTGCGCTCTGGATGGCGGGCCGGCGCGACGCGTCCCGGCACACGATTTTTGCCGTCATGGCGACGTTCTATCTCTGCTACGTGGCGTTCCTCTTCTTCCCCGTGGCGGGACCGCGCTACGCCTTCGACGGCGCGCACAATGCGGCCACCGAAGTCGGACCGGCGCGCTTCGCCGCTTGGCTGCTGGATCGAGGGGACTCGTGGGGCGCCGCGTTCCCGTCGTCACACGTCGCCGCCTCGGTCGTAGCGACGGGCATGGCGCTGCGCTACTGGCGTGCGCTGGGTCTCGTGCTCTTGCCCTTCACCGCCGGGCTGATTCTCGCCGTGGTGTACGGACAGTTCCACTACGCCGTGGACGCGCTTGCCGGACTGATCGTAGCGGCGTTGATGCTCGGCGTCATGCAGACCGCGGAAGCGACCGCGCAGCAACGCGTGCCGGTCGCCGATTACGGAGTGGAGTCCGGCAGCAGCGTCTAGTGCTCCATGTGCATGTGGGACATCGGCACCGCGACCGCCGACCTGCCCACCGGGCCCATGAAGTGCCGGAGGTCCTGCTGGTAGAGTGAGTCGGCCTGGTTGGTCGCCGGCCACGTCGCTTTGCGGTCCGGCATGAACAAGCCCCCCACCACCCCCATCCCGCCGTTCGGAATCGTCTGGCCTGTTGGATTCTGGTATATCACCCGCACGCGATAGCGGTGCGTGGGAGTGATGCGCATACCGAGTCCGGCCAGGCCGTAGAGCTTGCCCAATGGGACTGCGCGGGGTTCGCCGGGGGGCGCCGGCGCTGGTTCGCCGTGCCACAGCCGTTTTCCCGTCGTGATGTCCCAGAACTCGATCGTCTTGCCGTATTCGTGCATATGCCCACCGATGACGATGAGCTTCCCGGGGACCGCCGGGCTTCCTTCATATGACCGCTCGCTGCGTCCGGGCGGCAAATCGAAGGACTTGTCACCCACCGGGAATCCGACATCCAGCTGCCACGGGATCACGGCGAAAAACGGCCACGGCCGGTGGTCCGGCACGTAGCTCAGCACGAGCCGGACGTGCACGCCGTGGTAGTTCACCGCTGTCGGATTGTGTACCATGGCATTCGCCAGGATACGCTCGCCGGCGCGAATCGGTGACCCAAACAAGAGCCACGGGAACCGGATCTCGCCCGTTTCCCGCCCCGACGCGAGAATGCGGCGGGAGATAGGAAGGAAGAGCTCGCGCTCCGCCGGGTTCATCACGTTCATGTGGTGCAACAGGTCGTTGGGCAACCGCTGCCCGTGCTCGTCGATGATTTCGGCGTGGAGCGCGTAGATCGACCCATTCACCGGGAACTCCCCCACCGACGCGGCCTGATCAACGACGGTGCCCGCCGGGAGATCCACGGCCGGCAAATCCATCGTGAGCTCGTCGCGCACGGGATTCTTCGTGATCGTGGTTCGCTCCAGCGCGCTCCAGTCGTCCGCAACTGGTGGCGGCGGTACCGGATCGGCGCTCGCCGCGTAGACAGAGATGGCCAGGCGGAGTGCGGCTACGACCACGAACGCACGTGGAGGCATCGGGACGTCCCTCACCGAGTCAGCGGTTCCGTTGTGGCAACGATTTTGGAGAAAGGAACGCCATCGAGAACGACACCGGATGGGACGGCGACATCGAGGCGCTCCAATATCGTCGGCATCAGATCTACTGTACGAATGGGAGAGTCCGGAAGAGCCACACTGGCCGCGATCGGGACCTCCATATGTTCCGCAATGAGACTGCCGTGGCCGGCCCGGTGTGCCGGGATTTCCCAGGGGCCACGGAAATCTGCGCCCGGCACCCCCGCCAGCACCAGATCGCCGGCCCGGGATGTCTGGAAGAGCTGGAGCAATTGACGCGGCGCGTCGGGCACGTCGGTCTCCCTCGTGCGTGACAACAGATCGCGATCGTCGAGCTCTAGATACCCGCCGAGGCCCAGCGGATCGCCACTCTCGGGTTGATAGCGAATTAAGCCGGCTGCCTCAGTTAACCGCGCGCGGCCGCGCGGGGTTCGCACGACGACGCCGCCGGTGTCGCCGCGGCAGCCGACGAGCCGAACGGCAGGCAATGCGAGCAGGCGCTCGAGGATTGCCGTCGGGATGCCCGATTCAGTCAGGGGCGCGGCTCGACCCGACCGCGGATCGAAATAGAGCTGCACGCTCGCATTGCCTGACACCATCGTCGCAACCCTGGCTCCCCGGCGCCACACGTGGACGGGGTGCCGCAACGTCCGGACACCGTCGCCCTCGAGCAGCACCGCGGGGTCGGCGTGCTCGCGCATGGCCGTCATCCCATGGTCGGAAACGACGAAGAATTCCGGAAGGTCCCCTTTCCCTTCCTTGCTGACACGCGCGACGAAGGCGCCCAACGCGCGGTCCACCAGGCGATAGCTCTCCAGCACCGCCGGATGGAACGGATCCTTGAGGTGGGAGATGCCGTCCACGCCTGGGAACACAACAAAGATGAAGCGCCACGGCTCGGCGGCGGCATCGAGCCAGGTGCGCGCAATCGCCCGATCGAGCGCGGGATATGTCCCCACGTAATGAGCCGCGGCGCCGAGCGCAGCGCGACGGAACGCCAGACGGTTTGCGCCGGGACCGAGGCCCCGGGTCAGCGGCGTACAGATCGCGATGCTCTCCGGGACCAGGTCGAACAGGGACGGCGCCGGCGCGATATCCCGGTTCAGCCAGCCCCCTTGTACGCCGCAATAGCTCCGGGCGGCACGCCATTGCTCGCGCCAGCCTCCGGCTGCGCCGGGCCGATCGAGCCAGCGAATGCCGGGAATGCCGACGCTGCCGGGATACCGGCCGAACAGGAACGGGATATACGCCACACCGGTCGTCGATGGAAACACCGTCGTGCCGGTTGTCAGGCCACCGCGCTCGATGACCCAACGCGAGAGATTGGGGAGGTCGCCGCGTCCGAGCAGCTCCCGCAGCACATCGCAACGGGCGCCGTCGATGAGTACGAGAACCGCTCTGCGCGAGCCGTCCGCCATCAATGGGAATGTAGAACAAGAAAACGGCCCCGGCATCTGCCGAGGCCGCTGGTTTCCTGCCAGGCAATCACTACTCGACCTTGATGGCGATCTTCATGCCGATGGCCTGGTGAGGGGTGCAATAGGCTTTGTACGTCCCCTTCGGCGCGTTGGCGAACGACACTTCGTAGGTCTCGTTCTGCTGCAGGAATGGCCCTGAAAGATTATCGATGGTGTTCTTCATGTTCGCATTGAGGACCGCTGCGCCGCCCGCCGGAACCGAATCCTGCCAAAACGCGACGTTGTGCGGGAAGCCGCTGACGCTGGTGAAGCGCACCGTCGCGCCCACCGGAATCGTGATCGTGCTGGGCTCGAACGCGGCGCGGGTGCTGCCGTTACCAGTCATCTTCACTTCGACGACGGGGCCGGCCGGCACCGCGGCGGCGGGCGCCGCCGGGGGCGCGCTCTGCGTTTGGGTCTGGGTCTGGTCCTTCTTGCCACAGGCGACCGCGCCGATGGCGACGACGGTGGTGAGCAAAGCGAAGCGCATTGCGGGACTCCTCCGGACGTGGACTGGAGACTGGGGGATAGTGTCGCTGCCGGTGTTGCTTGTGAACTCTTTCACAATAGCCGTGAATATAGAAGGCGGACCGCAAAACGGGAGTACCACGAAAGCACTAGCTTCCGGGCGATGAAAACCGCGGTCGTGCTCTCACTAATGATTGCTTTGGCCCGCTCCCCAGTCGATGGCCAAACCTGGACTCCTCAGCTCGGCATTGCGGGCGGGATATCCCGCCAGAAGCCCGCGGGAACGGGACAACACGATGAAATCGACCGGTGGGAGCTCCCCAACAGCGGCTCGCTCCAGCCGGCGCTCTTCGTCATCCTGCCGCTCTCAGAACGAGCAGGGTTGGAGTCCAGCCTCGGTGCCATGCGTGCTAAGTTCAGCGAATCGAGCGGTCTCATACCCACGTCAACAAGTACCGACATCCGTCTTACCGTCCGCGCCGATATCGCTGTAACCGCGAATGTGTACGTCGCCGCGGGGGGAATGCTGCGACGCCGAGAGCTCAATGGCGGGCATTCTACCCAGACCGGCGCGGTCGGAGCGTTCGGGTACCACCACGGAATTGGAGCCGGCCTGGACGCCCGGCTCGAAGCCGAATGGATCACGCAGCGACGGGCAGGCTCGATTGGACCGAGCAATGTCTATGCGCTGCTGTTCGGACTATCGCACCCGTACCGATCACAGGGCGTGCGCGCTGTATCCGATGCGCCGACGTTCAGGCCATGGCGCTTGCAGTTGGGCGCTGCCGGTGGGTACGCTCGCAACCATCTTTACGGAACCGCGTTGGGAGTCTACTTCGACGCCCACGAGACGGACATCGCTGTCCCGGGGTCGGGCGCGACGACCCCACCTCCCTTGTTTCTCGACGCGCCCCTGGTGGGTCGATTGGCCCTCGAAATTGGCTTGGGCGGACAACGCATCCAGCAGCGCGGGACCACACTGTTTGACGGCCACATCGCCCCGCGGTTGAACGTCGCGATCTATCGCGGCCTGTATGCCGGTGCCGGCGGCAATCTGCAATACGTCGAACAGAGCGGATCAAAGGGCATCGGGTTTGCCGGCGCAAACGTTGGGGCCGGATATCGTTTCTCGATCGTTCAACCGCTCGAGGGGCGCGTCGACATCACGTATACCATGTTCAAGGAGCGGCAGGATTTTCCGCTCGCCCAGAACACGATCGCCGTGCTGCTGGGAGTGGCCATGGTGCTGCGATAGCATGTCGCACGAGCGTTTGCCGCAGATCGCACCCCAGGAGCTCGCCGAGCGGCTCGACCGCGGGGAGCCATTGCAGGTCCTCGACGTCCGCACTCCGGAGAAAGTAGAGCGCGGCCATATCGTGCTCGGATCAGAGCTCGACTTCCATGCGCACCCGAACTCCAGGCTCTTCGCGCTCCCCGATGTCGGCGAGCTCCACCTCGACACCGCCCGGCCCATCGCGGTCGTCTGCGGCCACGGCAACTCCAGCAAGAAGGCGACGGCGTTCTTGCGCGAGCGGGGCTATGAGGCGTACTCGGTCGTCGGCGGCATGGCGGCGTGGGAGACAGTGTATGTTGCCCGCCACTTGTCGCCCACGCCGTCCCTGTCGCATGTGGTGCAGCTCGATCGCGTCGGCAAAGGCGCGCTCAGCTATGTCCTGGTGAGTGATGGTGACGCTGTTGTCGTGGATCCGGGGCGCCACCTGGAGCGCTACGACGCGCTCATGGCCGAGCTGCGCGCCACGCCCGCGGCGGTAGTGGACACACACATTCACGCCGACTACGTGAGCGGAGCTCGCGCGGCGGCGGCCCGCTGGCAGGTGCCATACTTTCTGCATCCTGACGACGCGGTTTCCCCCTACGACCAGACGCCCGGCAAATTGACGTGCCAGGCGCTGCGCGAGGGCGACACGATCGCGTTTGGGCGCGCCACGCTGCGCGCGGCGCACGTGCCCGGGCACACCCTCGGCAGCATCGCGCTCCTCGCAGACGACGGCCTGGCCCTTACCGGCGATTTCCTGTTCGTAAAGTCGGTCGGCCGGCCCGACCTCGCGGGCCAGTCCGACTCCTGGGCGAAACTGCTCTGGCACAGTCTCGAGCGTGCGCGCGAAGGGTGGCCCGGTGAGTGGTTGGTCCTGCCGGCGCATTACGCCAGCGAAGACGAACGCCGCGCCGATCGCGCGGTCGCCGCGCGCTTCGATGTGATCAGCGCGACCAATACCGCTGCCGCAATCCAGGACGAGCGGGTTTTTCTGAAGTGGATTGCGGATCATGCCACGACGTTCCCCGATGCCTACCGAATGATCAAGGAAGCCAACCTGGGTTTGGTGCAGCTGTCGGATGAGGACGCCGAGATACTCGAGTCCGGTCCGAATCAGTGCGCGGTGATGTAATGCGTGCGCCGTGAGCCGTGCGCTGTGAGCCGGTAAGCGCTTCCTGGCGTACGGCTTACGGCGCGCTGCGCACGGTGTTGTGCAACTCCCCCAGGACCGCGCGTCTCTCATGGCGTCCCTAACCAGGTGCAGTCCATGCGAACGTTGCGGGTATTGGAAGCCGCCGCCTTTTTGTGTACCATCTCGTCCGCCTTGCCCGCGCAAGGCTGGATCGACCCGGTGCGGCCTCCGTCCGGCCCGCAAGTCCTGAACGGAGCGGTCGAGCGCCTCCGCAGTGCGGTACAGGTCAGCATCAGCGGGCGCGTCGCGCGCGTCACCGTAGAAGAGTGGTTCCGCAACAACGGGCCGACGCTGAACGAGGGGATGTATCACTTCCCGCTCCCCGGCGACGCCGTCTTCTCGAGCTACTCACTCTGGCAGGGGGACCAGGAGCTGCGCGGCGAAGCGATGGACGCGGCGCAGGCCCGCGCCATCTATGAGGCCATCGTCCGCCAGAAACGCGATCCTGCGTTGATCGAGCTCGCCGGGCAGGGGTTGATCCGCGCGCGGGTGTTTCCCATCGGACCCGGCGAGACCCGTAAGATCACGCTGAAATACACGCAGCTGCTCGACCGCGCCGGCGACGCCTGGCGGTTCCGCTATCTGGGCGACCGCAATCGGCAGACCGCCCCGCGCAGCTTCCGGCTGGAAGTCGACAGCGCGGCGCGCTTCAGCGATCCGTACTCGCCCACGCACCAAGTCCAGGTCACGCGGCGCGACGATCGCCTGGAAGTGACGCTCAGCGAGGCCAGCGCGGCCGGCGGCGACTTCGAGCTGTTCCTGCCGCTGGCCCGTGGGCTGATTGGTCTCTCGCTCGTCCCACATCACCCCGTCGGCGAGGACGGCTACTTCATGCTGCTGCTCGCTCCGGGCGCAGCCGCCAATGCGGCGACGCTGCAGCGCGACGTGGTCGCCGTGATCGATGTCTCGGGCTCGATGTCGGGCGAGAAAATTCAACAGGCGAAGTCCGCGTTGATTCAGCTCCTCGGCACGCTGCGCGAGGGCGACCGATTCCGTTTGGTCGCGTTCTCGGGGGGCGTCCGACGCTTCGCGCAGGGATGGACCGCCGTGTCGGCAGATACTCGCCGCGACGCTGAAGCCTGGATTCGCAGTCTCGAGGCGGAAGGCGGGACGAACATCGCGGGCGCGCTCACTGAAGCGTTTGCCCAGGCACCCGCCGAGCAGTCGTTGGGCGTGGTCGTATTCCTCACCGACGGCCAGGCCAGCACCGGCGAGACGGACCCCGAAAAGATCGCCGCGAGCGCCGAGCAGGACCGCGGCAAGTTCCGCGTCTTTTCGTTCGGCGTCGGCGACGACGTGAATACGTACCTGCTCGACCGGCTCACCGAGCGTGCCCGAGGCACCACGGAGTACATCCGCCCCGGCGAGAACATCGAGCGGGCGGTCGGTACGCTCGCAGCCAAGGTCGCCAGTCCGGTGCTCACCGATGTGACGATTGCCGCGGGCTCGGGTATCGAGCTGTACGACGGGCAGCCCGGCAACCTCCCGGACCTGTTCGCGGGCGACGAAATGGTCGTGCTCGGCAGGTACCGGGGAACGGGGAGCGGAGAGCAGTCCGTGACGGTGATGGGACGACGCAGTGGACGTCAGGAAGAATTCCGCACGACGTTCACCGATCGCTCCAACGATGACGCCCGGTACATCGAGCAGCTGTGGGCTGCTCGAAAAGCGGGCACGTTGTCGCGCGAGATCCGCCTGCACGGTCAGACGAAGGAGCTCATGGACGCGTTGAAGCAGCTCGCGTTGCGGTACGGGATACTGACCGAGTACACCTCGTATCTCGTGCAGGAACCGAGTATCGCGTTGCGCCGCGAGGCCGAGAACCGGGCGCTGCAGGCGTCGGCTCCCGCACCGGTCGACCAGGCGGGCGCGGCCGCTGTCGGAAAGGCTGCGCGGGATCGTGCAATGACCGAAACCGCACAACTTCAAGAAGTCGTCGTAACCGTAGACGGCGTAGCACTGGACGAAGCGCGGCGAGCGCGCTCAGGCATCAATCCGACCCAGCGCGTCGGCGGCCGGCTCTTCATCATGCGCGACAGCACCTGGACCGACCTCGGCCATGGCGACTCACTGCGCGTGGTCAGCATTGCTCCGTACAGCGAAGCCTACTTTGAGTTGCTGAAAGCGCTGCCGGATCTACGGGACCCGGCGGCACTCGAGCCGGCGGTGCTGGTGGCCGGGCGGCGCGCGAGCATCAAGATTGAGGCACGTGGGAAGACACGGTGGAATCCTGGTGAACTGGAGCGACTCGTGAGGGATTTCCGCGGATAAACACGTGCCTGACGACATCGCAGAAGTGTATCGGAACACCTATCCCGCGCTCGTGCGCTTCCTGTACCGCAAGGTCTGGGACGCCGAGCGCGCGGAGGATCTCGCGCAAGAAGCGTTTGCGCGTGCCCTGGTCCACCGGCCGGAGAACACACGAGGATGGCTATTCGTGGTGGCGGCAAACATGGCGCGTGACGAAGCGCGCCGCGCGGCGCGGGAGAAACGGCACCTCACGCTGTTAAAGAGTGAGCCGGACGCCGTCCACAGCTCGCCCGAAGACGACATCGACGCCGAGACGCGCACCAAGCACGTTCGCGCGGCACTCGACGAGCTGACGCCGCGCGACAGAGAAGCGCTGCTGTTGTGGGATGCGGGGATGTCATACGACGAAATCGCCGCGCAGACGGGATTGGCGCGCGGCGCGATTGGCACCACGTTGGCGCGGGCGCGCCGGAGATTGGTCGAAGCTTATGATGCAGGATTGGAAGGAGGACAGCATGTCGCACGTGGATGAGGGAACGCTGCACGCATACCTCGACGGCGAGCTGCCCTCGGCCGAGCGGGCGGCACTCGAGGCGCACCTCGCAGGCTGCGCGACGTGTCGCGGGAACCTCATTGAAGAACGGTCGCTGCGCGAGCGGGCCAGTGCGGTGTTGGGATCTGCTCGGCCCGCCGAGCGGCCGGCGCCGCCGTTGGACCAACTGCGGCGCGAACCGAAGCGCTCGCCCTGGCGGGTGCGCCGATCGTTCGCCTGGGCGGCATCGCTCGCCCTGGCGCTGGGGGTTGGCTACTACATGCGGAGTCCCAGTGGCCGAACGGCCCCTATTGCGGATCTTACGGAACAGCCCGTTGCCATCGCTCAGCATCGCGCCGCGGAGACTGAAGAAGAAAGGGACAAATCACCGGCCCCGGCCCCCGCGCGCGCGCACGACCAAAGACGTCTGGATGAAGTCGCCGCCGCGGAAACTCCGAAATTTGACGCGCGCAGCAGTGTCGCCGCGCCTGCGCCCAGAACCGCCGACTCGATCAGGATCGAGGCCAAGGTGATCTCCGGCGCCGTCCCCGCTGCCGGCGCCCCGGCACTCGTCGTCGACGGTATTGTCGCGCAACAGCTGGCGGCGACGAATTGGCCGGTGATCAGCCGGCGGATGGCGAAGTCGATTCTCGGCGAAGAGCCGGTCGGACTTCCCGGCTTGGCCGCGCGACACTTCCGGCGCGTGCCGGGAACCGAGGGCACGATCGTCGTCGAGCAGGCGATCGACTCGTCCACGGTGATTCAGATCTTTCAGCGGCCCGCCTACCCCTACGACTCAACCGGGAGCGGCTACGCAAATGAGGGCCGCCTGCGCGTGCGTGGGTATGCGAGCGAAGATCAAGCGCGGGAGCGCGGCAATCGCCTGTTCGCGCGCTTCGTGAAGGGCCTGCGAGTGGAAATCACGGGTCCGCTCTCGCCGGACTCGCTCAACCGGCTGCTCGACCAGGTCGCGCCGCTCCCTTAAGGCTCGCCGCGTCTCCACCCGATCAGCTCGGCCACCACGCTGACGGCGATTTCCTCCGGCGTGACGGCGCCGATCGGGAGCCCGACCGGCACCCGGACGCGCTGCAGGCTCTTCGCGGGGACTCCGGCCGCCTTCAGTCCCTTCGTGACCACCGCCTTCTTGCGACGGCTCCCGAGCAGTCCAACGTAGCCGGCCGGCGACGTCGCGACGCGCTCCAGAATCAACGCGTCGTTGCGATGTCCCCGTGTCGCGATGACGACCGCGTCACCCGACGTCAGCGGATACCGCGTGAATGCGGTTTCCACGTCCGCTGCGAGCACTGCGATCCCGTCAGGAAAGCGCGCGGCATCGGCGTACTCGGCGCGATCGTCGATGACGACGACACGGAAACCGGCTGCCGCAGCGGCGCGGGCGATCGCGGTCCCGACGTGCCCTGCCCCGAATACGAACACGCGCGGCGCCGGGAGTAGCCGCTCTTCCATGTAGCGCCCGTCGCGAGTCAGGGTCGCGGCGGCGCCGGAAAAGGCGGCGCGAGCGAGCGGCTCGAATGTCTTGCGAGGCTCTATCCCGCTCCACTCGGTGGCGGTGCGGACCAACCCTGCCTCCGCTGACGCGGCCGCGTCGAGCACGCGCACGTACGCCTCGTCGGCGAGCAGTGGCTCCACGAAGATGTCCACGGTGCCGCCGCAGGAGAGGCCGAGGTCGCCGGCGAGATCGGCATTCAGATGGTGCGTGAGGAGCGAAGGACGACGGCTGGCCTGCGCATCGAGCGCGGCACCGATGACGTCGGCTTCCACGCACCCGCCCCCGACCGATCCGATCAATCGGCCTTCGGCGCCGACGAGCATCTTGGTGCCGGCCGGCACCGGCGTCGAGCCGCGTACGCGCGCCACGGTCGCGAGCGCGCCCGAACCGGAGCGACGAACGAGGTCAGCGGCGGCTTGCCAGACATTCATATCGGAAAAACTAAGCTCCCGGAGCCGTATCTGCCCCGGGAGCTGTACGCCATGATACTCACCCTTAGTTCACGTGAATCGCACCATTCATGCCGACGTGGTGCGTGCAATGGTATGTGTAATCACCCGCCGCGAGTGTGGGCTGGAAATCCGCATCACCCTGCACCCGATCACCGGAGCCGACCGGGAGCGAGCCAGGGGCCGTCAGCCAGGTGACATTGTGTACGGTAGGACCACCCGCCCAATGAAACGTGATCGTGCCGGCGCTAATGGTATCGGGCGTCGGCGAGAATTTATTGTTGGAAACGGTGACCGTGGTCGAATGACCGCCTCCGGGCGGCGGCGGTGGAGGAGGCGGACTGCCGCCATACCCCGTGCTATTACCACAGGCCGCTGCGCCGACCAGACACGCGATCATGAGCCAACGAGACCTCCGCATAGCCCCTCCATACGGGAAGTAGGGTCGTACGATTTGACTCTCGTAACGTGCTGTCGTACACCCGGTGCCGGCAAACGGCCGGACGTAATAGCGTGGGACGGTGGGGGGGGGAGGCTAGTGCTGCTCGCGCTCCAGCGCGTCAGCGGCAAGACGAGGGGAGATGATGGGGTAGCGGCTCGCGAACCACGCCCACGACATGCAGAAGAGACCACCGAAGAACAAGGTCACGCCGATTTCGGGCAGGCCGATCGCCGGCCCGGCGCCTTGGTTGATCGCGGGCACGACCTCGAGATAGCGCTCGAGCCAGATGCCCACGAGACTCACGAGGGCAAAGCCCACCATGGTTGGCGCGAACAACTTCGGCTTCACCCCGAGCAATCCAACGAACGGGATCAGGAACACGAGCAGGAATACTGCGATCCCGACGGGGCGCCACACACCGTACAAGCGATAGAAGATGAAGTACGTCTCTTCCGGCAGATTCCCGTACCAAATCACGAGGAATTGCGACCACATGAGATACGCCCAGAAGACCGTGAATCCAAAGCAGAGCTTGCCGAGGTCGTGCTGCTGGCGAGACGTGTAGATGCCGGCCAGGCCCATCGCGCGCCGCAACACGATGGCAAGCACGGCGAGTAGCATCAGGCCCGCGAGGAAGCTCCCCATGAAATAGAACGCGCCGAACAGATTGCTCACCCACTTTGTCGCCAGCGACATGATCAAATCGTAGCCGAGCAGACTGTAGCCAAACGCAAACGCGAGAATCAGGATCGCGGCGTCGCGCGAAATGCGGGCGGCGTCCTCCGTGCGGGCCACCACCTCACCGCCCGTCACCTCACGCACATCGGGAGCGGTGTCGTGCCGGACGAAGCGCCACGACAGCCACGAGAGCACGGCCAGGATCGCGCCATTGCGCACGAAGAACCACTTGCTCGTCAGCCACCAGCCGACCTCGGGCCGCGGCTCGTGGATCCAGGTGAAGATGTACTGGCGGCCGATGATCAGGCCGACGAACAACACCACGGCTACCGCCGTAAATGCCGCTCCCGCCTCGGCGAAGCGAATGATGACGCCGGACCAGTGGCCCTTGGCGAGTTTCTGAGTCGCCGCGAATACCACCATCCCCTGCGCCATGCCGACCCAGAACACGAAGTTCGTCTGGTACGTCCACCACGTCCGCTCCGGATGGCCGCTGAGCAGGCCAAGCAGGAGGACGATGGCGCCCAAACCCGCGGCGAACGCTCCGAACAGCATGAATCGCGCAAGCGGAGCCTGGCGCGCTTTCTGGACGAGCTCAGAGCGGTTGACCGTGGCCACGCTCACTGATTGGCTCGAGCGTTGAGCTGGAGATTGCGGACGAAGTTGACGAGATCCCAGCGGTCGTTGCCGTGGATCTTGTCTCCGTAGCGTGGCATCAAGCCGCGGCCCATGCGCTGCGCCTCGACGATCATGCCGTAGATCGCGCCGTCGGTCATCTTGGGACGCGACGGATCGACGAGCGAGGGAATTCCGGGGAACGGACCACCACCCGCCAGCGACACCGGACCATCGCCGCGGCCGTGCTCGCCGTGACAGACCTGGCAATACGTCGAATACACCCACTGCCCGCGGTTCAACGACTCCGCGGTGCGTGTGCGCGGATTCGCCAGCCGGTCAGCCGTCTCGCGCGTGAGCGGGAGCTCCGCGCCTGAGACCGGGACCGCGCCGGCGACCGGTGGAATCGGCCGGGCGTACGGCTTGATGTTGCGCTGATGTCGCATCGTGGCGAACCAACCGACCTTGTGCACGACGGTGTCGGGATCGCAGGCGCCGCCGAGGAGCGCGAGCGCGGCGACGAGCAGCCAGCGTCTAGCCACGGCGCACTTCCTCCGCGCCGGCCTCGCGCAGCAGCGACTCGACCTTGGCGACCTTGTCCGATCCCGCCGGGACGAAGATGCCAAAGCGGTCGTTCGTGAAGCGCGGATCGTAGAGGATCGTCCCCAACCGCCGCGCGGCAAACAGCGAATTGAAGAGGATCCCGAGGATCGTCGACAACGCGCCGAACAGAATCGTCATTTCGAACATGATGACGACGTAGGGCGGAATCGACCCCACGGGCTTCCCGCCGACGACGATCGGCCAGTCAGCCGACATCCACAGCGTGATCCACGCGCCGATGGCGCATCCGGCAATGCCGCCGACCAGCGTGAACGCCCGGACCGGGCTCACCGGCTGGCCGAGTGCGTCTTCGATTTCGTGGCGCGGGATGGGGGAGTAGACCGTGAAATCGGTGTGCCCCGCCGCCCGCAGCCTCTTGATGGCAGCGAGCGTCGTATCCAGGTGGGAGAACACCGCGAGCACCCCGGGCGTCGGCGGCGGCCGAAACAGATCGTGCAGCGGCTTGGGAAGCGCCATCATACATGTACCTTCGACGGCTTACTCCGAGGCGGCGGCAGTACTTCCTTCACCTCGGAGATCGACACCGCCGGGAAGTTCTTCACGAACAGCAGGAACCACATGAAGAACCAGCCGAAACTGCCGGCCATAATGCCCCAGTCAGCCCAGGTCGGATTGTAGACCGCGTTCGCCCACTTGGTGAACGGCTCACCCGCCAGCGACACGACGATGATGACGTAGCGCTCGAACCACATCCCGATGTTCACGAAGATCGAGATCACGAACAGCGCGGTGATGTTCGTCCGAATCTTTTTTACCCAGAGCAACAACGGGAGGAAGCCGTTGCAGATGATCATCGTCCAGCTGGCCCACCAGTAGGGCCCGAAGGCGCGATACCAGAAGGCGGCGCGTTCGGTCGGGTTGCCACTGTACCACGCCATGAAATACTCACAGACGTACGCGTACCCCACGATCGAGCCGGTCAGTAGGCATAGCTTCGCCAGGTTCTCGAAATGCTTGACGGTGATGATTTCCTCGAGGCCGAACAAAGTGCGAATCGGCGTGAGCAGCGTGATCACCATGCCGCAGCCCGAGTAGATCGCGCCGGCGACGAAGTACGGGGCGAAGATCGTGGCGTGCCAGCCGGGGACGAGCGCCATCGCGAAGTCCCACGACACGACGCTGTGCACCGACAGTACGAGCGGCGTCGCGAGCGCGGCAAGGTACAGGTAGCCGCGGCTGTAGTGGCGCCACTGCTCGTTGGACCCCGTCCAGCCGATCGATGTGAGCGCGTAGAGCTTCTTGCGCCACCCGGTCGCGAGATCGCGCACCGCTGCGATGTCGGGGATCAGGCCCATGATCAGGAACACGGTCGAGACGGTGAAGTACGTCCCGATCGCAAACTCGTCCCAGATGAGCGGCGATTTGAAGTTGGGCCACAGCCCGCGCTCGTTCGGATACGGAATCAGCCAGTAGAAGTACCACTGCCGCCCGATGTGAATCAGCGGGAATAGCCCGGCGGTCATCACCGCGAACACCGTCATCGCTTCGGCGGTGCGGTACACCGCCGTACGCCAGCCCGAGCGGAACAGGAACAAAATCGCCGAGATCAGCGTCCCGGAGTGCGCGATACCCACCCAGAAGACGAAACAGGTGATGAACACCGCCCAGTACACGGGGTGCGAATAGCCGGCGAGTCCCAGTCCGTAGCGCAGCAGGTACAGCAGCGTGACGATGCCGATGGCGAGCAACGCAACGGCGGCGCCGAGCAGCAGGAAATAGCCCCGCGAGGGCGTGCTGAGGGTTCGTGCGATAGTCCGCGTGACGTAGTCGTACGTCACGCGCGTCGGCGTCGTCGGGGGAGGCGTCTCAGCCATTACCGGGCGTATCCTGTGCCACGACGCGAGCCAGATACGTGATCGCCGGCTTCGTGTTCAGCCCCGCGAGCACGTGATAACCGCGCGGGTTGCCGGCGAGCTCGAAGACGCGCGAGTTCCGGTCGTTGAGATCGCCGAACACGATTGCGTCGGACGGGCAGGTCTGCTGGCAGGCGGTGACGATGTCGCCGTCGCGCACGTTCCGGTTCTCGAGTCGGGCCTGGTTCTGCGCGCCGCGGATCCGCTGCACGCAGAAGGTGCACTTCTCCATCACGCCCTTCTCGCGCACCGTGACGTCGGGATTGAGCAGCATCGACAGCGGCTCGGGGAACGCCTCGTACTTGCCGTCTTTCTCGGCGTAGTTGTACCAGTTGAAGTAGCGGACCTTGTACGGGCAGTTGTTGGAGCAATAGCGCGTGCCGACGCAGCGATTGTAGACCTGGCCGTTCAGCCCGTCGGGCGTGTGATAGGCGGCGTACACGGGGCACACCGGCTCGCAGGGCGCGTTGCCGCACTGCTGGCACAGCATCGGCTGATTGACGGCGCCCTGCAGGTTGTCGTGTTCATCGACGCGCCAGTAGCGCTCGAGCCTGAGCCACGCCATTTCGCGCCGCCGCTCCGTCAACTCTTCGCCGACGGTCGCGATGTTGTTCTCGGCATAACACGCGGTCACGCACGCCGAGCACCCCGTGCACTTCGAGAGATCGATCGCGAGGCCCCAGCGTGGCTGCTCTCCCTTGTAGTTGCCAAGCTCCGCCTTTTCGTGCTGGCGCTCGGCCCACCATTCGACGGCATCCTTCGCGTACTCGGGCGTCTCTTCGAAATGGAATGGGTGGTCGCCCGGATGGAGCGCCTTGGCGCGGGCGAGCGGGAGCACCTCCGTCGTGCCCATGCCGAGGTCCCGCGCGTTGCCTTCAATCGTAGCGATGCGGCGTTGATGCTCACCCGTCTTCGACGCCGTGGCGCGAACGATGAACGAGCGGCCGCCGTATACGGTCGCCTGACCACCGAGCAGCTCGAACGCGTTCGCCGAGCGGTCTTTGGCGTAGCGACCGTACGCGCTGTGACCCTGCCCCGTGGGGACCGCCAGCACGTCGGGCCGGACCGAGGGCGTTATCCAGGCTGGGAATTTCTGACCGCCAAATTTTGACTGGAGCAGCAGGAAGTCCCCGGTGGCAAGGCCCCACTTGGCTGCCGTGTCGGGATGCACCTCGACCCAGCTATGCCAGGCGATCTTCGAGACCGGATCTGGGAGCTCCTGCAACCACGGCTTGTTCGCGCCGCGGCCATCGTGCAGTGCGGGGTGCGGGAACACGACCACCGTCTGATCGCCGTCACCACCCCACGACGGCACCTCGGCGAACGTGGTGCTGAAGTTTCCCGCGGTTGTTGCGAGCCGCACGGGCCGCGTCGGCGCTTCGCCGTACACGCCGCCCTTGGCCAGCGAGTCCATCCAGTATTGATCGAAATTCGCCCCGTGCCGCGCCCGCCACTTCGCCTGGAGATAGTCCTGGAACGTCCCAGTCCTGCCGGACAGTTTTAGGATCACATCCCCGGTCGGCTGCGTGCCGAACACCGGCTGCACCACTGGCTGCTGCAACCCGATGACACCAGCCCGCGGCCGGCTGTCGCCCCACTGTTCGAGCGGATGGTGATCGGGGAGGATCAGGTCGCAGGCGGCCGCCGTCTCGTCCATGTAGGACGAGAAGCTGACCTTGAACGCCACTTTGCCGAGCGCTTGCTGGAAGGCGCCGGGGAGCGAGTGCGCCGGGTTCGTGCCGTACACGAACAGGAGCGCCACCCGGCCGTTGGTCATTTCCGAGGTGAGCGTCGCAAGGTCGGCGAACGTGTTCGTCGCACCTACGCCCAAATCGGCGCCGAACTTCACGAGCGTACCGACCGCGCCGACGACGTAGTTCAGGATGTTCACCGCGGCGACGATCTCTGCGCCGTTCGCGGCCTGTGTCGCCATCCCGCCGGCGACGGCGAGTCCGCCACCCGACCGGGCGAACTCGCGTGCCAGCCGGGCGATCGTTGCCTCGTCGATCCCGATCACTTGCGCGACGGCACGCGGCGTGTGCGCTGCCAGCACGCTCACGAGCTTGCTGGCGTCCGCCGGGACGCGCGCCAAGTGCTGGCTCATGATCACCTGCGCCATCGCGAGGGCCAGCAAGCCCTCGCTACCCGGCTTCGGCGCGATCCACTCATCGGCGTTCATGCCCGTGAGGGAGAGACGCGGCCCCACATACGTGAACTTTGCCATCGATGCGGGACGACCGGCATCGAACGCGTGCGCGCGCGAGAAGCCGTTCTGGAATTCGACCGGCGAGAGCCAGGTGTCGAGGAAGTCGGCCCCGAACGACAACACGTACTTCGCATTCGCGAAGTCGTAGGTGGGCAGCGTCGCGGTGCCGAACGCCATGCGATTGCCGGCCCGGAGCGCCTCGAAGCCGAAGGCCTCGTAGCTCATGCGCCGACCGCCCACCTGCTTCATCCATTCATCGACGAGATCGCCGAACGTGGACTGCTCGGCGCCCGTCAGGAAGACGATGCCCTTCCCCTGCGCTTCGCGCACCTTGGCGGTGACCCGCTGCAGCGCCCCGTCCCAGTCGATGTCCTCGAACTTCCCGCTCGCGTTCCGCACCATTGGGTGCGCGATACGATCCGGGTTGTAGAGTCCCTGGAGCGCCGCCTGCCCACGCGCGCAGAGCCGCCCGCGATTGATCGGGGAGTCCGGATTGCCCTCGAGCTTGACGGCCCGTCCCTCACGCACGCGCACGCGCACACCGCATCCCGCCGCACATTCGCGGCAGGTCGTGGCGTAATACGTCGCGGTACCCGGTATTTGGTCTTCGGGCTGCACTAAATACGGGATCAGCCGCTCGGTGGGCTCGGGACCGATGCCACAGGCCGAGACGGCTGCCGCACCGGCGCTGGTGACGCCGAGGACCTTCAGGAAGCGTCTGCGATCGATCGAGTCGGTCATATCAGTAATGGCACACGCTGCAGTCGCGCGTCACGGTGTTTTGCATGTGACAGTGGACGCACCATCCCATGCGGAGCGTCGAGACCTGCTCGACCTGGGTCATGTGTTTCACGTCGCCGTGGCACGTCGCACAGGTGGCGTTAGCCTCGACGCCCTGCCTGGTGCTAAGTCCCTTGATGTGACGCATGTGCGGGAAGCGCACGAAGCCAGGCAACGCGTGGACGCGGATCCACTCCGGCGGTTGCCGCTCGCGCCACGCGTTGCGCAGGAGCTGGACCTGCGCGCGTTCCGCGCGCGCGGCGGTCGTGTCGCCCTTTAGTCCCCGGCGGGAGCCACCGCCGACCACTTGATGGCAGCCAATGCACGTCTGCAGCGACGGGATCCCCGGCTCGCTCGAGACGGCGGCGGAGTAATGACAGTACATGCAGGGGATCTGGTCTTCACCCGCGTGCACGTCGTGTCGAAAGAAGATCGGCTGGCGCGGCCCTTTGAGGTCACCGGTGTCGCTGATGACGGGAGCCTGGTACCGGGACGACGGTGAAGAAGTCGATTGGGCCTGCTGGCCGCTAAGGGCCGCAGGCGGGAGGGCGAGGATCAACACCACGACCGCAGCTGAACGCAGATTCCCTCTAAGGCTGATCAGTGGTTGAGCCCGAAGGCTCACGAATGTAACAACGGCTACTCCGGCCGCGCCAGTAGTTGGTATTTCAATCGCACGACGTCGACGAACGCGTTGACCGCCTCGAGATCGTCGAATTCCATCCAGCAGTGGCGCACGCCGTCGGACAGCGTTCCGTCACGCACCGCCTGTTTGATGACTCGCGGTAATCCGTTCGTCGCGCTGATTTCCTGCTCCTCGAGTCCCGACAGAACGAACGTGCCGCTGACACCTGTCTGCATGGGGTGCAGGTAGCCCAGCTTCCGGCCTCCCACCTCGTACATCCAGACCCATTTCCAGGTGGTGCCGAGGTAGACGATTTGCTCGGTCACGTGGCGCAGGTTGCGGAGCTGTTCGCGGGCGGTCTTGAATCGTTGGGCGGCGCGTGGCGACAGATCACGCACCGGCTGATCGGGCTTGGGACGCTGGCGCGGGCTCAGGTAGAGATGACCGGCCCAGTAGTCAGTCGTTGGTTTGTTCATTCGCGCCCCTAAAGTACAGGCACGGTCAAGAGGCGAAAGCGGGCGGGATCGAGGAGCCGGCCACACGACTGCTGCGGCACTGCCATACGCCCGCCCCGGCCCATTGTCAGCTTGATGACGTCGCCGTTCCTGCCGAACCACCGGGCGGACGGTTCGAGATCGGACGGATAGACGAACAGGGGCAGCGATGCCGCCGCGAGCGCGGCCTGGGACCCGATGCCCGACTCGGGCATGGTGCCGGCCCAAAGCTGGGCGTCGTACTCGGCCGCCAGCCGGTAAATCCGGCAGACCTCGCTCAGCCCACCGACGCGGTGGACTTTGATGTTCCAAATTCTCGGTCCGTTCAATGCCATAATCTGGCGGGCCGCGCGCGCATCGCGCAGCGTTTCGTCGAGGCAGATCGGGGTGCGCAGTGTTTCGCCGAGTCGGGCGTGCCCGACCAACTCGTCGGGGTGGAGTGGTTGCTCGATATACAGCAGGCCCGCATCGTCGAGCGCGCGCAGCGCCGCCTCGTCGCGCGGCCACTCGTAGGCGCCGTTCGCGTCGACCGTGAGCGGGAGATCGCTTCCGTCGAGCCCCTGCCGCGCCGCGCGGACCGCGGCCGCGTCCCAGCCCGGGGCCACTTTGATCTTGACGCGTGCGTAGCCATGCCGGACCGCATCATACACCGCGCGCGTCAGCTCGGCGGGGTCGCGGCCCGCGGGAATGCCGAGCGCGACACCGCAGGGAACGGCGGCCGCCGGCGCCACGCCCAGCCGCTCGCCGAGCAGCGCGGCGAGACCCGTGCCCCGCTGATGCGCCTCGAGATCCCACGCCGCAGTCTCCACGCCGGCGCGGGCGAACCAATTCCCGCGCACCCCTTCGCGCAGCACGGCATCCACGGCTTCGGGCAGCGGGCGCTCGAACTCGCGGTCCACGACGCGCGGCAGCAGCACGTGCGCGATGAGATGGCGCGCACCGGCGAGCGTTTCTTCCGAATAAAACGGGAGCTCAAACGGCGGGCACTCGCCGTAGCCCACGTGCCCGGCATCATCGTGCAACACCACGATGAGCGAGCGCCGCTCCGTCATCGCGCCCCCCGAAATCACGAACGGCTCGAGGAGCGGCAGGGTGAGCTCGAACAGCTCAGCGCGGGCGATTCGGGTCATCGTCATCTCCGCGGCGCCGCGCCAGGATCCAGAGACCAAGCGGAATGATTGCGAGCAGCCCGCCGACCGCGAGGAGCCCCTTGCTCCCACTCGACGGGACCAACCACGCCACGGCAGCGATGGCGAGGCCGAGCATGATCATCAAGAGGTAGGCGCCCTCGATCCGGTCGCGCTCTTGCAGCCACCGCATCCGATCGGACAATAGGACGACAGCCCCGAAGCATCCCAGCACGACGACGGCGGGCCAACGCGCCCACGCCCTGGTGGGATCGACGGTGCCGCCCCATGCCAAGAGACCGGCGAGCACGAGAAAGGCGAGGCCTCCCAAGCGACGACGTTCGGTCACCGGTCCTCTCCCGGTAGGAGATCGAGAAAGCGCAGCTCGCCGCCGCGGCGTGCAAGCGTTCCCGCGGCTTCGCGTTCGAGCATTACAGCGAGCAATCCGTCGCGCGGATCGAAAACCAGCGCATGGAGCGCACGCTGCGTGCGCGAGCCGTCAGTCGCGGGATATTCCTCGAGCGGGAGCTGGAAGAAGGTGTGCAGCTGGACGGACGAGCAGCCGCGCAATGCGTAGTGGACGATCATGCGGCCAGAGTGAATGTCTCCTGTCCCGGAGAGTTCCGGGATCCCCGGGCTTGCGCCCGGGGTCAGACAGGCCAAAACCCGCAGATTGCGATCACTCAATTCGGGTCCACCATATGCTACACCCGCCGTTGAATCGAACAGCCGATTGAACACCACCAGGGCATCCGCACTGGCTGCAGCCTTCATCATCTCGGCCTGAAAGTCATCATCGAAACGGGCGTTCATCAGTTTCATGGACAGCCGCACATCGCCGTGCGCGCGAATGCGCTGCGGCACCTCGCGCAGCCAGCGCAGGATCTGTTGCTTCTCTTCAGCGAGGGCGTCGCCCGCGAGCGTCGGCGAGAAATCCTTCTCAAGCAGCAGCGGCGCGTCTCTCCACGCCGTCGCCAGCGCGCGCGTCGTGTACGCATACTCGCTATCACGAAACGCTTCATCCAGACGCGGTAGGTGATATTTCACCGACGGCACGGCGAGCAGGCGGCCGGCCCGTGTGAGATCGCGGCCCGCGCGCACCAACGCCAGATACTCGTCGAACGAACGATCCCATCCCCTCCCCTTCCAGGTGACCGTCCATCCCGCACCGCGGCGCTCGACTTTCATTTTCGACTCGTGAATCGCCCACGCGGCCATCGATTGATCACCGGCCGCGTCCTGGGCGATCACCGTCTTCAGCACCGCGAACGCGAGCCCGGCCTCGGCGTCGGTCTCGAGCTGCCCACTGTTGAGCGACAGCTGGCCGGACCCCTTGCCGATGGGATGCGGCAGCGGCCGGCCGAGGTACCGCGCGGCGAGGTTGATGCGGTAGGTGTCGCGCACGAGCGAGGGAAAATCGCGCGGCAGCTCCCGCTTGAACCGCTCGAAGTCTCTAGTGAGCGAAGCGAGAGAGCCGGAATTGCTCATCGGGCGCCCCCGCCGCGCCGCTCAGTACCAGTCGCGCGACCAGCTCTCCCACGGCGGGGCCGTGTTTGAACCCGTGCCCCGATCCCCCACCGACGATCCACGCGTTCGACGCCTGCGGGTGCCGATCGATGATGAAATGCTCGTCGGGAGACTGTTCGTACTGGCAGACGCGCGACTCGAGCAGCGGCGCGCCTTTCAGGCCGGGGAACCGGTAGGCGAGATAGTCGCGCGCGATTTGGAGGGCGTCGGGACTGGGGACTCGGGACTCAGTAGTCGGATCGATGACGGGTCCTCTGGTATCGTCGGCCACTTTGAAGCCGCGCCACTCGTTACCCGGGATGCCGTACATGAAGCGCGCGCCGTGATCCGCCCAGACGGGCAGCGCTTCCTCCGTGAAGCGCCGATCGCCGGCAGGCGTCCCAAAGAAGAAGACCTCCTGCCGCGTCGGACGGACGCGGTCGCCGATCACGCCCGGAAACAGTGAGCCGAGCCACGGTCCGCACGCAAAGACAAAGCCATCTGCCATCAGCCGACTGCCATCAGATAGCGTGACTGAAGACAGCTCTCCCCGCTCGGGCTGAATTGGGGATTGCACCGCGAGCTGGCGATACTCGCCGCCTTCGGCCAAAAAGCCTTCCAGCACGGCGGCACACGCGCGCCGCGCGGTGAGATAGCCGCCGTCTTTCTCCAGAATTGCCCAGCGCACCTGCTCACAGTTGATCTGGGGGAAGCGCCGCGCGACCTCGGCGCCTAGCAGCTCTTCGAACGTGACGCGCGCCTCGCGCAGGATCGGCAGGGCCGCCTTCTCGTACTGCTCGTCGCTCTCGACCAACCACAGCACACCGATGCCGTGGTAGAGCGGCCTGTGCCACTGCGTCTGATGCTCTTTCCACAGCGCCAGCGCGCGTGCCGCCATCCGCGTGTAGACCGCGCGCGGTCCATACGTCGCGCGAATCACGCGGGTCTCCCCGCCGGAGCTCGCGCGCGAATTGCCGGGGCCCCACGCATCGACCAGTGTGACGCGGGCACCCTGGCGCCGTAAGAACAGCGCCGTCCAACCACCGAACGCGCCGGCGCCAACCACCACGATGTGCGGTTGCTTGGCTGTTGGCATCAAGACTCCCCCTCCGAGCGCCACTGCGGCGCTAGTCTTGAGGAACGAGCGGCGATCTACCGTAGGCGCGCCTCGCGCACCGCGCGCCGGACTGCCTCGCGCTGTGCCGCCGGCAACTGCGGACCCCACGGATCGTCGCATGCGTCGTCCGGGATCACACCCTCGGCGGCGAGGGCCCAGAGCATACGCCGAATGTAGCCGTCCATGGGCTCAGTGAAGGTGGCTTGCCCAAAGGCGTCTATCTGCGTGGAAAGGCGCAGGAAGGCGTGGTCGTCGCCGCTCGCGTGAGCGTTCAGCAGTGCCGCCTGTATGTCCGTGAGCGCCGAGCCCATGCCAATCAAGGCCGCACGCGCGCCCAGCATCAGCGAGTAGCCGAGGAACCGGTCTTCACCGGTGATCAGGAGCTTGTCGGGATGATCGCGCATCACCACCGCGATCCGTTGGAACGTCATGATCGAATCGAGCGTCGCGACTTTGATTCCCACTACGTTCGGCAATGACAGAATGCCGTGCAGGACCGTGTCGTCGTAGTCCACACCGCCGGCCCCCTCATACAAGTAGAAGGCGATGACGGGCAGCTCCTGCGACAACTCGTCATGATAGACGAGTGCGTTCTCGGGAACGGGAAACGCGAGCAACGCATCCGCACCGCCCCGTTTCGCCTCGCGCGCCATGCTCAGGCCGTTGGCGCCGGCGACGATGACTTTGCCGGGAAGCGCGGCGCGCCACTCCTCCAAGACCACACGTCGTTGCTCGTCCGAGAGATGGGGACCACGCCCTGTGTGCGCCCACACCGCGACGCCGGCGATGGGCTGCCGCGCCATCCAGCTCGCGTACGCGCGCTGTGCGGCACAGTCCATCGTATCGCCTCGAAACGGGACCGGCACGGCGGGAATGAGGCCGCCCTCGAGACGGACGGTCAGCTCACTAACTCCCGCACGTTCTTCGATTCGATTGCTTCCCGTTTATCGGGTGACACATCCAGGAGATCGAGTTTCGCGATGCTGGTTTCGGGCAAACGCAGCGGCTGTCCCGTGCCGAAGACGAACCGCTCTGGACCAATCGTGTCCAGCAGCGTGGCGAGATGGTCCTCGGGAGGGCCCCAGATCCAACAGATGTCCCACCAGATGCGGCGCGCCTCTTCGGGCGCGGAGCCGAAGTGGACTTCCTCGATGAAGGCGCGATCGGCGTGCGTGACCAGGAGTCGCACGTCGGCATCGCTGCGAATCAACGCTCGCACCGCAGCCGCTGGCAACTCCGGAACGTGATCGTTGGGGTGGCGCTGCCGGCCGTCCTCGAGCCGCACGGCGAGCATGAGCGGCATGCGGGCCGCACCACACGCGGCCGTGAGAACCCGCATCTCGCCGCCCGTGGGATCGAGTCCCAGATACAACGGATCACAGCGGATCGCGGGCGCGCCGGCGTTTGCCGCGTCGCCAATCACCTGCTCCCACTCCGCCAAGCCGGGATGTACAGTCGGGACCGGCTTGAAGCGCGTCTCCTGCCGCGCAGTGTCGTACAGCCAGGCATTGCCTTCGGTGGGATCGCGCCAGAACAGGCTGGGGAGATGCGTGATCCAGGCGGCATCGATCTTCGTCCGCTCGAGCGCCTGCAGCAGCGCGTCCGGTGACGTGCCCGGCACTTTGCGCCACGGATACGCGCCCAGAAAGGCGTTGCAGTCGATTCGCATCAGTCGGTCGGAAAGGCGCCCGGCGGAAAGATCCGCGCGGCATTTTTCCAGCGCACCAGTGCCATGTCGTCCTTGGAGAGGAAGGTCTCGAGGTAGCGCAGTTTGGCCCAGCCGGTGTCCATCGTGATGTCGCTGCCCCACAGCAGGCGATTCACGCCGACGCTTGCGATGCAGGCCTCGAGCATGCCGCCGTCCACGCCGCTGCCCGAGAGATCGACGTACACATTAGGCACATTCGCCACCGCGTGGAGCGAGTGCAGCCAGTCCCCGCCGCCGCCGATGTGCGCCAGGATGAACGGGACATCCGGATGCCGGCGCGCGAGCGTGCACAGCTCGGTCGCGTCGGACGCCTCTTGTCCCGGCCAGTCGCGGCGGCGGTGCTGCCAAATGTGCTGCAGGATCGGGACGCGGCGCTGCAGCGCCAGCGCGGCGATCGGATCGAGCAGCGGATCGTCCGCCCGCCGGCTCGCTGCCAGCTTGATTCCGATCATCCCTGCGTCCAGGCAGCGCACGATCTCGGCGCGGGCGTGCGCGCCGTAGTTCGGGTTCACGCAGACATAGCCGCGAATGCGGTCGGGGTGGGCGCGTTGTAAGGCGAGCAACGCATCGTTCCCGGCTGTGACGTCCCGCGGCGAGGGGAAATAGGTCGGGGACGTGAGGCCGAAACTGCCCAGAATCGAGGCGACGTGGACCGAAATACCGATCCTGGCGCCCGCTGTGATGCGGCTCTCATTGCGCTCGCGCCAGTCGGCCCGGGGCGTCCGTTGGTGGTAAAAATGAGCGTGGACGTCGACAAGCATTGCCACAATCTACGCCCCTTTTATCTTGGGGGCTTCCTCAGTGGGGAGATCGGGATGGAGACGACGGTGGGCCGTGCGCGGGGCGTGCTGTTCGAGCCTCGCGCGACATTCAAAGAAGTCGACTCCGAATTCACCAAGCCGGGGGCCATCTGGGGCCGGTACATCGTGCCGCTCGCCGTGATCGGCCCGCTGGCCGGCGCCATCGGGCGACTGGTTTTCGGGAAGCGCATCGCGGGAACGAGCCTGCCGGAGTCCGTCACGATCACCGGCGCGGCTACCTGGTTTGGCATCGCGCTGGTGCTGCAGCTGGCCGCGGTGTTCGCGCTGACGCAGATCATCAGCCTGCTGGCCCCAGGGTTCGGTGGACAGAAGAACGACGTCCAGGCCCTCAAGGTCGCGGCGTATGCGAGCACGCCGATGTGGTTGGCCGGCATCTTCAACCTTCACGGCCGCTTCCTCATGGTCGGCGTCTTCGTTTCGCTGTACAGCCTGTACCTGTTCTACCTGGGCCTGCCGACGCTCATGAAAGTGCCGCAGGATCGATCGATGGGCTACACCGCGGTCGTGATCATCGCGGCGATTGTGGTGTTCCTGCTCGTGAGCACGTACACGCTCTTCTAGCTCGCGCGCAGGGCCTCATGCAGCATGGCGAGGGCACGGTCCACCGTGCTCTCGTCGTGCGCCAGGGAGACGAAGTTGTACGCCGTGCGCTTGAACAACAGGCCGCGCCCGGCGGCCTGCACTGCCACGGCACGCGACAGATCCTCGGTCGCGCAATGCAGGAAGCACATCTCAGCGATACCGGCGACTCCCGTCACTATTCCCGCGTGCGCGCGTTGCACCTCGTGCAGGCCGTGCAACAGCCGTGTCCCGACGCGATGGAGATGACCGCAGACGTCGTCCCGCACGAACACGTCCAGCGTCGCGCGCGCGGCCGCGAGCGCCACACCCTCCGTCGCCAGCGTCGAAGAAATCCAGGTGCGGCTCGCGGCGTTCATCAGATCGGCCCGGCCGCCCACCGCCGCGAGCGGAAATCCGTTTGCCAGCGCCTTGCCCAGCACGACGAGGTCGGGCGCCGGCGTCACGTGGTAGCGCGCGACCGCGCCCCCGATCGCGAGTCGGAAGGCCGTCTTGATCTCGTCAAAGATCAGGATTGCGCCCGCGCGCTCGGTCTCGACGCGCAGCATCTGCAGCCATTCGCGCGTGGGCTCGGACACGATCACCGGCTCCACCACGACCGCGGCGAGGCGCGGCGCGCGCGCGCGAATCATCTCGCGCCCGGCGGCGACGTCGTTGAACGGCAATTCCGCGAAGAGATTGCGCACCGGCGCCGGCACGCCCTCGGTCGCGCCCTGGCACCAATCGAGCCAGCCGTGGTAGCCACAGCCCAGGACTTCGTCACGCCCGGTCGCGACGCGCGCCAGGCGCACCGCCGCGGCGACCGCCTCGGCGCCGGTCTTGAGAAAGCGCACCCGCTCGAGCCAGGGGATCTGGTCGCACAGCGCCTCGGCCAGCTCTTCCTCGGCGACCGGGGGCAGCGGCCCCACGACACCGGCGGCGATCGCCGCCGTCGCTGCGCGATTGACATCGGGGTGGCCATATCCGAGCGCCACCGCGCCGAGCGCCATCACGAAATCGATATGCTCGCGGCCGTTCTCGTCCCAGACGCGGCAGCCCGATGCCCGCGTCATGCGCGCAGGTGTCCCGAAGAGCGCGTCGGGGCGCTTGCTACCGGTCGACGTGAAGCCCGGAACGCGCCAGTCGTTCACCGTATTTGGTCACCTCGATGGCCATGGCCCGCAACAGTTTCACCTCGCGAGCGTCCAGCGGGACCCGATGGGCAATCTCTCGCATCGTCCGCATCACGCCGGCCGCATTGCGCGTCTTGAAGAATTCGATCGCGTGCAGCGCACGGGCGACATCCGCAAACAGGCGCTCGAGCTCCGCGGCGTCAGGCGGCGCCGACGGTCGCCGGGGCGCCTTGAATGGACGCGTCTCGGCACCCCGCGCGAGCGCCAGCTCGTACAACATGATGATGACCGCATGCCCCAGATTGAGCGAGGCGTAACTCGGATCGCTGGGAATCGTGACGACCCGGTGGCAGCGATCGAGCGCATCGTTCGAGAGACCCTTATCCTCACGCCCGAAGAGTAAGGCGACCGGCCCTCCCCCGCCCTCGGCCAGCGCAACCAGTTCGGCCGCCGCCTCGCGGGGACGCTGCAGATTTCGCTTCGCCGTCCGACCGCGCGCCGTGAACCCGACGATGTGCACGCAATCGGCCAGCGCCGCTTCGAGCGTCGCATACGTCCGCACGCGCGCAAGCACGTCCTGTGTCTGGTGCGCGATGCCCTCAACCCGGTACGCTTCATACTCGCGCGGGTTCACGAGCCGCAGGTCGCCCACGCCAAAGTTCTTCATGCCGCGCACGACATGCGCGATGTTGACGAGATCCTGAGGCTCGTGCAGAACGATGGTAATCATCCCACGAGCTCCAGAATGCCGAACCGTTTCGGGTCCTGGCGATCGCCCCGCAACCATACCCACCCACCGCCGCCGCTCCAGACCAGCTGGCCCACGCGCCGCAGGTGGCCGGGGAGCATTTCATTGATGATGAGATCGAAGCTCACGCGGCCGCCCGCGTGGGGATATGCGCCCGCAGGCCACGGGATCGCTACGGTCACGCAATAGCCGGTGTCGGTCCGGCCCCAGCCACCGCTCACCACTCCAGTAGTCCCGTGTGTGTCGGTGGTGGCGCGGGCGCGGATGGAGTGACCGTCGTCATTCGGGATGATGAGATAGCCAACCGGCGCCCCGACATCATCGGTGGCGTGACGGCGCGCAGCGCCAAGGTACACTTGCAGCCCGTCGGAATGGATCTCGTCCGGCTCGTTGTCCAGCTTCAGCGGCGGCGCGTTCGCTGGTCGCAGCACGAGATCCGGCTTGGTCACCTCGACGGCGAGATACAGCGCGGCCTCGTCCCACGCGGCGTACGCCACCGCGGAAAAATCTTCCGGACCGGGATACGCGTCCTCGCTGCGCCGATATTGGTCCTCCAGGCCCAGCTCCAGCGGCTCCGACGGGTCGAAGCCGGCGAGTGTCCCGTCGAGCGGCGGCGATCCGCCGACCCGGAACGCCGGGGCCGTCGCGGGTGTGGGAACATCGATTTCGAGGAGCGGCACGAACGGCGGCATTTCCTCCCGGTGCCCCCCCAGCGCCACCGCACTCTGCCCTTCCCGCTCGACGATCCATTCCGATCTGCCGAACCGGTGTCGCTCCACACCTGCGTTCGTCTCGACCTCGACCGTATCGCCACGCATGCGCACGGAACGAATCACGGGCTGGTCCTGATGGGTCTCGAGCAGGGTGATGAAGCGAGGGTTGCGTCCGAGCGCGCGCACAACGTAGAACTTCGCACGCGCGGGATCGCCGGGGAGGCCGGGTCCTTCCATTTCCAGCAGCGCGCCGTCGAAGACGAAATGCGCCGTGAGCTGAGCGCGCTGCTCGTGATGCGACACTACCACCGGCTCCCCCCCGGCATCCGGAACAAAGCGTTGCACGCGCGTGACAAACTCGTCCGGCAGCTCGTCAGTCACCCAGCGGCCCCGCGTCTCCACCTGGCCGCGACCCGCCATATGCCACGGCAGCTCGAGCAGGTGTTCTTCCTGCCCGCCGAACACCGTCACGTCGATGAGATAGGCGGGCCCCGTCGCCACCATACGAGTGAAGGCGTTGAATCGCCCCTGGACCCACGCCCACTCACCCAGGTCGTCGAAGCACTCGCAGCTGGCGTTGCCCGGCGGCTGCGATTCTCCATCCAGGCGCGGGGCGTTGTGTGCCAGCGTCGAACGGTACCAGAACAGATCGTGCGCGACGTACGAGCCCGTGCCCGGGTCAGGAAGCCAGTACACGCCGTCCGCATGCAGCATCAGCTGCAGCCGGTCGGGATGGCCGTGACCGCCGCCTTGCGGACCGCACTCGAGACTCACGTAGCGGCTGCCCCGCCGGAGCACCGCCAGGCCTTGGCTCTCGAGCAGGACAGTCTTCGGCTCCCACGCTGCCTCGCTCGCGGGAAGGTCCGGCAGCATCTCCAGCAACGACCACCAGGACAACGAAATGCGTCCGCCGTGCGCCGTGCGCTGTGCGCCCGCGTCGTGCAGATAGGATTCCTGTGGCTCCGGGGTTGGCGGCGGCACCTGATACAGCGCCGCAAGCCAGGCCCCGAGATCAATTCCGCCTGTGGCGTCCGGCGCACGGCGCACGAGTCTGGCGAGTCCGATTTCCCACAGCTCCAGATATCCCGGCTGCGCCAGCGAGACCCGGAAGCGTGAGTCTTTGCGCGCCGGATACGTGAAGTCGGGCAACGCGGTCAACGATGGCGCGACGAGCGCGGCAGTCAGCCGGTCCGCGAGTCGCTGATCCTCGCGAAAATCGATTCCGGCGAGTCGCGCCCACGCGGCCCCGGTCAGCAGGCCCCGCAACGCGAACAGATGGTAGTTCTCTCCTTCGTACCACATGCCGTCGCGCCCGTACCCACGCACCAGATGGGCGATGAGACCCGTCTCGCCTTCGATGGCACGCTGCGCGAGCTCTTCATCTTCGAACCACACCGCGGCGGCGGCGAGCGCCGCGTTGTTCCACGTTTGCCGGTTCGAGAACCCCTCGTCGTACTCCCCGATGAGTGTCGCTGCTTCTTCCACGATCTGATTTACGGCGCGGGTGGTCGCGTCGTCGAGATGCTCACAGGCGCGCAGCAGCGCGGCCGCGGCAACGAAGTTGCATGTCCACAACGATTCGAGATACGTAGAGAAAAAAAGGCGGCTGGGGCCGAGCACGTTGTCGCGGTTGGGATAGCGCCAGTAACGCTGCGCGTAGGCGTTGAGGATCTCGCGAGCGCGCAGCGCCGCGGGACGATCGGTCTCGTCACCCAACCCCGCGAGGGTCGCCAGGTGCGCGGCACGCTCGGCAAGCCAGAGGTGTTGATAGCGCGTCCAGCTCCAGGTGTGGCGCTCGCCGCGCCACGTCTTGCCGCAGCGCGGACATCGATGCTCCTCCGGACTCCAGGGATCGAACGTGAGCGCCGTCCCGTCATCGGGACAGACGCCCCCGTCCACGGTGAGTACCGCCTTGTGCTCCGGGATGACCGGCATGCGCTCGAGCAGCGGCCGTCCGCGCTCACGCAGATGCGCCAACAGCGCGGTGAGGTCACGCGAGCCGCGGACGTCCTGCGCGCGCGCGGCGAGCTCTTCGGCGGTCACCACGTCCGGACTCCCTCGGGCGCCCACGACAGCGGCAACACTCTTGCGCCGGCGCTGGCGACGGCGTTCGCTGCCTCGCGGGCGTCGCCACGCATCAAGAAAAACATGCAGCCACCCGCGCCGGCACCCGCCGCCTTCCCACCGAGCGCGCCGGCCTTGGTGGCCGCGGCCTCGAGCTGCCCCATTTCGGTGGTTCGCATCCCGGGATCGAGTACCTGCTGGTGTTGCCAGTTTTCGCTGAGCAGAGTCCCGACGCGCGCCAGGTCCCCGGCACGCAGCGCTTCGGCCATCGCGTTTCCCGTGTCCTTCAACCCGCGCAGGGCGCCCGTCACCTTCGTATCGCCACGCTCGTAGGCCCCCATCACTCGTGAAATCGTGTCACCTGAAACTCGAGATTTGTTGGTGTAGCAAATCAATGTCTGGTGCTCGAGCGCGGCAGCGAACGCCGGATCCAGTGTCACAGGCTCGACGCCCACGTCGGGATCGCGGAAGCTGAAACGATGGAAACCGCCGAGCGCCGCACCGTACTGATCCTGCTTGCCGCCAGGCAGCTCGGCCTCGATGGTCTCCACCTGCCACGCGTGGTCGGCAAATTCCGCACCGTTGAGCACCTCCTGGCGCGCGCGCGTCAGCACGCCCACCAGCGCGACGCCGAGCGCGCCCGAGCTCCCCAGCCCCGAGCCCGGAGGCGCATCGCATCGCGTCGTCAGCGTGAAACCGCCGAGCACCGGAAACCGCCGCAGTGCCGCCGTGAGCAGGGGGAGCTTGCCGTGGGGAACGAGTCCACCCGAGTTCGCGCACTCGAGCGTCTCGCCGAGCTCTTCAGACACGAGGCGCAGCAGCGTCCCGCCGAGGTGCAGCTCGACATGCGCGCGTAGCGCGATCGCACCGTTCACCACGACTCCACCTTCACGCGCCGAGAACGGCGCGACATCGGTCCATCCTCCCGCAAAGTCCAGCCGCAGCGGCGCCGTCGCGTGAAACGTAGTGGGAAGATCCCGCCGCCTCATGGCTGCACGCGCCAGGTGGCCACGGTCGGCAGCTCGCCTCGCATGTCCATGCGGACGCCGAGTACTCGACTGTTCATGGCCTGCACGCCGCGCGCGTGATACAGCCACACAACCGGCATCTGCTCCGCGAAGACGCGCTGCGCGGCAACCGGATCGGCGGGGACGAAAATGCCCGTGAGTTTGCCCAGAGATTGCAGATAGCCGAGGTCTGGATCTCCCGAGATTCCCGTAACCGCCGCGGCAAAATCGTGTTGCTCTCCGTTCAGGCGGGCCTGGAACGTCGCGTTCTCCAGCTGGCGAATGGTCACCTCGAAGCCGGCCGCGTTGAGACGCGCTTGCAACATCTGCTCGAGCGCTGCCTCGCCACTTCCCACGGTGAGCAACTCGAAGCGGGGCGTCGCGCCGAGCGCGGCCACGAGTCGCCGCGCCGAATCGGGCGCGAACGGGACGAACGGCGGCGCGGCGTAGTGCGGTACACCCGGCGGCACCGGTCCCTCCGCGACCGTCCCGAAGCCGAAGAGGTAGCCATCCACGATTTCCTGCCGGTCGATCGCCAGGGCAGCCGCAAATCGCGCGCGCGGGTCGTTGAAGGGCGGCCGGCGCGTGTTGAAGACGAGGCCGTACGGGAAGATCAGCGGATACTCGCGCAGCGCGAGCTCATGATGACGGCGCACAAACGCGGCATGCTGAGGACTGATCCCCGCGAAGTCGAGCTCGCCGGAAACGAGCGCCGAGAGTTTGACCATCGGCTCGTCGACGACGACGATGATCAGCCGTTCGACTTGTGGTGGCCCCCCGAGGTCACGAGGAAAATCGGCGTTGCGCGTGAACACCCAGCGCCGGTTTGGTTCGTGTGTGACGAACCGGAAGGGTCCGTTGCCAACCGGATTCACGTTCCACGAGGCGTCCCGCAGCCGAGCGTGCGGCACGCTGTCGAGCAGATGGGCGGGCAGAATCGCGAGGTCGGTGAGGACGTCGGGCAGCTCTGCCCCAGCGCGGGGCACCGTCGCGTCGGCAAATCGCAGCTCGACGGTCGAGTCATCCAACGCCGCGACCGCCGTCACCGCCTGCAGCTCCGTGTATCGGGGGTAGCCGGTGGCCGGATCGCGCGCCGCCTGCAGCGTCCAGACGACATCCCGCGCTGTCGTCGCACTGCCGTCGTGCCAGCGCACGTCGGTCCGCAGCCGGAAGGTCAGCGCGCGTCCGCCGTCCGACCAGCGCCAGCTGCGCGCGAGGTACGGCCTGGGCACGAGGAGCGAGTCGTAGCGGGCGAGCGTCATGAGCAACACGTAGCGTTGCACCTGACGGGCGAGCGGGTGCAGCGTGAGCAGCGGGTTGATGCTTTGGAGATCGGCGCCGGAGGCAAACAAGACCGTGCCGCCGCGGCGCACGGCCTCGTCGCCGCAAGCGCACGTCATCAGGACTGCCATCGCCAGCAGCATGGGCACGACCACGCGCGACACGCACGGATTCTAGCGGGGCACGAGGGGTGGCGCGAGATTCCCGGCGATGCTCGCCCGGTTCGGACATCGTCTGCTCGCCGGAATTGCCGTCGTGCTCGGCGTCGTGACGCTCACGTTCTTCTTGTTGCACCTGGCACCAGGCGATCCTAGCGACATAATGCTCGGCCCGGCCGCAACGGCTGAGCAGCGCGCGGACCAGCGGACGGCGCTTGGGCTCGACCGTCCCCTGCCGGCGCAGTTCGCAACCTGGTTGAGTCGTTTCGCGCGTGGCGATTGGGGAAACAGCATTGCCAAGGGCCGGCCAGTACGCGGGCTCCTGGCCGCCGCGTGGCGCCACACCGCCTGGCTGATCGCGCTGTCGTTGCTGCTCAGCTACCTCATCGGTCTCGCGATCGGCGCCGTCCAGGCGGCTCGAAGTGGATCGCGACTCGATACGCTGCTTTCCGTATCGACCGTCACGCTGTTCGCGATGCCGGGCTACTGGCTCGGGCTGATGCTCGTCCTCCTCTTCACGTATTGGGCGCGGGTGCTTCCGGCGTTCGGAATCGCCGGCCTGGACTCCGATTATTTGCAGGGCGCGGGCTGGGTGATCGATCGCCTGCGACATCTCGCCCTGCCGCTGGCGACGCTGACACTCGTTGGGATCGGGGGAGCCGCGCGATTCGTCCGCGGCGGCATGCTCGAGACGCTGAGCCAGCCGTTCATCACGACGGCGTACGCCAAAGGACTGAAACCGCGGCGCGTCGTAAGCCATCATGCGCTGCGCAACGCGCTCACGCCGGTGGTGACGATGCTGGGTCTGTCGCTCCCGGCGTTGTTCTCGGGCGCCGTGTTCGTGGAAGCGGTGTTCGCGTGGCCGGGTGTCGGTCGGGTGCTCGTGGAGGCCGTCCGAGCCCGCGACTATCCTGTGGTGATGGCCGCGACGGCGATCAGCGCCGTCCTGGTCGTCGCCGGCAACATGATCGCCGACGTGCTGGCTGCATGGGTCGATCCGCGTGTCCGGGGTGCGCAGGGCGGGAGCGCGCCGTCGTGAAACGGCTGCTGCGGGACCGGCGCGGCGCGTTCGGCTTTCTCGTCCTGCTCGTCGTCGTCGTGTGCGCCCTCGCCGCCCCGCTCGTGACGAACGGCGATCCCGTCGGGCAACACGACATCGTCGCGACGCGATTCATACCACCGCTGTCGAGCGACCCGCATGGCGTCTTTCATCCCCTCGGCACGGACCGGTTCGGCCGGGACGTGTGGACGCGGCTCGTGTACGGCGCGCGCATCTCGATGGGTGTCGGCGTGCTGGCCGTGTTGATATCGCTCGCGGTGGGTGTGGTCGTCGGCGCGCTGGCGGGGTTCTGGCGCGGGCCTGTGTCCCTGGCGCTGCTGGGACTCACCGACTTCGCGCTGGCGGTGCCCCGGGTGGTGCTGCTCCTGTTACTCGCGGCACTGTGGCAGCCGAGTACGACACTCGTGGTGACGGTGCTGGGGCTGACGGGATGGATGGGCATTGCCCGGCTGGTGCACGGCGAAGTGCGATCGCTCGCCGCGCGTCCATTCGTCGAAGGGGCGGTCGCCGTCGGCGCGCGCCGCCTCCGCATCCTGGCCCGCCACATTCTCCCCAACGCGCTCACTCCCGTCATCGTTGCCGCCGCCCTCGGCATCGGCAACGCAATCATTCTCGAGGGCGGGCTGTCGTACCTGGGCCTTGGCGTGCAGGCGCCGACGCCCTCGTGGGGCAACATGATCGCGTCCGGTGGCGACACGCTGGTGAACGCACCCTGGGTCGCGACCGCGCCGGGCGTGGCGCTCGTGTTGGTGGTGATCGCCTGCACGCAGCTGGGTGATGCGCTGCGCGACGTGTTGGATCCGAACCTGCGCCGCTAAATCAGCCGACGCAGCGTCGCCGCGTCGATTTCGTGCCCGCCCTCGAACGGTATCAAGTCGTAGGGGATCTTGTGCTCGCGCAGGCGCGACTCCGTGGCCGCGATGATCTTGGGTGTGAAGAATTCGTCTCGGGTCCCGTGCACGAGTGTTAGTCGGGGAACGCGTAGCCGTTTCAGATCGAGGTCGGGCGGTACTTCCCCGCCCCAGACGATCACGCGATCTATGCGCGACGACCCGAGCGCGGCCCAGCGGCACACCGTCGCGGTGCCCTGCGAGAAGCCGAGCGCAGTCACGCGCGCGTCGCGTGTGACGATCTTGGCGTACACCCCGTCGAGATAGCGGACGTAGTCGTCGATCTCCTGCAGCCGGTCTTCTCGCGTCATCCAGCTCGCGCCGACGCGCCGCTCGGTGGGACTTTCGGTCAGGTAGAAGCGGGACAGGCCCTCCGGCGCGAGGATGCAGCGCTGTTCCGCTTCGATCGGACGAAAGCGCTCGAGAAAACGGGACGCCAACTGACCGTACCCATGGCAGACGATCCACAGATCGGTACTCCGCTCGGGCGATCCCAGCGTGAAGAACCGCGCGGTCCGGCGCGTCGAAAAATGATGTTCCTGCATCACGTCACCAGAATCGACACGATTTCATGCGGCTCGGCGACAAACCGCACGATGTTGCCGCGCTGCTCCAGGACGAGGGCGACGGCTTCGCGTTCATCGGCCCGGACCCGATGCGCCGTCTTCACGCCGTTCCCGAACCGCCAGGCGCCTGCCGCTTTGCGGTTCGTGGCGTTGTAACACCGCAGTACCATCGGCGAACCGATCTGTGCGGGCTTGAGTGATGAGAACACGAGCCCCGTGCCCTCGAGGGCGATGTTCACCGGCGCCGGGGTGAGCGTGCCGGCGTCGCGCAACCAGAGCCCGTGCAGCGGCAAGAATGCCTCCTCCCACAGCTGGGGAAGCACGTCCCCGCGATCGACTTCGCTCGCCGTCACCGGCACAATCGCGAGATCGATGCGGCTCGTCCCCAGGCACTGAGCCGCAGGGATCGCCGTCGGCCAGCCTGCGTTGCCCGGCCGAGTCGGCAGATCGGCGCGTGAGAGGTCGCCGATCGCGCGCAACAACGTGACGAGCAAATCGCCTTTCGCCGTCCATTCAGATTCGAAGAACGCCGGCGCGAGCACGGCGAGGCCGCGCCCGCCGCGGGCTGCGGCCACGAAGCGCTGCGCGGGCGCGGTGCGCACCGGCGTCTCGCGTGGGTGCGCCGCGGGATCAACGCGCACGGCATTCCGTTCGACCGCGCCGAACGCAGCGCCCGCGGTCGCCGGTACGCCGGCGAGGCCGGTGACGAGGCGCGCGCGGAGCCGGTGGTAGCGATTGCGATTTTCGATGTCGAGGGTCAGGCGGACGATTGGACTGTCGGCAAATAACTGTACGTCGAGCCGCGCGTCGATTCCGTGGAGCACCTCCCAACGTGCTTCGAGCGCGGCGACCAAAGGACCCGCCGCGAGGCGCCGCACCGTGATCGGACCGCGGCTCGGCTTGAGGCGGTCGCGCGCCGGGGGGCAGTATGTGTAGGCGTCCCCCGCGTCTCCGGCATCCTCGAGGCGCAGCAACTCGCCATAGCGCTCGTTCCGGCGCCGATCGAGCAGCGTCAGGGCGCCATTCGGCTCGAGCGTGACCGCGACGAAGCGATTCTCGAGCGACCGTCCCCGCACGCGCGCGTCCTCAGTCCGCGGCAGTGGCGCGGCGGCGCCCGACGTCAGGGCCGCGAGACCGAGCCCGGGCACGGGCGGCGCGCGAAACGCGATCCGCACCTGATCGACTTCGTCCTGGTCCGGGTAATGACGCGCCGCGTCGGTTCGCTCCTGCGTCACGCGCTGCGCGAGTACCTGCACCGGGATCGCGCGCCCCTCCCCCGGTCCGTAGAGCGCAAGGGACCGATAGCCCACGCCCTGGCGCGGCAGCCGACCTTCCGACGGCGGCCCCACCAACACGTCACGACGAAACAGCGTGACATCGGCGACGGTGACGCCGCCACGCGCGCGCGGCACGGGATTCCACAGCACCAGCTGGGGCTTGCTCCCATCCGCCCGCTCGCGCTGGACGTCGGGGTCATGCGCCACGAGGTCCATCAGTCCGCCGCGCGTCAGCTCGGCGGCATACGCGGCGACTGCGGTGAGGCGATGCTCGGCCGCTGCAGCAACAGCGTCGGCCGTGCATCCCGCGATCGTGTCGTGAAACTGCGTCCGCACCAGCGTGCGCCACGCGATTTCGAGAATCGCCCGGCGATCGCGACCCCCTGCCTGCCGGGACAGCGCGACGAGTGGCTCGGCCAGGCGTTCCAGCCACAGCTCGACTTGTCCGTGGCGCCGCTTGAGCGGCGCGCGCGTGCCGTGCACGCCTTGCAGCGTCCAGGTGTAGCCGTACGACCACCGCAATTCGCCCGCGAGCGGTTTCGCCGGCGTGCTCTCGGCCGCCTGGAAGAATTCATCGAGACGCGACAGACGGAACGCACTCGCGGGCTCGAGATCGGCCAGCAGGTCGCGCAGGCGCGGGAGTGTGGGATGCGGCGCGTGATGATCGGCCCCGACAAATAGCGGGATGTGCTTCCCCGCCGCCCGCTGCACGAGCGTGGCGCGCACCTGCGTCCAGATGTCGGGCAGCCGCGCTCCGGCGCCGGGCAAGGCGGCCCCGATTTCATAGCCGTCGGGCGGGAGATGCCAGAGCAGGACGTCCCGCCCGTCGGGCGCGCGCCAGCGAAACACATCGCCCTCCTGTCCGGGCTCGCCGCCAAGGCCGCGCCACAGGACGCCGTACTTCACACCAAACTCCCGCGCGAGCGTGGGCAGCACCGCGGGATGCCCGAACGCATCGGGGGAGTACAGCACATCAAGGCGGCCACCGAGGCGCTCGGCGTCCGTCGTGCCGAGCAACAGGTTGCGGATCAGCGATTCCCCCGAGGGGATCAACTCGTCGGCGAGCACGTACCACGGACCAACCTGCAAACGTCCCGTCTTCACGAGCGTCTTGACGTCGCCCTCCCGCTCGGGACGCGCGCGCAGGTAGTCCTCTACGAGCACGGTCTGGCCATCGAGCAGGAACGAGCGGAAGGCAGAGTCGGCCTGAAGGCGGTCGATCAACTCGTCGAACATCAGGATCAAACGCGCGTGAAATGCGGCGCGCGGGAGAAACCACTCCCGGTCCCAATGGGTATGCGGAATGAGATGAAAGATGAACGCCGTCACGGCTTCAGCTGCGACAGCTCCGCAGTGCTCCTGAGGTGCACGTGGGCGACGCGCCGGCCGCGCGCGAGGAGGGCCCGGACGTCGCCGCGCGCCTGCGCGTGATGCAGCTCGCCAAATGTCCAACTCATCGACGGGATCGCCAGGTCCTCACCGATATCCGTCGTGATCACCAGAAACAGGCCGGTATTGGGTCCGCCCTTGTGCAGCTGACCGGTGGAGTGGAGGTAGCGCGGACCAATGCCGAGTGTCGTCGCGCAACCAAGTGTTTGGCCCCAGGTAGCCCGCAGCTCCTCGAGCTGCACGAAGATCTCCGGCGTGGGCGGCACGTAGGCGAGAATGGCGACGTAGTCCCCCGCGCGAGCCCGCTTTCTGAGCTGCCCCGGCATCAGCGTGGGTAGGGGCGCAGCATGCTGCGCCCCTACTCCCGGACCATTCAACTCAACCCTCGCGAGCTGCTTCGCCTCCTCGACGTCGGGCTGATCGAACGCATTGACGCCGATCCCCTCACATAACGCGACGGTCGCGTACTCCCAGCGCAGGAATTCCGCGCCGAGATCGAGCGGATCGGCGGCGAATATCTCGGGACCGGCGGTCTGCGAATCGGGTAACGCGCGGCGGATCGGATCCTGCACGATCGGAACGACGCCGCGTCCATCTTTCCCTGAGCTTTCTGCAATGAGCTGCTCGATCCAATACGCCAGCGCACCGATTGCGGGTGGCGGGTTCAGGCGCAACTTGTCCTGGCCCTGCTTCGCCCGATCGGCGATCGCGGTACCGAGCGCGCGCGCCGCTGCGACGTCAACCCGCCGCGTCCGCTCGAGCAGTGCGCGGCCATCGAGCCCGCTTAGCGCCGCGGGGACCATCCCGATCGCCGTGAGCGCGGAGTAGCGGCCGCCCACGTCGGGCGGATGGGGGATAACCGCCCGGAACGCCTGAGCCTGCGCGATCCCGGCGAGCGGACTCCCCGTCTCCGTGATCACGATGAACTGCTCGGGCCGCGCGCGCGCCGCGAAGTAGTGACAGAACGCGAGCGTCTCGACGGTATTGCCGGACTTGCTGGATACGACGAACAATGTGCGGGCCAGATCGGCGGGCGTGCCAGCCGCGCGCACGGCTTCCGGATTCGTGCTATCCAGGACGTGGAGCTGGCGCGCGCCGAACGTTTGGGCGAGCACGTCGGCGACGAGACTGGACCCGCCCATGCCGCATACGAGGGTGCGCGTCAGCCCGTCCGCGCGGACCGCCGCGGCGAGCGCGACGAAGTCGTCCCATTGGGCGAGCGATTCCTCGGGCGCACCCATCCATCCGAGCATGTTCATTGGCGGGCAAACATAATGCGGATAATTTAGGCCCGGGTGTCCTGAGATGATGCCGCTGAGCCGGCCCGCTCGCGTGTTGGTCAGCATCGCCGCCGTATCGCTCGTGGCGATGGTACTCCTGTACGCATTCCCGGCCGGCGACCGGCGCACGCTCACCATCATCAGCGATCTGTGCTGGACCTGGGCGGCCGGCTTCGCCGCGTTCGCCTGCTTCGCCTCCGCCCGCGGCCTCACAACGTCCGAGCAGCGCCGCGCGTGGCAATGGATCAGCGCGGGGTGTGCGTCGTTCTTCGCTGGTCAGCTCGCGTGGAATTTCTACGATCTCGTCCGCGGCGGCCCACCGTATCCGTCGGTTGCGGACGTGGGATTCCTCGGATTCTATGCCTGCCTGTTCGTGGGTCTCACGACGCTCATGCGGGGCCAACCCGCGCGGCGCTCCGATCCCGAGCTGATCCTCGACACCGTGCTCGTGACGTTCACCGTCGGCGCCCTCGCGTATGAATATCTCCTCGAGCCCTTGCTGGCCGGAGGCGCGCAGGTACCCGCCGCCGCACTCGTCACGAGCATTGCGTGGTCGATCAGCGCGATCGCGGTGTTGTGGATGATCCTGATGCAGATGCTGCGCCGGCCCGTCTTTCCCGCCGCAACGGCCGCCCTCGTGCTTCCGGCCGCGATTCTGTTTGTCATCGGCGATCAGGTCTACGCCGTCGTCGCGCTACGCGGCACCTATCACGCGGGCGGCCCCCTGGATCTCACGTGGGACGTCGGGTTGCTGCTCATTGCGGCGGCGGCGGCGGTCGCGCCCGACTACGCCCAGCACCTCCAGCGTGGCCGACAGACGACCGGCGAGTCGACCGCCGCGCGTTTCATTGCCCTGGTCATCGGCCTCGCCGCGATCACGGGAATGGCGATCGATGCCGTCCTGAATCCGCCGGAACGCGACGCCGCCGTCATGATCGGCATCGGGATGGCGATCATCGCCGCCCGCGTGCTCTACTCCCTGGGCGTGACGCGCCGGTATGCGCACATCCTCGAGGATGAGGTCGCCAATCAGACCCGTTCGCTGATGAGCTCGCTCGGCGCGACCGCGTCGGCCGAGCGCAACCTCCGGCTGCTCATGGAGGCGGTCCCCGACGCCATCACCGTGGTGGACCGCGACGGCCACGTGCTCGATGAAAATTCCTCCGGTCGCGCCCTCGTCAACGCGTCCGCGGGCGATGTGCGGGAGAGCGGCGGCAGGCGCTCGGCGTTGGGATGGCTCGATGGACCCGGAGCGCGCATCGCGCGAGAGAATCTCGCCGCGGCATTCGATGGCGAGCTGCGGCGTTTCGAGGTGCCGTTTCAGCGGCCCGACGGCACCGATGGCACCGGCCAGGTCCTGCTCGCACCGGTGCGCGAAGGCGGCCGGATCCCCAAAGTTCTGGTCCTCGTCCGCGACATCACGGAGCAGCGCCGCACGCAAACGCAGCTGCAGCAGGCCGAGAAGCTCGCCGCCATGGGCCAGCTCGTGAGCGGCGTCGCCCACGAGATCAACAACCCCGCCGCCATCATCTCCGGCTTCGCCCAGACGCTGTTGCTCGATCAGCTCGCGCCCGATCACCGCGAGACCGTCCAGATGATGTACGACGAAGCGACCCGCATCGGCCGCATTACGTCGAACCTGCTGGCGTTCGCACGCGCCGGAAGCAAGGAGCGGACCCTCGTGGAGTTGAACGAAATCGTCCGCCGCACCTTCGCGCTGCGCTCGTACCATCTGACCACGCTCAACATCACCGTGAATCTCGAGCTCGACGAGGCGAACCCCAAGGCGTGGGCCAACGGCGCGGAGGTGCAGCAGCTCTTGCTCAATCTGCTGATCAACGCCGAGCAGGCGTTGATCACGGTGAGTGGCCGGCGCGTCATAACGATTCGAACGATGGCCGCCGGCGAGGACGGCGTCGAGCTCCAGGTCGCCGACACCGGCCCGGGCATCCCGGCCGACATCCAGGAAAAAATCTTCGATCCGTTCTTCACGACCAAGCCGGAAGGCGCGGGGACGGGACTCGGCCTGTCCATCTGTTACGGAATCGTACACGACCATGGCGGCCGGATCTCGGTGAGCTCCGTCCCGGGAAGCGGCGCGACGTTCACGGTCGCGCTACCGCGGGATGCCCGCACCCGGCAACGGTCGACGCCGCCACCCATGGAGATACCAGCAGAAGCACGCGAATCGGACGCGCGGAGCGCGCTTTCCGTGCTGCTGATCGACGACGAAGAAGGCCTGCGCCGGGCCGTGGTGAGCTTCCTCAAACGGCGCGGCATGCACGTGATCGCGGTGGAAGACGGCGGCGACGCGCTCCGGGTTCTGCGGCGCGAGCGCTTCGATGTCATCGTCTCGGATGTCCGCATGCCCGGGATGAGCGGCGGCGAGTTTCTGGAACGGCTGCGCCGCGAGCATCCGGCGATGGTGAAGCGCCTCATCTTCACGACCGGCGACACGTTCGCGGCGGACACGTCGTCGTTGCTGAGGGACGCGGGTGTACCGTCGCTCGTGAAGCCGTATGATTTCGCGAAACTCGAGGAAGTGCTCCGGCAGGTGGCCGAAGCGGCTAAAACCTCGACTTGAGGCGCACCTCGAGATCCGATCGCCCGATCCCGTTTGCCGTAGGTGCGAGGCTGAACCGGACCGGCTCCGCGTCCACCGCGAGCGCATCGAGCACCTGCTCGTCCACCCGCAGCTCGTAGTCCCCCGGCTTCACACCCATCAGATAAAAGGCACCGTCGTTGAACGTGACGAGGCTGCGCCCCGTGCCGGTGCGCCGATCGGTGAGGATGAGCGTCACGCCGCCCACCCCGGCATTATTGCGCAGCACGCGGCCCTCGATGACGCCCGCGGCCACCACCGGGATGTCGAGACTGCGGAACCGATTGGGCCCGGGGACGATGCTCGTACGCGCGAACAGCGGCACGAGCAGCGGCGAATCCAGCGACACCGAGTCGAGACTCACGATGACCGGCTCGAAGGGAACCAGATCCCACACGTGGTAGGCGCCGCTCGAGTCCGTGTTAGCCGACATCGAGCCGACCAGCACGCGCGCGTCCGCTACCGCGGGTTCGCCGACGTCACGGATACCGTTGGCGTTGAGATCCATGAACACATGGCCCGACAGGCCGGACCGTTCGAGTGAGGGCCCAGGGGCCACGCCCAGTCGATCGGTCCGCCGATCCCACAGCACCGACCCCTGGAGGAACTGGGTGGCGCTGGCGGGCTGACCCGAAGGCGCGATCATCGATGTGACGGCGCGCAGGGCCGAGAAATACGAGGTCACGGTCACGGTGTAGGTAAGTCCGGCATCGCCGCGCAGCCAATTCGCGCCGACTTCGACACGCACGCCGCGCGCGAGCGGGTGCGCGGCGAAGGCCGACCACGAAACGAGTCCAGCCTGCCGTTCGATCTCCGCATTCGTCCGCACCAACGTCTGGCTCAGGAACCTGCCCCAGCGGGCTTGCGGCATCAGGAACGTCGCAAGACCCGCATATTCCCGATTGTTCACACCGCTGGGCCCGGTCGTGGTCTGCCCATGTTCGGTACGCACGTAGGGCAGGAACCGCATCTCGTTGGTCTGCAGTGATGCGCCCAGGCGGGTGCGGGTCAACGCGCCGGCGTCGGTGCTGATGCGCTCGAATCGCCCCTCAAAGAAGAAGAATCCCTGGCTCGTCTTGGGGCGGAAAAAGCCTGTGAAGGTCCACTGCGCGCGGCGACCGGGCACGGCGAGCACCGATGCCGAATCCCGCGTGAAGTGCACGTACTCCCCTTCAAGCCGGAGATCGACGGACGGCTCGTAGCGCAGCGCGCCTCGCACGAGTCCCGCACCCACCACCTCACTCTGGATCGCCCAGGCGTTACTCGGATTCCCGACGAGTGCCGCGTAGGGATGCGTCCGATCGGGAAGCGAGTCGCGCCAGTACTGATCCAGTCCACCCTGCACCGTCCACCGCGCGGTGGCGCCGAACCGCAGATCGAGATTCGTCGTCGCATTGCAGATGAACGACGGCTGCGGGCAGCGGCCTCCCGACAGCCCATACTCGAACCGGCGGGCGGGCAGCAGCTCGCTCAGCACGCGGTAGGTGCGGTTGAATTCGCGGATCTCGCCGAACGGCCCGTAGGCGACGAAGTCGACCGGGTTTTCGCCGTAGCGCACCGGAAGCGCCATGGAGAATCCGCCCGAGGCGTCGGCCGAATCGTAGGCCACGAGATCGCCGCCCCGATACGCCTCGACCGACCATCCCGGCTCGAGGCTGCCGCCGTAGCGCAGCGAACCGATGAGCGACGGCCGGACGAACGGCGCATTGGTGATGGAGACGCCCTCGAGCGCGCGCGAGCGCGGGCCCGTGGAGGCCACATCGCCGAACCGCAGCTGCTTCACCCAGCGGTTCTCGCGCCACACGCCGGTCCACGAGCCATCGATGTGGAGCCGACCCTGCTCCGCCGGACCGACACTCTGCGCCAGCATCTCGAGTGATCCGCCGCCGACGTCGGCGCCAAGACCGAATCCGTAGGTCGATCCGGCAAGCGGGTCGCTCGACGGTGAAAAGAGCGAATAATCGACCACCACGCCGTCCCACGAGGGGCGCTGCAGACCGAGCGTCAGGTCGGCGCGCATGCCGTCGGGGCGCCGCAGATAGGCTTCGCGTGCAGCTTCGCGCCGCAAGCGCCGCGCGATGGGCAGGCTGCCCGGATCGATGACGGTGGCGGTGAGATCGGACCAATCGACGGCGAACATCACGCCGAGGAGGTCACCGAGACGCTCGCTGCCGACGTAGAGCTCCGCGGACTCGTAGCGAATGAATTCGTGCTCGATGCGCACGCGGCGCGCGCCGTACTGCATCGAATCACTGCGCGGATCGATCACGATGCGGACGTTGCCGGGATCGACCGTCGCTTCCAGCCGGCCGTCCGGGGTCAGCCGATGGCGGACCTCGACGAGCTGAAAGAACTGTGAAAGCGGCAGCAGCACCTCGGAGCGCACGCGATACGCCTGCACCGTCGTGCCCGTGACGCGACCGATGCGCAGCTCGATCACGACCGCTTCCGGGGTGGTGTCCTGAGGCGCGACGGCACCGAGGGTCAGAGCCGCCAGCAAGGCAAGCATGGCCTACTGGTAGATCAGGGAAACGATGACGTTCCCTTGATAAATCCCAGGCTTCGCCGTCAGCGGGGGGTTCACGGTGCCGCCCACCCAGACGTACATGTTGAAATTCGGAGGCGGACCCAGGCGACCAACGGCCCCCACCGCGGGATTGAACACGTTGCCACCTACAGGATTGTTCGTCGAGCGACGCCAGATTGCCGACACCGCGCTGAACGAAATGGGCATCGTGGAGCCCGGCAACGCCTGGATATTGGTCAGCTGTGTCGGCAGCGTGAAGTTGATGATCACGAAGGCGTTGGCACTACCGCTCACCTGCCACTGACCCGCGTTCGCGGCAGTCGGCAGCACGGTCGTCGGAACGCCCTTGATGACCGTGCCGAAGTTCAAGTCCTGCAGCGTCGCGATCGTCATGCCGACCGTCACGACGACGGCGTCGGCCGAGACGGTCGCCCCAGACTGCGCCGTGAGACGTCCGGGCAGACCAAGCCACACGACGAGCAGCAGGATCTTTCTCACGGAACCACGAGCTGGACGGAATCGCGCACCGCCGGCGCCTTCAGCACGACTTTGGGATCGAGATCCTCGCGCTCAGCGACGACTTCGTAGCGCAGCCAATAGCGGCCGCGTGGCAGTCCCGGCGCCGGGATCGCGCTCGCGAGCCGCGGCTCCATCGTGAAGTAGACGCCGATCGGCGACTGGTACGCCGTGATGAGTGAATCCCCGATGCGTTGCGCACGCACCGCACCGGTCGAGTCGACGATCGTCTCGCGAATCATCCCGATGAAAGCGGCGTTACCGCGGCGCTCGAGCCTCGCGCGCGTGATGACCGAGTCGCCGACGACCTGGGCGCGCAGATTCGACAGCGCCACGCCCGTCATAACGGCGCCCTTGCGGTAATTCACACCGATGATCGTCCGAACCTCGAGCTTGAGGCCGACCTGGATCGCCGTCGTGTCCGATACACCGGTGATCGGCACGGTGCCGGCCTGAGCGGCAATCACCAGCCGGAGCCAGTATTCGCCGTCGGCGAGTCCGATGGGCGGCCGGGCGAGCAGGCGCACGGTCTGACGCTCTTTCGGCGCCACCGTCAACCGCCGCGGAAAGGCCTGGATCCATGCGAGTGCAGACGGCACGGTCGAGTCGGGATTCTCGATGGTGTTGAGCTTGATGTTGCCGCTCGAGTCCGTAGTCGGATAGCCGAAGATGGTCGAGATCGAGACTTCGACCGGCTCGGTGCCCGGATTGTAGAGGAGCACCGATCCGCTGCCGCGGCTGTGGTCGATGAACACCGCGTGCGGGGCGACCATCACGCCCTGGGCGGTGAGCGACGCGCCGGCGAGCGCCAGCAAGCCGGCGAGACCGAGCGCCCGCATCATGGCAGCACCGTCACGTTCAGGATGATCGTGGCAGTGTAGGCGCCGGCGCGCTGGTTCGTGGCCGGATTGGCCGTGCCGCCGACGAACACCGAGGCGCGGCCATTGTTCGGCATCGCCGCCGTGAACGGCTGCTTCGGATCGAATCCCACCTGGCTCCCGATCGACTGCGTCTGGGAGTAGCCTGCGTCGCTGGCTCCAAACGTCAGAGGCATCTGTGCTCCCGCTGGTCCGGTCATGGTGAGCGGCAGGACGAACGACAACAGCACGTTACCCTTGGGTCCTTTGATGTCGAACTGGCCGCTGTTGGCGGGATCGGTGCGAAGCACCACGCGCGGCACACCCGGCAGTACCGCACCGAACGTCACGCTACGAATGCCTGTGACGGTGACGGGCTTGCCCTGTGCCACGAGCGGCACGCCGAGCAGCATCGTCCCCATCACGATCCACGATTCGCGTCTCATAGGTTTGAGGCATCTCCTTGCGACAGCGCCGGCAGAGGAATTTGCATCCCCTGCCGGCGCGCCATCAGCTCGACGCCAAACGCCAGTCGCTTAGTAGACCACCGTCATGACGACGGAACCAGTATACACGCCAGCCACCTGGTTCGTCGCCGGCTGCACCTGCGCACCAACCCACACGAACAGCGCGCCGGTACCGCTGAGGGTCGGCGTCGCGCCCGCTGCGGGCGAGAACGCCACACCACCAACCTGCGTGGCGAGCAGCGCATGGACACCCGTATAGCTCACGATCGGCATGGTGTTACCGCCGGACGAGAGCGTCGCGGGAAGGGTGAACGACAGGGTAACCGGCGTGCTCGCCTGGCCGGTGACGTCAAAACGGCCACCGTTCGTGAGGTCGGTCGCGTTGACCGTCTTGTTCACGCCCGGGAAGACGTTCCCGAAGTTCAACTGCTGCGCGCCAAGCACGTTGATCGGCGTCTGCACGCTCGCCGTCGCCGTGATGCTGGCATTGTTCGACTGGGCCTGGAGGGCCGTACCCGTGAGGACGAGGGCGGCAACCACCAGGGAGAGCTTCGTGATACGCATTGCGTAACTCCTGTGTTTGGTGTCGAGCTTTTAGTCAGTAGGAGTGCCATTCGGCACCTCCTGCCTTCGGAATGGCCGTCAAGGCAAGGCTTATGCCAACCGCCAGATTCTTGTGCGCTGTCTAATTTTTTGACGACAGAGGCTGGAACAACGGAAGCCAAAATAGGACTTCGAGTTAGCTAATGCAACTGAACTGGGGTGTCAGAATTCTTGACGGTTTTGGAAACGGCAGCAGGACGCGCGTAATCGCGCAAGCAGCAGTGAAATAGATCGTTACGTCGTTACAATTGCTGGGCACGGCGCCTGCCCTAGTGGGAAGCCGAAATCCAACGGCACTCACTCAGGGGAGCAGGCAATGCGGTTCGGGCTCGTAGCGGTTTTCGTGGTCGCAGCGCTGACGCTCGTGGGGCGGAATGCAGAAGCCCAAGCCCGTGGCACACTGCAAGCCACCGCAACGGTCGTGGATACGCGCCAGGGCTTCCAGGCCCTGAGCGCTGTCCGGCAGGCGGTTACGAATTCCAGAATTCAGAGTGAGCACGCTGTCGCGACGGTGGCGCAGATTTCCACGGAGCGTCCGACGTCAAAGCCGAGCGCAATCGTGGTAACGGTCGATTTCTCACGTAACTGAGAACACCTGACCGGGCGGACAGCGCGAAGCCCGGTCCCTGCCGCAGCCCCGCCCGATGTACTGAAATCCCTTCCCCCTACGGTCGCGCTGGACGTGTCGCGAGGTCTTCCCGCATCGTGTAGCATGGACAACCTCGCCCACGCGCTCGTCGGGGCCGCGCTGATGCGCTCCGTCGCCGATCGTCACGTGCCGCGCGCCGCGTTGCTTGGCATCGTGGCGGCGAACACGCCCGATTTGAGCGAGCTCCTCATGGGACTACCGGGCACCCGTGCCGATTACCTCGTGCTCCATCGCGGCATCACGCACTCACTCGTCGGCGCTCTCGTGGAAATCGTCGGCCTCACGCTCTTCATCGGAGCCGGCTGGCGCATAGCACGCTGGTACCTCGGTCGACGCGGTCGCGCGGTTGCCGTGCCGGCGTGGGGATGGCTTGCGGCAGGTATCGCGGCAGCCGTGCTGAGCCATCTCTACATGGACTGGCAGGGCTCCTACGGCTGGCGACCGTTTCTGCCATGGAATGGCACGTGGTACTACCTGGATTGGGTCGCCATTGTCGATCCGTTCTTCTGGCTCGTGCCGCTCGTCGCGCTCGCGTGGGGCGCGGAACGCCACTGGACACCGCTCACCGCGTCGCTCGTGGTGGGCGGCACCATCACCTTCTTTGTGGTCCGCGCCCACGATCTCGTCGCGACGTGGGTCCTTGGTGTGTACGCAATCGTGTGCGTCGCCGCGGCGGTCGGATGGATCCGCTACTGGTTTGGTCCCGTGGGCCGGCAGCGCGCCGCGACGCTCGCGCTGCTGCTACTCGTCGTCTACAGCGGCGCGCAAGCGGCTGTCGCGGCAGGCCGGAAGCGAGCGATTCACGAAGTGGCGCAGCGACGCTTCGGCAGCGGGGTGTCGTGGGCGGCGCTCACCAATGTGGGCCGGCCGTTTACCTGGGAGGCGATGTACGCGAGCACCGACACGATCGTGGGCGACGACTGGCAGCAGCCGCGGCACCTGCGGGCCCCCGGCGTGCAGCGCGCGATCACGCAGACGCATGAGGGGCGCGCGATGGCTCAATTCGCCCGGTTTTTAGCGGCCGAGGTCGATACGAGCGGCAAGGCGATCTATTTGTGGGATGCGCGCTACGCGCGCGGCAGCCACGACGGCTGGGCGGTCGTGAAAGTCAGGATGGAGTGAGGTCGTCCATCGTGAGGCCGGAGCCACGCCGGTCCCGCAGCTTGCGCCGCGGCCCGAATGTGCGGCGCTCCACGCGACCGCGGCGGTCCGTCAGGCCGCGCCGTTCCACCAGGACCGCGGTCTTCTTTTGCCGGCGCTCGGTGATGCGGCGATCGAGTCCCGAGCGCCGCTCCGGCCGCACGCGGCGCTCGACCTGATGCCGGATCGGGCGGTGCTCGCTGTCCATCCCGTTGAATCTGCTCGCTCTGGGTCATTCGTGCCAGCCGAAACCACCGACTACATTACTCGCCCGTGACCACGCCCGACCGTCGTTCGACACCTGCGAATGTGACGACCGTCACCGGCGCCGCCGCGCAGACACCGCCGGCAGGGTTGCTCGACGACGCCCTGCGCGCGCTCGAACCGGACTTCCGGCTCGACAGCCTGGTGGCGCTGTCGTCGGACCGCGCGCTGTATCACGCCTGGGATCGCGTGCTGAAGCGGCCCGTGTCGATCCGGGTGCATCTCGCGGCGGAGGCGCCGGGACGCGCCTGGTTCATGCGCGAGACCGAAACGCTCGCGCAGCTCGACCATCCGGCCATCCGGCACGTTTATGCTGCCGGCGAGATCGCGTCGTTCGCGTATCGCACCGCGAACTGGATCGAGGGCGAGAGCCTCGCGGACGCCCTGCGACGCGGGCCTCGGCCGATTCCGCAATGCATGTCGCTCATCCGCGATCTCCTCGCCGCGCTCGAGCACGCGCATGCGCGCGGGATCATCATGCGTCGTATCGTGCCCTCGACGCTGATGATCAACACCGGCGGCCAGGGCGTCATCACCGATCTACGCTACTCGAACTGGTGCCTGCCCTACCTCCCGCCGATGCAGCCCGACGACCCCAGCGCCGCGTACATGGCGCCGGAAGTCCGCGCCGGCGAAGCGGGCGAGCCGGCCAGCGACGTGTACAGCATCACCACCAACATCTACGCCGCGCTCACCGGGAATCCGCCAGACCCGGATCCCGCGCGCATCGTCCCCCCGCGCCAGCTGCGCCAGGCGATTCCGGCGGCCGTCGAGCGCGTGATCATCCGCGCGCTGTCTCGCATCCCGAAAGACCGCTATTACACGGCGACGGAAATGCTCGAGGACTTCGTGAGTGACGCGGGCACGTTCCAGGTGCTCGCTGCGGCGCCGACCGTGACGGAGTCGGGGTTCGAGCGCCGACTGCGGCGCGCATTGGGTGACGACTATGAGTTGCTGGAGGAGATCGGTGCCGGAGGCTTTGGCCGCGTCTACCGCGCCCGCGACCTCGCGCTGGAGCGGGACGTGGCGATCAAGGTCTTGCATCCGGCGCTTACCGCGGATCCCGGCGTGGTAGAGCGCTTCCGCCGCGAGGCGCAGCTCGCGGCGCGGCTGCGGCATCCGAACATCGTCAGCGTCCTCGACATTATGGGCCGCGCCGGCCTGACCTGGTACACGATGGAATTCGTCCCGGGATCGAACCTCGCGCAGGTGGTGCAGCGCCACGGGACCTTCTCCTTGGAGCAGACCGAGCGATTGCTCAACGAAACGCTGTCCGCGCTCGAACACGCCCACGGCGTAGGCTTGATTCACCGCGACCTGAAGCCGGAAAACATGCTGATCGAGCCGGACGGCCGGCTCCGGATCACCGACTTCGGACTCGCGATCGCGCTGCGCGGCGGCGCCCGCTTCGGTGGTGCCACCTCCCGCAGCGGCGCGCCGCAGTTCGCGGCACCGGAGCAGCTCCTGGGCGAGCGTGTCGACCAGCGTGCCGACCTCTATTCCCTGGGGGCGGTCGCCTATTTCGTATTGCTGGGACGCCCGCCCTTCAGCGGGAAGACGCCGGAGCAGATTCTCGCGAAACAGACCACCGATGACCTGCCCCCGTTGTCCGCTGAGCGGCGGGACGTGCCGCGGGAGCTCGAAGACGTGCTGCGGCGCGCATTGCGCAGCGACCCCGCCGAGCGGTTTCATTCCGCCGGCGCGTTTCAGGCCGCGGTGAAGGGAGTGTTCGGGGGGTTCCTGCGAAGACTGGCCGCGCTGTTTCGACCAGAATCCTAGCGCCAGCGAAAGATTTTCAGCGCAACCACGAAGCTCACGGCGCCCCAGGCCCCCACAATCGCCAGCGGCGTGCCGAGGCTCGTGACCGCGGCGCCGTCGATCATCACCGCGCGCAAGGCGTCATTGAGCGCGGTGAGCGGCAGCGCCTTCACGAACGGGATCATCGCATCGGGGAAACGGGCGTAGGAGAAGAACGTCCCCGACAGGATCCACATCGGCAGCATTACCAGGTTCATCAATCCCGAGACACCCTCGATCGTCTTGGCGCGACTCGCCACCAGGAGCCCCAGTCCGGCGAAGGAGAACGAGCCGAGGATCGTGATCCCGGCCAGCGTCACGAATGATCCGCGCACCGCCACACCGAACAGCAACCACCCGAAGCCTACCAGCGCGACGACCTCGACGATCAGGAATACGAGCCGCGAGAGGATGAAGCTCAGC
>QHUZ01000003.1:13148-15313 GCA_003223395.1 Gemmatimonadota bacterium | reverse complement strand
CCCCCGTCCGTGCTGCGCCGCTTGTTCCCGGCGGGCTGGCCGCGCGCGCGCCGATCGAGTCCGATCCGCGTCTGCGTGTAGAGGATCGGTCCGGGCGATGTCAGCTTGATGGCCACCGCGATCGCCGCCATCAGCGGCGCCGTCACCACGAGGCCCAGCATAGCAACCATCACATTCAGGGCGCGGCACAGCGCGTCGTGAAATGCCGGCTGTGTCGCGGAGGAGATGTCGCGCGCGTGGCGCGCGAGGGCGGGGCTCGGAGAAAGGCGAACGCTCGTCATGCCCGCGCACGGCTTGCAGACGCCATGCCCTGAGTGCGGGCTCGGCACGTCCGCTCATATCAACAGGTTAGCGTCGCGACGCTTTCGTTTGTCGCACGCGGGTGACAGCAGTTTTGTGGGAGACTTGCCACGTGGGCGACCTGCTACAGCGTCGCCCGACTCAATCCTCTTCGGGTGCCGTCAGCAGTTTGCGATGCAGACCGTGCCGCTCCATCAGACGATAGAGTGTCGTGCGATCGACCGCGGCGGCGCGTGCGGCGCGCGACATGTTGCCCCCCGCCCGACTCACGAGCTGGGTGAGATAACGGAGCTCAAACTCCGCGATGAGGCGGTCTCGCGCGGCGTAGTACGGCTCTTCGGTCGACACGTCGCGGGGTTTCCACCCCGGTCCTTCGGCGGTGAGCTGCTCGCCGAGCGACGGAATGTCCTCGGGGCGGATCTCGACGCCGGGCTCGAGCAGGACGACCATGTGCTCGATGACGTTCTGCAGCTCGCGCACGTTGCCCTTCCAGGGCCGCGCCCGCAGCGCGCGCACGGTGGCGTCGGTGACCTTGGGCAGCGGCGCGCCGGTATCGCGATGGCGCGCCCAATAGTGCGCGAGGAAGTGCTCGGCGAGCAGCCGGATATCCGTCGGGCGCTCCCGCAGCGGCGGCACGTGAATCGGCACGACGCGCAGCCGGTAGTACAGGTCTTCACGCAATAGGCCCGCCGCGACCGCCTCTTCGGGGTTGCGGTTGGTGCTGGCGATGAAGCGGACGTTGACCACCGCGTCGGTGGACTCACTGCCCACGCGCCGCACGACGCCGTCCTGAATGACGCGGAGGAGCTTCGCCTGAATCGGCTTGGACATCTCGACCAGCTCGTCCAGCAGCAGCGTCCCGCCATTGGCGGCTTCGAGCAGACCGGGCTTGTCGCGCACGGCGCCGGTGAACGCGCCTTTGCAGTGTCCGAACATTTCCGACTCGAGCAGGGGCTCGGGGAGCGCCGCGCAATTCACCGCGACCAGCGGCCGGCTGCTGCGCCGGCTGTGGTGATGGATGAACTGCGCGATCAGCTCTTTGCCCGAGCCGCTTTCGCCCGTGATGAAGGCCGACGCATTGGTCGCGGCGACGCGGCGGGCCAGCTCGATCGTCTGGCGGAACGAGGGCGCCGCGCCCAGCACTGTGATCAGCTCGCTGTTGCCATGCTCCCGCGCGAATTGCGCCTGCATGGCGGACGATTCGCGGGCGACGATCACCGAGTGGGCCGCGCGGCCGAGCAGGATCTGGAGATGGGTGCCCGAGAACGGCTTCGGCAGATAATCCCACGCGCCCGCGCGCAGCGCCTCAAGGCTGGAATCGAGGCTCGGGTTCCCGGTGATCATGATGACGATCGTGTCGTCGTGCGCATCGAGGCACAACTGGAGCAGCCGCATCCCCGAGATCTCGGGCAGGTACAGATCGAACAGCGCGATGTCGAACTTCTGCCGTCTCAGCGTGTCGCGGGCTTCCTCGCCGCGCGTGCAGACGGTGACCTGATAGCCCTCGTGCCGCAGCACGCTCGCACAGCTCTCTCGCAGCGTCCGATCGTCATCGACGATCAGCACACTGATGCCCGCCTTCAGCTCGGGCGTGAGCTGTGCCAGTCCGATAACATCTCGTGCGGGGCGGCGTGTCGAGCCGCGCCCGTTGGATATAGGTGACGCCATTGTCTTCCGTGCCCTGCGTTGGAGCCGGGGCACCTCTGAGGCACGGATCGAGCCGGGTCGGGGGGGCAATGAGTGGCGCGACAAGCCATGGTTTTACATGGATTTGGCCGCGTTGTCAAGTTCGCTGTCGCGCGTACGCAACAGGTTTAGATCCGTCCGCGGGTCGGGTGTAAGCGTGGTGCTACACTCTCGCGCTA
>QHUZ01000003.1:0-13076 GCA_003223395.1 Gemmatimonadota bacterium | reverse complement strand
CGGCGCCTCGCGCGTGCTCCCGCCCCGCTACCTCGTGCAGGCGACGATCTGGATTCAGTCGAGTGAGGCGCGCGGCACGCCCGATCGGGGGCCGATCGGGGCGAATCAGCTGCTGGCGCCGACCGCGTGGGGCGACCTGCTCAAGTCCTACGTCGTGCTCGACGCGGTCGCGCGCGAGCGTCGCCTGTACCTCCAGGCGCGCCCACGGGACCTGCCCGCGCTTGCCGGCTTTGCCGTCGCCGATCAATTCACGCCCGGGCGCTACCACCTGACCATAGACCACGACGGCCAGACGTTCCATCTGCAGCGCGAGGACGGAACCGAGCTCGAACAGGGTGCCGTCGGCAGTCCGGTGGGACGAACGCTCGGGTTCATCTGGACGCCGACCACGGCGGTCCTGACGCCCGGGCGCGAGGTCCGGTTCGTCGTGAGTCCGCTGCGGGACGCCGCCAAGAAGTTGGCCGATAATCTGAACGTGACGCTCGACCTGAGCGGCAACTTTCTGCGCGTGGCGCTCACCAGTCCGAACGGTACGGATGCGGCTGCGACCGTCAACGCCGTGGCGGACCGCTACGTCGCCGTCGCCACGGACATGAAACGCGTCAAGGTGACCGAACTGTCGCGGCTGCTGAACGAACAGCTGCAGGCAGCGGAGGCCAACCTCCACAAGGCCGAACGGGCCCTCGAGGATTTCCGGGTACGCACGATCATGCTGCCCGCCGAGCCGGTCGCCGGGACCGCGACCCGGACGTCGCCGGTGAGCGAGTTCTTGACTCGCCGAGTCCAGGAAGACCAGCTGCGGCGCGATCAGGATGCGCTCGCGCAGCTGCTGGCCCAGGGCCCGGATTCCCTGGGCTTCTCCGAGCGCCTCGCCGCCATTGGCGCCGTGCAGGGGTCGGCAGATCTCACCAGGGCGCTGAGCGAGCTTACCACGAAACGGGCGGATCGCCGAGCGCTGTTGTACCGCTACACCGATGACCATCCTGCCGTGCGGCGCGTGACGACGGACATCGATGAGCTGGAACACCAGACCATCCCCGGCCTGATCCGGGGCCTCCTCGCCGAGCTCGGGACGCAGCGGCGCGGGCTCGCGTCGCAGCTCGAGACCGGAGGGCGCGAGCTGCAGGGAATTCCGCAGCGGGCGATCGAGGACGCGCGGCTGCGTCGCGACGTCAGCATTGCCGAGAACCTGTTTACCAGCGTGCAACAGCGGTACAGCGAGGCGCGGCTGGCGGAAGCGAGCAGTATCGCCGACGTGCGCGTGCTCGACGCCGCGGTCGCGCCGGAGACGCCCGTCAAGAACACGGCGGTGCGGCTGTTGATCATGGGTCTGTTCGCGGGATTGGGGCTCGGAGTGGTCGGCGCGGTGGTGATCGATCGGTTCGATCCGCGGGTCCGGTATCCGGCGCAAGTGACGACCGACATGGGACTGCGGATTCTCGGTGCGTTGCCACACGTGAAGAAGCGCGCCGGCGCATCAGATGATGAAAGCGGCGCGCTGGTGATCGAGACGATGCGGGGGGTGCGGCTCAGTCTGATCCACGCGTACGGGACCGCGGGTCCGCTCGTGGTGACGATCACGAGCCCGGGACCCGGCGACGGCAAATCATTTGTGTCGGCGAACCTCGCGCTCGCGTGCGCGCAGGCGGGCCAGCGCACCCTGCTGATCGACGGCGATACCCGCCGCGGCGCGTTGCATCGAGTCCTCGGCGCCGTGCGCCGGCCGGGGCTGACGGATTTCCTCGCCGGCCACGTCTCATTCGAAGGCCTGATCCAGACGCTGAAGTTCGGATCGCTGCAGTTCATTGGCGGCGGCAGCCGGATCCGCGAGTCCCCCGAGCTGTTGGGGTCGCCGCGCATGGTGGAGCTGCTCGTGCGGCTCCGCGCGATGTATCCCGTGATTATCGTGGACAGCCCGCCGCTCGGCGCGGGCGTCGATCCCTACACACTCGGGACGATGACGGGTGCGATGATGCTGGTCCTCCGCACCGGGGCGACCAACCTCGATCTCGCGCGCACCAAAGTGGCGATGCTCGAAAATCTGCCGATCCGGGTGGTGGGCGCCGTGTTGAATGACGTGCGGCTGGGACAGATGTACGGCGAGTATTACGGCTACATGGCCGGATACGGGACGACGACTGAAGACGGGGGTACGAGGATTGCGCGTCGGCGCCTGCAGGGCGCGCTGTAAGCCGTCGCCGTCGGCTCAGCCGGCGCTGCCGCCATCCTCGTATCCCTGCAGCCAGTCTTCCGGCGAATCGGACCGCGCGCGGTAGAGCGCCGCGGTCGCCCGCAGCATCAACTCCCCCGGATCGATCGCAGCGCTGTGGAAGTCGGGCACCCCGTCGAACCCTGCGCGTACCCGGAAATACAGCGGGGTGGGGATCGGCGTTCCCACGGTCGGCGGCTCCGCCAGGATCGCGGCGGCGAGGCGTTGCGCCAGGCACCGTGCCTGCGCGGCATCGGTATCGATGGCCACCACCGCAAAGGCGCTCTCGCTCACGCGGCCGATCGCGTCGGAATGTCGCGCCGTCGACCGCAGCGCGGCGGCGATGCGACGCATCAGCGCCAGCGGTGGCGTCCCCGACTCGGTGTCCGCCGCCAGCAGGACGCAGCTCAATGCCGAATGGGACCGGGCCGCGTTTTCGGCCAGCTCTTCGGCGCGGCGTTTCAGGCCGCGCGCGTTGTAGATCCCGGTGCTCTCGTCCACGAGGCCGGTCGCGCGTGCCTGGTCGGTTTCGAGCTTCGCCGGCACGTACACACCCAGCATCGCGACGAGCTCTTCGGCGTCGAGGGGATCGCCGAGACAGGCCCACGCGCCGGCGCGCAACGCGGCAAGCCGGTCGCGGCGCGTGGGCGCGCGCGACAACGCCAGAAACACCGGTGTGCTGGGAGCGATCAGGTCCTGATCGTACAGCTCGCGGCACAACGTGTGACCGTCTCCATCGGGGAGCTGCTCGTCGATGATGATTGCGTCGGGCGGGGCGCGGCGGATGTGCGCGAGCGTCTGGGCGCGCGTGAAGCTCGAGAGGACCTGGTAACCCTGCGGCCCGAGAATGCTGGCGAGCGATCGACTGGTCCACTCCTGTTGGCTGGCAAAGAGGACGCCGACGGGGCGCGCCCACGGCGTTTTCCTATGCATGCGTGTCCTCTCGGGGCGGGGCTGCCCGGCTTGGCCTGCGGGTATAGTCCGGCGACTCCGCTGGGTCCGTGCGGATTGGCTGCAGGAGTCGTGCGCGGTGCCCCCACGGGCAATGTGTCGATGTGTGGCGGAGTTAGGGTCGTGACCCGAGCCTGGGGTCAGGCGGAACTGATGCACCCAGACCACAGCCGCGCGGCGTGGGCGATGCGGCGAGTCACGATGCCCGAGGGCGCGGCGAACGGCGCGGGGCGTAAGTGCGGCGCCGCCCGCGATTTGGCGTTCCGCACCGGGTGCGGCGGGCAACGGCCCGGAATTTGAGAAGGCCACCGGCATGCACTGCCGCAGTTGTGACACGCGCTCGGTCGCCGGCGAGCCACGGCGCACGCCCGCGCATCCCGTGCCGCTGTGGGGGGCGGAGCGCATCAGCGGGCTGCGGTGCGCACGCTGCGGCGCCCTGCTGGGCGTGGAAGACATCGCGCGGCTGCTGCTCGACAAGCAATTCCAGCTCGAGCAGTTCGGCCTGCTGACGCCTCCCAACGATCCGGAATCGTCGACCACCTCGCTGCGCGCGCTGCGCGTCGTACGGCTGGAAAAGGACTGATATGTGCGGGATCATCGGCTACACGGGTAGTGGCACGCGCAGCGCCACGCCGATTCTGGTGCGCGGGCTCGGTCGCCTCGAGTATCGCGGCTACGACTCCGCCGGCATCGCGGTCCAGACCGAGGATCGGATCGACACGCGCAAGCTCGCGGGCCGCGTCCCCGATCTGCAGGCGTTGATCGCGAGCCACCCCGCGCCCGGCTGTTGCGGCATCGCGCACACCCGCTGGGCGACGCACGGGCCGCCCACGACGCGCAACGCGCACCCGCACGCGGACTGTGGCGAGCGCCTCGCCCTCGTGCACAACGGCATCATCGAGAACGCCGATACGCTGCGCGCGGCGCTGGAACGTGCCGGCCACACCTTCAGGACCGAGACGGACACCGAAACGCTGGCCCACCTGATCGAGGACGCGCCGGGCGACTCGCTCGAGGCGCGCGTGATCACGGCGCTCGAGCACGTGGTCGGCACCTACGGCCTCGCGGTCATCTCCGCCGACGATCCCCAGAAGATCGTCGTCGCGCGGCAGGGATCGCCCGTGCTGCTGGGCATCGGCGACGGTGAATACTTCGTCGCCTCCGACGCCGCCGCGATCCTCGAGTACACGCGGTCCATCGTGCACCTCGACGATGGCGACATCGCCGTGCTCACACCCGACAGCTACCGCGTCATCGACCGCGAGTCGCACGTGCTGCTGCGCGAGGTGAACGACGTGACGTGGGACCTCGAGGCGATCGAGCTGAACGGCTACAGGCATTTCATGCAGAAGGAGATTGGGGAGCAGCCCGAGACGGTGCGCGCCACACTACGCGGCCGCCTCGTCTTCGACGAGGGTGTGGCGCGGCTCAACGGGCTCAACCTGACCCCGGCGGACTGCGCCGCCATCCGCCACATCACGATCGTCGCGTGCGGGACGTCGTGGCATTCCGGGCTCGTGGGCCGGCACATCCTCGAGAGCCTGACCCAGATTCCGGTGACCGTCGAGTACGCGTCCGAGTACCGCTACCGGCGGCCGATTCCGCTGCCCGGGACGCTCACCATCGCGATATCGCAGTCGGGCGAGACGGCGGACACCCTCGAGGCCATGCGGGCGGCTCGCGCCCTGGGGTCGCGGGTCATCGGGCTGGTCAACGTCGTGGGCAGCACGATCGCGCGCGAGTGCGACGGCGGGATCTACCTGCATGCCGGTCCCGAGATCGGCGTTGCCTCCACGAAGGCGTTCACGTCACAGATCGTGGCGCTGGCGCTGCTGGGCGTGTACCTCGGCCGCGAGCGCGGGCTGTCGCTGGCGCAGCGGCAGGATCTCCTCTGCGGGCTGGCGCAGCTGCCGCGACTCGTCGCGCGGGCGCTGGCCCTCGAGCCCGAAATCAAGCTGCTGGCGGAGGAGTTTGCCGAGGCGCGCAACGCCCTGTACCTCGGCCGCGGCGTGAACTTCCCGGTCGCGCTGGAAGGTGCGCTCAAGCTGAAAGAGATCAGCTACATCCATGCGGAGGGATACCCGGCCGCCGAGATGAAGCATGGGCCCATCGCGCTCATCGACGACGAGATGCCCGTCGTCTTCGTCGCGCCGCACGACGAGGTGTACGCGAAAGTCGTCTCCAACATGCAGGAAGTGAAAGCGCGCGGCGGCCGCATCGTCGCCATCACGACGGAGGGCAACGGCGACCTGGGCAAGCTGGTGCGGCACCAGCTGCGCGTTCCGCCGACAGTCCCGCTCCTGTCTCCCATCATCACGGTCATTCCGCTGCAACTCCTGGCCTACCATATTGCAGTCCTGCGCGGCTGCGACGTCGATCGCCCCCGCAACCTGGCCAAGAGCGTAACAGTGGAATAGACGATGGCCCTACTCTCGTTGTGTAGTCTCACGATTTCCCTGCTCGCCGTGCAGCAGCAAGGCGGCCTCGCGCTTGCGACGCGCGAGCAGCTGCAGGCCGACCTCGCTCGGCTCGAGCAGTCGCGCGACGGCGCGCGGGAGGCAGCCCTCGTGCGGCTCCGGCTCGAGAACGGCGATTTTCAATCCGGCGACCGCTTGCTGCTCCATGTCGACGGCGAGCCGCAGCTGTCGGATACGTTCACGGTCGGTCCAACCCGGGACCTGCAGTTGCCGCAAATTGGCGTCGTCCCGCTGGGCGGACTGCTGCGCTCCGAGCTGCCGCAGCGACTGCAATCGACACTCGGGCACTACCTGCGTGATCCGGTGGTGACCGTGCGGACGCTCGTCACGGTCCTCGTCGAGGGCGAAGTCGCGCGACCGGGATTCTACGCACTCGCGCCGGAGCAACCGGTCAGTGACGCGATCACGGCGGCGGGAGGACTGACCCAACGGGCGAAGGCGACCGCCATTCGGGTCGAGCGGGATAAGACCACGATCTGGAGCGGCGCGCAGATCCAACAAGCCCTGGGGCGCGCCTATTCGATCGATCGCTTGAACCTGCGCGCCGCGGACCGGATCGTCGTGCCGGCGCGCGGCGACGCCGAGCGCACGTTCCGGATTCTCGCAGTCCTCGTCTCAATTCCCGTCGCCGCATTCACGATTTCCCGAATCGCGCACTGAGGGGTACCAGAGAAACTGGGGTTTTCCCCAGTCCCCCGACCTGGGGGTCAATTTTGTGGCGTCACCACTGGGTTTTATCGACGCTAGCGGGCGACCCCCCGGCGTGTGATATTAGGCCCAGCCCTAGTCCCCAAAGCGCGGATGCAAGTCCACCAAGCCATGTCTGTAGGGGTTTCCTCTCTCACAGTGCCGCGCGTCGAGCGCGGCACGCGTCTAGGAACTTGGACGCAAATTCTCGAGGCTGCCGCTGATCGAGTTGTAGCCCGCTACAAGCAGGATGTCGCCGGCCCGCCCAGCGTGTCCGCGATTGTCTCGCTGCTGATCGCGCTCGCGACCCGAATCCTGGAAACGCAGATCACACCCGAGCCGATCGTCGACACTCGGCTCCAGTCCGACCTCGGACGCGAGCTGTTGGACGAGCTGCGCGCGGAAATTGTGCGCGGCTGGCAAGCCGGCGGCGCACCGGACGGCGACCTCCACCCGTTGATGCGCGCCATCGAGGAAATGCGCACCGCGATCGGCAAGCCCGTCGAGCAATCGTTCGCCGCGCACCTGCGTGGCGCGGATGGGGTGGAGCTGCTGCGGAGCGTGGCGCACGATCTGCGTTCGCCGATGACGTCGATTCTGTTTCTTGCCGAGGCGCTGCAGCGCGGCCAGAGCGGCGCCGTCAACGACGTGCAGCGGCGCCAGCTGGGATTGATCTACACGGCCGCGCTGGGACTGAATTCCGTCGCGAGCGATATCATCGACGTGACCCGCAGCGAGCATTTCATGGAGCCCGCGCCCGTCGCGTTTTCGGTGACGTCCGTGCTCGAGGCGGTGCAGGACATCGTGCGACCGATGGCCGAAGAAAAGCAGCTGGCGCTCCGCCTCCAGCCGCCCGCCATGGATCAGCGCCTCGGTCACCCCGTCGCGTTGAGTCGCGCGCTGCTCAACCTCACCACGAATGCGCTGAAGTTTACGGATCAGGGCCACGTCGAGGTCGTAGCGCTGGATCGGGACACGGATTACATCGAGTTCAGCGTGCGCGATACGGGGCGGGGCATGGACCCGGCGACGCTGGCGACGCTGTTCGATCCGATGCGGAAAGTGAACGGCCGGGCGGGACGCCTGTTCTCGCAGACGGGATTGGGATTGACGATTTGCCGCAAGCTGGTCGAAGCGATGGGCTCGGAGCTGCTCGTCGAGGCCCGCGTCGGCTGGGGCACGCGCTTCTGGTTCGTGCTCGAGCTGCCGCCGTGCCCGCCGCGGCGCAGCACGCCCGTCCCCGCACCAACGAAGCGTCAGGCAAAGGCTTCGTAGTCGGTTGTTGTTGCGGAACTGCCCCCGAGACAGAAGTATTAAGGATGCCGCTCCGGCTCGTACTCGCCGACGATCATCTGGTACTGCGCCAGGCCCTCCGGGCGCTGCTCGAGCGCCGCGGCCTGGAGGTCGTCGCCGATGAACCCGACGGCCGCGCGGCTGTGTCCGCCGTCCAGCGCTTGATGCCGGATGTCGCAATTCTGGACGTCGCCATGCCGGTGCTGAACGGCGTGGACGCGGCCCGCGAAATCCAGCGTCTCGCGCCCGACTGCACAGTCATCCTGCTGTCCGGCATCGACGATGCGCGCTTCGTGCGTGAGGCGTTGAAGGCCGGCGTGCGGGGGTTCGTCCAGAAGAGCCAGGGCGCCGATGACCTGGTTCACGCCATCGAGGAAGTGCGGGACGGGCGGCTGTACGTGAGCCCCGGTGCTTCCCAGGCGATCGTCGACGTGTGCGCGACCACGGAGAAAGAGGAAGGGTCGCACCTCACCCCGCGCGAGCGGCAGGTCCTCCAGCTCGTGGGCGAAGGCAAGTCGACGAAGCAGATCGCGGAGGTCCTGCATATCAGCGTGAAAACGGCGGAGTTTCATCGGGGACGCCTCATGAAGAAACTGAACGTCCATGACACCGCCAATCTGGTGCGCTACGCCATTCGCGAGGGGTGGATCGCACCGTAGGGAAACCTCTTGATGAAACTGAGTTAACTCCCTAGTGTACCATGCCCGTGCCTCCGCAACGCATTACTCCCGGGCCGCCTGCGTTCCAGCCGCGCAACTCGATTCCGCCGCATCCGTTTGGCGCGGATGTGCGCTGCGTCCCCTGCAAGGTTCTGCGCAACGCTATTCGTGCCATGCTCGTGAGCTGGGGCAAGCGCCCGCGCTCAACCGGTCAGGATGAAGTCGCCGACCTGGCGGGTCTGGTCGCCTCCGCGATTCACCAGGTGTGGTACGCCGTGCGGCTGGACGTGCCGGTGTCACCCAAGGTCGATCGGCGCATTCATTCGTCGCTGGGCCGGCGCCTGCTCGAGTTGCTGCGCAGCGAAACTGTGGAGGGATGGCGCGAGCTCGGCCTATCGGACACCGAGCTGCTGCCGCTCTTCAGCGCGATGGAGCGGGTGCGGGTCACGATTCAGCCCGATTGGGCCCAGTCCTTTGCCCAGCAGCTCTCGGGGACCGACGGCGTTGCGCTGCTGATGGACGTCGCGCACGATCTCCGCTCGCCGCTCACCTCCATCCTCGTGCTCGCCGAGACGCTGCAGCGCGGCCAGACCGGCCCGGTCAACGACGGGCAGCAACGCCAGCTGGGTCTGATCTATACGGCGGCGCTCGGGCTCTCGTCGGTCGCCAGCGACCTGCTCGAGTTTGCGCAGGGTGGCGATCAGCTCGTCGAGCCGGGTCCCGCGCCGTTCTCCGTCACCGCGATCCTCAAATCGGTGCACGATATCGTGCGGCCCATCGCCGAAGCAAAGCGGCTCAGCGTGCACCTCGTCGTCCCCGCGCGCGACCAGCGTCTGGGCCATGCGGTCGCGCTCAGTCGCGTCCTGCTCAATCTCACGACCAACGCGCTCAAGTTCACCGATGAGGGCACCGTGGAGCTTGGCGCCGAGGAGGCTGAGGACGGCTCCGAGCGGATCCGGTTTGCGGTGCGCGATAGCGGCCGCGGCATTCCGTCCGAGAGGCTCACGACGCTGTTTCAGCCGCTGCGCAACGACGTGGGCCGGAGCGGCCAGCTGTTTTCGCAGTCGGGCCTGGGGCTTGCGATCTGTCGCCAGTTGGCGTCGGCGATGAAGTCGGAGCTGCAGGTGGAATCGCAAATCGGGGAGGGGACGCGGTTTTTCTTCGACCTCGACCTGCCGATCGTGCCCGAGCGGCGCTCAGGGGCTCGCGCCGCCCCGCGGAAAAGCGGTCCGCATGGGGCGAGGAAGAGCGGGTCGCAGCGGCGGCCCTAGTTAGTGCAGCCCGCGCCGCGCCCGCTCGAGCAGGTCGGTTACCGAAGTTGGCGGAGGTTGGAGGTTGGTGGCGGCTGAACCCCGCGAGGGGCGTTTCGGAAGCGCCGTCGCCGTGCTGATGCCCACCCGCAGCTTCACTGCAGCACTCCGCGAGACCGCGTCGGTGATGCGTTGGGCGAGTCCCTCCGCACCCGTCTCATCCGTCGCCGGGGCGAACACCGTGAACTCCGCGGGACCGGTGCGGCCCACGGCATCGGAGATGCGGCCCGCGCGGCGGAATGCCTGCGCCAGACGGTCCGCCGCACCGACGGTGAGGACGCCGTCGTCGGGTTGAAAGACGACGCAGGCGAGCGGCAGACCCTGGCGCGCGGTGAACGCCGCCATTTCTTCCGAGCGCCGGTTGATCCCCGCATCGTTGTAGAGCCCACTCGCGTGATCGACCAGCCCCTCGCCGCCGAGGCGATCGACTTCGAGCTTTCCCTGAACGTAGGCGCCGAGCCGCAGGATCAACTCTTCCATGTCGAGCGGATCGCCGCGCAGCTCCCACGCGCCGGCACGCAACGCTTCGAGCTGTTGCGCGCGCAACGCCGGGCCCGCGGTCATCAGGATGATCGGGGTCGCGCGGGAAATCGTGATGTCGGCACGCAACGCCCGGCACAGCGCCAGATTGTCGCTGACGCGCTGGTCGAGGCCCATGTCGAGCAGGATAGCGTCGGGCTGATGACGCCGGGCCAGCTCGAGCACCTGCTGCCGCTTGATGGTGCTCATGACCCGATACCCGCCCTGCGTCAGCACGCTTTCGAGCGACTGCGTCAGCCACTCGTCGGCGTTGGCCAGCAGGACTAGCGGCTCGTTAGCCATGGGTGCGTTATGTTAGCGGATATGAACAAACACGCTAGCGTCGCCGTATTGAGCGTCGCCGTCGTCGGCGTCGCCGTATCGAACTGCGCGACACTACGACATGCGCTCAATTTCGAAAACCCGCAAATCGAGCTCAAGCAAATCAACGTCACCGGCATGGGCTTGAGTGGCGGCACGCTCGACCTCGTGTTCGATGTCTACAATCCCAACGAGTATCGGCTACGCAGCACGCGGCTCGAAGTTGGCCTGGAGTTGGCCAGCACGGACTTCGGGGAAGCCCTTATAGACAAACCCCTGGATCTCTCCCCGCAAAACCATAGCCAGGTGGTCATGCCCGTGCGGTTTACGTGGGCGGGGGTGGGCGCGGCGGCCCGCTCATTGCTGCAATCGCAAGCATTGCCCTATGGCATTACCGGTGCTGTGATACTGGATACACCCATAGGGGAGCGTAGGGTACAGTTGCAGAGCAATGGCAAAGTGCCACTCAGGAAACTGATTCCGTAAGGGAGAAGCGAGATGGGAGCAGTACTATTCGGCGCTTAATTGAGATTCAGTCACCCGTAGAACGGGCATTTCTCGTCGGCGCCCCCCGCAAGGGTTCCGACGATGCCGTGCACGTGGACGAGCACCTCGAGGAGCTGGAGCGGCTCGCGGATACGGCCGGCGCGCAGGTCATCGGCAGGGCCATCCAACGCATCGAAGCGCCCACGTCCAACTTCTACCTGGGCCAGGGCAAGGTCGAAGAGCTGAAGGACACGCTCGCCGCCGCGGGCGCGACGCTGATGCTGTTCGACGAGAACCTCACGCCGGTACAGGGCTCACAGCTCGAGCAGCATATCGGGGTGCGGGTGATGGACCGCACCGAGGTCATTCTCGACATCTTCGCGACACGGGCGCGTAGCAGCGAGGCCAAGCTCCAGGTGGAGCTCGCGCAGCTCGAGTATTTGCTGCCGCGGCTGACGCGCATGTGGACGCACCTGTCGCGTATCCGCGGCGGCATCGGGCTCCGCGGACCCGGTGAAACACAGCTCGAGACGGACCGCCGCCGGATTCGCACCAAGATCTCAGTGGTCAAGAAGCGGCTCAAAGACGTCGCCGAGCATCGCGCCAATCAACGCCAGGGCCGGCGCGATCTGCCGACGGCCGCGCTCGTCGGCTACACGAACGCCGGGAAGTCGAGCCTCCTGAAGGCGCTCTCGGGGCACGACGTGTTCATCGAAGATCGGCTGTTTGCGACGGTGGATACGCTGGCGCGAGAAGTCGATGTCGGCGAAGGATATCGTTATCGGCTGACGGATACAGTCGGATTCATTCGCAAGCTGCCACACCATCTCGTGGCATCGTTCAGGGCCACGCTAGAGGAAGCCGAAGATGCGGACCTGCTGCTGCATGTGATCGACGCCTCACACCCAGGTTGGGAAGACCAGCTCGACGTCGTCGAAACAGAAACAACGAGCGTCTCTCCCAAGCGCGTGATTCACGTCTTCAACAAGGCTGATCTCTTGCCGGACCGGGACGCGTTCCTGGCGTTCGTGCGCGAACGGTATCCGCACGCGGTGCTGACGTCGACGGTGCGGGAAGGTGGCGTCGAGGATCTCAGGCGCGCGCTCCGCACCTCCGCCCAGGCACTGCGCCCCATCGCGGAGATCAGAGTCCCGGTGACTGATGGCAAGTTACTGGCGACACTGCATCGAGATGCCGAGATTCTGCATCAAGAGCAGACGAATGGTGTGGTGACGCTGCGCGCGCGCATCGAAGCGCGGCTCCTCGGCCGGCTCCGACAGGAAGGCGTTGAGGTCGTCCTCGGATGAAGGGAGACGAAGGCCTATGCGAGTCTTGATACCGTGTCTGTTTCTTGTCACTGCCTGTAACAGGTTCCTCGACAACCCGCCACCGCCGCCACCGGGCGTGCCGACGCTGTCCCTCGTGGGCAACTTCTCGAGCCCCGTCTTCCTGGGCGCGGCGCCCGGCGACACGGCTCGGCTGTTCGTGGTGGAGCAGGCCGGTCGCATCGTTGTCCTGCACCACGACACGATCCAGACCAGGCCTTTCCTCGATATCCGCGGCAAGATCGCGGCGGGCGGTGAGCGGGGGCTCTTGAGTGTCGCGTTCGATCCGCAGTATGCGACCAACGGCCGCTTCTTCGTCTACTTCACCAATTCCGCCGGCGACATCCGCATCGTGCGCTACACCGTGTCGAGCGATCCCGACAGCGCCGACGCGGCGACCGCGGATACGACCCTCGCAGTGCCGCATCCGCAGAACGCCAATCACAACGGCGGCCAGCTGCAGTTCGGGCCCGACAACATGCTGTGGGCTGGCACGGGCGACGGGGGCGGTGCCGGTGACACCGCTGGCAATGGTCAGAACAAGCTCGCGCTGCTCGGCAAGCTGCTGCGGCTCGATGTCCGCGGCGCGAGCGGCTACAGCATTCCCGCCGACAATCCGTTCGCGAACGACCCGAGCGCCGCGCCGGAGGTGTGGTCGTACGGCCTCCGCAATCCGTGGCGCTTCTCATTCGATCGCCAGACCGGGGACCTGTACATCGGGGACGTCGGGCAGGACCGCTACGAGGAGGTCGACGTCGCGCCCACGGCAGTGCTGCGCGGCCGCGGCGTCAACTTCGGCTGGAATATTATGGAAGGGAAGCACTGTTACCCGAGCGATC
>QHUZ01000105.1 GCA_003223395.1 Gemmatimonadota bacterium | reverse complement strand
GCCGGCGGAGCGGGCGTTGAGGTAGCTTTCGGCCTTGTCCTTCTCCCGAGCATCAGCGGTCGCGTCGCCCCCCTGTTCGGTGACGAGCTTGCTGTCCAGGATGCCCAGGCTGGGGCTTGAGAGGATCGGTAGGATCGAGGGCTTTGGTGCTTTCATCCGGATTGCCACCCTCAGGGGATCGAGGACGAGCACATCCTCCACTCCGTCGAGCAGGAAAAGTGAGTTGGCCTTGAGGTTCAGGATCCGGTCGAGCGACCACTTGACATCTGTGGCCGTCAGCGGGTTACCGCTGGAGAATTTTACGCCCTGTCGTATCGTGAACGTATAGATCTTCCCATCGTTGGAGACCCTCCAGCTTGTAGCGAGGGAGGGTTCCGGGGTCTTGAGATCCTCGCCGTCGAATGTGACGAGCGAGTCGTACGTCCCGTGGTTGACCATCTCGCTCGTCGTCTCGATCGTCCGGGCCGGGTCCAGGCTCTTGATCACGAAGTTGGCCGCAACAATGAGCGTCGCAGCCTGACCTGGCGTCGCGGCGCGGGTCGCGGAAAGCGGGAGAAGGCGGCTCGCGGCTATGAGTCCCGCTCCGCCTCCGATCAGGCGCAAGAATTCACGACGGCTCACCGCGAACCGATCGCTTTTTGCGGAATCATGGCGGCTAGTAGACATATCCTCTCCCCCTCGCGATGAAACGGCGCTCTCCACACCCGAGTACCCTTTACGACGTCCCTGCCTGCTCATCCTCCGGATGGTCTCAGGCCACTCCCAGGTGCGACTTCGTGGGTTCGGATCCAGCCTATCGTGGTGAGAGCAAAAAATCGCCGACTAGCGCCGACCACCGCTCAGGGTGCTCTGTCATGACATGATGTCCGGCGTTGGTGAAGACGTGTAGATCTCCATCCCGGAGGCGGTTGAGGAAGGCTGTGGCGTCGGCGGGACTCGCCCCGGTGTTCTCGCGACTCCACGTGAGGAGAACCGGGCACCGTAGTTCTCCCGCATACGCTGCGATGTGCTGCCCACGGTAGAGGAGGTTGCGGTTCCACTGGGCGGGTGTCTCACCGAGGTAGGTCCGCCGGGCACGGGCGAACGCGTAGTTGCGCACTGTCAGGTCGTACGTGCGCCGCACGCGCTGCTCTGTGACCAGCTCCTTGTGTACGTAGAACGCCAGCAGGTCGCGCCGAACGCCTTCGTTCGACGGCAGCGCTTCCACGTCCCTGGGAAGCGGATAGTCGTCCGGAATCGGTGAGGTGCCGTTGAGGCTGTTGATGATGATCATCCGCGAGATCAAGTGCGGGACTTCGTGGGCGAGGTACTGCACCAGCCAACCGCCGTGCGAGTTTCCCGCGATGTGGGCGGGTCCTCCGATCGTCTCGAGGAACCGGACGAGGAAGCGACCTTGCGCCCGGGCGCTGAAGTCGTCAGGCTCCCGGCCTGGGGTGAGCCCGAATCCGACAACGTCCACGGCGACGACGCGAAACGTTCTGGCGAGGAGCGGAATGACCGCTCCATAGGTCAATTCCGCCGAGCACCAGACCAGGCCGCCATGCACGAGGAGTAGGGTTTCACCGCGGCCTGCCTCCAGATAGTGCACAGGCACGCCGTCAACGTCCACGCTGCGGTCCACCCACGGCAATCCGGTGTCGTGCTTTCGGCCCATCGCCACTCCTATCGACGATAGAAGGAGAGCACAGCGTCGGCGACGACGTCGACGTCATGATCGGACATCCAGGGGTGTGACGGCAGTGTCAGCATCTCCGCAGCCATGGCGTCGGTAACGGGAAAGGCCGACGGATCGGGAGCGAATGCCTGAAACGCCGGCTGGAGGTGCAGTGGCACCGGGTAATGGACGCCGGTCTCGATTCCCTCGTCGCGCAGGAATGCTCGCAGCGCATCGCGCCGTGGCGCGCGGATCACGTAGTGCAGCCATCCGGGCTCCTGATCGGGCCGGGTGGTGGGGAGGACAACCGGCGCGCCGCCCGCGCTCAACCGGGCAGTGTATCGGGTGGCGTGGCTGGCCCGCGTCTCCGTCCACCCGTCGAGCCTGCGCAGGTGCACCCGGCCGATTGCAGGGTGCAGCTCGCTGGTGCGGAGGTTCAGGCCCACTCGCTCTGCAACATGCCAGACGTTGCCGACTTCCTGGTCCCACCCATGCACGCGGAGACCGGCCATAGCGTCCGCGAGCGCGGCATCGTTGGTGACGGCCATTCCGGCCTGGCCGCACACGGTGATGGACTTCCCCGCGAAACTAAAGAAACCCACGTGGCCCAGCGACCCTGCGCGCCGCCCTTTGTACCTGGCGCCCAGCGCGTGTGCGGCGTCCTCGATCACGTAGAGACCGCGTTCGCGGGCGAGGTCTATGATGGGGTCCATGTCCACCGGATGTCCGAACATGTGCACCGGGATGACGGCCCGCGTCCTGGGGGACAGGTGGCGCTCCACGATGGCACGGCTCAGGTTGCCGTCGGATTCCACATCAGTGAAGATTGGCGTCGCGCCGGCGAACAGCACACACTCAGGGACCGACACGAACGTGTTGCTCGGAAGGATCACCTCATCGCCGCGGCCGATGCCCCGGGCCAGCAGGGCCAGCAGCAGGCAGGATGTGCCGGAGTTCGCCGCGACCCCGCGCCGCACGCCGCAATACGCCGCCAGCTCGGCTTCGAAGGCCGCGGTTTCCGGGCCGGCGTAGTAGGGGGTCCGCTCGAGCACCTCGAGGACCGTCTTGCGTACCTCCTCGTCGATCACCACCAGGCGCGTTTTGATGCGCAGCTCCGCGGTAGTCACGGATATCCCTCCTCGATCTGCTGTTGAGCGTGGTTCATGCTTCCTTCCCGCGAAAGCGGGGATCGTACGCCTGGCGTAGGGCGTCGCCCACCAGGTTGATGCCCAACACAACCAGCGCGAGCGCCAGTCCCGGGAACGTGATGAGGTACGGCGCGACGCGCATATACGCACGCGCTTGAGCGAGCATGTAGCCCCACTCCGGGGTGGGCGGCTGGACGCCCAGGCCCAGGAAACTCAGGCCGCCGGCTGTCAGGATCGCGGAGGCCATCGAAAATGTCGCCTGCACCGTCACGGGGCCGATCAGGTTCGGCATGATGTGCCGCCACATGATCCGGTAATCGGGTGAACCGAGGCCCCGCGCCGCGGTGATGTACTCCATCTGGCTGATCGTGAGGGTGGAACCACGCACCAGGCGTGCGAAGATCGGCACGTCGGGAAAGCCGATGGCCACGATCAAGGTCCAGAGCCCGATGCCGTGCGTCGCCACGACGACGATGGCGAGCAGGATGCGCGGGATGGCCAGCAGAATGTCGGCCAGGCGCATCACCACGCGGTCAAGGCGGCCGCCTCGGAACCCGGCGGCCACGCCGAGCGGGACCCCGAAGGCGACACCGAGGGTCACCGAGGCGGCCCCAATGGCCAGCGAGATCCGGGAGCCGTAGATGATGCGAGAGAGGGTGTCCCGGCCCAGTTCGTCGCTGCCCAGGATGTAACCGTTCTGGCCGGGCGGCCGCAGCGCCCCGCGCAGGTTCTGCGTGGTCGGAGCGGCCGGGGCGAATAAGGGCGCCAGGGCGGCGGTCGCAACGAAGAGCACGACGATTCCAGTGCCGAGCGCCCCGGATCGAGACCGCAGGAGAGCCTTCCAGCGCACGGTCTACACTCAGGCGTACCGGATGCGGGGATCGAGCATCAGGTAGATCATATCGACCAGCAGATTGATACCGATTACTGCCAGCGCGATCAGGAGCACGCCGCCCTGAACCACCGGATAGTCGCGGAGGTTGACCGCCTGCACGATCAGGCGCCCGAGCCCAGGAATCGCAAACACCGTCTCCGTGATCACCGCGCCGCCGACCAGGAGGCCCAACCGCAGGCCGACCACCGTGACGATCGGGGGGAGGGCGTTGCGCAGTGCGTGTTTGAACAGGACCATCCTGCCCGGGAGTCCTTTGGCCCACGCGGTGCGGACGAAGTCCTCCAGGAGCAGTTCAA
>QHUZ01000104.1 GCA_003223395.1 Gemmatimonadota bacterium | reverse complement strand
TCTTTGTCGAGCGCCTTCTCGCGCAGGTGAAGCTCGTTTTCGAGGGCTTGGAGGTTGGCGAGATTCTGACGCTCCAAGTCCAGCTGAGCTGAGCGTGTCTCAAGCTCAGCGGCGCGCGCCTCGATCTCGCGTCCCCGGGCTTCCACTGACGCGAGCAAGCGGTCCAGCGTCCGCTCGGCGTCAGGCACGCCCCGCTCCGCCTCCGCCAACACGTCTTCCGCCACGCCGAGCCGCCGCGCGATCGCCAACCCGTATGACCTGCCTGGCACGCCCTTGAGTAACCGATAGGTCGGCGTCAGCGTCTCCGCGTCGAACTGCAGCGATGCGTTTACGATGCCGACCGTCTCGGCGGCGAGCTGCTTCAGCGCCCCCAGGTGGGTGGTCGCGAGGGTGATTGCCCGCCGCCGCGTGAGCGTCTTGAGCGTCGCCGCGGCCAGCGCCCCTCCCTCGGCTGGATCGGTGCCGCTGCCAATCTCGTCGAGCAGCACGAGCGAGCCTGCGCCTGCACCAGCGAGAATCTCGCGCAGCACGGCGACGTGCGCCGAAAACGTCGACAGGCTGGCCGCGATCGACTGGCGATCGCCGATGTCGGCGAAGACTTCGCTGAAGACGGGCAACGACGAATGCGGGCCGATCGGCGGGACAATCCCGCTCTGGGCCATTAAGGCGAGCAAACCGACGGCTTTGATCAGCACAGTTTTGCCGCCGGTGTTCGGACCCGAGACCAGAATCGTGAACTCGTCGGCGTGCATATCCAGGTCGAACGGGATGACGAGGTCTGAAGAGTAGGGGCGCAGCATGCTGCGCCCCTCCCCCAACAACAACGGATGTCGTCCCCCGCGTATTTTGAGATGCCCGCCAATTTCCGGGACAAACCCGTTCGCCTCCACCGCATACCGCGCCCGCGCGCAGAGATCGTCGAACGCGATGCACATCTCCCACGCGGCGGCGATGGTTGCGCGATGCGGGCGCAGTAGATCGGTCAGATCCCGGAGCACGCGCAGCACTTCGCGCTGCTCGGCGGACTCCGCGGCGCGCAGCTCGTTGCCGAGCTCGATGATCTCGGGCGGCTCGACAAAGACGGTGCTGCGGGTCGCCGACTCGTCGTGCACGATGCCGCCCACGCGCGAGCGCGCGGTCGAGCGGATCGGGATGACGTAGCGCCCGCCGCGCAGCGTCACCGCGGCGTCGGGCGCGCGCTCGGTTTGATCGAGCGCTCCCAGGATCGCGCCCAGCTTGTCCATGACGTGCTTGCGCGCTTCGCGGACCCGCTGGCGCGCGCGTGCGAGATCCTTCGACGCACCGTCGAGCACTTGCCCGTCTGGAGAGATCGACTGGACGAGCCTGGCTTCGAGCTCTCTGGCGGGTGGGTCGACTCGGAGCAAAAGCGTGCGCTGTGCGCCGTGCGCCGTGCCAAGGCGCTTGAGATCGGCCGCGACAACGCGCATCGCGGCGAGCGCGACCGTCAGCTCCGCGAACGGCGACGCGTCGAGCGCACTGCCCTCGACCGCGAGCAGCTCGAGCGACTGTGCGATGTCGGGAACCGGCTCGGCGCGAATCGATTCGTCGGTGATCAGCAGCGCCGCCAGCTCGGCGACCTGCGCGAGCGCGTCGCGGATCGACGCGGCATTCGTGTCGGGGAGTCGCGCGGCGATGCGTGCCGCACCCAGGGGCCCCGCGGCGTGCTGGGCCACCCGCGCGAGAGCCTGGGGAAATTCGAGCGTCTCTAAGACTTGGTCGATGCCGCCAGCTCCTCGCGGACGATCTGATTCACGAGTTTGCCGTCCGCGCGTCCTTTGAACTGCGGCATGACGGCGCCCATCACCTTGCCCATGTCTTTCGCCCCGCCCGCGATGGCCTCGCGCACTGCTGCCCGGATCTCCTCGGGAGGCACAGCGGCGGGAAGAAAGGCCTCGAGTGCCTTGATCTCGGCGGTCTCGGTGGCGGCCGCTTCGGTGCGGCCCACCTTCTCGTATACCTCGACCGACTCGCGACGCTTCTTGATGCCACGCCGCAGCACCTCCGCCGTCTCATCGTCGGTGGGAGCGTGGTTCAACTCGATTTCCCGGTTCTTGATGTCTGCGAGGATCGTGGAGAGAAGGAGGGTGCGCGCCTGATCGCGTTGCTTTCTGGATTCATTCATCGCGGCGCGCAGCCGGTCCGCTAAGCTTGGAGCAGCCATTTACGCGTAGCGCGGCCTGCGATTCTTGCGGCGCGCCGCATTCATCTTGCGCTTCTTGCGCTCACTGGGCTTTTCGTAGTGACGGTGCTTGCGCAGGTCGGCGAGGATTCCTGCTTTTTCGCATTTCTTCTTGAAGCGCTTGAGCGCACGCTCAAAGCTCTCGTCATCGTGAATGATGACTTCCGGCATAGACTTGAGTTTCCTAAGTGGGTAGAGACACACGAACTTAGCTTCGGGGTCCTGCCGGGGCAAGGCTAGCCCGGGGGCCATTTCATCGGTCTGCCACCCAAAACGTGCAGATGCAGGTGGAATACCGTCTGCCCGCCGTCCGGATTGGTGTTAACCACGACCCGATAGCCCTTGGTCGCGATCCCGGCGTCCTGCGCCACATCGCGCGCGAAAGCGAGCAGCCTTCCGAGCGTCGCGACGTCCTTCGCATCGTTCAACGAGCCGACGTGAGTCGTGGGGACGACCAGGAGATGCGTCGGAGCCTGGGCGTTCATGTCCTTGAAGGCCAGCATGCCGTCGCCGCGCTTGACGATATCGGCCGGGATCTCGCCTGCCGCGATCTTGCAAAATACACAACTCAAAGTTGCCCCAGTGCGCGGCGAATAGTGTCCCAGAACTTGCCGCTTTCCTTCTCCGGCGGCGCGTCCTCGACCTCGCTCAGCTTCTCGAGCAACTTGCGCTGCTCGACCGTCAGCTTGGTAGGCGTCCAGACGTGGATCCGGACGTGTAAGTCGCCATGGCCGCCCTCGCCGAGGCGCGGCAGGCCCTTGGAGCGCAGGCGGTAGGCCATGCCGGTCTGGGTGCCCGGCTCGACGCGCACCGTCGTCTGCCCGAACGGCGTCGGCACCTGGACCTCCGCGCCCAGCGCGGCCTGCGTGAAGGTGATGCCGAGGTCATAGACCAGGTCGTCGCCGTGGCGCTCGAAGCGCGGGTCCTCTTTGATGTCGAGCACGGCGATGAGATCGCCGCGCGGGCCGTTGCGCGTCCCCGGGACGCCCTGCCCCCGCAGCGTGAGATAGTGGTGATCGGCCACGCCGGCCGGTACGTCGATCTGAATCGTCTTCTCGCCCTTCACTCGGCCGTCACCGCCGCAGCGATGGCAG
>QHUZ01000103.1 GCA_003223395.1 Gemmatimonadota bacterium | reverse complement strand
GTTGCGGTCGGGGTGGCACTCCATGGCGAGCTTGCGGTACGCCTTCTTGATGTCCGTTTCGCTCGCATCGCGCTGCACGCCGAGGACGACGTAGAAATCCTGCTTCATGCTATTCCAGCAACTCCCCGACGAGCCGCGACGTGTGATTCACGAGCGCGGCGATCTTGTCGTACGGCATGCGTGTCGGCCCCATCACGCCGATGATGCCCGTGAGCGGCCCGAAGCGGTAGGTGGAGGTCACGAGTGTAAAGGTCGAGAGTCGCGCGTCGGCGTGTTCCTGGCCGATCGTGATCGTGAGCCCTTCGCCGCCGCGCGCGGTCAACGCGTCGCGCAGCAGGTCGCGCCGCTCCGTCACCTCGAGCAGCCCCTGCAGCTGCTGGCGCGTCGAGAACTCGGGCTGCCCCGCGAGGAGCTGCGTGCTGCCGAGGTGCACCGGCGCGGTCGCCGAGGGCGCGATGGGTACGTCGAACAGCCCTTCCGCTTCCTGCACGAAGATGTTCAGCAGCTCGGACGACCCCGGCTCCGAGGTGCTCGCGTCGCGCAGCCGGTCGGCGAGGGTCGCGCGAATCTCTTTGAGCGTGATGCCGGCGAGGCGCTCGTTGAGCACGACTGTCACTTTCTGCACCGCTTCGGGGGCCAGCTCCGCCGGGACTTCCACGAAGATGGTTCTGACAGCTCCGCTCCGGAGTGCCAGGACGAGCAACAATCGCTCTGTCGAGACCTGCAACAGATCGAGGCGGTCGAGGACGGCTTCGTCGATCGTTGGCGTCACGGCCACACCCAGCTCATTCGTCAGCACCCCGAGGACTTGAGCGGCGCGCGACAGAATCGTTTCGACCGCGGCGCGCTGCGCCTCGAGCTCTCCCCGCAGATGCTGGGCCTGCGCGGGGGCGACGGCGGGCGGCCGCATGAGGTAGTCCACGTAGACCCGATAGGCGGCGTCGGTCGGAATCCGGCCCGCGGAGGTGTGGGGATGGTAGAGGTATCCCTTGTCCTCCAGGTCGCTCATCGTGTTGCGGATGGTGGCGGGCGACAGGCCGAGCAGGTGCCGCTGCGCGATCGTGCGGCTCCCCGCCGGCTCGGCGGTTTGCACGTACGTCTCGATCACGGCCTCGAGAACCTGGCGTTCTCTGTCCGTAAGCGGCGTCGTCACGGCTGGGTCTCGGTGTGCATGGTCAATTCGTTGATCAACGAATCTAATCGCAACCAGCCCTCCGGGGTGCACCGCAGCCTTCCGTTGTGCTCAACTAGCCAGCCCTGGGACATCAGGGGCGGTAGGGGGCGGTAGGGGGCGGTAATAGCCAAGCCCTCCTCCGTACGCAGCGCCAGATACACGCGCTCGAGCTCCCTCTGCTCCGCCGTGAGCCTCTCTTCGGTTTCTACGGCCGAGCGCCCCTCGGCGATGGCCCGGCGATAGGCTTCCCAGGCGCGCAGGTTCCAGCGGCGTGTTGTGCCGTCGAAGGAGTGCGCCGCGGGCCCGAGCCCGACATATGGCTTGCCCGACCAGTACGCGGAGTTGTGCTGCGACCGAAAGCCGGGCAGCGCAGCATTGGACACCTCGTAGAACGCGAAGCCA
>QHUZ01000033.1 GCA_003223395.1 Gemmatimonadota bacterium | reverse complement strand
CGAGACGCCGTCCACGCTCTGCAACGGCTGATAGTAGACCGTGCCCTCGACGCCTCCCTGCTTGTTGGTGCAGTGCGAGGCGGTGACGAACGATGCCTGTGTCCCGTCCACCGCGTTGAAGCCCATCGAGCAGAGGAAATTCCCGAAGTGGATCTGGATCCCGCCGATGCGCGGATCGACGCGGTCGCGGAGCGTTTGGACCAAGCGGATGGGTTCCATCTGCCGGATGACGAGCACTTCCGCCGGCACACCGAGACGCGCGGCGAGGGCGCGCATGTTGGCGCGGGCGGCAGCGTGCTCGACCCCGACGACCACCCGGTTCGTGGTCTCATCGTAATCGGCGAGGACGGTTCCGGGCAGCGCCAGCCCCTCGCGAGCCATCAGGTCAAACCAGCGTTGGACCTGTTGGGGCGCGTAGGCGCTTGGCGTGACGCGAGCGGCGACCGGCGCCGTCGGCGTGATGGTGTCCTGGCACGCGGCCACGACCACGAGGGCCGCGGGAACGATCAGGCGAAGCGGGTTGAGGCGGCTCATAATCAGACCTCCGGCATAAGTGTGAGCTTGAACCCCTTGGCCTTCAGGGACGCGGCGAGCCCGGACTTCTCGACCGAGCGCATGTAGGCCTCGTCGGGCTCGATCACCTTCTTCTCGACGAGCTCGACCAGCGCGTCGTTCAGTGTATTCATGCCGAGCTTGCGGCTCGTCTGAATGATCGACGGGATCTGGAACGTCTTGCCCTCGCGGATCAGGTTCGAGATGGCCGGCGTCGTGAGCAGGATCTCACGTGCTGCGACCCGGCCCCCCCCGTTTTTCTTGCACAGCGTTTGCGAGATCACGCCTTTCAGCGATTCCGACAGCATCACGCGGATCTGCGCCTGGCGGTCGGCGGGGAACTGATCGATGATGCGGTCGACGGTCGACGACGCGGTCGTCGTGTGCAGCGTCCCGAACACGAGATGTCCCGTCTCCGCCGTCTCGATCGCGATGGCGATCGTCTCCAGGTCGCGCATCTCGCCGACCAGCACGATATCGGGATCCTCGCGCAGCGCCGCGCGCAGCGCCGATTTGAAACTATCAGTGTGCACGTGGACCTGGCGTTGCGTGATGAGACACTTCTTGTTCTCGTGCACGAACTCGATCGGATCTTCGATCGTGATGATGTGATCGGTGCGGGAGCGGTTGACGAGGTCGATCAACGCGCACAGCGTCGTCGATTTTCCCGAGCCGGTGGGGCCGGTGACCAGCACCAGCCCTTTCTTGAGGTAGCAGAGCCTCTGCACCTCGTCCGAGAGCCCCATTTCCTCGACGGTCACGACTTTGGCGGGGATCACGCGGAAGACGGCCACGGGGCCTTTGCGATCGCGGGCCGCGTTGACGCGGAAGCGTGCCAGGCCCGAGATCTCATAGGCGAAATCGGTGTCGCCCGTTTCCTTCCATTCGCCGCGGTTGCGCTCCGGCATGATGGACAGCACCAACAGCTCGAGGTCGTTCACGCTGACCGCCGTGCCGGTCTGCCGCTTGATCTCGCCGTGCGTGCGGAACAGCGGCGGCTCGCCGACGCGGAGATGCAGATCCGAGCTGCTCGACTGCACGAGGGCGCGTAGCAGCTTACCGAGCTTCTGCTCGGCCGCCTGGAACTCGGACGACGCGAACTCGCCCGGCAGCTCGCCCGGCGCCGCCACGGGACTGTCGACCATGGGGGCGGCAGCGATGACGGATGCCCGCGGCGCCTTCGGGGCTGCCGGCGCCGACGGCTTTGCCGCAGGGGCGGGCGCGGGCGCCGCCGGGTTTACTGCCGGGCGTTTGCCGGTCGTTTCCGGGCGTGATGACTGCGCAGCCGCCGCGGCGACTTCTTCCTGCGTCAACCGGCGAATCGCCGAAATCACCGCGGTGAGCCGGCCCGCCTCGGGCACGATTCGGACGCGCACCAACCCGTTCCCGGCGGCGTAGTCGAATTCGGTCTCCGAGTGCTGATCGATCTTGTCCGCCGCCTCGGGCGGGGCGACCTCGACCATCAGGGCGTAGATGTGCTGATCGGTGAGCGGCTGCTTGGAGACTTTGCGCGGCTTGCCGTCTTTCACCAGCGTGACCGGCTCGTCCGGCAGCAAATACAGCTGGTCGGCGCGCTCGCGCAGCATCACATCGACAAATGGATCGAGCCGTGCCGCCATGCCTCAGTCCTCCGGGCGCGCGTACAGGACGTGTGCGCGGTTGACGAGATGCAGCACCCCATCGCTGGTTGCGATGGTAAAGAACGGCTCGGCCACGGCATTGAGATAGTCGAGGACGCGCGAGTGGTGCTGTGGCAGCTCGAGGGTCGCCCACCCGCTCAATGTGGACCCGTCCGCCAGCGTGATTTCCAAAGTGGATTTCTTGGCGGCGGAGAGTCGGACGGAGTCCTCCCCCTGGGGTCGCGGGACCGTCAAGGTCACGGTCCGTGCCTTGGCGACCAGCAACACGCCCTCACCGTCCTTCTTGGGGCGAAACGGAAAGAACGCTTCCGGGCGATTCAGCATATCGAGCGGGGTCTCGGGGCCGGCGTGCTGGGACACACGCTCCATGACGTAAACTTCGCCCTCGCGCTTGCCTCCGCCCGCCAGTAACAAGATCGCCGGAACGGCGACGCGGGGCATCGCGAAATCGGCCACCTACCTGCGCCGGCCGCACTGCACGGATACTGGAACCCGGTTCCCGCACGCGATCGTCTCGTTCATGCCCCTCGCCACCGGTCCACACGCCGTGCTGTGCGCCGTTTGGGTAGCCTCCGCGACCGTGGCTCCCGCCGCGGTGGCGCAGTTGGAGCGTCCCTGAAACTCCACGCAGACGGTGCATTCCTGGTTGGCGCGGGCCGTGGACATATAGAAGAAGAGCGCAATCACCGCCGCGACGACCGCTATCGTGATCCAGTTGGAGCGCTTCATGGCCTTTGGTGTTCGGTGAGCCGACAAGGTGATATAGAGGCCGAATTCGCGCCAGAGGCAGGTGACACGTAACGTGTAGGGTATGACTGGCATTGTGCGACTGGTCATGGTCGCGTTCACGCTTCTCGCGGTGGCGCTGATCTACGTCTCGGCATCCGCGTGGCGGAACCGCCGCCGGCTAAGCTCCCTCGTTGGCTTTCTTGCGGCGGCGCTATTCCTCACGTCCAGCATGCTGCTCGGCGCGATTACGGTCGGGATTCGCGGGTATCGGGCGTTCACGCAGGAGGCACTCGCGGCGACGATCAAGACCGAGCCGCTCGGCAAGCAGCGGTTCCGCGCGACCGTGACGTTACCCGATAGCAGCCTGCACATGTTCGATCTTGCCGGCGACGCCGTGTATGTCGATGCACACGTCCTGAAGTGGCGGCCGATCGGGACGCTGCTCGGCCTCGAAACGGTGTATGAGCTCGATCGTATTGCGGGACGGTATCAGGCGCTCACCGACGAACAGACGAAGGAGCGCACAGTGTATTCGCTGGCCGCGAACAAGCCGTTCGACGCGTTCGATCTGGCGCGCCGCTACTGGATCCTGCGGCCGTTCGTGGATGCCGAGTACGGTTCGGCGACATTCATTGGGGCAACAGCGCCGGGTGGCGCCACCCACGAGGTGCGCGTCTCAACGACGGGACTCCTGGTCCGAGGCGTCGCGGTGCGCTAAGAAGGGCGCGACGGCACGTCGGCGATCAGGCCCAACAGTATCCGCGGGTGCTCGCCCTTCGTCACGTGGTGGTCGAACCCCGCGGCCAGTGCCCGCGACCGGTCGGACGGCTGGCCGTACCCGCTCAACGCGATCAGGTGCGGCGTGCCGTACGTCGGGTCCTTTTGAATGGCGGCGGCAACGGCATTCCCGTCCAATTTCCCCGGGAGGCCAATGTCGCACAGCACGATGTCCGGGCGGAAGGCTATCGCCATCGTCAGAGCCCGCTCACCGTCCGCGGCGACCTCGATGTCGTGGCCGGCGACCTCCAAGATGCTGCGGAGACTCTCGGCAAAGTCCCAATCGTCTTCCACGATCAGGATCCGGTGACGCCGGGCGCCCGGGTCCGGAGTGGGGACCGATGCTGGCGCCTCCGTCTCCGGTGATCGGTCGAGCAGCGGCAGGCGAACGGTGAACTCGGCGCCGCGACCGCGACCCTCACTGCGCGCTTCCACAGTACCGCCGTGGGCCGTGACCAGCCCGCGCACCAGAACCAAGCCCAGACCCAAGCCGCCTCGCGGGCGGCGGTCGCCCGTGTCCACTTGACTGTAGGGTTCGAACAACCGGGTGAGCATCTCGGGTTCGATGCCCACCCCGTCATCGCGCACGCTGAGCACCGCCATATGCTTCGCGTCGTCCCGCCGCAGGGACAGCGTGACGAGCCCACGGCGATCTGTGAACTTGACCGCGTTCCCGAGCAGGTTGGCGACGATCTGCCCCACGCGTCGCGGGTCGCAATACACCCACACCGGAGAGGATGGCAAGCTCAGGTCCAATCGGATGCCGGCGGCCTCCAGGGAAGCGCGTTGATCCTCGGCGGCCGTCCGCACGACGTCGACCATGTCTTGGTCCGATCGCTGGAGCGACGTCATCCCGCTCGCGATCCGGGACGCATCGAGCAGCTCGTTCACGAGGGCCGAGAGGTGCTCGAGCTGCCGGGCCGCGATCGCCAGCGCGTCTTTGCCTCGTTTGACGTCGGTTCCCTGGTTGTGGAGCACTTCGAAGCAGACCTGCAGCGAGGCGAGGGGTCCCCGGAGCTCGTGGCTGAGCGTGGCGAGGAACCTGTCCTTGTGGCGAGCCTCGTCCTGGAGGCCTCGGATTCGGTTGATCTCGGTCAAGTCGCGAAACACCGCAGATGAGCCGGTCAACTGCCCTGCGGCATCCTTGACCGGCGAGACGGCCACGAGAACGGCGATGGGCTCGCCATCCTTGGTGAGGCGTGTCGATTCGAACGGTGCTACCCGCCCCCCTTGTCGCAGCACCTCGTCCGTTTGCTCGACCTCCATCCGGCGGTCCAGCGGGATGATGAGGTCGAGGTGGGACCTTCCCAGCGCCTCCTGCTCCGAAAAGCCGAACAGGCGCGCGGCCGCTTCGTTCCAGCTGGTGATCGTGCCGTCGAACTGGCGACTCACGATGGCGTCGTGCGAGGACGCGACGATCGCGGCCAGCCGAGCGCGCTGCTCCTGAGCGACCTCGAGTTGCGTGACGTCGAGGAAGGTGACGACGAGACCGTCGAGCGTGTTGTCCACGCGCCGATAGGGCAGCATGCGGACGAGGTAGGTGGCGGATTCATCGCCGACATGCACTTGACCTTCCCGCGGCGCGGCGGTGCGGAGCACCTCTTTCATGTCGGGCAGCAGGTCTTCCGTGAATCGCGGGGCGATATCAGTGATCGGGCGCCCGGTGTCGCTGTCGATCAGGCGGAATACATGCGTCGCCGTCGACGTAAACCGCTTGATGCTGAGAGCGCCGTCCAGGAACAGGGTCGGGATCTGCGTCGCCTGAAACAGATTCAGCAGGTCGCTGTTCGCCTGGTCGAGCTCTCTCACCTTGCCGTTCAGCTCGGCGTTGATCGTCTCGAGCTCCTCGTTGATCGACTGGAGCTCCTCTTTGGAGGTCTGCAGCTCTTCGTTGGCCGACTGCAGCTCCTCGTTGGTCGCGAGCAGCTCTTCGTTGGCCGATTTCAGCTCCTCGTTGGAGGTCTCGACCTCCTCGACCGAAGCCTGCAGGTGATCCTTGGTCGTGCGAAGCTCGCTCTCGAGCTGTTGGATCACGCCGTCGACGGGCGACGGAGCCGCCGCATCTCCCGCTGCGGCCTCAGCGCGACTCTGTGGTGGGCCGACCTCCTGGAACACGACGAGGAACAGTCCGCCATCCGCCCCCAGCTCGGTGACGGGACGCACCAACAGGTTGATCCGCTGGGTGTCGCCGTTCGTCTCCACGAGGACGTTCTGGTGCACGACGGTCTCGCCCGTTCGGACGGCCTTGTGGATCGCCGTCCGCAGGTCGAGCCGCAGGCCCGGGCGGGCCATTTCGACGACATCGGCGCTCGGTGCGCCTGTTGCCGGCTCGAGGTATTTGCCCGTACGCGCCGAGAAGTGCAGCGCCTCCGCCCGCGCGTTGATCACGACCCAGGCGGGCGCGTATCGGTCGAGCAACACTCGCTCGAGCGCCGTCACCAACGCTTGCGGTCCCGAGCCGGCGCCCGGGGCGACGGGGGCGCGGGTGGCTGGAGGTCGCGTGGTCACCGCCACGGGCAGCGTGTCGATGACGCGGGTGACGGTGGCGCCGCGCTGGAAGATGCGGTGCTTGCGGTCGACGGTGCGGAACAGCTCCGGCGGCCCGACCAAGTTCTCGGAGGGTCCGAGAAACAAGTAGCCGCCGGGGTGCAAGGCGTAGTGGAACAAACTGTTCACGTATTTCTGGACGTCGGCCTCGAGGTAGATCAGCAGGTTGCGGCACACGACGAGGTCGAGACGGGAGAACGGTGGGTCCTTGATCAGGTTGTGGACGGAGAAGAGACACATCTCCCGGATTTCCTTCGCGACCTGGTACACATGATCGTGCCGGATGAAGAATCGCTCCAGGCGCTCCCGCGTGACGTGCTTGGCGATGCCTTCGGCGTAGCGGCCGTTGCGCGCGAACTCCAACGCCTCGTCGTCGATGTCCCCGGCGAAGATCTGCACCCGCGAGCGCGAGTCTTGCCGCAGAATCTGCTCTCTGAGCAGGATCGCCACCGAGTACGCTTCCTCGCCGGTCGAGCAGCCGGGCGTCCACACCCGGAGCGTCCCGTCCAGCGTTGCGACGTCCACGAGGCGCGGGATCACATCATTGGCCAGGACGGCGAATGCCTCTGGGTCCCGGAAAAAGTGCGTCACGCCGATGAGCAGATCGCGGAACAACTGGTCCGCCTCGCTCGGGCCATCGCGCAGGCGCTCGATGTACGCCGGGACCGTTGCCGCCTGGAGCACCTGCATGCGCCGCTGAATGCGCCGCACCAGGGTTGGCGTCTTATAGCGCCTGAAGTCATGCCCCGTCTTGTGCAGCAGGATCGTGCAGATGCGAGTCAGCTCGTCGCTCGTCGCCAAGACCAGCGCTTCGGGCCCCTGTTGGTCCCGCAGGCGGCGCAGGTAGGTGGCATACTCCATCAGCTTGTCGGCCAGCTCCGCCGGAGGAAGCACGTGATCCACGAGGCCGGTGGAAATCGCGCTGCGGAGGATGGGGTCGTGTTGCGCGGTCTCCGGGGACTGCGCCATGACCATGCCGCCGTGCTCCTTCACGGCACGCACGCCGATCGTTCCGTCGGATCCCGACCCGGAAAAGAGCACGCACACGGCATTGTGCCCTTGGTCCTGGGCGAGCGAGTCGAACAGGCGGTCGATCGTCAAGCGCGGACCGCCGTCGCCATCCGCCGGCTGCACCCGCAGCACGCCTCGCTCGATCGTAAGGCTGGCGTTGGGTGGAATCACGTAAACATGATCCGGCTGCACGGGCGTCTCGTCGGTCGCCTGGGCGACGCTCATGCGCGTCGCCTTACGCAACAGCTCGGGGAGGATGCTCGGGTGGTGAGGATCCAAGTGCTGGACGAGCACGAACGCCATACCGCTGTCGGAGGGCATGCGCGAGAAGAACTTTTGAAACGCGTCCAAGCCGCCGGCTGAGGCCCCGAGGCCCACAACGGGGCAGATTTGGGGAGAGCCGGAGGCCGGCGGTGCCGGGTCGGTGGTGGCGCGCTTGCGCCGCGGGCGGGATGGTGACAGGGTGGCCTCTCGCAGCCGACGATGCTACTTGAAGCTAAGGCGCCCGTCAAATCAACGCGTGTGAGTGGTGTCACGCCCCGCGCGCCCACGTGCTAGGTGGTGCGACGAATTGGGATTGGGTAACCTTCTCGCCGTGGCGGACAAGAAACCCAAACCCAATTACGCCAACGCCTGGCGCGAAGCGCGGCTGCTGGTCTGGCAGCACCGCAGCCGGCTCGCTCTCGGTCTCGCGTTGATGCTCATCAACCGGCTCGCGGGCCTCGTGCTGCCGTGGTCGTCGCGCTACATCATCGATGGCGTCATCGGGCAGCAGCGCGCCGACCTCCTCGGCATCATCGCGGGGGCCGTCGGGGCGGCGACCGTAGTGCAATCGGTGAGTTCGTTCGGCCTCTCTCAGATCCTCGGCGTGGCCGCCCAACGCGCCATCACCGACATGCGCAAATCCATCCAGGCTTTCGTGTTGCGCCTGCCGATTGCGTACTTCGACTCTACGAAAACCGGCATCCTCATTTCGCGGATCATGACCGATGCCGAGGGGATCCGCAATCTGGTCGGCACGGGGCTCGTGCAGCTACTTGGCGGATTCGTCACGGGCACAATCGCGCTCGGCGTCCTCTTTTGGCTGAACTGGAAGCTCACCTCGCTCTCGATTCTCGTGCTCGCCATGTTCGGCGGCGGCATGGCGTACGCGTTCTCCAAGCTGCGGCCCCTGTTCCGCGAGCGCGGCAAGCTCAACGCCGACGTGACCGGCCGGCTCGCTGAAACGCTGGGGGGAATTCGGATCGTCAAAGCGTATCGATCCGAGCGGGGCGAGCGGCTCGTGTTCGCGCGCGGCGCCCACAAACTGTTCCGCAACGTGGCGACGACGATGACCGGCGTCTCCAGTGTGGGAGCGTTCGCCCAGCTCGTGATCGGTGCGATCTCGGTCATCATGATTCTGGTTGGAGGGCGGGCGGTGCTGACCCATACGATGACGCTCGGTCAGCTCGCGCAATACATCATCTTCGTCGGCCTGGTCGCGCTGCCCCTGATCAACATCGCGTCGATCGGCACGCAAATCACCGAAGCGTTCGCCGGGCTCGACCGGATCTACGAGCTGCGCCGGATGACGACCGAAGACGCCGAAGACGCGCAGCGCGCGCCGCTCGGCCCGGTGCGCGGCGACGTCGCGTTCGAGCACGTCACATTCGCCTACAAGCCCGGCGTGCCGGTGCTCAAGGACGTCTCGTTCCATGCGCGACCCGGCTCGACCACCGCGCTCGTGGGGTCGTCGGGATCGGGCAAGAGTACGCTCGTCGGGCTGGTGCTGGCGTTCCACCGGCCCGAGAAGGGCAGGGTGCTCGTGGATGGGCGCGATCTGGCGACCGTGCCGCTGGCCGACTACCGCACCCAGCTCGGCGTCGTGCTCCAGGACAACTTCCTGTTCGATGGGACGATCGCTGAGAACATTGCGTTCGCGCGGCCGCACGCGACGCGGGCGGAGATCGAGGCGGTGGCGCGCATCGCGCACTGCGACGAATTCGTCGAGCAGTTCGATGAGAAGTACGACACGGTGGTCGGCGAGCGCGGCGTCAAGCTGTCCGGTGGGCAGCGGCAGCGCATCTCGATCGCCCGCGCGATTCTCGCCGATCCCCGGATTCTGGTGCTCGATGAGGCGACCTCGAGCCTCGATTCCGAGAGCGAAGCCAAGATCCAGGACGGGCTCCGGGCGCTACGGCGCGGGCGGACGACGTTTGTGATTGCGCACCGGCTCTCGACGATTCGGAGCGCCGATCAGATTCTGGTGCTCGAGCACGGAGAGATCGTAGAGCGGGGGACGCACGAGGAGCTGCTGGTTGCGAATGGTCGGTACAAACAACTGTACGACAAGCAGTACAATTTCGAGCGTGATCGCTTCATCAATCCGGGAGAGGATTTTACTCCGGAGCCCGAAGCCGGAGTTACGATGCCTCCGCTCGCGCCGCCGGGACGGCTTTAGAACCCTTCTTTCTTTTCTTTTCCTTCCTTTTCTTGCTGTCCAAAAACCCGAGCATGTCATCCTGAGCGTAGCACCCGCGGAGCGGGTGCGTAGCGAGGACCTGCTTTTTGGGGGAGGCGCCGGCTCCGGCCGCGCCGGCTCCGGCAAAGCAGGTCCTTCGCTCCGCGCGCGTTCCGCGCGCTCCGCTCAGGATGACAAGCGCGCCCTTGTGCGAGGAAAAGAGGAAGAGAGAGGGGAAAGTGGTTAGTGCTTCGTGCTGGGACTCCAGGTCGCCGTGTGGAATTGCTCAGAGCGCGGCGCCAGCTTGCCCTTCCCCGCAGCGTATTCCTTCCAACTCACCGCCGGATAGTCATTCGGCACTTTCTGCATCGTGATGCAGTCCTGCACAGGGCAGACCGCCGCACAGAGATTGCACCCAACGCACGCTTCGTCGATGATCTCGACAACCGGCCCGCCATTGTCGCGCGGCAGCCGCCGAATCGCCTGATGCGCCCCATCTTCGCACGCGGTCCAGCACAGCTCGCACTTGATGCACTTCTCCTGATCGATGTGCGCGAGCAGGTGGTAGTTCAAATCGAGGTCTTCCCACTTGGCGACACGCGGCAGCGCGCGACCCCGGATGTCCGCGAGCGAGCGGTGCCCGCGCTCGTCCATCCAGTTCGACAGCCCGTCGATCAGGTCTTCCACGATGCGGAAACCGTAGTGCATCACCGCCGTGCAGACCTGCAGCGAGCCGGCGCCGAGCGCGATGAACTCCGCCGCGTCGCGCCAGGACGCGATGCCGCCGATGCCGGAGATCGGGATCTTCACGCTTGGATCGCCGGCGACCGCCGACACGAGATGCAGCGCGATGGGCTTTACCGCCGGTCCGCAGTAGCCGCCGTGGCTCGACTTGCCGGCGACGGAGGGCTGCGGCTCGAAGGTCGTGAGATCCACGCCCACGATCGAATTGATCGTGTTGATCAGCGACAGCGCATCGGCGCCGCCTTTGACGGCCGCGCGCGCGATGTACGTGATGTCGGTGACGTTGGGCGTGAGCTTCACGATCACCGGAATCGTGGCGACTTCCTTCACCCATTCGACGATCTGGCAGGTGTAATCGGGGACCTGGCCCACCGCGCTGCCCATCCCGCGCTCGCTCATGCCGTGCGGACAGCCGAAATTCAGCTCGATGCCGTCAGCCCCCGTGTCCTCGGTCTGCTTGACCATCTCGTGCCATGCCTTCTGTTTCGATTCGACCATCAGCGATGCGATCACCGCGTGCTTCGGATAGTTGCGCTTGACCTCGGCGATCTCCTTGAGGTTTTCGGCGATCGGCCGGTCGCTGATCAGCTCGATGTTGTTGAACCCCATCATGCGGTTCTGGCCGAGGTCAACGGAGCCGTAGCGCGAGAAGACGTTGATGATCGGCTCGCCGATGGTCTTCCAGACCGCGCCGCCCCAGCCTTGATCGAACGCTTTGGCGACTTGGCCGTACGTGTTGGTGGGGGGGCCGGAGGCCAGCCAGAAGGGATTTGGACTCTCGACGCCCGTGAAGTTGGTTCTGAGATCAGCCATTAGCATCCCCTCCCGTCAGCATTTCATGAATCCGCTTCGCCGCCGCCACGCCATCTGCTGCGGCATTCACGATCTCCGCTCCGCCATTTGCGCAATCACCGCCCACAAACACTTTCGGATGCTCTGGGATCTTCAGCGCTTCGCGGGGTCCCTGTCCAATCGCGACGATAACCATATCGCACGGAATCGTCTCGCTCCCGCCGTCGGTCCGAACCTCGAGCCCCGAGACCCCTCCTGAGCCGTTGCTGATGATGCGCTGCGGTGCCGCCTGAAAGCGGAAGCCGCAGCCGTCGCGCTTGGCGAGCTCGTATTCGTAGTGATAGCACGGCATGTCCGCTTCGCTGCGGCGATACACGATCGTCGCCGCCGCGGCGCCGAGGCGCTTAGCCTGAGTGACAGCATCAATCGCCGTGTTTCCAGCTCCGATCACTACCACGTGCCTGCCGACATCCGTCTCCCGATAGGGATGGGTTTTTAGATGCTCGATGAAAGTGATGGCATCGAGGACGCCCGGCAGGTCCTCGCCGGGAATGCCGAGCTTCTTCGTGTTGCCGAGACCCACGCCTACGAAGACGGCGTCGTACTGCGTCAGGAGCTGATCGATCGATTCGATCGTGACACCGGTCTTGAGCTCGACACCGAGGTCGAGAATGTCCTGGACCTCTGCCAGCGCCACATCGGCTTTCAACTTGTATTCCGCGATCCCGTAGGTGTTTAGTCCACCTGGTTGAGAACGACTCTCGAACACAGTCACGGCGTGTCCCATGATGCGAAGATTTCGGGCGCACGAGAGGCCCGCGGGTCCGGCGCCGACAATGGCAACGCGCTTGCCCGTTGGCTTTCCCGCCTTGAAGAGTTTGACCTTGTGCTCCAACACGTAGTCGGTCGCGTGGCGTTGCAGCAGCGCGATTTTGATCGGCTGCTCATCGCGGTCGTTCAGGACGCACGCGCCTTCGCACAGCACTTCTACCGGGCAGGCGCGCGCGCACGAGTGGCCGAACGGGTTTACCTCGAGAATGACGCGCGCCGAGCCACGCAGGTTGCCGGTCGCGATCTTCTTGATGAAGGCGGGAACGTCGATGTGCGTGGGGCAGGCGATCGTACACGGCGCATCGTGACAGAACAGGCACTGGTTCGCCTCGAGCAGCGCCGCGTCGGTCGTGAGCGGCGGCGCGATGTCGGCGAAGTTCCGCTCGAGCTGCTCGTCGGAGAGCCGAAACTCAGGTTGTGGCACCGACCGCTCCCTGCTCCCTGCTCCCTGCCCCCACCTGCATTCCGATGACATAGATGAGCGCCGAAAGCAGGAAACCGACAAACCACGCCCAATTGTAGATCGTGCCGAAGACACCGGTCTCGGGGACGCCGCGGAGCGCGGCGACGAAGCCCGGAAGGCTGGGCAGCACACCGAGCGCGAGCGCCCCGATCGCCACCCAGTTGAAGCCGCGGGAGTACTCGTAGGCGCCGTGGCGCCTGTAGAGGTCGTTCACGATCAGCGCACCGCGGCGCACGACGAAGTAGTCGGTGATCATGATCCCCGCGACGGGACCGAGCAGTGCCCCGTACCCTATCAGCCACGTGAAAATGTAGGCGGCGGCGTCGTTGTAGAGCCGCCACGGCATCATCAGAATGCCGATGACGGCCGTGATCATCGCCCCCTGCTTGAAGGTGATCTTGTGCGGCGCGAGGTTCGAGAAGCCATTCGCCGGTGCGACGATGTTGGCGGCGATGTTCGTCGTGAGCGTCGCGATGATGAGCCCCGCCATCGAGAGCATGATCATCAGCGGTCCGCCGATGCGCGCCAGCAGCGCCACCGGATCGGCGATCCGGGTCCCGAAGATCACGACGGTTGCGTTGGTGACTGCGGCGCCGATGAACGCGAATAGCGCCATCGTGGCCGGCAGCCCCACGGCCTGGCCCACAAGCTGATCGCGCTGGGAGCGGGCATAGCGCGAGAAATCGGGGATCGAGAGGGCCATGGTTCCCCAGAACGCCACGGCGGAAGTCAGTCCTGCCCCCCACACACTTCCGGCCGTCGGGCCGTCAGGCCGTCCGGCCGTCGGATTCGTAAGCATGGGACCAAGACCGCCCGCGCGAACCGCCGCCCAGACGAACAACGCAACTCCGACGGCGAGCAAAAATGGTGAGCCCCAGGTCTCCAGAAACTTGATCGAATCCATTCCCCGCAAGACGATCCAGACGTTCATCGCCCAGAACAACATGAAGCAGAGAAACTCGCCGGTGTTGAGACCCACGAACGCGGGTAGCAGGTGCGGCAGCGTCGCGATGCCGGGCCACATGGCCTCGATGAGCTTGTAGATCGCCCAGCCGCCGATCCACGTTTGAATCCCGAACCAGCCGCACGCGACGAGGCTCCGCAGCAGCGCCGGAAGGTTCGCGCCCAACACGCCGAACGAGGCACGCGCCAGCACAGGGAAGGGGATCCCGTAGCGCGTGCCGGCGTGCGAGTTGAGCGCGATCGGTATCAGGACGACCACGTTGCCGAGGATGACGGCGCCGACCGCTGCCTGCCACGTCCAGCCCGAGGCCATCAAACCGGAGGCAAGCGTGTACGTGGGAATGCAGATCGCCATCCCGATCCAGAGCGACGCGATGTGCCACCAGTTCCAGGTGCGCCGGTCTGGCGCCACCGGAAGGAGGTCCTCATTCGCGAGCGTCATTGAGCCTCGGCGAGAGCGCGCTCCATCCGCTTGCAGCCATCGTCGATCTCGGCCTTGCTGATCAGCAGCGAGGGCGCGATGCGGATCACGTTGCCGTACAGGCCGCCCTTGCCGAGGAGCAGCCCTTGTCGCTTGGCCGCTTCCAGGAACGCCGTCGTTTTCCTGGGCGACGGCTCCTTGGTCTTGCGGTCTTCGACGAATTCGATGCCCTGCATCAGCCCCATCCCTCGCACATCCCCGATAAACGCGAAGCGCTGCTTGAACTCCTCGAGGGCGTCGCGCAGCTGTTTGCCCCGCTCGGCGGAGCGTTTCGGGGTGTTCTCGCGTTGCATGACCTCCAGCGTCACGTCAACCGCGGCCATGGAGATGGGATTGCCGCCGAATGTCGAGAGCGAGAGACCCGTAAACGCGTTCGCGACTTGTTCCGTCGCGATCGTGGCGCCGACCGGAAAACCGTTCGCGATCGATTTCGCGAACGTCATGATGTCCGGCTCGACGCCCCAGTGTTCGATGCCACACCACGTGTCGCCGGTGCGTCCCCAACCGGTCTGCACTTCGTCGCAGATGAAGACGGCGCCGTACTTGCGAATGATGCCGACGGCGATCTCGAAATACTCCTTGGGTGGGGTGATGAATCCGCCCGCGCCCTGGATCGGCTCGGCCATGAACGCGGCGGGGCGGCCCGTCGTGGTCGTCCGGATCAAGTCTTCGATGTCCTGCGCGCAGCGGATCCCGCAGTCGGGATACTCGAGCCCCAGCGGGCAGCGGTAGCAGTACGGCGACAAGGCGTGCTTGACGCCCGCGATCTGGGTCGGCAACACGCGCCACGGCTGTTGGCCCGTGATTGCGATCGCGCCCTGGCTGCGGCCCGCGTAGCTGTGCCGCAGGGCGATGATCTCCTGTTGGCCCGTGTAGATCTTCGCCAACATGATCGCGGTTTCGTCCGCTTCCGTACCGCTCGTCGTGAAAAAGCTCTTCTTGAGCTTGCCGGGGGTGATCTGCGTGAGCCGCTCCGCCACGGTGACTTGCTCGACAGTCGGGTAGACGCTCGACGTGTGGACGAGTCGCGCGACCTGATCCTGAATGCGCTTCACGAAATCGGGGTGGGAATGACCGATCCCCGCGGTCAAAATGCCGCCGAAGAAATCGAGATACTCCCGGCCGTCCAGATCCTTCACGGTCGAGCCGTGCGCCTCGGTGATGACGACCGGTTCTGCGTAGTAGTTGGCGACGCAGGGGAAGAGGAACTCTTTGTGCTTCGCGCGTACGGCTTGTGAATCCACTTTCGCTCTCCAGGATAGGTGCCAGGTGTCCGGTGTCAGGGCGAGTCTGGCTCAGGTGAGGACCTGACACCAGACACCTGACACCTATCAATGTGATGGATCTCTCTTCAGGAACTGACCCCGACCAATCGTTCCCACAAATTCGCCATCCCGAGCCTGAATCCGACCTCTTACCGTCACAACGGATGCCCGCCCCCGCTGCTCCCACCCCTCATATGCGTTGTAATCGACGTTCGAGTAACTGCATTCCTGCGAAAACGTGCCGCGATAGCTCGGGTCATACACGACAAGGTCCGCATCGCTGCCGAGCTGGATGGCGCCCTTTTTGGGATAGAGCCCGAAGAGGTGCGCGGCCTGCGTCGAGCAGGCATCCACCATCGCCTGGAGCCCCAGCCGGCCCGCGGCGACGCCGCAGGTGTGGACCAGGTCAACCCGTTCCTGCACGGACGGGATGCCGTTGGGGATCTTCGTGAACGCGTCCGTCCCCATTTTCTTCTGATCGGCAAACCGGAAGGGAGCATGATCGGTGGCGATCGTGCTGATCTGCCGCGTCTTGACCGCGTTCCACAGCACGTCCTGGTTCGCCTTCGCCCGGAGCGGTGGCGACATCACGTACTTGGCGCCTTCGAACTTCCCGCGCTCGACGTAGGTCTCGTCCAGCACGAAATGCGGGATCACCGACTCGACCCAGACATTGACGCCCCGCTGCCGGGCCGCGAGCGCCTGGCCGAGCGCCGCCGCACACGACGTGTGGACGATGTAGACGTGGGTGCCCAGCAGCTCGGCGAACGTACAGAGATGATGGACGCCGTCGGCCTCGACGATGGGCGGGCGCGACGGCCCGTGCCACTCGGGGCCGGTCTTCCCCGCGGCGAGCAGTGATTTCTGGAGGGCATCGATCGCGTCGGCGTTCTCGCAGTGCGCGGTCACGATGACGCCCAGCTCTTTCGCGAGCTTCATGGCGGCGAACAGGTGTTCGTCGGAGAGATTCAGGGCGCCCTTGTAGGCGAGAAAGACTTTGAAGGACGCGACCCCAGCCTTCACGATCTCGCGAAACTGGTCGCGAATGTGCTCCTCGAACCGAACGACCGACATGTGGAACGTGTAGTCTACCGCGGCAAGCTTCTGGGCCTTCGACCGCCACAGCTCAAACGCCTCGATCGGCTGATCTCCCGCCCCGGGGCAAATCATTTCGATCAATGTCGTCGTTCCACCCACGAGGGCCGCCTTGCTCGCCGACTCATAGTCATCCGCGGCGTAGGTGCCCATGAACGGCAAGTAGATGTGGACGTGCGGGTCGATGAACCCGGGGAAGACGTACTTCCCGCGCGCGTCGACGACTGCTGCTCCCGGCGCCACCAGCTTTGGATCGATGTGCGGCTCGATCCGCGAGATCGTCTCGTTTTCGGCGTAGATGTCGCCCGTGAAGTCTTCCGTGGGCGTAATGATGCGCCCGCCGTGGATCAGGAGCGCCATGTCGGAATCCAGCGGTGCACGGTGCGCAGATAATCCTCGTAGGGCTGGCCGAACACGCGACGCAGATGAGGCTCCTCGTAGAGGATCACCAGCAGATGCGTAACGATGAGGACCACAAACGCGTAGAGGACCAGCCAGCCAGACCACAACACCATCGCAGCACCCAGCATTGTCACGACGGCACCGATGTATATCGGATTTCGCACGAACCGGTACGGGCCAGCGACTACGAGCCTGCGCGGTGGATCAAACGGCGCGGCCGTTCCCTTCCCGACGAATGCAAACGTGACGAGGCACCACCCAACCAGCGCGAATCCCAGGATCACAAGGATGGTGCCGGCGAGCTCAACGCCACCAGGCGAACCGCCCCAGTATCCGCTTACCCCGAGAATGCGTTGCGGCAGCACAACGAGGAAGAACGCGATGAACAGCGTCGCATAGACCAGCGCGCGCAGCAGAATCAGCATTCAGGGCAGCTGCCTGACCATGTCGTCGTACGTCTCGGGGCGGCGGTCGCGGAAGAACTGCCACGTCCGCCGCACCTCCTCGATCATGTCGAGGTCCATCTCGGCGACGACGAGCTCGTCCTTGTCCTCGCTGCCTTGCGCCAGGAAGTTGCCGCGTGGATCCACGAAGTAGCTCGAGCCGTAGAACTGGCCGACGTTCCACGGCGCCTCGACGCCGACCCGATTGATACACCCCATGAAGTAGCCGTTCGCCACCGCGTGCGCGGGCTGCTCGAGCTTCCAGAGGTATTGCGACAGGCCCTTCACCGTCGCCGACGGATTGAACACGATTTCCGCACCGTGCAGGCCGAGGAGTCGAGCGCCTTCGGGGAAGTGGCGGTCATAGCAGATGTAGACGCCAATCGTCGCGTAGCGGGTCTTGAAGACCGGATAGCCGAGGTTGCCGGGCTTGAAGAAGAACTTCTCCCAGAAGCCGGCGGTATGCGGGATGTGGTTCTTGCGGTACTTGCCGAGGTAACTGCCGTCGGCGTCGATCACGGCCGCGGTGTTGTAATAGACGCCCGCCATCTCGCGCTCGTAGATCGGCACGATCATCACCATCTCGTGCTTCTTCGCGAGCTTCTGCATTCGCTCGATCGTCGGACCGGGGATCGGCTCGGCGATGTCGCACCACTTGGCGTCCTGACTGGGGCAGAAGTAGGGGCCGTTGAAGACTTCCTGCAAGCAGAGGATTTGCACGCCCTTCTTGCCTGCTTCCTCTATATAAGGAAGGTGCTTCTCCTCCATTGCCTGGCTGATCTTGGCGACGGAGGCGTTCGGGTCGTTGATCGGATTCGACATTTGGATGAGCCCGCCGACGACTTTTCGCATCACCACCTCGAGATCACGACTTTTTTGTCGGTATAGAACTCAATCGAGTCTTGCCCGTGAGCCTTGAGATCCCCAAAGAACGAACCCTTGGTGCCACCAAACGGGAAAAACGCCATCGGCGCGGCCACCCCGATGTTCACGCCGATCATGCTGACCCCGACCCGATAACGAAACTCGCGCGCGGCCTTGCCGCTCTGCGTGAAGATCGACGTCGCGTTGGCGAACCCGGACCGCTGCACCATCTCGATCCCCTCGTCCAGGTTGCTCACATGCGTCACGGAGGCCACCGGGCCGAAGATCTCTTCCTTCCCGATCGTCATGTCGGGCTGGACGCCATCGAAGACGGTCGGCCCGACAAAGTGGCCGCGTGGATGTTTCTCGACTTTCGTCGCGCGCCCGTCGAGCAGCAGCGTCGCGCCTTCTTTGCGCCCCGCCTCGACGTACGAGAGCACTTTCTCCTTGTGCTTTGCCGAGATGACGGGACCCATGCTGACGTCGGGCTCGAGCCCGTAGCCGAGGCGTAGATCCTTCGCTGCGCTCAGGAGTTTGTCGCGGAACGGCTCGTATGCTTTCCCGGCGGCGACGACGACGCTGCCTGCCAGGCAGCGCTGGCCGGCGCAGCCGAACAGTGACTCGCTGATGTTGGCGACGGCGCGGTCCATATCGGCGTCAGGCATGACGATGACGTGATTCTTGGCGCCGCCGAGCGCCTGCACGCGCTTGCCGTGCTTCGCCCCTTCTTGATAGACGTATTTCGCGACCGGTGACGACCCGACGAACGAGATGCCGGCGATGCCGGGGTGGGCGAGCAGCGCGTTCACAACCTCTTTCGCGCCGTGCACCATGTTCAGGACGCCGGCGGGGAGGCCGGCTTCCTGAGCCAGCTCGAGGATGCGGGTGGATGAGAACGGGACCTGCTCGCTGGGCTTGAGGATGAACGTGTTCCCCGTGGCGATGGCGTAGGGCCAGAACCAGCAGGGCACCATCGCCGGGAAGTTGAATGGCGTGACGGCGGCAAAGACGCCCAGCGGCTGTCGCACGTACTCGCAGTCGATGCCGCTGGCGACGTCCTCGAGCGTCTTGCCCATCATCAAGGCCGGAATCCCGCAGGCGTGCTCGACGTTCTCGATGCCGCGGCGCACCGACCCTCGCGCCTCAGCGAGCGTCTTGCCATGCTCGCGCGTGACCGTCGTCGCGATCTCGTCGAAGTGCTCTTCCATCAGGTACTTCAGCTTGAAGAGGTAGCGCGCGCGCACCACAGGCGGCACTTGGCGCCACTTGAGGAATGCGGCCTGGGCCGCTGCGACCGCGGCATCCACGTCCCGTGCGCCGGAGAGCGGCACCTTGCCGAGCTGCTCGCCAGTGGCGGGGTTGGTGAGCTCCAGATAATCGGCGGCGGTCGGACTGACCCACGCGCCGCCGATGTAGTTACGAAGGGTTTTCATCCCCTTAGCCTAGGCGCGGCTAAGGGGTTGTCAACTCACGAACTGAGCCTTCTCGGTCGACCCCTCCAGCGCGACGGTCGAGCTGCGGCCGCCGTGGACGATTTGTGTGATTTCGTCGAAGTAGCCCACACCAACGAACTCCTGATGCTTCACGGCCTCGTAGCCGCCCGCCTCCGCCGCGAACTCCCGCGATTGCAGGTCGGCATACGCCGCCATCCCGCGCTCCTTGTAGTCCTGCGCCAGCGTAAACATGCTGTGATTCAGCGCGTGGAAGCCGGACAGGGTGACGAACTGGAATTTGTAGCCCATGGCGCCCAGCTCTCGCTGAAATCCCGCGAGCTGCGTGTCGCTGAGGTGGCGCTTCCAGTTGAACGACGGCGAGCAATTGTAGGCGAGCAGTTTGCCGGGATACTCTTTGTGAATCGCCTCGGCGAACTGCCGCGCCTCGGCGAGATCCGGCTTCGCCGTCTCGAACCAAAGCATATCGGCATAGGGCGCGTACGCGCGGGCGCGCGCGATCGCCGCTTCCACGCCGTCTCGAATGACCAAGAAGCCTTCCGGCGAGTGCTCACCGGTGCACCAGCGGCGGTCGTACTCGTCGATATCGCTCGTCAGCAATCCGGCGCTATTCGCATCGGTGCGGGCGATGAGCATCGTTTCCACGCCGCACACGTCCGCGGCGAGGCGCGCGGCGATCAGCTTGGCGATGAACTCACTCGTGGGGACGAGCACCTTGCCGCCCAGATGGCCGCATTTCTTCACCGACGACAGCTGATCCTCGAAGTGCACGCCGGCGGCGCCGGCGGCGATCATCAGCTTCATCAGCTCATAGGCGTTGAGCACGCCGCCGAACCCCGCCTCGGCATCGGCGACCAGCGGTACGTGCCAGTCGATGGAATGGTCGCCGTTCATGTGATGGATTTCGTCGGCGCGCCGCAGCGCATTCTGAATCCGGCAGATCAGGTTGGGTACGCTGTCGGAGGGGTACAGGCTCTGGTCGGGGTACATGGTCAGCGCGCAGTTGGCGTCCGCCGCGACTTGCCAGCCGCTGATGTAGATCGCCTTGAGCCCGGCGCGGACTTCCTGCACCGCCTGGTTTCCCGTGACGGCCGACAGCACGGCGACGTAGGGCTCTTCGCGCAGCAGTTTCCACAGGCGCGCCGCACCATGACTCGCGAGCGTGTACTCGATCGGGAGCGTGCCGCGGAGCCGGTACACGTCTTCCGGGGTGTAGCTGCGCGTGATCCCCTGCCAGCGCCGGTCGTTGTGCCACCGGAGATCGAGCTCCTCGACGAATTCTCGCTTACTCCCACCGCTCCGCTTCTGAGCGTTATTCGAGATGTTCATACGTCACCAAGGTGAGAAATTCCGGGAATTCCGAACCCGTCATGAGCTGATGGAAGAGCCGCGCGGCCTGATCGAACGTGCCGCCCTTCAGATTCTTCGTTTCCACCTCTTCCGCGATGATCGATTCGACGAGCGAGCCCGTCACCGTCCGGCCGTCCGAGAGCCGCGCGCCGTGGCGCACCCATTGCCACACCTGCGACCGCGAGATCTCGGCGGTGGCCGCGTCTTCCATCAGGTTGTAGATCGGCACGCAGCCGACCCCGCGCAGCCACGACTCGACGTACTGGATCCCCACGTCCACGTTGGTTCGCAGGCCGGCCTCGGTGATCTCGCCTTCTGGTACAGCCAGCAAGTCCGGTGCCGTGACGCGCACGTCGTCCCGCGCGATCTGGAGTTGATTCGGACCCGGCATCGCGGCATCGAAGACCTGGGCCGCGACCGGCACGAGCCCGGGGTGCGCCACCCACGTGCCGTCGTGCCCGGCCCGGACCTCGCGCAGCTTATCCTGCCGGACCTTCTCGAGTGCCGCCTCGTTCGCCGCCGGGTCGTGCTTGATGGGGATCTGGGCCGCCATCCCGCCCATCGCGTGTGCGCGCCGGCGGTGACAGGTCTGTATCAGGAGATCCACATACGACTTGAGGAAGTGACGGTCCATCGTCACGCGGGCGCGGTCGGGGAGGACGCAATCTGGGCGCTGCCTGAACTTCTTGATGAAGCTGAAAATGTAGTCCCAGCGCCCGCAGTTGAGGCCGGCGGAGTGGTCCTTCAGCTCGTACAGAATCTCGTCCATCTCGAACGCGGCGAGAATCGTCTCGATCAGGACCGTAGCGCGGATCGTGCCGCGAGGGATGCCAAGCTCGTCCTGCGCGAGGTTGAAGACGCCATTCCAGAGGCGCGCCTCGAGGTGGCTCTCGAGCTTGGGCAGGTAGAAGTAGGGTCCCGTGCCCTTCGCGATCAGCGCCGAGGCGTTGTGAAAGAAGAAGAGCCCGAAATCGAAGAGGGATGCGGAAATCGGGCGCCCGTCGACCGTTACGTGCTTCTCGTCGAGATGCCAGCCGCGCGGCCGCACCATCACGGTGGCTGTGCGGGCTCCTAGCGCGTAGCGCTTCCCCTCAGGGCTGGTGTACTCGATGGTGCCTCGCACCGCGTCCCGCAGGTTCAGCTGCCCCTCGAGATTGTTGCGCCAGGTGGGAGTGTTCGAGTCTTCGAAGTCCGCCATGTAGACCCGCGCGCCCGAGTTGAGCGCGTTGATGATCATCTTGCGGTCCACGGGGCCCGTAATCTCGACCCGGCGGTCCAGCAGGTCGGCGGGGATCGGCGCGACTGTCCACGCTGTCTCGCGCACGGAGCGCGTCTCGGACAGGAAGTCAGGGCGCTCGCCAGCGTCGAGACGCCGCTGTCGCTCCACGCGGCGCGCGAGCAGCTCCTGGCGACGCGGCTCGCAAGCCCGCGCGAGCGTGGTGAGGAAGCGCCGGGCCTCGGTCGTCAGGATCTCCGCAAACCCCGGCTCCAACGGCGCGTGCACTTCGAATCCGGCGCCCGACCTCGTTCGAGCGGTGGTCATGATCGGCAATGTAGCGCTCCGGCTGCGGCCAAGTGCCCGGGAAAGAAGCGGGGCGAGCCGGGATGCTGCGCGATGACGCGCGGCGGTTCCCAGCCGCCCCTTATGCCTCTCCGCTGGTGAGGAGGGTCCGCAGCGGCCGTGCACGGCCGCTGCGGCAGCCGGCGCGGTGCCAGTGTTTACCCGGCTCCGCCTTTGCCGGCTTTTTCCCCCCGACATCGGCATCCTGCTTCTGCCGGTTTTGCATTTGCAACCCTCATGCCATCCGGGTAATGTCGAGCCCCGGTGGACGACGCCGTTTTTGCGGCACGGGCGGGTGCCGGTCGCCCGCCCGGTGCGGCGCATTCTGTGGCAATATTACCGCACATGTGTACCGCTCCCCTCACGGCCGTCGGCCGCTCCGTTCCCCGTCGCGAGGGTGCCGATAAGGTGACGGGGCGCGCACGCTACACCGACGACATCGCCGTGCCGGGGGCCTGGTACGGCCGGACCATTCGGTCCACGATCGCGCGCGGCGCGATCCGCTCGCTCACGTTGGACCCCGCCTTCGACTGGTCGCGCGTCGTCGTGGTGAGCGCGGACGACATCCCGGGGGAGAACGTCGTCCAGCTGATCCGGGATGACCAGCCGGTTCTGGCCCCGAACGGGGGCGAGATCAGGCACAAGGAGGAGCCGATCCTCCTGCTGGCCGCGCCTGACCGGGCCACGCTGGAGGACGCGGCCAGTCATATCCACATCGAGTACGAGCTCGCCACCCCGGTCTCCGACATCGGGAGCGCCACCGAAGTCTTCAGCACGGTCGACATAGCGAAGGGGGATGTGGCGTCCGCGCAGCGGGAGGCGGATCTCGTCGTGGAACGTGAGTTTCGCGTTGGATTGCAGGAGCAGTTGTATATCGAGCCGCAAGGCGCAATCGCGTTCCCTGAAGCAGACGGCACCATCCGGGTCATCGGCTCGCTGCAGTGCCCCTACTACGTCCATCGCGCCTTGAAGCGAGCGCTGAAGCTCAGCGATCAGCAAGCCGTGGTGGTCCAGGCGGAGACGGGCGGCGGGTTTGGTGGCAAGGAGGAGTACCCCTCGATCGTGGCGGTTCATGCCGCGTTGCTCGCCCGCAAGGCGGGGCGGCCAGTCCGACTGATCTACGACCGCCATGAGGACCTGGCGGCGACCACCAAGCGTCATCCAGGAGTCATCCGACACCGCACGGGCGTCAAAGAGGATGGAACACTGGTCTTTCAGGACATCGAGATCGTGCTGGATGGCGGGGCATATTGCACGCTGACACCTGTGGTGCTGTCGCGCGCGGCGATCCACGCCGCGGGCGCGTATTCCTGTCCCAATGTCCGCATCCGGGCGCGGGCGGTCGCGACGAACACGCCGCCGAACGGGGCGTTCCGCGGTTTCGGCGCGCCCCAGTCGCTGTTCGCCGCGGAGTTGATGGTGGAGCACGTGGCCGAGCGGCTGGGCGTGTCGAGCGTCGATCTCCGGCGCAAATGGATGCTGCGCCTCGGCGACACGACGGCGACGGGGCAGGTGCTCTCGGAGAGCGTAGGCTCGGAGTTGGTTCTGGATGCGGCGCTCAAAAACGCGCCGGCCGTCCGGCCGTCCGACCGTCCGACCGTCCGACGCGGTCGCGGTCTCTCGCTGGTCTTCCACGGATCTGGTTTCACGGGGAGTGGCGAAAAGAAGCTACAGGGCACAATCGCGTTTGAAGCGCTGGCCGACGGGACCTTCCGCATCCTCACCGCGTCGACTGAGATCGGCCAGGGGACGAAGACCATTTTTTGTCAGCTTGCCGCGGATGCATTGGGTGTCGGGATGGACAAGGTAGACCTTGCCCCGCAGGACACGTCGCTCGTTCCCGATTCCGGCCCCACTGTCGCCTCGCGGACGGCGATGATCGTGGGACGCCTGGTGCAGGACGCCGCCACGGAGGTCAAGGAACGGCTGAAACGGGAGAAGGCGCCGCTCCGCGTCGAGAAGTCATACATCCAGCCCGACTCGATTCACTGGGACGAGACGACCTACCGGGGCGACGCGTACCCGGTCTATGCCTGGGCGTGCACGATCGCGGACGTGGACGTGGACATGACGACCGGCGAGGTGCGCGTGAGCGACCTGATCACCGCCGTCGATTGCGGCAAGGCGCTCCATCCGGTGATGGCGGAGGGGCAGATCGAGGGCGGCTGTCTCCAGGCGGTCGGCTGGGCGACGATCGAAGAGATCAAGATGCAGGACGGGGGCTACCAGAACGACCGGCTCGCCACTTACCTGATTCCCACCGCGCTCGACGCGCCGCGGATTCGTACGATCCTGGTCGAGAATCCGTACTCGCGAGGGCCCTTTGGGGCCAAAGGGATCGGGGAGCTCCCGATGGATGGCCCGGCCCCTGCGATCATCGCCGCGATCCACGACGCGACGGGGGTGTGGCTGGATGAGATCCCCGCGACGCCCGAGAAGGTATTGGCCGCATGCGCTTCACGCTGAACGGAAGAACGGTTTCGCTCGACGTCGTTGGTACACGCCGTTTGCTTGACGCATTGCGAGAGGACCTCCACCTCACCGGCACCAAAGAGGGTTGTGGTGAAGGGGAGTGCGGTGCGTGCTCCGTGCTGATCGACGGCGAGGTCGTCGACAGCTGCCTGATCGCCGTCGGCCAGGTTGAGGGCCGCGAGGTCACAACGGTCGAGGGACTGGCGGATGGCGGACGACTGACGGCTCTGCAGCAGGCCTTCATCGAACACGGGGCGGCGCAATGCGGGATCTGTACGCCCGGAATGTTGCTCGCGGCCCACGTCTTGGTACAGCAGTCAAGACAACTGACTGCGGACGACGTGCGAGAAGGGCTCGCCGGGAATCTGTGTCGCTGTACGGGTTACACGAAGATCATCGACGCGGTTTTGTCATGCACGAAGTGACATTCCTCTGCCCCAAGGACCTACAGGACGCCGTGCGGTTGTACCGAACCACTCCGGGATGCCGTCCGCTTGCAGGCGGCACCGATCTCATGGTCATGCTCCACGCGCGCACGCTGCGGCCCCAGCCGAGGGCCGTGCTCGATATTTGGTCACTTGCTGAGCTGAAGGGCGTGCGACGCCACAGCGGGATGCTCGAAATCGGCGCTGCGGAGTCGTACACGGGAATCATTCGGTCGCGCGAGGCGCACCGGCACGTGCCCGCACTGGTCGCAGCGGCGCGCACCATCGGCGCCGCGCAGATCCAGAACCGCGGCACGCTCGGCGGCAACCTCGCCAACGCGTCGCCGGCGGGGGACACTCTGCCGATACTGCTCGCGTACGACGCGGTCGTCGTCACGGACCGGCGCTCGATTCCCATCGATCAGTTTTTCACCGGCTACCGCAAGACCGCGCTGCAGCCCGACGAGCTGATCACGGCGGTGCGCTTTCCGCAGGGCCGGGACGTGGTATTCCGGAAAGTCGGCACGCGCGCGGCACAGGCGATTTCGAAGGTCATGATGGCGGTCAGCCGGAAGCCGGCGCGCATTGCGATCGGCTCGGTGGCCGAGGTCCCGCTGCGCGCCCGCGGCGCCGAAGCGGCACTTGAGCGAGGGGATGTTGATGGCGCTATCGCTGCGGTCGCGGACGACATCCGGCCGATCGACGACGTGCGATCCACCGCCGACTATCGCCGCACGGTTACCCAGAACGTGCTTCGGGAGCTGTTATCCGTGGGCTGAAGCGCCGGCCCTTTAGGGCACGGATAGCCTCAGTACGCCAACATTTCTAGAGATTTCGTTAGGACCCTGGTCCCGAGCTCCAAATGCTTGGGACTCGTTGCTTCTTCGGGACAATGCGAACGTCCGCCGATGCTCGGCACAAATAACATCCCCACCTTGCACCGCGCCGCCAGAATCTGGGCGTCATGCCCGGCCCCGCTCACCATCTCGGTCGCCTGCACGCCGCACTCCTTCGCCGCCCGCGCGAGCAGCGCCCGCACATCGGGGTGCATCGCCACGGGTGGTTTTTCCTGCAGCGTGCGAATCGCGATGCCGAGTCGCCGCTCCTGGGAGATCGTGGTGCAGAGCGAGCGAATGCGCTCCTCGAGCGCGCGCCGTCCGCCCAGGTCGGAATGCCGCAGGTCGATCGTGAAGACCACCATGCCCGGGACGACGTTGATCTGATCGGGTTCGACGGCGAGCTTGCCGACGGTCGCGACGGCTGGTTTGCCGAGGGATTTCGCGATCGACTCGATGGCATGGAGCATCGCGGCTGCCCCCGCGAGCGCGTCGCGCCGCAGGTCCATCGGCGTCGTCCCGGCATGGTCGGGCTGACCGCTCACCGTCACCTCGAGCTGCGCCGTGCCCACGATCGCGCTTACGACGGCGAGTGGCGTTCCAGAGGATTCGAGAACCGCGCCCTGCTCGATGTGCAGCTCGACGAATGTGTCGATGTCGTCGCGCGCGGCCGTGGCGATCCGCGCGGGATCGAGACCGCGCTCACGCATTGCGGCGGCGATTTCGGGGTCTGCGGAATCGATTGTGCCTGTGATCGCTCGAGACCCCCAGAAGTTCGTCGCGAAGCGAGAGCCTTCTTCCTCGCAGATCGCGACGACCTCGAGCGTGCGACGCGGTTTTCCCTTGGCTTTGAGCAGCGACTCGACGGCCGTCAGCCCGGCGACGATGCCGAGTGCGCCGTCGAGCCGGCCGCCGTGGCGCACCGTGTCGATGTGCGAGCCGGTAACGATGCTCTTTCCTCCATCAGTGCCTTCCGCTCGACCCCACAGGTTTCCGACCGCATCCCGTCGAGTCCTGAGTCCGGCGTCTTTCAACCAGCGTTCAACGCGTTCGACCGCGGTCGCCCACGCAGGGCCATACAGAGGCCGGTACGCTCCACCATCGGGCTCGGCGCCGATCACGTAGAGCTCGTCGAGCCGTCGCTCGAGCAACGCGGGGTCAATCCCCATTCGACATATCCATAATCATTGATATGTGGCTAGTGCGGCCGGGCGCCCGGGGGCCGCACGAATTGTCCCCCTCCGGGCCGGCCGATCACTTCGCCATCACCGAAAACGGTCTTCCCCCGCACGATCGTCCGCACGACCCTGCCCGTGAATGCTCGGCCAAGGTAGGCGCTCACCCCACTCCGGGTCTGGAGTTGCTCCGGCGCGAAGGTCCACCGCTGCCCGGGATCGACGAGTGCAAGGTCTGCATCGGCTCCGACGGCGATCGCGCCTTTGCGCGGGTATAAGCCGAAGAGTTGCGCGGGCGCGGTGGCGGTCATGTGGGCGATCCGCTCGAACGAAAGCCCGCGGTCGTGCAAGCCATCCGTGAGCAGGACCGGAAGCGTGGCCTGAATGCCCGCGACACCACCCCAGGCCTGCCAGATGTCGTGCTCACCCTTGTGCTTGTCGGCGGCAGGGCAGGGCGAGTGATCTGAGGCGATCAGATCGACGCGACCGGCGAGCACTTCGTCCCACAGGGCCTCGCGGGTTGCGGCGTCGCGGATCGGCGGCGCGCACTTCAGCGGCGGGCCGATGCGCTCGAAGTCGTCTTCAGTAAATGCGAGATAGTGCGGGCAGGTCTCGGCGGTGATCGCCACGCCCTTGCGGCGCGCCTCGTTCACCTCCGCTAATCCCTCGACGCAGCTGACGTGGACGACGTGTGCGCGCACGCCTGTGCCGGCGCCGCGCATGCAGACGAGCAGGCGGCGGATCGCGGCGACTTCAGCGGCGGCCGGCCGGGCGCCACACCATGCGAGCGGATTCGGCGCGCCGTGGGATGCGAGCATCTCCTGGCTTTCGGCGTGTACGCCGACGATCGCGTTGAGCCGCGCGGCGGTCTTCAGGCCGATCGCCAGCACGCCATCGGACACGCGATGAAAGTCGTCGATGCCGCTGTCGCTCATGAAGGCTTTGAAGCCGACGACGCCACGGTCGTGGAGCGCTTCGAGGTCGCCGAGGTTCTCGGGCACCAGGCCGCCCCACAGGCCGAAGTCCACCAGGGCTTTCTGGCTTGCGACCGCGACTTTTTCGTCGAAGGCTGCTGGCGTGGTGGTCGGCGGGTGCGCGTTCAGGGGCATCTCGAGCACCGTGGTAACGCCGCCCGCTGCCGCGCCGCGCGTGCCGGCTTCCCATCCTTCCCAGTCGGCGCGACCGGGCTCGTTGAAATGGACATGTGCGTCGACCACGCCTGGGAGGACAACTAGGCCGGTTGCATCGATGATTTCGCCCTGGTCACGGACCTCAGAGCCGATGGCGGATATCACGCCATTCTCGACCGCGATGTCCGCTGGTCGTTGGCCCGTCGGCAGGACTACGGTGCCTCCGCGAATGACGAGTGTGGTCACCGCACTTCTTCTATGACGATCTCCTGCGCTCCCTCCCACAGCGTGAGCCTGCCGATCTCGGGAAGTTGTTCCTGCCCCTGAGTGATCGTCGCGAAATGATTTCCTGCCAGTTGTCCCACTTTGCTTGCGAACATCGTGGATCCATAAGGGAAGAGCAGTTCGGTCTCGCTAATTCCTCCCGGGTACAGGAGAAGCATGCCGGGGGCGGGATGGCTGGTATGGTTCTCGAAATCGAGTCCAAGTTTGCGCTCGCCCATGGGAATCCACGTCGACTCGCCGCTCCAGCGGCAGTGGACTATCTTGGACTTGAGCGGCAGCATTTTGCGAATCACGGCCACCGTTTTGGGTGCGGCGTTCTCTTCCAGCCGTGCCGTAAACGTCAGGCTTCCCACGCGGATCTTGAGCATGTCCAACACTAACCGTCCGACGATTTCGACGCACGTCCTCGATACCACGCGCGGCGAGCCCGCCGCCGGCGTCGCGGTGACGCTGTGGCGCCTCGATGGCAAGGAGCCCGTATCGCAGGGAACCCGAGAGACGGATGCGGACGGACGAATCGGGGCACTGGGCGACGGAGCTCTGACCGCGGGGACGTACCGGCTGTCATTCGACGTGGGCGCCTACTATAAGAAGAAAGGGACCGCGGCGTTCCTCCAGCGCGCGACGCTGGACTTCGAGATCACCGATACCAACCGCCGCTACCACATCCCCCTCTTGATGTCACCGTTTGCGTGCTCGAGCTACCGAGGCAGTTGAACCTATTCGAGCACGCGGGTCCATTGTTGGATCGGCTTCGCGCGGAGGAGCCGTTCCCCAGCGGTGCCGCGATACTCGCACGCGCCCGGGCCATCGTGAAGGAACTCTCGGAAGCAGAGCAGATCGCTGTCATCAATGCGCATCCGCGCATCGGCGAACGTCGGGACAAGGTGTCGGCGCTGTCTTTCAAGGAGCAGGGCTACGACCGCGACACGACGCCGCCGGAGGTCCTGAAACGCCTGGCGACGCTCAACGAAGCATACGAGCAGAAGTTCGGGTTTCGCTTTGTCGTCTTCGTCAACCGGCGATCGAAAGAGGCCATCGTGCCGATCCTCGAGGCGCGGCTGCGGGGCTCGCGCGAGGAGGAGCGGCGCACAGCGCTGCGGGAGATTCTGGCGATTGCTGAGGACCGGCTGAAACGCCCATGTTCGCATTGATCAAGCTGATCCAATCGCTGTTCGGCGCGCTGCACTCCGAGGGCACGGAGGGGCAGCTCGCCGCGGGAATCGTGCTGGGTTCCTGTCTCGGCCTGACGCCGCTCCTGAATCTCCACAACGCGGTCATCTTTGCGGCGCTGGTGTTGCTGAACGTGTCGTTCGCCGCCGGCATGCTCGGCTGGGCGCTGTTTGTCCCGATTGGTTTCCTGCTCGATCCGCTATTCGACTGGATCGGCCACCAGCTGCTTCTGGCCGAATCGCTGCGCGGCCTGTGGACGTCCCTCTACAACACGCCGATCGTCCCGCTCACCAACTTCAACAACACCGTCGTGCTCGGCAGCGTCGTGTTCGCCCTGCTCTTTGCGGTGCCGCTCTTCTTGCTCACACGCTGGGCGGTGGTCCGCTATCGCGTGACCGTCGGCGAGCGCGTGCGACAGTCGAAGTTCTATCGCGCCTTGACGGCGTCCAAGGCCTACAACGTCTACAAGATGTTCCGGCCATGAAGGTCAAAATCTTCCGCTGGCGCGCGATCGGGCCGTTGCTCGTGCTCTTCGTCATCGCCGGAATCCTGTGGTGGCTGTTCGCCGACACGATCGCACGGCGGGAATCGCAGAAGGTGGGCACGCAGATCCTGGGCGCACAGGTCGAGATCCAGCGGCTCCATCTCGACCTGCGCCACGGGAAAGTCCTGATCAGTGGCCTCACGATCGCCAGCCCGCACGAGGCATTCAAGAACCTCCTGCAGGCGGACGAATTGGTCGCGGACATCGATGTCGTGCCGCTCACCGAAGAGAAACTCATCATCAATCGCATCGCGGCGAACGGGCTCCGCTTCGGCACGCCGCGCGCGACGGACGGCCGCGCGGCCGCGACATCGGGCGACGGTATCGCGGGTCGCGTACTCGCCGAGACGCGCGACTGGGCCAGCCAATTCCAGATCCCGGTGCTGCAGCTAGCGACCGGGAAGGTCAGCATCGACTCGCTCGATCCGCGGCGGCTGTCCACGATTCCCGCCGCCACCGCGCTGGGCGCGCGGGCGGACTCGTCCCGCCGCGCCTGGCGGGCGGCGTTCGATTCGCTGCGTCTCGCTCCGACGCTCGATTCCGCGAGCGCGGCGCTCGAGACGCTGCGGCATGCGCGCGCCACCGATCTCGCGGCCCTCAACGCTGCGCGTCAGGCGATCGACCGTCTCAAGCGCGCGCGCGACCGCGTGACGGCGCTGGACCGGGGCGTCAGGACGGGCGTCGCCGAACTGCAGGCGGGGCTCGCCGGGCTCGACAGCTTGCGGCGGCGCGACTACGCGTTCGCGCGCAGCCTCCTGAAGTTGCCGAGCCTTGATGCACCGGAGATCGGGGCCGCGCTGTTTGCGCCGGCCGCCCTCAAGCCGTTCGAGCGCGTCCTCTACTACGTGCAGCTGGCGCGTCGCTACATGCCGCCCGGGCTGCTGCCCCGCGCCACGACCGGCCCGAGCCGCGTGCGGCGCGCGGGCGAAGACGTGCGTTTTCCCAAAGAGCGCGCGCTGCCGGCGTTTCTGGTCCGGACTGCCGAGCTCTCGTTCCTGCTGCACCCGACGTCGGAACAGCCGCAGCGCTACGCCGGCCGGTTGACCGGGTTGACGAGCGATCCGGCATTGTATGGCCGGCCTACGGCCTTCCAGGCCAGCGGACCGCAGCTCGCCGCGGGCGCGACGCTCAATCATGTGCGCGCCATTCCGGTCGACACCGCGGGCGCAAGTGTCGGCGGCATCACGCTGCCCGCTTTCGACGTCCCCGGCGTGCCGCTCACGCTCGATCCGGGCGCCGGCACCTCGCAGCTCGGCTTCACGTTGAACGGCGACACCATTCGGGCGCGGTTCGCCATCCGCTCGACGAACGTGCGGTGGACGCGCGACTCCGGTTTCACGAACAGCACGATCGGCGGTCTGATCTGGCAGGCCGTCTCCGGCATCTCGAATCTCGACGTCGAGGCGCGGCTCTCGGGCGCGCTGCATCATCCTGACCTCGCCGTGCGCTCGAATCTCGATCAGGCGATCGCGTCCCGCCTGCGCGCGGTGCTCGGCGAACAGGTCGCCGCCGCGGAGCGGCAGGTCCACGATCGCGTGGACGCGCTGGTCGACCCTAAGGTGGGTCCGGTGCGCGTGCGCGTGAACGAGGTCCAGGCGCAGGCGCAGGCCCAGGTCGCCCAGCAGCGCACGCGGATCGACGAGCTCCAGAAAAACCTCGAGCAGCGGCTGCGGCAGTTGCTCGGCGGCGTCCGGCTGCCGTGAGCGCCAGCGGGATTCTCGTCCAAACGTTGCAGCACCCAACGGCGTCTTAGTACCGTGTCGGACGATCTCGTCGCCCGCGCCCAGGCTGGCGACCAGACCGCCTTTCGGGAGCTGTACCGCCAGCACGCCGGCCGGGTCTACGCGCTGTGTCTCCGTCTCACGGGCGACGGACGCGACGCCGAAGAGCGCACCCAGGATGTGTTCGTGCGGCTGTGGGACAAGCTGCGCTCGTTCCGCGGTGATAGCGCCTTCAGTTCCTGGCTGCACCGCCTGGCCGTCAATGTGGTCCTGAACGAACGCCGCACGACCGGCAGGCGGGAGCGGCGGGTGATGTCGGCGGAGGATCCGGACACGGTGGTAGGGGCGCAGCATGCGGCGCCCCTCCATCTGAACATCGACCTCGAGCGGGCGATCGCCGAGCTGCCGGACGGAGCGCGGGAGGTCTTCGTGCTGTATGACATCGAGGGCTACGGTCACGGCGAAATCGCGCAGCTTGTGGGCATAGCGGAGGGCACGTCCAAAGCGCAGCTGTTTCGCGCCCGGCGACTATTACGGGAGAAGCTGGAGCGATGAACGAACAGGAGCTGCACGACGCCGTCAGCCGGCTGCCGAAGAGCATCGAGCCGCCACGCGATTTGTGGCCGGGTATCGAGGCTCGGCTGGCACGGTCGGGAGCGTGGCGGCGCTGGTACTGGGTGCCGCTCGCGTTGGCCGCGGTGCTCGTGTTTCTGCTGATCGCCCGGGCGGAGCGCAGTGCCTGGGACGTCACCGCACTGGCGGGCCGGCCGCTGATCGGCACGACGCGGCTCGCGGCGTCGGGCCGGCTGCGGGTGGGTGACTGGCTGCAGACCGACGACTCCTCGCGCGCGCTCATCGCCGTCGGACGGATCGGGCAGGTCGAAGTGCGGCCGGACACGCGCGTGCAGCTCGTCGTCGCCAAAGCGAACGAGCACCGCCTGGCGCTGGCGCGCGGCACGATCGACGCCAAAGTCGACGCGGTGCCGCGCCTCTTTTTCGTCGAGACGCCGGCCGGCACGGCGATCGACCTCGGCTGTGCCTACACGCTCGAAACGGATTCCCTTGGCAACGGCTTGCTGTACGTCACCGCGGGTGAAGTCGAGTTCCAGACCGGGTCTCACGCTTCGCGTGTACTCCTGGGCGCGTTGATGCAAATCCGCCCCACCACGGGACCCGGCATTCCGTATGTGGAGGGCGCGCCGGCACCGTTCGTGCGCGCCTTGATCGCGTTCGACTTCGCGCAGCGGGGCACGCGCGCGCGCGCGATTCGTACGGTGCTCGCGCTCGCGCGTCCGCAGGATGCGCTCTCGCTCTGGCATGTGCTGCAGCGCGTCGATCCGGCGCTGCGCGGCGTCGTGTACGATCGGCTCGCGGCGCTCGTACCGCCGCCGCCCGGCGTCACGCGGCGTGCTGCGATCGCGCTCGAGTCCCGCGCGCTGGAAGGCTATTGGACGAAGATTCAGCGCATTCATTTCCGCATGATGGTATTGCGGGGCGTGCGCGAGATCGATCCTCGCACCGGTCTGGCCAAACCTTGACGCACGCTTGACGGGCCCCGGCCAAGCTGCTACGTCGATCACGACGTTCAGTCTTCAACCCGGAGTCCCGTATTATGATGAAGCGCCTGTATCTTCCCGCAGCTGCAGCGATCGTGCTGGCTACCGCGTGTCAGGAGCCGGTCGGCTCGGGGAACTGGCTCACCGAACAGCGCGTCAGTGCCCCCTCGAGCGAGATCAGCGTCATGACGCAGAACCTCTACGTCGGCGCCGACGTGGATCTCGTGATCCGCGCCCTGGGCACTCCCGATCCGGGCGATGATTTCCCGGCGCTGCTGTTCGCGATCCAAACGGTCGGCAAGACCGATTTTCCTGCGCGCGCCGAAGCGATCGCCGATCGGATCGCGCGGGCGCGGCCGCACGCCGTGGGACTGCAGGAGGTGTCGCAGATCAATATCGATCTGCGCCCGTTGGGTGTGCCGGTCGTCGTAGACCAGGACTTCCTGGCTCTGCTGCAGGCCGCGCTGGCGGCGCGCGGTCTCCATTATCAGGTCGCTGCCACGTCCGACAACATCAACGTCAACCTGGTCTCAGGGCTGGTTCGCCTCAGGGATCATGATGCGCTGCTGATCGATGCGGATCGCGTCACGCTCAACGACGCCGGCGGCCAGGACTTCTCGGTCAATTTGGGGCAGGTCGCGGACGGCGTCGTACTGATTCGCGGCTGGGTGTTTGCCCGTACGACCATCGACGGCCGGTCGTACACGTTTGCGAGCGCGCACACCGAAGCCAATCTCGCGGGTGCACCGCCGGGATTGCTCGAGCAAATTCGCGCCGCGCAGGTGGGAGAGATGGTCGCGGCGCTCGGCTCGAGCGAGCGCGTCGTGCTCATGGGCGACTTGAACGACCGACCTGGTTCGCCGATGTACGGCGTGCTCGCGGGCGCGGGCTATACGGATACGTGGACCGCGATACATCCGGGTGTGGGTGCCGCGGGGTTGACCTGCTGCCACGTTGCCGATCTGTCGGATCAGGTCGCGAACTTCGATCAGCGGATCGACTACGTCTGGACGCGCGGGTTTGCGCGCGACGACGGCACCGTGCAGGGGAGCATCGATCGCGTCGGCGACGTACCGGCGGATCGGTTGCCCGGACCGGCCTATCCGATCTGGCCGTCGGATCATGCCGGATTGGTTGCGGCGTTGAAATAGTGGCCATCTGCCATCAGCCATCTGCCATCAGTGCCTGCTGACGGCAGACGGCTGACGGCGCTGTTAGGTCACCTTCCCAATCGGCAGCTTCCGAATTCTTTTCCCCGTCGCGGCGAAGATCGCGTTGCAGACCGCGGGGGCGATGGGAGGAGTCCCGGGCTCCCCGACGCCTCCCGGCGCCTCGTTGCTCGGCACGATGTACACCTCCACGACCGGCATCTCGGCCAGCCGCAGCATCCGATAGTCGTGGAAGTTACTCTGCGTCACGCGCCCGTTCTCGATCGTGATCGCGCCGTTCAACGCCGCCGTCAGCCCATACACGATGCCGCCCTGCATCTGTGCCTCGATCGTACTGGGATTCACGTGCATGCCGCAGTCGATTGCGCAGACGACGCGATCCACGCGCACGTCTCCCGCCGGCGACACCGACACCTCCGCAACCTGGGCCGCAAATGATTCGAACGATTTGTACACGGCGATGCCGCGGCCGCGTCCCGCGGGCAACGGCGTGCCCCATCCGGCCTTGGTCGCCGCCAACTCGAGCACACCGCGATCGCGCGGGGCGTTCGCGAGGAGCGTGCGGCGATACTCGTACGGGTCCTGTTTCGCGGCCGCCGCGAGCTCGTCGATGAACCCCTCCACGGCGAACGCATTGAACGAGTTGTTCACCGAGCGCCAGAAGCCGACCGGGATGCCCGTGTCGGTGAGCTGATAGTCGACATGCACGTTGGGGACGGCGTACGGCAACCCGACGCCGCCCTCGACCGCTTCCCCATCGAGACCGTTCTTGACGGTCTGCGGAAACATCCGAGCCATGATCGATGGCGCGACGATGCGATGCGTCCATGCGACCGGTCGGCCGCTCGCATCGAGTCCCGCGCGCAATTGGTGATAGTTGGCGGGCCGGTATTGCGCGTGCTGGATGTCGTCCTCGCGCGACCAGATCACTTTGACGGGGGATCCCGCCGCCTTCGAGGTCTCGAGCGCCTCTATGATGAAGTCCAGTTCGAAGCGCCGGCCGAACCCACCGCCCAAATAGGTCGTGTGCACAGCGACTTTCTCCGGCGGTACCCCACCGATTTGGCCGCCGATCATCTGAACGCCCGTCTGGTTCTGCGTCGGCGCCCAGATGTCCACGGCACCGGTACGGACGTGCGCGGTGCAATTCATCGGCTCCATCGTGGCGTGCGCGAGGAACGGCATTTCGTAGACGGCCTCGACGCGCTGTGCTGCGCCGGCCAGCGCGGCGACTGCGTCGCCGTCGTGGCGAGCGACGGCGCCGTCTTGCGTGGCGCGTTGGGCGAACAGGCTGGAGATGCTCGCGCTGGAGACCTGCGCAACCGGGCCCTCATCCCAGGAGACCTTCAGGGCATCGCGACCCTGTTTCGCCGGCCAATAGCCATCGCCGACCACGGCGACGCCGCTCGAGATCTGCACGACGTGCCGGACACCGGGGATGGCGTTCGCGGCGGTCGCATCAAAGCTGCTGACCTTGCCACCGAACACCGGGCTGCGTGCCACTACCGCGGTCAGCATCCCGGGCACGCGGACATCGATGCCGAACTGAGCCGTGCCGTTCACCTTGAAGCGCGTGTCGAGGCGCTTCGTCGGCTTACCGGCGAGGCGCCAGTCCTTCGGATCCTTGAGCGGCACGTCCGCGGGCACGGGAAGCGCCGCCGCTCGCTGCGCCAGCGCGCCGTATGTGAGCCGCCGGTGGGTCGCGGCGTGAATCACCGCGCCAGCTTCGGCGCGGCAGCTCGCCGGCTCCACCCCCCACGTCTGCGCGGCCGCCGCGATCAACATGGTGCGCGCCTGCGCGCCCGCCACGCGCAGCGGCTTCCAGGCCGCGCGCACACTCGAGCTGCCGCCGGTGCCTTGAATGCCGAAGAGCTGATTGATGTAGGCCTTATCGGCCGGGGCAAACTCGAATCGAATCTTCGTCCAGTCCGCTTCGAGCTCCTCGGCCAATAACATCGGCAGCGAGGTGGTGACGCCCTGACCCATCTCCGAGCGGTCCACAATCACCAGGACGCTGTCGTCGGTGCCGATACGCAGCCACGCGTTGGGCGCAAACGGCGCCACGCCACGCCGGTTGGGGATCCGAAATCCAATGACCAGCCCAGCGCCAATCGTCCCCGCCACCTGAAGAAAGTCGCGCCGTTGCATCAGGCCTCCTTCGCCGCGCGGTGGATCGCGGCCCGGATCCGCTGGTAGGTTCCGCAGCGGCAGATGTTGCTCATCGCCGCATCGATGTCGGCGTCCGTCGGCTGCGCCGTGCGGCGCAGCAGTGCCGCCGCGGCCATGAGCTGCCCCGACTGGCAGTAGCCGCACTGTGGCACGTCCTCGGCGATCCATGCCTTCTGCACGCGGTGCGTGGATGTGGGACTCAGGCCTTCGATCGTGATGACGGGCCGTGTGCCGACCGCGGAAACGGGGAGCACGCACGATCGCACCGCGTCACCGCCCAGGTGCACGGTGCAGGCACCGCACTGAGCGATGCCGCATCCAAACTTTGTCCCCGTGAGTCCGAGATTGTCGCGCAGCACCCAGAGCAGCGGCGTGCTCGCGGCGACCTCGACAGTACGGCGGCGGCCATTCACCAGGAGAGAGTAGGCGGGCATAGGCTGATCTCGAAGAGGAGAGTCGCGTGTAACGTGGCGGCCGGAGCCGAAAGACGCTAGTCAGGCGTATGGTAGCGTGGGGTAGGGGCGCAGCATGCTGCGCCCCTACATTATTCCCACCTCAATGACATCCTACGCTCGTCGTCTGGGCCTGTTCTCCGGCACGATGGCCGTGGTGGGCGGCATCATCGGTGGCGGGATTTTCCGTACGCCTGCTACCGTCGCCGAGCGGCTGCGCTCACCGGGGCTGGTATTGGTGGCGTGGGTCATCGGTGGCGTTGTCGCATTGATCGGCGCGTTTTGCTGGGGCGAGCTCGGCCAGCGGCGTCCTCGCGCCGGCGGCGGGTACGTCTACCTGCGCGAGACGTTCGGCCCGCTGCCGGCATTTCTGTACGGCTGGACGCTGGTGCTGGTCATCGCGACGGGCGCGATCGCCGCCGTGGCGGTGACGTTCGCCGACTACACGCTGGCGCTGGCGGGGCTGGCGCACACGTACTCCGTACCGCTCGCCGTCGCAGCAATCGTCTTCCTAACGGCTATCAATTATGTCGGGGTGCGACCAGCTGCAGTGACACAGAACATCTTCACTGTTCTCAAGCTCGCGGGTTTGACGGTGCTCGTCGGCGCGGGTGTGCTCCTCGCAGCGCCCTCGCCGCCCCTCGCCGCCCCTTCGCCGCCGCCTCACCTCGCCGCCCTTGGCCCTGCGCTCGTACCCATCCTGTTTACGTACGGCGGTTGGCAACAAACGAATTTCATCGCCGAAGAGATCGTCGATCCGGAAAAAAACCTGCCAAAAGCGCTGCTGTGGGGCGTCGCGATCGTGGTGACCGTGTACCTGCTCACCAACGTCGCCTATCTGCGGGTGCTCGGCATCGAGGGCCTGGCGCAAAGCACCGCTCCGGCGGCGGACACGATGGAGGCGTTGCTGGGTCCGGTCGGCGGGAAGGTCATCGCGGCGGGGATCGCGATTTCCACGTTTGGATTTCTGAACCTCGTGATTCTCGTGACGCCGCGCGTGCTGCAGGCGATGGCCGCCGACGGCGTGTTCTTTCGTCGCTTCGCCGTCCTGCATCCCGCGTACCAGACACCGACGATTGCCATCGTCGCCCTCGCCGCCTTCGCCGTGCTGTTGACCCTGACGGGAACGTTCGGGCAGCTCGTGGATTTCGTAACGTTCGGGGACTGGATCTTCTTTGGCTTGACGGCGGCGGCACTTTTCGTCTACCGACAACGTGATCAGAGTTCAACGCCTGGCTTTCGCGTTCCCGCCTATCCCGTGACGGTTGCTATTTTCGTTCTCGCCGCGGCGTACGTCGTCTTCAGCTCCATCATTTCCAACCCCCGCAACGCGGCGATTGGCGCCGGGCTCATCGGACTTGGAATCCCGGCGTTTCTGTATTGGCGGAGCCGTCCCTGACTCGGCGCTGAGCCTAGAGCGCTCAGTGCACGCGTTTGTAGTTGACGATCAGAATCTGCTCGCCTCTCGCCGACGCGAATTCGCTCGGGCGTTCTCCCGCGCCGAGCTGATAGCCGATGGTGAGCTGCTCGTCGGAGACTTCGAAGATCGCGGGGATCGTGCGTCCCGCGTTCGGGCCGGACTGTCCGTGGATGTCCAGCTTGGCCGGCTCTTTCACGGAGAGGCGTAGGTGCCTTTCTCAGGGCGTGACCGCTGGGCGCTCACCACGATAGGCAAGGCGCCCGGTGGCGAACGACAGGGCGCTCGGAGGCGGCGTCCACCAGATGTCGGAGCGCTTCGCCAGCTCACTGTAGAGCGCGACGACCGGAATGAAGAGCAGCGCACCTGTCAGCAGCGAGTAGAAGACTCGCAGACGAGTGGGCATCGAGTCCTCCCAGTGTCAAACGTAGGGGGTTGTTATGGTGCCGGCCTCAGCCGCCAGCAAGAATGCGTTCACGTGCGTAACCACGTTACCGCGACTGCCTCGTCGGCCTCGCGATGTGGACGTTGCGAAATGCGGCGCGCTCGGTGACGGTGGCGTTGTGCGAGCACACGAACAGACCGACGTAGACGGTATCCGGGAGTGTAACGCCGGCGAGTCGCTGCGTGACGAACGTGTCGCCGACTTGCGCCACCGACAGGACATAGACGCCATCGCGCCGCTCGAGCCGGATGATGGCCCCGTCCGGCAAGCTGTCCGCCGACTTCTCCTCTTCCGTTATCGCGCCGGGCTTGCGACGGAACTGGAGCGACATCAAGCCATTGCCGTGCAGCGCCGCGGTCACATGGGCGCTGCCTGGTTCGAGCGATGGCCGAATCGTCCAGCCGATCTTCCGATGCGCCTCGACGCCCGTGCCCAGGAAGCGTGCCCGCGTGGAGACGATGAAGTTGCCGCTGACCCGTTTCCAGACGAAATGAAAATCGTCGCGGGTATCCCACATGTTTTGACCCGAGCCCGCGATCACATACGCCTGCTGCTGCGGGTCGTAAGACGTGGAACCTGTTGCGCGCCCGACGTTCGTATCCGCGGCAAAGACGCCGAGTCGGCTCTGCGCGCTGAGGACATCGCCGCTTGCGGCGGCACACAGCGCGAGCGCAACCAGCCGACTAGCCGCCAATGCGCCGCTCTTCCCGTGCCTTGCTGAGCATACGTTCCGCAAAATCGAGCCGTTCCTGAACTTCGGCTTGCTGTTGCTCGAGCTCTTGTACGCGGCTCTCGAGCTCCTCGAGCCGCGCGGTCGTGTCTTCTGATGGTTGACCGCGAGCGGCACGAAGCCGCGCGATCCTGAGGACGGTGAATGCGGGGATCCCTACGAATATGAGGAGTGCAGCGAGAAAGACAGCAGGTTCCATGTGGCGTCCTTGCCCCAGATTCGAGTGATCTCCAGATGGAATTCTATCACTCCTCTACGGAATCATGCGGACTGCCCCGCGGGTTCTGACCATGACTTCGATGCACACAGGCTACGGCTTGGCGGCCGGCTTTTGAGGATGGTCGGCTGGGTGGACGTACGTCATGGCAAATGGACCCATCGCGCTCACCGTAATGAAGGTCGCACCCTTGGCGGCGGCGAAGTGGTGCGCGTTGGCCGGGATGGACCCCGAGTCGCCAGCCTGCATCGGCTTGGTCTTCGAGGCATCGAACGTATCGCCCATGCCGACGAGGAGGGTCCCTTTCTTGACCGTGACCGTCTCGGTGGTGGGATGGAAGTGCGGCGGGATCTTGTAGCCGGCTGGGAAGGCCAGCTCGACTGTGAACGGCCCCGCCTTACCGGGGTCACCGCTCACCACGGCCATCCTCGCGCCCGGGGGGAAGACCGCGGGGGCCAGGCCCCAGTGCCGCGCGCTTGGCGTGGCCTGGGAGTGCAGTGGGGCGGCCATGAGCACGAGGCACGCCGGGACGGTGAGGATGCGCATAGGACCTCCGAGGGATCCTGAGTGGTGCCCCAAAATCGGGCGACGGACGGAAGAGCGGAAGAGGGCGATGCCCCCATACAGGTCAACACCTACAGACATTCTAATGTCGCGGCGACATCACGAACAATTCGTCGCCATCACCAGCGCATGTACTATCACGGCTCATCCATTTACCCACGAGCGAGTCACCGCGCACGCTGCCAGTGGCTGCCACGTAATCAGATTCCCCAGACCAGAACTGGAAGGCCGGCAGCTCCAGATGGACCGACACACCGTAAAAGTCTGGGATGAGCGTACCTTGTCTCTCGTTCGGCAAGCCGGTCCGTGCGCACGGCGGGACAGTAGATCGTGAGAAGCGGACGATGAAGCCAGAGAACGACGCGTCGACTGCCACGAACTGCGCCGCCTGCCCCGTGACGCGTAAGGCACCGCAGTGCGGGTTGGGACGGGGGTGACGCGTTTGGAGAGTGAGGCTGTCATACCAAAAACAGATCTGCCATTCTCCGACGACGGCCGAGTCGAGATGCACGACCCGGCCACTCTCAGACGACTGCATCGTCCAGACGTGCCGGCCGGTCGAGCTCGGCGAGGTCGCGCACGCAGTACCTGCACATGCTAGTGCCGAGCCGAGCACAACCCTTCGCACCAATGAAATGGGGCCGCCTAACGGATCGCGCTTGTCACCGAGCATCACGCGCCACGAATTCTCTATATAGAGGAACAGCTTCGCGCTCGTACGTCCCCTCAGGCACGCCGGCAAAAGGCCTTGTCTGCATTCGAACCACCACCAAAGCGAGATCCGGCAGGATGTGCACATCGGTATCGAGATGGACGTGCATGGCGTTGTGCCCCTTCATGGCTGTACGCCCACGAAGTGCCCGGCTCATTCGTCGGAATCAAATCCTCGACGAATTCGTCCTTGTCACTCGTGTAACCAACACCATTTGCGTACATCCGGGGAAGCCCTGAAGTCATGCTGAGGAGATGGCGTACGGTGACATGACCTCGAATACCGTCGCACCAGCTGCGAATGTAGGTGCAGACGCGGTCGTCGACGCTCCCCAGCCTTCGCTCGTCCAGGAGCATACCAACTAACACGGCGGGTATCGACTTTGTGGACGACATCGCGTACATCGGTTCGCGATAGCGTGGTGAATACCACTCTTGGACGATCGTATCGCGATACACCACCAGGCAGGCGTCCGCCCCGGTCCTCTCGCAGATACGCAAATGCCGTTCGAGCGCGAGAACATCGAGACCGAGATTGCGAGGATCGGCCGTTGCCCACGATCCATCGGCGCTCGGCGACGCGCGTGGCCCGGCGCGGCTGGCCAGGTCTTGATGCAACGACGCCAGATCGTGTGCCATCTCCATCTTGGCGGTGGTGGCTTCGCAGGTAGAATCGGCTTTGGAGAGCAGGGCGTTGGCGGTGTCTCGATGGGCAAGCTGCATTTCCGCGTAGGCGAGCATTACCCGCAGGCGACAGGTTTCGGCGCGGGATCCGCGCTGTGTCGAGGCGAGGGAGCGACGCGCCAAGTCCGCTGCACCTGCCCGGTCTCCGGCGCGGTTGAGCGTCATCGCACTGTCGGACGCGGACGAGCCCTGCGCCGAGGCTGATGCAGCAATGAGGAGGGTGATTGCGGCTAGGGCGCGGGCGCGTTGCGAGGAAGAATTCACTCCTCAATCTACGCGCGCCGTCAGCTTCAGTAGCCGGAGTTCTCCTTGGGCGCGCGTCCCCACAAACGACGGTTCTTGCCAGCGTCCCGTCAGCGTCGCCGCTGACACCTGACTTACCAGTCCACAGTCGGCCGCTCCAGGCGTGAAATCGATCTCTAGAATAGCGTCACTCCTCTCGTAGGCGATCACAGGTCCCGACAACTGCAGGCAACCATCAGGGCCGCCAAGCAGCGCGACGATCAGGTCCTTCTGCCCGTGTTCCCTCGCCGAATCCAAGTGGAGGGTCCCCAAAAGACGGAGCTCGCCGCGTGGCAGCGTCGCGACGCTATCGAAGACAATGGTGCCGTACACAACCTGCGTGAGGGGACGGTGCGAGAACTCTGCGGACCAAGCGCCCACGAAGTCATTGAGGCCGCGGGGCCGCGGTTCGCAACCAAAGAGCGGGAGCGCGATCATTACAATCGAAACGCAGGAGATGCGGAACCGGTGAGTCATTGCATTGCCTTGTAGGAAGCGGCCGTCAGCTTCAAGCGCTTGTTAGACAGCACGCGCACCGGACCCCGCCCTTAGCACCTGCTCGTGCCACGTTCCAGGAATCCCGTCGAGTTCATCGAGCAGAGCGTTGTAGAGTGGCATATCGCAGCGGTCCCTCGGCGGGGCCGTCCGGCCGTCGCGGCCGTCAGTCCGTCATTTACGCGACTTCGCCACCTCCTGCTCGAGGTACTCCTCGCGATACATCCGGATCAGCTCGAAGAAATAGCTCAACGCCAGGGGGCCGACGAGCAGGCCGAGCAGTCCGAAGTAGCTGACCCCACCGATCGCGCCGATCAGGGTGATCAGCGGGTGGATCGCGGAGAAGCGGCGATAGATCAGCGGCCGGATGAAGTTGTCGACGCTCCCCACAACGAGCACACCCCAAACGATCAGCAGCACCCCCGCCAGCGCTCGGCCCTGCATGATCAGCACGACGGCCGCCGGTCCCCAGATCATCCCGCTGCCCACGACGGGCAGGATCGCGAACGCCATCGTGACCACGGCCCAGAACAGACCGTTCGGCAGCCCGGCGACCGCGAACGCGAGGCCGAGCAGCGCACCCTGGAGCGCGGCAACGACGCCGGTGCCGATCACCGTCGACACCGTCACGTCCTTGAATCGCTTGCCAAGGTTCTCGGTGTTCGCGTCGGAGAAAGGGATGTAGGGACGGGCGTCGAGCAACATATCCCCGGGATGCTTCAGGACGTAGTACAGGCCGAAAAAGGAGATCGTGAGGTTCAACGTCAGGCGCGTGGCGGTGCCGACGAGACCGAATGCGCTCGAACCGATGGCCGCCACAATCTGCCCACCCGCCTCGGCCAAACGGGGGCCCAACGGAATACCGCGAATCTGCAGACCGCGGATCCGCTCGATGATCGGGCTCTGCAGCACCGTCTGCGTGATTTCCTGCGCCTGGTTGATCAAGAGGCCCGCGATCAGCAGGCCCGGCACGATGATCAGGACGGCG
>QHUZ01000002.1 GCA_003223395.1 Gemmatimonadota bacterium | reverse complement strand
ATCGGGATCAACGCGAGCGTCAGCTACACGAACCTGGCGACTGGTAACCACGCCGTGGCGATCACGGGCGTAGCGGCGAACTGCACGGTGAGCGGCGGACCCTCGCAGACCGTCAGCGTGCCGTCGAGCGGGACGGCCACGGCGCCTTTCACGGTGAGCTGTTCGGCGACCACCGGCAACCTGACGGCGCAGACGAGCACGAGCGGCTCGAGCGTACCGAGCAGCTACACGGTGGCGCTGGATGGCGGAGCGGGGCAGTCGATCGCGACGAGCGGCAGCTTCACATTCACGAACCTCGCGGCGACGAACCACACGGTGGTGCTGACGGTGCCGAGCAACTGCTCGATCACCAACGGCGGCGCGTCGCGCTCGGCGACGGTGCCGTCGGGCGGGACAGTGACCGTCTCCTACACGGTGAACTGCACGACGCCGCCCGGGAACCTGACGGCGCAGACGAGCACCACGGGCTCGAGCGTGCCGAGCAGCTACACGGTGGCGGTGGATGGCGGAGCGGGGCAGACGATCGCGACGAGCGGCAGCTTCACGTTCACCAACCTCGCGGCGACGAACCACACGGTGGTGCTGACGGTGCCGAGCAACTGCTCGATCACCAACGGCAGCGCCTCACGCTCAGCGACGGTGCCGTCGGGTGGGACGGTGACGGTCTCCTACACCGTGAACTGCATTACGCCCAACAGTGCGCCGGTCGTCAACGCCGGCTCGGACCAGACCGTGCTGCTCGGCGTGCTCTACTCGACGAGCTTCTCATTCAGCGACCCGGACAACGGACCGTGGAACTACACGATCGATTGGGGCGACGGCTCGACGTCAACAGGGAGCCGGCCGAGCGCGGGATCGTTCAGCGCGTCGCACACCTATCTCGGGCTGAGTATCCTCGGGACGCGCACGATCCGGGTGACCATAACCGATAGCCGCGGCGCTTCCGGCTCGGACACGAAGAACGTCACGATCGTGCTCCTGTAGTAGCGCCGCCGCGACGTACCGTGGCTAGCACTCGACGCATTACGCAGGGAGTACGCACGGATCTAGGGGGCACGGCCGTTGCACCTTCTCAGCTCGATGACACATCACTTCACTGTTGATCTCGAGGAGTATTTCCAGGTCTCCGCGTTCGAGCCGTGCGTGGCGCGGTCCGATTGGAAGCACTTCGAGTCGCGGGTCGCGCGCGAGACCGCCAAGCTACTCGAGTTGTTGGCTCGGCATGACGTTCGCGCCACTTTCTTCGTGCTTGGTTGGGTCGCTCAGCGGCAAGCCGAGTTGATTCGTACCATCGCGCGGGGAGGGCATGAAGTCGCGTCGCATGGCTGGGACCACGTGCGGGTGACCCACCAGACGCCGCATCAGTTCCGGGAATCGATCCGGCGCACGAAACATGTGTTGGAGGCGATGACTGGCACGCCGGTACTGGGGTTTCGTGCACCGAGCTTTTCGATCGTGCCGGGGCGGGAATGGGCCCTCGATATCCTGGTCGAGGAAGGGTATCGCTACGATTCCAGTTTGTTTCCAGTGCGACGTCCGGGCTACGGGTATCCGGGCGGCAGGCCGGATCCCTATTGGATGGGGCGTCGAGCCGGCCGCCTCGCGGAGATCCCGCCGGCGACCTTGCAGTGGGGTCCGCTGCGCCTACCCGCCGGGGGCGGGGCGTACTTCCGGCTTCTCCCCTACGGCGTCGTCCGCGCGGCGCTGCGTCAATGCGAGCGGCGCGAAGTCTCTGGCACGTTCTACGTCCATCCCTGGGAAGTGGACCCGCGCCAACCGCGCGTCGCCGCTTCGTGGCTGACACGCGCCCGACACTACGGTGGACTCCGCAGAACCTTGCCGCGACTCGAGCGCCTGCTGACCGAATTTCGGTTCGCGCCAATCCGCGAGACTGTTGCCGTGCTCGGGCGCGCGCGTACGCGAATCAGTCGTCCGGAAAGGATCCTTCGCAGGAACTCGGCGTAACTGTGACCGACAGCCGACGCACCTCCAGCTCGGACACGAAGGTGGTGTCCGTGTTGTTGCTCTAATCACTTACCTGGCGAGTCGCTGGCGACGACGATAACGCAGGAAGTCGGTTAAGGTAGGCAGGACGAAGTAGGAGTTCTCGGGAATGCTGGTCAGCCGGCGGAGCGGCACGCACTCGCCGGCGTCGAGCCGCAAGATCGCTTCCGCCTGACGCTCGCTCTGTCGGAGCATTCCCTTCCACGCGAGAGTGAGATGGCTGTCCTCGCCGGGGACAACGGGAAGCCGCTCCTGGAACAACAACGGGCCGGTGTCGATCCCGTCGTCCAGGAGAAACACGCTGAGCCCGACCATATCCGGGCGGCCATGCAGCAGTGCCCAGAACGGTGAGTACGCGCCGCGATAGCAGGGCGTGATTCCCGGGTGACCGCCGATGACGGCTACGGGCGCGAGCATGCGCGCCTTCGGGCCCACCATGAACTTGGTATGGACCAGGAAAATGTCGGGATCGAGGCGCCGGAGGGCCGCGAGCGTGTCCGGGCGCGAATACGAATCCGTTTCGATGGAAACGAGCCCAGCGCGCTCCAGGGTCGCGCGGTCGGCAGCCTGGTCCACCAGTCGGGCGAGGACTCGACGATCGTGGCGCCCGTTCCAGGCGCGATCGTAGAGCTTGCCGAGAATTTGGCCGGCGGTTCGAAGCACACCGTGCCGCGCGACCCAGCGATTGAGAAAATGAGCCCGCGCCCGGAGGCCCGAACGGGCGCACCAGGCGACGCCGACCAGGTGAACGCCGGCGCGGGCGACGGTTGCGCAGGTGTGGCGCTCAAGCGGACCATCTGAGCAGAGCGCGACGACGCGGTGCGGTCGTCGCGGTCCCGGCCGGAGGAACTCAGGGCTCAAAGAAGTGCTCTCGGCCGAAGGCGTCCCCCAGCAGAACTCGACGCAACTTCGAGTACGCCCGGGCCCCCAGCATTCTCTTGGGTATGTCGAGTAGCGCCGCGCGTACGCGCTCACGCCGCAGGTCGCCGGACACCCACCGTTGCAGTGTTGTGGGATCGGTGCCTCGTCTGACTCCGATGCGTGCGATGCAGCGGTATCCGCCCGGCATCGGGTTCATCCCGATCGCGGACGTGAACAGGGAGGTATAGCCCGCTTCCTCCGCGATCTCAACGACACGCCGGCTGACCGCCCCCCCAGGGACGCTGAGGCACGCAACGGGTCTGCCAAGCAGGTCCTCGAGTGCACGTCGTGAGTCGCACAGCTCGGCGCGAATGTCGTCCGGCCGCAGCCCGCTGAGCATGCGGTGCGTCACGCCGTGGGATCCAACGGTGAACAGCAGCGGGTCGAGGCGCCGTAGCGCGGCTGCGCCCGCGAAGAATCGCCGGCCGACCAACCCTGTCGTGATGAAGAAGAAGGCTGGCAGGCGGCGCTCCGCGAGCACCGGCGCGGCGCATTCGACGGCGCCATTCCACCCGTCGTCGAAGCACAGCACCAGGCCTGCTGCGCCCGCCTTCCCCCGTCCCGCGAGGCAGGCGTGTATCGCGTCGTCGTCGAGACACTGGACCCCGGTGTTGTCGATAACGTCGAGGTGTGCCCGAAAGACCGGCTCTGACACGTGGTACAGCGTTGCCGATTCGCCCAGGCGCCCGTAGTCGAAGGCGTTTCCCGGATGCACGTCGTGATAGAGCAACGCGACGAAGCGGCCCGGGATGACGGTCTCTACACTGGACGGTGCGGGGTCCGTGGGGGTGATCATGGTCAGGTTCAGGTCGATTCGATCCGACGAGAGAATCGTGCCGTCGCGACCATGAGGGGCCGCGACGCTCTGTTGCGTCGGCGCAACGTCACCGCGCTTTCGCGAGCGCGACGGCCGCTGGCGCTGCTTTTGCGACGCCTCCCGAGTCATGAACCCGACCCCTCCCCCCTTACGACCGACTGGTGGCCCGATCCGCGTCGCGTTGGTCGGCGCGGGTCAGATGGCTCGCCTGCATCTCCATGCGCTGCGGCGCGTGCGCACGCCGCACATCGTCGTCGGCGTGTGCGATACGCAGGAGGGTGCGGCGCACGCGCTCGCCTCGGTGGCCGGCACCGCGACGTTCACCTCGCTCGTCGACCTGCTGCGGGAAGCGAAGCCCGATTTGGTCCATGTGTGCACGCCCGCGGGCACCCACTTTCATCCCGCGCGGGCGGCGCTCGAGGCGGGTGCCCATGTGTACGTCGAGAAGCCCTTCGTGGAGGCCGAGCGCGAGGCGCGGGAGCTGCTCGACCTGGCTCGTGCGCGTGGCCTGCTCGCCTGCGCCGGCCACCAGCAGCTCCGGGACCCGGCCTTCCTGAGGCTGCTGCGGCGGCTTCCCGAGCTCGGAACCGTCGTGCGGGTCGACAGCGATTTCGCGTTCCATCCTTCCGGCGTGAATCTCAGCACTGCGGGGCCGCGTGCGCTCGCGGCGCGGCTGCTCGACATTCTCCCGCATCCGTTGTCAACCCTGATCGCCGCGCTCGAGGAGGTTACGGCCGATCCAGGGTCGATCGAAGTGGCGGCGGTCGTCGCCGAACATGCGGACCTCCACGTGGTGCTCCGGGCCAATGACACGTACGGCCGACTGAGCGTGAGTCTCCGCGCCCGGCCCGTGGGGTCAACGCTGGCGGTCGCGGGAACGGGTGGAACGCTCACCGCCGATTTCCTGCGGACGACCGTGGTTGGCGCGGCCAACCCTGGTACGAGCCCGGTCGAGAAGGCCGGTAACCCGTTGGTCGAAGCGTGGCAGATGGGTACGCGAACGGTGTCGGGCGTTGCCCGGCGCCTCCTCACGGGCGGCGACTACCCCGGCCTCGCCGAGTTGATCGGCGAGTTCTACGGCGCCGTCGCGGCGAGCGGCCCTTCGCCGGTGGCACCGGATCACTTGCGGCGCGTCGTGACCATCTACGAGGAGTTGGCGGCGAACGTGCGCGGGGCGGGCGAGCGGGCCGCGGTCCAGCGCCAGGCGCCTCGGGCGCTCTCCCCCGCGGCGCCACTCGCCGTTCTGACCGGAGCGCGGGGATTCTTCGGCCGGGAGATCAGCCGGGCGCTCGCCCTCGGCGGGTTTCGTGTGCGCGGCATCAATCGCTCCCCCGACCCCGACGACCGGCACGTGTCCGAGTGGTGCGGGCTCGACTTGAGCCGCGCGGTACCGCCGGAGGCGTTCTCCGGCGCGGCCGTCGTCGTGCATGCGGCCGCCGCACAGGATGGCGGTTACGAGGGTCACCAGCGGAACACGATTGACGCCACACGCAACGTGCTCCTAGGGATGAAGGCGGCTGGAGTCTCCCATCTGGTGTACGTGAGCAGCCTCTCGGTGCTGCGGCCACCGCGGACTCCCTGGGAACGTCAGGACGAGCGCACCCCGCTCGCGCCCTGCGACGCTCGCGAGCTCGGCCCCTACGTCTGGGGCAAGACCGAGGCGGAGCGGCTGCTGGCCGCCGAAGCTCCGGCGCTCGGGATCGAGACGCGGATTCTGCGGCCGGCGGCCCTCATCGACCGAAACCATCCAGAAATGCCCGGACTCCTCGGCAAGCGACTGTTCGGCCGGTGGCATCTCGGGCTAGGACGGCCCGCGCTCCCCTTTGCGGTGTGCGACGTGGACCAGGCGGCCGACGCCGTCGGGTGGTGCGCGACCCACTTCGACGATGCGCCGCCGGTCGTCAACCTGATCGACGACGCGCTGCCGACCCGCGGGCGAGTGCTCGCTGCCTTCCGCGTGCACCAATGGCGTGGGCGCATGGTGTGGATCCCGATCAGTCTGTTCGCGCTGCTGTTCGCAGCTGCGCGACTGGTCGTCGGTCTCGCCACCCTGCGCCTGCCACCGCGGCTCGCGGTGTGGTCCATCTTTCGGGCGCGACGCTATGACGCGTCCTTGGGGGCGCGGCTGCTCCGGCCACCGACGATCGAAAGCAGCGCCCCCGACCGCCAGCACGTGCCCGTCTCCCGGGCGGGGTGATGCGGTGAGCCCCGCTGCACCGTATCCCCAACTCGAGGTGCTGCCGCTCGACGGCGACAGGCGCGCGTGGGACGAGTTGGTGACGCGGGCGAAGTGCAGCAGCTTTTGCCACCTCGCTGGCTGGCGTGAGATCCTCAGCGACGTCCTGGGGGCGGAATGCCTCTACTGGCAGGTTGTGGACGGAGATGGCGCGCTGCAAGGAATTCTCCCGCTCGTGCGGGTGCGCAGCCGGATCTTTGGTCACTACCTCGTCTCGCTGCCGTTTCTCAACTACGGTGGTCCCTTAGGATCCCAAGCCGCGCAGGATCGGCTGGTGCAAGAGGCGGTGACGGAGGCCCGTCGGACACGCGCGGATCTGCTTGAGCTCCGAACCCGCGATCCGGGCGGTTTCGATCTTCCGGTGTCGTCGAGAAAGATCACCGTCCTCCTGCCCTTGCCGTCCGATGCCGAAACGCTGTTCACACGATTTCCTGCCAAGTTGCGCAGTCAGATTCGCCGCCCAATGAAAGAAGGACTCGACGTGCGGTTCGGACCCGAGCAGCGCGAACCGTTTTACGAGGTGTTCGCGCGTACGATGCGGGACCTTGGCACACCGGTGTTGCCGCGCGCGCTGTTTGAGCGCGTGGCGGCGACGTTTTCCGATCTCGTCGTCTTCGGCGTCGTGTACCGGGGGGAGCAGCCGCTTGCCGGAGGCTGTGGCTTCGTGTGGCGTGAGGAGTTCGAGATGAGTTGGGCGGGCTCGCTGCGCGAGTCGCGCCGTCTCGCGGCCAACATGCTGCTGTACTGGGCGTTCATGGAACACGCAATCAGCGGTGGCGTCCGTGTCTTTAACTTTGGTCGCTGCACGCCAGGTGGCAGCACACATCACTTCAAGACACAATGGGGTGGGGTCGACGTGCCATTGTCGTGGCATCAATCAGTCTCGGGAGCCGGTGGTGTGCGCGGTACCCCGTCACCCGATGATCCCGCGTACTCCTGGGGACCACGGCTGTGGCGTCGTCTGCCGCTGTTTGTCGCGAACCGTCTCGGTCCCCGGCTCGTGCGGTTCCTGCCGTGAACGGTTGGCGATACCAAGCACCGGCCCGCTCGCCCCTGTCTGCTCGGGCGGTGATCGCGGGCGTACGCGGAGTCGCGCGCAATGGGCGGGGGAGTGCACGGAGTGAAGGCCGAGTCGTCGAGCTCCTCACGGCACGATACGGGCCCCGGGACGTCCTACTGACCGATAGTGGCACCACGGCATTGACCGCGGCGCTGATCGGCGTGTTAAAGGATCGGCCGGGCGCGGTCGCGCTTCCCGCGTACGGGTGTTATGACCTCGCCACGGCAGCCGATGGGGCCAATGCGCCGGTCCTTCTATACGATTTGGATCCGCGTACCCTGGCGCCCGATCTGACGCAGCTCCATGAGGCGCTGCGTCAAGGCGCGTCCGCGGTCGTCGTCGTGCACCTCTATGGCCATCCCGTCGACCTCAGCGGCGTGAAGGGACTCGCGGCGGAGCGGGGCGCCTTGGTGATAGAAGACGCAGCGCAAGCTGCCGGTGCCACGCTCGATGACCGCTCCGTCGGGACGCAGTGCTCCCTCGCTGTACTGAGCTTCGGTCGAGGAAAAGGGCTCACCGGAGGGAGCGGCGGCGCGCTCCTGGCCTACGATGACGCCGGAGCGCGCGTAGTGGAGGCCGTGAGAGGTTTGCTTGGTGCACCGCGACGAGGCTGGCCGGAACTCCTCACCATAGCCGCTCAGCTAATCTTTGAGCGCCCCCGCTTGTACGCCCTTCCAGCGGCGCTGCCTTTTCTCCACCTGGGCGAGACTGTCTATCGCGCGCCGCGGCCCTTGCGCCGGCCGAGCCGTGTGTCCGCTCCCGTCGTCGGGGCCACATGGCACCTCGCCGAACGCGAGGCCGAGACGCGACGCCACAACGCGGAGCGGCTGCTCTCGGCGCTACGATGGCAGCCGGGTTTCGAGACGATCAGTACGCCGCCGCGCGCCCGGCCTGGCTACCTGCGGCTGCCCGTGCTCGCGTCACCAGCGGTTCGGCGCTCGGCAATGGAGCCAGCGGCGCGGCGACTTGGTGTGATGCCCGGCTATCCCCAACCGCTCTGCGACCTCGAGCGCTTTCGCCAGCGCTGTTGGAACCGCGATGCTGCATTTCCGGGGAGTCGTGTGCTCGCCGCCCGACTGTGTACCCTACCGACCCACGGGCGCCTTCGGCTCCGCGATCTCGAGCGACTCGAGCTGTGGATTCGAATCGCGAGCGGGAGCTAGGGCTTTCTCGTAGAGCGCGGCGTAGCGGTCGAGCATTGAGCTGAGCGTGTACGCTTCGGACGCCCGTGCCGCAGCCGCGGCGCCGAGTCGACGCGCCTCCGCTGGATCGGAGAGCAGGCTCGCGAGAGCATCGGCGAGTACCGCCGCGTCCCCCGGACGGACCACTACACCCGCATGGCCCCCCTTGAGCACGGTGGGTACTTCCCCAACTGCGGTGGCCACAACTGGCTTCCCCGCCAGCATTGCCTCGAGCAGCGCGAGCGGTACGCCCTCGGAGAGCGAGGGCAACACGAAGACGTCCGACCCAGCCAACACGTTTCCGATATCAGACCGGAGGCCCAGCAGATGGAAGCGCCGGGTCATCTGCAGGCGACGGGCTTGTGCGAGTAACGGATCGGCCAGCTCGCCGCGACCGGCGATCGCCACGTGCAGCCGGGGAAAGCGGGCGGCAAGAAGCGCGAGGGCTTCCAGCAAATAGGTGTGGCCCTTTACCGGGTACAGATTGCCGACCGCAACGACCAGTTGATCGGCAGCCGTCAAGCGCAGCTCTTCCCGGAGCGAGGACGGCCCGACCGGCATCTGCCGTACGCCGTTCGGGATGGTTACGGCCCGATCAGCGCTCAACCACAGGTCACGTCGCAGCTGGCGCGCCAGGATGTGGGAGACGGCAACGACCGAATCGCTCAATGTGGCCGCAACACGCAGAGCGATGCGGCGCCTCAGGCGTTCGGCGTAGTAGCGACTGCCGTGCATCGTGAACAGATGTGGGATTCCCGCTCGACGGGCGGCCCACGCGCCGTACACCGCCATCGTGAATTCATGACTGTGCGCCAGGACGACACGGTGCTGGCGAAGCGTCTCCTCCAACCCGCGCGCGAAGGCCGGCGAGAACGGTCGATCGAGATGAAATTGCTCCACGCGCACACCGGTGCCGTGCAGCTCGCGACCGAGCCATCCCTCTCCTTCCGCCGGAACAATGACGACATTCTCGCTGCCGGCAGCCTGCAGCTCAGTGGCGAGGCTGGCCAACATGCGCTCCGCCCCTCCCGGACCGTCCGACTCGATGAGGTGCGCGAAGCGCAGACCGCGGAGTCTCATGGGTGGAGGCCCGCGGTCCACGCTTGGAAGGCGGCGTATCCGATTCCGGCCGGCACGTTCATTCTCGGGAGCGCCCATGGGTCGCTTCCGGTGACTGGGCCCCGCTCCAGCGTAAGGGCTGCGCGGTACCCCGCCGCGCGCACCACTTGCTGGACCCTGTCGTTCCAAAGACCGTAGGGATAGGCGAAGAACTCCGGGATGACGCCCGTACGGCGCGTGATCTCATCGCGGCTCTCGACCACCTCTCGCTTCAGATCGATCTCGTCCAGAGCGGGTAGCGAGCGGTGGGTCGCAGAATGCACCCCGATATGCAACCCGGATCTTGCTGCGTCAGCGATCGTCTGCCAACCCGCAGGCTGGCAGGAGCCGGGGGCGCGCAAAGGAGCGCCGCCATCAGGACCGAGCGATGCCACGATGGCCGCGCCGTCCCCGCGCAGCGCAGTGACCCAGTGCTCGCGCCGAGCCGGGGAATAGACGCGCACAACGGCGGGATGATCCCACCAGAAGTCGGTGTCCCGCCCAGGCGCTTGCGCCACGACGAATACTGTGGCCGGGAGCCCTAAGTCCCGGAGCAGAGGCCACGCGTCCTCGAAGACGCCGGCGTACGCATCGTCGAATGTCAGCGCGACGGTTCCGCGCAGGGAGATCCCGTGCGTCACGCGCTCTACGACCTTATCCAATGAGATCACGTCGTACTTGGCTTTGAGCCAGCGCATCTGCCGCGCGAACATGGGAAACGGCATATGCAGGCCGAGGCCGCCCCGAAGACCGGCTTCAGACTCGGGGATGACATTGTGGTAACAGAGAATGAGACCGCCGCTCCCTAGCCGCCGAGCGACAGTCGTCACTCCAGCGAGCTTCAGAACGGCGTAGCCCAACGGTGCAAACCTCAAGGTATTCCGCTAGTTAGGTCATGTCCTTGGGCGGGCAACTTCCGTGCCGCTCCGGGCTGTGGCATGCATCCTGCCCCTCGTACGGGACCATCCTTTATCGAGTGGTGTTCGTGCGGCGCCGCATCAGTCACGTGGGCGTACTGGCCTTGGTCGTTGCTTCTTGCCATGGCGGATCGGCTGCCAAAACCACATCGCGGGCAGACACCCTGTTTGCCGAGGACTTCGAGTCGGGCGATTTGTCGGCCTGGGATGGAGTCGACCCGACTCACCACCAGGTGGTCAGCGATCCGTCCGGCGCGCAGTCGGGAAGCCGGTACCTCCAGGTGACGTATTCCACCGGGGGCGAGGGCGGGTGGCTCACGCACTTCTTCATGCCCGGCTACGACTCCATCTACGTCAGCTATTACGTGCGCTTCCCAACGAACTGGCAAGGCGGCACCAAGCTCATCGCGCTCTACGGCTCGCGGACGGACAACCAATGGTCGGCGCTCGGGAAAGCCGGGCTGTGCCCGAACGGAACCGATTTCTTCGGCACGTGGCTCATTACCGAGGTATCGGGAAACCCGGGGCCGACGCGTTTCTACTCCTACTACCCAGCCATGGCCCGCGAACCCGACGGCGTGACGTGTTGGGGACGCTACGGCGATGGGTCGGAGACCTACGTGCCGCCGCTGACGCTGAATCTCGGCGCGTGGCACCACGTCGAGTTCTGGGTGAAGCTGAATACGCCGGGGCAGGCGAACGCGAGCCAGACCTTCTGGCTCGACGGCGTGCAGCGGGGGAACTGGGCGGGCTTCAGCTTCCGCGCCAGCACGATCCTGCGGTTGAACGCCGTGCAATTCAGCTTCAGCGGCAACCCCACCGGCGCCAGCCGGACGCTCTACGTCGATCACCTCGTGGTCACCACAGGTACACGCCCGCGCGACGAGTGATGCGCGTCACGAGGCCGTGCACTAAAAGTCCTAGTTGCGCGGTTAGGCTGGCCGTTGCTACCGTGCACCAGGCGTGGAGAGGCCGCAGCACCTGTTGCAGTCCGTCCGAATAGACGGTTCAGTAGCGCGGAGCGCCCCCTCTACACAATTGCAGTCGCTGCTCAGAGCAAAGCCGCCGAAAGGCGGTGACGCAGAGCTACGGGACTACAGCGACGTTTGTCGCCACGTCCGCCGGGCCGCCAGCGATTCGACCGTAGGTCGAAGCTGGCGGTCCTTTTTTCTAACGGGGTGAGACGATGCCGTTCACGTTCAAGCTGTCGATGCGCCTGGCCCTCATGAAAGCTCCGCGGGTGCTTCCCACTCCGACCCATAGAGCCTTCGCACGAGTAGTCACGTCTATCCCCACCACCATGCTGGATGTCTATCAGGAGCGCCCGTTCCTCGGAGGCTCCGTATGACGCGATTAGCCTTGCTCCGGAATGTGCTGTTGCTCGCCGGCCTTGGCGCCGTGGCGGGATGCGATCTGCGGGCATTGTTGCAAGGGATCGTAGTGACAGTCTCAGTCGAGCCCGCGGCGTCGAATATCGGGGTGGGTCAGACCGTGCAGCTGACGGCGACAGCGCGAGACGCGAACGGCAGTCCGGTCAGCGGCCGCGCGGTGACGTGGACGACGAATAATCCGGCGATCGCCTCGGTGGACGGCAACGGGCTCGTGACCGGTGCGACTGCGGGCTCGGCGACCCTTACGGCGACGAGCGATGGCATGTATGGCACGGCGACCGCCACGGTTACGGCGGCGCCTCCTCCGCCTCCTCCGCCTCCACCGCCTCCACCGCCGCCACCGCCGCCGCCGCCGCCGCCGCCTCCTCCGCCGCCGCCTCCGCCGCCGCCGCCGCCGCCTCCTCCTCCGGTGGCGTCGGTGACAGTGAGTCCGCCCAGCGCGAGTGTGTTGGTCGGGGCGACGCAGCAGTTGACGGCGACGCTCCGCGATGCGAGCGGGAATGTCCTCACCGGCCGCAGCGTCACGTGGACGAGCGGCAACGCACCCGTTGCCACGGTGAGCGGGAGTGGGCTGGTCACGGGTGTGTTGGCTGGACCGGCGACGATCACCGCCACCAGTGGAGGGCAGTTCGGCACCTCGGCGATCACAGTCTCGGGTGTGAGTGCCCGAGTGGATACGGTATTCGCCGAGGACTTCGAGTCGGGGAATCTGTCGGCCTGGCAGGATGGAGTCGATCCGACCCACCACCAGGTGGTCAGCGATCCGACGTTCGCGCAGTCCGGGAGCCGGTACCTCCAGGTGACGTATTCCACCGGGGGCGAGGGCGGGTGGCTCACGCGCTTTTTCATGCCGGGCTACGACTCCATCTACGTCAGCTATTACGTGCGCTTCCCAATGAACTGGCAAGGCGGCACCAAGCTCATCGCGCTCTACGGCTCGCGGACGGACGACCAATGGTCCGCGCTCGGGAAAGCCGGGCTTTGCCCGACCGGAACCGATTTCTTTGGGACGTGGCTCATCACCGAAGTGACCGCCAACCCGGGGCCGACACGCTTCTACTCCTACTACCCGGCGATGGCCCGCGAACCCGACGGCGTGACGTGTTGGGGACGCTACGGCGATGGGTCGGAGACCTACGTGCCGCCACTGACGCTGAGTCTCGGCGCGTGGCATCACGTCGAGTTCTGGGTGAAGTTGAATACGCCCGGGCAGTCCAACGCCAGCCAGACCTTCTGGCTCGACGGCGTGCAGCGGGGGAACTGGGCGGGCTTCAGCTTCCGCGCTAGTACGATCCTGCGGTTGAACGCCGTGCAATTCAGCTTCAGCGGCAACCCCACAGGCACCACCCGGACGCTTTACGTCGATCACCTCATCGTTACCACAGCGCGACCAGCGCCGTGACAGGAGGCTCTATATGACGTTCAAGCACAAGTTGTCTCGACGACTGGCCCTGCTCAGGAATGTGGTCCTGCTCGGCGGCCTCACCGCCGTGACGGGATGCGATCTGCGGGCGTTGTTGCAAGGAATCGTGGTGACGGTGTCGGTGCTGCCCGCGGCGTCCAACATCGGAGTGGGGCAGACCGTGCAGCTGACGGCGACAGCGCGAGACGCGAACGGCAGTCCGGTCAGCGGCCGCGCGGTGACGTGGACGACGAATAATCCGGCGATCGCCTCGGTGGACGGCAACGGGTTGGTGACCGGTGCGACCGCCGCCCCCGCCGCCGGCGCCGGGTACTGTGAACAATCTCAGCGTGGCCAGCGTAACGGCCAACTCGGTGACGCTCTCCTTTACCGAGGTGAACAACGGAGCGGGACAGCCGGCGAGCTATGAGATCCGTTTCGCGCCAGGCACGCTCTCCTGGGGCTCCGGGACTCCTGTTTCTCAGGGCACTTGCACCGTTCCGTTAGCCGGCTCAGCAATCGGCGCGGCGCGGACCTGCACGGTGCTCGGACTCGCCACAGCAACGGCTTATCAGTTCCAGGTCGTCGCGTTCCGCGGCACGTTGAACGTGAACGCCGTGTTCGGCAATCTCTCCAACGTGGCGAGCGGGACAACCGGGACCTCGACGGCTCCGGTGGCATCGGTGACCGTGAATCCGGCGAGCGCGACTCTCCCCGTGGGGGCGACGCAGCAGTTCGCGGCAACGCTGCGCGATGCGAGCGGCAATCTCCTCACCGGCCGCAGCGTCGCGTGGGCGAGCGACAACCTGCCGGTTGCCACCGTGAACACGGCCGGGCTGGTCACGGGTGTGTTGGCTGGACCGGCGACGATCACCGCCACCAGCGAAGGGCAGAGTGGGACGAGCGCAGTCACTGTGGCCAGCGGCAGCTCGGGGTCGAGCAATGAGCCGCCGGGTATGATCCTGATCAATGAGCAGCCCTGGAACTGCCTCTCGTGCAACGGTTGGAATTACCGCGCGGACGCCGGGTGGGCGGATATTCAGACTGATGCCGCTGCCCCCAAGTCCCCCTCGAGCGTCCTGCGCGTCGTATTCCCGACGACGATGCCGCGAGACAATGGTCCAAGTAATGAGTGGATCTATTTCGCGAATCCCAATTTTTGGCACGAGATATACGTGTCGTACTGGATCAAATGGGGCGATCCCTGGGACGCTCGCGACCAGGGCGCGAAGATTTCATTCATGTGGGCGCAGGGCGGTAGCTACATCTACGCCGTGCAAGTCGCCGGCGTGGCACCGTATCACGTCGGCATGGTGGTGGGGTGGCCTCCATACGGCTATAGCTATGGGGACGGGGGAGTTTGGCATCCCAACGTAACGACCACGTCGGTCGTGACGGGACAATGGTACTTCGTCGAGGAGTACTTCAAGTACCCGACTCTCCCCGGCGGCTCGGATGGCATCATCCGTTGGTGGGTGAACGGGACGTTGAATGGTGACTTCAGGAACGTGGTTTATCCTGCGGATCTCGGTTTCGAGCAGTTCGAGTTTCCGTTTACGCATCAGGCCACGCCCCTGGCCCAGTCGTACGTCTACGTCGACCACACGCACTTGAGCGGGAGACCGTGACAGTGTAGACGCAACGCAACAGATGTTGGAACATCAGGGGGGTCGCCGAAGCGGGCGGCCCCCTTGTTGTAGCGGTGACGCGTTGAGAACTTTCAAGCCGCGCCCATGACTATGCTACGATTTTGCGCTCGAAGGATTCTGCTCGCCGCCCCGGTCATCGCGCTGCTGTCTACTGGCGCCTGCGAAAGGGCGCAGATTTTCCTGACACGGGTGACGGCCTCCGTGAAGGTCGTGAAGGTCAGTCCCGCCACGGCCCATATCCGGCTCGGGGGGCAGGCGCAGCTGAGCGCCCTGACGGAAACCTCTGAGAACACGCCGCTGCCCGGGCGCGTCGTCATCTGGTCGAGCAGTAATGCCTCAGTCGCCACGGTGAACGACAGCGGACTGGTCACGGCGGTGGCCGCCGGTTCGGCGACGATCACCGCCACGAGCGACGGGAAAAGTGGGACGAGCGCCATCACGGTAGACACCGGGAGCGCTTCGACCAACGAGCCGCCCGGCATGATCCT
>QHUZ01000032.1 GCA_003223395.1 Gemmatimonadota bacterium | reverse complement strand
AGGGCGTACAACAGTGTCGTCAGGACGCGCGCGCCGGAAGCGCCGATCGGATGCCCCAGCGCGATCGCGCCGCCGTGGACGTTGACGCGCGCCCAATCCCAGCCGAGGGCCTTGCCGTCGGCGAGCGCCTGCACCGCGAAGGCTTCGTTCGCCTCGATGAGATCGTAGTCGGAGATTTTGGTCCCGGTCTTCTTCATCAGATTCTGCACCGCGACGATCGGCGCAAAGAACAGGTCCTTCGGTTCTCCGCCGCCGGTTGCATAGCCGGTGATTCGCGCCATCGGCTTCACGCCATGCTCCTTGGCAAACGCCAATGACGAAACAACCAGGGCACTTGCTCCATCGTTGAGTCCCGGAGCATTACCTGGTGTCACGGTGCCGTCTTTCTCGAACGACGGCTTCAGGGCGGCGAGCTTTTCGAGCGACGTGTCGGCCCGTGGGCTCTCGTCCTTCTCAATTTTATCAACCGGAACGATCTCAGCTTTGAAGAAACATGACTCCATCGCTTTGAGCGCTTTGCGGTGACTCTGCAGCGCAAACTCGTCCTGCTCACGACGAGAGATGCCAGCCTTTTTCGCCGTGTACTCGGCGAGGTTGCCCATGTGCGTGTTCGAGAAGGAATCCCACAACCCATCGCGAATCATGCCGTCGACCAGCTCGCTGTTGCCGGCCTTGATGCCGCCGCGCATGCCGTAGACGTAATGCGGCGCGTTCGACATCGACTCGAAGCCGCCGGCCACGATGCACTGCGCGTCGCCCGCCTTGATCGCCTGCGCCGCCAGCATCACCGCCTTGAGCCCCGAGCCGCAGACCTTGTTGATGGTCATCGCGGGGATCGTGCCCGGGAGCCCGGCGTGAATCGCCGCCTGCCGCGCCGGCGCTTGGCCTTCGCCCCCCTGCAGCACGTTGCCCATGATCACTTCGTCCACCGTCGTGTCGGGCACCGTGACTCGGCGCATTGCTTCGCGAATGACCAGCGCGCCGAGCCTCGGCCCGGGTAACGGCGACAAGCCGCCCAGGTACCGGCCGATGGGTGTGCGGCAGGCACTCAGAATGACGGGGATGGTGGCGTCGTTGGTGGCCATATTCGATTCAGGTCTCGGGATTAGTAGGGGCGCAGCATGCTGCGCCCCTACACATCCCCGTATGGGTTCCGATCACATTTCAAATTAACGGCTTGAGACTCCTGGTGTGAACCTCTTCCTTCAGTTTCTGCACAAACTCAGCAACCGGCATCACAACTTGTTTGTTTCCTGCCCCGCGACCCCGCACCGCCACCGATTTGGCTTCTGCCTCCCGCTGCCCCACCACCGCCATGTACGGGATCTTGTGCGTCTCCGCGTCGCGGATCTTGTAGTTCAGGGTCTCGGAGCGCTCATCGAGATGTGAGCGAATCCCTGCCTGGCGCAACGTCTCGTGCACCGCGCGCGCGGCATCCATCTGGCCATCGGCGATCGGCAGCACCCGCACCTGCGTCGGTGAGAGCCACAGCGGAAACGCGCCAGCGAAATGCTCGATCAAAAAGCCGACGAAGCGCTCGAGCGTGCCGAAGATCGCCCGGTGCAGCATCACGGTGCGGTGCGGTTTGTTGTCGGCGCCAGTGTACTCGAGCTTGAAGCGCTCCGGCAGCTCGTAGTCGAGCTGGATCGTCGCGCCCTGCCATTCGCGGCCGATCGCGTCGTTGAACTTGATGTCGATCTTCGGGCCGTAAAAGGCGCCGCCGCCGACATCCATCTTGTACTGCAGCCCGCGCCGCTTCAATGCGCTCTCGAGCGCCTTCTCGGCAACATCCCACATCGCGTCGGTGCCAAGTTTCTTGTCGGGCCGCGTCGCGAGGTCGAGCCGGTACTGGAGCCCGAACGTCTTGCCCATCACCAGCTCGACGATGTCGAGCATGTTGAAGATCTCTTCCTCGATCTGATCCTCGCGCAGGAAGATGTGCGCGTCGTCCATCGACAGCCCACGTACCCGCAGCATGCCGTGCAGCGTCCCCGACCGCTCGTTCCGATACACATTCGCGATCTCGGCCAAGCGAATCGGCAGATCGCGATAGCTGCGCTGCTGGCTCGCATAGATCAGGATGTGCATCGGACAGTTCATCGGCTTGACGCGATAGCGCACTTCTTCCGATTCGCCCTCGCCCGCCGCCATCGCCGGGAACTGGTTTGCGGCGTAGAGCGGCAAGTGGCCCGAGCGCAGGAACAGCTGCTCTCGTGTCACGTTCGGCGTGTACACGAGTTGGTAGCCGCGCTGCAGGATGATATCCTCGATGAAGCGCCGCAGCTCGAAGTTCAGGATCGCGCCGTTCGGGTGCCAGACAATCAGTCCCGGCCCGATGTCTTCCTGAATCGAGAAGAGGTCGAGCTGCTTGCCGATGACACGATGGTCGCGCTTGCGGGCTTCCTCGAGGCGCGTGATGTACTGATCGAGATCCTGTTTGGTGAACCACGCCGTCCCGTAGATGCGCTGCAGCATCTGACGCCGCTCGTCGCCACGCCAATACGCGCCGGCGGCGTGCAGCAGCTTGAAGTGCTGGATCTTCCCGGTGCTGGGGACGTGCGGGCCGCGGCACAGGTCCACAAAGGGACCGTCCGTGTAGATCGAAATAATCTCATTATCAGCTAAATCACTAATGCGCTCGAGCTTCAGCGGGTCATCGCGAAAGCGTTTCTTCGCTTCCGCCCGCGAGACTTCCTCGCGTGTGAACGGGTAGTCGGCCTTGGTCACTTCCGCCATCTTCTTCTCGATCGCCTCGATATCCTCGGGCGTAAACGGCCGGCCAATGTCGAAGTCGTAGTAAAACCCGTCTTCGATCGGCGGTCCGAAGCCGATCTGCGCTTGGGGGAAGATCTGCCGCACCGCCGTCGCCAGCGCGTGCGCCGACGAATGCCGCAGCACCTCCAGCGCCTGCGGGTCTTTGTTCGTCAGAATCGCGACCGTGGCACCGTCGGGGAGCGGGCGCTGCAAATCCCGGATCTCCCCGTTCACGCGAATGGCCAGAGCCGCTTTCGCGAGCCCAGGCCCAACCGCCCGGGCTAGGTCAGCGCCCGTCGCGCCCGCCGGCAGGGCTTTCTTGCTCCCATCCGGCAGGACGACCTGAATCTCGGAAGAGGGCATTCTAGGGCGTGGACGTCGTCGCAGTGCCGGCCGGGACGTTCTCCATCGGCGGCGTGTGCAATGCAAACCGGAAGTAGAGTCCCACGGAAAACAGAATCATGCCCGCGAGCAACACCCAGCGCACGACGCGTCCCGGCGGCAGCGTCTCTTCGGATGACGCCGACGGATGCTGGGGCGGGAGCGGCGAGCTGGGAGAAGTCATTGGACGATATTCTAGTCGGCGCTTCTATATTAAGGAATGGCATACGATCCGCGGCCCGTAGAACCCCGCATCTACAAGCGCTGGCTCGACGCCGGCGCGTTTCAGCCGCGGGAAGGGGCGGGCGCCGAGCCGTACGTCATCGTTATTCCGCCCCCCAACGTCACCGACATCCTGCACGTCGGCCACGCCCTCAACAACGTCATTCAGGACGTGCTGATCCGCTTCGAGCGGATGCGCGGCCGCGCCGCCGAGTGGCTGCCGGGGACCGATCACGCCGGGATCGCGACGCAAAACGTGGTCGAGAAGCGTCTCGCCAAGGATGGCAAGACCCGGTTCGACCTGGGCCGCGAGCAGTTCGTCGAGGAAGTCTGGTGCTTCGTCAAGAAGACGGGCAACACGATCATCGAGCAGCTGAAGGTGATCGGCAGCTCGTGCGACTGGTCGCGGCTGCGCTTCACGCTCGACGAAGACTACTCGCGTGCCGTGCGCGAGGTGTTCGTGCGGCTGTGGGACGAGGGACTGATCTATCGCGGCCACCGCGTGATCCACTGGTGCCCGCACTGCCTCACCGCGCTATCCGATGAAGAAGCGGAGCACCACGAGACGCAGGGCAACCTGTATCACATCAAGTATCCGCTCGAGGACGGCTCCGGTTTCGTGACGGTCGCGACGACCCGGCCGGAGACGATGTTCGGCGACATCGGGCTGGTGTTCAATCCGAAGGACGCACGCTACAAGAAGCTCAACGGCAAGCGGGCGAAGATCCCGCTGTCCGGTGTCGCCATTCCGATTGCGACGGACGACGCGGTGGATCAGGCGTTCGGGACGGGAATGTTGAAGGTCACTCCCGCTCACGATGCAAACGACTTTGATATCGCCCGGCGGGTGTGGCCGCAGTCTGAAATGCCGTTGATCCTGACGGAAGATGGAAAGATGGAAAGTGGGAACGATGGAACGAAGCAACATTCCATCATTCCATCATTCCATCATTCCCGCGTGCCACCGGATCTCGTTGGCATTGATCGGTTCGAAGCTCGAAAAAAGATCGTAAAGCAGTTAGAGCGGGAAGGTCTTCTCGTCAAAACCGAGCAGCATCACCATTCAGTGCGGCGCTGCTATCGGTGCGATACGGTGGTTGAGCCCCGGCTCTCGGACCAATGGTTCGTGAAGATGAAGCCGCTCGCCGAGCGCGTGATGCAGGGATACGCGGCGGGCGAGTTCCATATCGTGCCGGAGCGCTGGAACGCGACGTTCGAGAACTGGATGAACAACATCCGGGATTGGAACATCTCGCGGCAGCTGTGGTGGGGCCACCGGATTCCGGTGTTCACCTGCGCGAACGGGCATGTCTGGGCGGATCGCGAAGACCCGGAGCAGTGTCCCACATGCGGCGCCGGCGTCGCGCAGGATCCCGACGTGCTCGACACCTGGTTCTCGTCGTGGCTGTGGCCGTTCGCGACGTTCGGCTGGCCGGAAGAGACGCCCGACCTGAAGCGCTTCTATCCCGGCCACACGCTCGTGACGGGGCCCGACATCCTGTTCTTCTGGGTCGCGCGCATGCTGATGTCGGGCTACCACTTCATGGGCAAGAAGCCGTTCACGACGGTGTACCTGCATGGCATCGCGCGCGACACCAAGCATCGCAAGATGTCGAAGTCCCTGGGCAACGGCATCGATCCGCTCGTCGTGGTGGAGAAGTTCGGCGCCGACGCGCTGCGCTGGACCTGCGTGGCCAACACCGCGCTCGGCGCAGACCTGCAGCTCGATCCCGACGACCTCGAGACGACGTTCGCGCCGGGCCGCAACTTCGCGAACAAGCTCTGGAACATCGCGCAGTTCGTCCTCGGCCAGCTCCCCAAGAGCGTGCCCGCGGTCGACGCGGTCGATCGCCGCGCGCTCACCCTGACCGACCGCTGGATCCTGTCGCGCGCCCAGGCCGTGATCCGCGAAGCGACCGCGTCGCTCGAGCAGTTCCGGCTCGACGAAGCGGCCAAGCGCTGCTTCGAGTTCGTCTGGAATGAGCTTGCCGACTGGTACGTGGAGGCGGTGAAACCCAGGCTCGAGGATCCGGCAGCCAAAGCCGTGCTGGCGTACTGCTTCGACCTGTCACTGCGCCTGCTTCACCCGATCGTCCCTTTCATTACTGAGGAGCTGTGGCAGAAGCTGCCGGGCCGCAAGCCAAGCGAGCTGCTCGTGACGGCGGAGTGGCCGGCACCGCGACCCGAGCTCGAGGATCCGCGCGCCGATCAGGAGTTTGCGCGCGTGAAGACGGTGATCGAGCAGATCCGGTCGATTCGCGCGGAGTACCGGGTCGCACCCAAGACCAGGCTGCGGGCGACGATCGTACTCCGCGGCAACGACAAGGCCGCGACATTCGACGGCGAGCGCGACACGATCGTGCGGCTGGCGCAGCTCGACAGCCTCGCGCTCGACGGGGAGGGGGGGGGCGTGCCGCACGGCGCGGGAGCGCACGCCATCTTCGGTGACGGCAGCGAAGTCGTGGTCGCGCTGGAAGGCACGATCGACGTGCAGCAGGAGTGTCGCCGGCTGAGTGACGAGCTCGGCAGGCTGGACAATCAGCTCAAGGGTCTGGCCGCCCGGCTCACCAACGAGAGCTTTGTGTCCCGCGCGCCACAGGACGTTGTGGCCAAGGAGCGCGAAAAGGAAAAGGCATGGCGCGATCAGCGCGACGTCCTGGCCGGCAAGCTCAAGTCCCTCGGCTGTTCATAGGAGCGCTCGGCGCGCTGCTGCTCGCGTGCGCGAGTGTCGGCGCCCCGCCCGGCGGGCCGCCGGACAAGGAGCCTCCCAAAATCGTCCAGGTGAAGCCGGAATCGGGCGCCATGGTCCCCAACTTCCACGGCGACGCCGCGATTCAATTCAATGAAGTCATCGATGAAATGGCCGGTGGTGGTGGAGCTGGAACGATGAGCCTGCTCGAGAAGCAGGTTCTGCTGTCGCCAGTGGCCGGTCCCGTAAAAGTGAGCTGGCATCGCACCCGCGTCAGCATCAAACCGAAGGAGGGCTGGAAGCGGCGCGTCTACCGGCTCGAGATCATGCCGGGCTTTAGCGACCTGCGCCGCAATCGCAGCGACTCCGCCAAGGTGGTGCTGTTCTCGACCGGCCCCGAGATCGGGCACGCGCGCATCGGCGGGATCGCGCTCAAGTGGCTAGAGCAGGCGGTGCTGGTACGCGGGCTGATCGAGGCGGTGCCGCTCCCCGACAGCGTCGGCTACTTGACCATGGCCGACTCGGGCGGCCAGTTCAACCTGACGAACCTGCAGCCAGGGCACTACATCGTGTATGCGACGGCGGATGAAAACGGCGACCGGCACCGCGGCCTGCGCGAAGCGTACGACTCCGTCACCGTGACGCTCGATTCGTCCTCCAACGTCGCGCTCTTCACCTTCCCGCACGACACCGTTCCACCGCGTCCCCGCGCCGCGACATCCGTCGATTCCGTTTCGGTGCGCGTCGAGTTCAGCCAGGCGCTCGACCCCGCCAAATCGCTCGACACGACGCACGTGCATCTGATCGAGCTGCCCGATTCGACGCCCGTGGATATCGAACGCATTCTCACGCAGCGCGCGTACGATTCGCTGACCACTGCGGCCGCCGCGGCACGGCAGAAAGCGGATTCGGCCGCCGCCGCGGCGCGCGACACGACCAAGCGTCCGGCGATGGTGCACGACACCGCGGCGCGTCCGAACATTCACCCGCCCGTGCCCCCCGGGACACCGGTCCCCCCCGCGCCGCCCCCGCCCCCGCCCCCGCCCCCGCCCCCCCGCGGGGCGCCGAGTCGAACGCCGGTGAAGGTCTACGTGGACTCGACGCTCGTGAAGAAGCTGCTCGCGCAGCGTCCGATTCCGTCGGACAAGATCGTGATCCGGCTGGTGCAGCGGCTGCGGCCGGACACGCGCTACGTGGTACGGATCACGAGGGCGACGAACCTGATCGGGAAGACGGGCGACGGCGATATCGGCTTCACGGTGCCGAAACCGGTCGTGCGCGACTCGACCCAACGCGCTCGCGGAGACACCACGCACCGCGCACCACGTCCCATTCAACCACCCTCGAAACCGCCGCGATGACGGACCCCAGACGTCAGTTGCCGTCCGTTGACTCGCTGCTCGCGGGCCCAGGCATCGCCTCGCTCCTGGCGACGCATCCCCGCGCACTCGTCGTGAAAGCGGCGCGGGCGGCGGTGGACGAGGCGCGCGTAAAAGGCGGCACGGCGCCGGCCGAGGGCTGGGATGCCGCGGTGCGGGCCGCGGTCCGCCGGCTCGCGGTACCGTCGCTCGCTCCGGTGATCAACGCGACGGGCGTCGTGCTGCACACCAACCTCGGCCGCGCCCCGCTCGCCCCCGCGGCGATCGCCGCTGTCACCCGGATCGCCCAAGGCTACTCCGCCCTCGAATACGACCTCGGCCGCGGCACGCGCGGCTCGCGCCACGCGATCTGTCGCGATCTGCTGGTGGAGCTGACCGGCGCCGCCGATGCGCTCGTCGTGAACAACGCCGCCGGCGCGTTGCTGCTGGCATTGAGCGCGCTCGCGCGCGGCGGCGATGCGATCGTCTCGCGCGGCGAGCTGGTCGAAATCGGCGGCTCGTTCCGCATACCGGATATCATGGCTCGGTCTGGTGCGCGGGTTGTGGAAGTGGGCACAACCAATCGCACGCATCCCAACGATTATGACAGAGCGCTGACGGCTGATAGCAGAGTGCTCCTGAAGGTCCACCGCTCCAATTTCCAAGTGACCGGCTTCACCGCCGACGTCGCGGTCGTCGAGCTGGCAGAGATGGCGCACGCGCGCGGCATCGCCTGCGTGTACGACCTGGGCAGCGGCCTGATGATGAATCTTTCGGGCTGGGGACTGAGCGGCGAGCCGACCGTTCCGGAAGCGGTCGCCGCCGGCGCCGACCTGATCGCCTTCAGCGGCGACAAGCTGCTCGGTGGGCCGCAGGCCGGGATTCTCGTCGGCAGCGAGGCCGCGATTGCGGCCTGCCGCGCCGATCCCATCGCGCGCACGGTGCGTGCCGACAAGCTTACGCTGGCCGGGCTCGAGGCTACCCTCGCACTCTATCGCGACCCGGAGGTCGCCATTCGTGAAATCCCCGTACTGAGGATGCTCACCGAGAGCGGGGACAGCATCCGGGCGCGTGCCGAGCGGCTCGGCGGCCAGTTGATCGAGGGAGACTCTGAGGTAGGCGGCGGCTCGTTCCCGGGGGCCAAACTGCGGACCTGGCTCGCCGGATTCCCGGACGAATCGCTCGCCGAGCGGCTGCGGGCCAACGACCCGCCGATCATCGCGCGCGTGGCGGGGAGCCGCGTCTTGCTTGATGCCCGCACAATCTTTCCGGAACAGATCGATACGGTGAAAGCCGCACTGACGGCTGATGGCTGACGGCTCCCGCGCGGTCTTCCTCGATCGCGACGGCACGATCATCGAGGATCCAGGATTTCTGCACGAGCCGGACAAGGTCAAGCTGCTGCCGGGTGCCGCCGAGGCGATTCGGCGGCTCAACGACGGCGGCTACCGCGTCATCATTGTCACCAACCAGTCGGGTATCGCGCGCGGCCGCTTCACGGTTGCCGACTACGAAGCGGTGCAGCAACGACTCGGCGCACTGCTCGCGGCGCACGGCGCACGCCTTGATGGCGCCTACTTCTGCCCGCATCACCCGCAGCTCACCGGTCCCTGCGACTGTCGCAAGCCCGGTCTCAAGTTGTTTCGCGACGCGCAGGCGGCGTTCGACATCGACTTCGCGCAGTCGTGGTGGGTCGGCGACCGTCTCTCGGATGTTCAGCCGGCCCGCGTACTCGGCGGCCACGGCGTTCTGGTGACGACGGGGGAAGGCAACCTGCATCAGGGTCAGGCGCGGGCGCTCGGTGTGATGGTCGTCGCTGACATTGGGGAAGCCGTTCAAAAGATTCTTGCGTGATTGTGTTTGCTCATCCCATTCCCCAGATTAGCCGCACCTCGCCGTTGTGAAGGAGTCGCGCATGCGCGGACGCAGCCTGACACCTCTCGTCGCCCTCGTGGTTCTTGCTCCTTCCCTCGCGTCCCAGCAGCCGACTCGCACCGCTCGCACGACTCCTCCCGCCATCGACATCCCGTTGGTGCGGAAAGCCGTCGTCACGATTCAGGCGCTCGATGCGAGCGGCCAGCTGATGGCGAGCGGCACGGGGTTCTTCGTGACCGAGGGGTACGTCGTCACCGCGGCGCATGTGCTCGAGGACGCCGCCGGCTGTCGCATCGAGCTGAGCGACGGCCAGCAGCTGCGGTGCTCGGTGGCCGCGTCCGATTCCGCCAAGGACGTCGCGATGCTGACCGTGTCCGGGCGTCCGCCGGCGACGCTGCGCTGGGGCTCGAGTGAGAGCATGAAGGATGGGGATGAGGTCACGGTGATCTCGAACCCGCTCGGGCAGCTGCCCGGGACGGTGTCGCGCGGGATCATCTCCGCATCGCGCGTCGTCAAGGGCACCAAGTTGTTGCAGATCTCGGCGGCGATCTCGCACGGCTCGAGCGGCGCGCCGGTGCTCAACTCGCGGGGTCAGGTGATCGGCATCGTGCGCAGCACGATCGAAGCGGGCCAGTCACTGAATTTCGCGACCGCGACGGATGCGATTCGCAACCTCAACAACGATCAGGGCGCGGTGGCCGAGGGGCAGGTGCTGCTCACGACGAAAACCATCGCGCGCGGCTCGATGGATAGCGTGGCGAGCCTGCCGGAGATCAGCATCGGCCAGACGATCACTGGCACCTTGAGCAGCGCAGATTCGCTCTACCCCGATACGACGTACTACAAGGCGTATCAGTTCATGACGACGCCGGGCCAGGACATCACCATCGACGTCAGCTCGAGCGATTTCGATCCAGTGCTCATCGTGAGCGGCGGCGGCCTGGCACAGACCATCGTGGACGACGATGGCGGTCCGGGCTGCGGGTCGCGCGTCTCCCAGCCATTTCTGGGACGTGGTCCCTATCGCGTGCTCGTGAACACCACGACGACCCCGCACCAGCAGACGGGACGCTACCGGCTCTCGATCACCGAGGGGAGCCAGCACGTGCAGGGGCGCAGCGAGAACGACTGTTCGCCGGCGGGCGCTGCGGCAGAAAGCGGCCAGGGCGGGACGTCCATCCGCATCGGCGCGACGATCAACGGCTCGCTCACGGGCAGCGACTCCCTCTACCCCGACAACACCTACTACACGGCGTACCAGTTCACGGCGCCGTCGGGGCGGCCGATCACGATCGACCTGTCGTCGGACGATTTCGATCCGGTGCTGATCGTCAACGGCCCCGGTCTCGAGCGCCAGATCGTGGATGACGATGGCGGTCCCGGCTGCTACTCGCGCGTGTCGCGCACATTCCCGGGCACGGGCCCCTACCGCATTCTCGTGAACACCACCTCCAAGCCCGAGCGGCAAACCGGTCGGTTCTCGCTGTCGATCACGGAAGGCGCAAAGCCGGTGCAGGACGACAGCCGCGCCAGCGCCGATTGCCAGACGACCACGGCGAGCGAAGCGACGCATGCCATCGACGTCGGCCAAACCGAGCAGGGCGCCCTCACCCGCCGCGACGTACTGCTGGACAGCGACACGACCTACGCGCAGGCCTGGACGATTCAGGGTCGCGCCGGCCAGACGATCACCATCGATCTCGAGTCGGACGCGTTCGACTCGTACCTGTTCCTGCGTGGGCCGGGCATCACCGGCGGCCGCGACTTCCAGGACGACGACGGTGGCGGAAACTGCCACGCGCGGCTCACCGCGACGTTCCCGCAGACCGGCGAGTACGAGATCGTCGTGAATACGGCGGTAGGAGAGCATTACGTGACCGGCCTGTTCACGTTGAGCGTCACGAGTGGATCCAAGCCGAAGTCCGTCGTGCCGTGCCGTCGTAACAGCAATCAGTGACGGAACGGGGGGGACCGGTTCGTGTCGCCGTGTTCGTATCGGGCGGCGGCACGAACTTGCAGGCCCTCCTCGACGCCCTGCACGATTCCCCGGTCGCCCGCGTCACCCGCGTGATCTCGAACCGGCCCGATGCCGGCGCGCTGACCCGCGCGCGCCGCGCGGGCGTGCCCACCACCGTGCTGCGCGACCCGAGTGACCCCACCGAAGTGCAGTCCGCGCTGGCGGACGCGCAGCTGGTCGTCCTGGCAGGCTACCTCAAGCTCGTGCACGCCTCCGTCGTCGCGCGGTTTCGGGGCCGGATCATCAACATTCACCCCGCGCTGCTCCCCGACTTCGGCGGCCCCGGCATGTACGGCCAGCGGGTGCACGAAGCAGTACTCGCGAGTGGTGCCAAAGAATCGGGCGCGACCGTACACTTCGTGGACGAAGCCTTCGATCGTGGCGCGATCATCGCGCAGGAAAGAGTGCCGGTCCGGCAAGGCGATACCGCGGAGACCCTGGCGGCCCGCGTCCTGGAAGCCGAACATCGGTTGCTCCCGAAGGTGGTTCTCGATCTTGCTCGGAGGATTTCGTGAACTTGCTGTTGCTAATTGTCGCCCTGCAAAATCCCGATAGTCTGAGTGTTCGCTTCTCAGGAATGACCGCCGTCACGGGCTACGAACAAGCCGTCACCGATTCGCTGCTCGCGCTGCTGCCCGGCAGCACCCGCGATCGCACCGGGAACGTGACGGTGACCCTCGGCCGCGGCGGGCCCAAACGCCTCGTCTACTGCACTCTCGACGAGACCGGCTACGTGGTCGGCAACATCACGGACGACGGCTACATCACGCTGCGGCGCGTCGGCGGCGGACCGCGACTCTATCCCCTGTTCGATCAACAGATCGAGGGCCACCGGGTCACCCTGTTCGGACGCCGGGGCGCGGTGCCGGGCGTCGTGGCCGTGCGCTCGACGCATCTCACGCGCGGGCGGCCTTCGCGCGACGAGCCGCCGTTCACGGTGGACAATGCCTACGTGGACGTCGGCGCCTCCTCCCGGGACCAGGTGCTCGGACTGGGTATCGCGATGCTCACACCCGTGTCCCTCGCGAAACGGCCCCATCGCTACGGCGAGCGCGGCGGCTTGCTCGCGGCACCCAATGCCGGCCGGCGCGCCGCCTGTGCCGCGCTCGCGTCCGCCGCGCTGTCGCGCCCACGCGTCAGCGGCACGGTCGTCGTCGCGTTCACGGTGCAGAGTCTGTATGCGGATTCGGCCGGTTTGAAGACGGTCGTGAATCTGCAGGGCCCGTTCACCGAAGCCCGGTTGGTTACCGTACCGTCGAAATTCCCCGACACCACCGTCGAGACCGTCGGCCTAAAAGACGTCGATGCGCTGCGAGCGGACCTCGTGAAGTGGATTGGAGGCTCGCAATGATTCTCGCATTCGCAGCGATCCTCGCGATCCAGGACACGAGCCGGATGTCGGAGGCTCAGAGCGTGCTCTCCCAGCTCGTCGAGAGTTATGGCGTGTCAGGCATGGAAGCGCCCGTACGAGCCACGGTGCAACGTCTCCTGCCCAGCTGGGCCAAGACCGAAACCGATACCGCAGGCAACCTCTGGGTTCGCACGGGGCAAGGCGACGGGGGAGGACCGGTCGTCATCGTCGCACACATGGACGAGATCGGGTTCCGCGTTGACACGATCAATGGCGACGGGACGCTGGGCCTGCGCACCCGCGGCGGCTTCATCCTGTCGCTGTTCGAGGCCAAGCCCGCGCTGATCCACACGGGTGGCGGCGACATCCCCGGCATCTTCCTGCCGCGCGACACCGGGCTCACGCGCCGCACGCCTCCGCCCCTCCACGTGAGCGTCGGCGCCACCTCCCGCGCCGGCGCCGAGTCGCTCGGCGTGAAGCTCGGCCAGACGGTCACGATGCCGAAGCAGTACGTGCGGCTCGCCGGTACGCGCGCCACCGGCCGTTCGTTCGACGACCGGATGGGCTGCGCCGCGCTGATCCTGGCGCTGCTGGAGCTCGATCGCGCGAAGCTCAAGCACCCGGTCATTTTCATCTTCAGCACGCGCGAGGAGATCGGGCTCGAGGGCGCTGGTGCAGCGGCGCGGCAGCTCGGCCCATCCACCCGGCGCGTGCATGCGATCGACACCTTCGTCTCGGCAGATTCCCCGCTCGAGCTGCCGAACTTCGCCGTCGCGCCCATCGGCGCCGGCGCCGTGGCGCGGGCGCTCGACAATTCGTCCATCACGCCGCCCGCCTACGTCGACTCGCTGGCCGCCCTCGCGCGCGCCCGCGGCATCGCGCTGCAGATCGGCACGACCAACGGCGGCAACGACGGCTCTACCTTTCTGGAGTTCGGCGTCGTGGACGTCGCCATGGGATGGCCGCTGCGCTACTCGCACTCGCCGGCGGAGGTGGTGGACCTGAAAGACCTGATCAGCTTGGCGGACTTGGTGCGTGCCGTGGCAGAGGACTGGTGAGGGCGCTTCTCTCGGTTTCGGACAAGCGCGGCATCGTAGACTTCGCGCGTCGGCTCGTAGCGCTCAAGTGGGAGATCGTCTCCACCGGGGGCACAGCGGAAGTGCTGAAGCGCGAGGGCATCGCCGTCATCCCGATCGATCAGGTCACCGCCTTCCCGGAAATGATGGACGGGCGCGTGAAGACGCTGCATCCGAAAGTGCACGGGGGACTGTTAGCGAGACGAGATAACGCGGGCGACGTCGCGGCCATGAAACAACACGGCATCACGCCGATCGATCTCGTCGCGGTAAACCTCTATCCGTTCCGCGAGACCGTCGCGAAACCGCAGACCACGTTCGCGCAGGCCATCGAGCAGATCGACATCGGCGGGCCGTCGATGCTCCGCTCGGCCGCGAAGAATCACACGGCGGTGATTGTGATTGTCGATCCGGAGGATTATTCGAGCGTGATCGAGGATCTCAAGGGTGGCGGTGTCGGCGAGGATAAACGGCGGGCGCTCGCCACGAAAGTCTTCGCGCACACCTCCGCGTACGACGCGGCGATTCTGGCCTATCTCGTTCGCTCGCAAGAGGTCCTGCCCTCCACCAACGTCCAGATCCTCCACCAACGGCAATCACTGCGCTACGGCGAAAATCCGCACCAACGCGCCGCCCTCTACGTGAGCGACGAGCCCGGCATCCGCGACATGCACCAGCTCCACGGCAAGGAGCTGTCGTTCAACAATCTGCTCGACGTGGACGCCGCGGTGATGGCCGTGGCGCCGTGGCAAAGCAAGGACGCGCACGCGGCCTGCGTGATCATCAAGCACACGACGCCGTGCGGGATCGCGCTGGGCCGCAATGCCGCCGACGCATTTGCGCGCGCCCTCGCGACCGATCGCACGTCGGCATTCGGCTCGTGTGTCGCCTTCAACACCGTGGTGGATCGCGCCGCCGCCGAGGCGATGCGCGACCTGTTCGTGGAAGTCGTGGTCGCGCCGCGGGTCGATGCGGACGCGCTCGCCGTATTCAAGGAGAAGAAGAACCTGCGCGTCGTCGAGCTCCCGAAGTTCGGCGACGAGCCCACGCTCGACTTCAAGCGCGTGCGGGGAGGCTTCCTCGTGCAGGACCGGTTCCGCTACTCGAGCGTGGCCGACGAGTCCCAGTGGCACGTCGCAACGACTCGGCGGCCTACCGATGCGCAATGGAACGATTTGCGGTTCGCCTGGGCCGCGGTGGGGTCTATCAAGTCGAACGCCATCATCCTGGTGCGCGACGAGGCGGCGATCGGAATCGGCGCCGGCCAGATGAGCCGGGTGGACGCGTCGTTTCTCGCGGTCCATAAGGCGCGCCAGCAGGGTCATGATCCGCGAGGAGCGGTACTGGCCAGCGATGCCTTCTTCCCGTTCCGGGATGGGGTGGACGAGGCGGCGGCGGCTGGGGTGACCGCCATCATTCAGCCGGGGGGGTCGGTCAAGGACGCCGAGGTCATTGCAGCGGCGGACGAGCACGATCTGGCCATGATCCTGACCGGTATGCGACAGTTCCGTCACTAGATTATTGGGCCTATGACGACCACGTATCCGAATCGAACCGCTCCCGCGGACCGGCGCCCGCTGGCCACGCCGGTTGCGCCGGTCAGCGCCGAGAAGCCGCCCTATCTCATGGCGGCATGCGTCTCACTCGGCGCGCTGATTCTCTACATCCTGACACTCGCGCCGACGACGCAGTTCTGGGATACGTCGGAGTACATCGCGGCCGCCAACACGCTCGGGGTTCCGCATCCGCCCGGCAATCCGCTGTTCGTGCTCATGGCGCATGTGTGGGGATTGCTGCCGCTCGCCCAGGCGTATGCGGAGCGGATCAACCTGTTCGCCGCCGCGACGAGCGCGGTGTCGGCGGGCTGCTGGTTCCTCGTCGCCGAGCGCTGGCTGCGCTCGTTCGTGCCGGCGGTGTGGCCGCGCCGCATGACCGCGCTCGCCGGCGCGATCGTCTCGGCGACCGCGTTCACCGTGTGGAACCAGTCGGTCGTCAACGAGAAGGTCTACACGCTGAGCCTGCTCTCCATCGCGCTGATTCTGTGGCTTATCGTGCGCTGGGACGACCAACCGGCCGGCGAGGCGCACGATCATCACCTGCTGCTGATCATTTATCTGCTCGCCCTCACCGCGACGAATCACATGATGGGCGTGCTCGTCGGGCCGGTGGTGGTCATCCTCCTCTATCCGCCGCTCAAGAAGCAGCGGCCCGTGGCGGATTCCGACCGGCGTCTCGAGTGGTCGCAGTTCTTCGTGTTCACCAGCGTGTGGGCGCTACTGCTGACGCTCGGACTCGAAGGCTGGGCACCGATCGCCGTGGCCGGCCTGCTCTTTGCCGGCGCCCTGCTGTTTGCGACCATGGCCGGCAACGTCTCGTTTGCGGCCGCGGCGCTGCTCGTAGTGGTCGTGGGCGTCTCGGTCTACACGTATCTGCCGATTCGGGCCCACTTCTATCCGCCGATCAACGAAGGTGAGCCGACCACCTGGAAAACGCTGTGGGACGTCATCTTTCGCGTGCAGTACGGCAAGCCTTCCGTCTTCGACAATCCTACGCAGCCACCCGGCGACGCCAACGTCGGGCATACGGCGGCGCTGTATTGGGCGCAGCTCGTCAACTACGCGCAATACTTCAGCTGGCAGTTCGCACACGACTGGTCGGACCGCCTGCAGCGCGTCCTGGCGGTGGTGTTCGCGTTCCTCGGCATCGCCGGCGCCATGCGCCACTGGCGCGCGGACAAGCGCACCGCCCTCGCCATGACGGTGCTCATGTTCACGTTCACCTTCATGCTCGTCTTTTATCTGAACTTCAAGTACGGCTTTTCCCTGCATCCGGAGCAGCCGCTTGCGAATCACGAAGTGCGCCAGCGCGACTACTTCTTCATCGTGTCGTTCGCGCTGTGGGGGATCTGGGTGGCGATGGGACTCGCCGCCGGACTCGAAGCGGTGAGCGATTGGTTCCGGGAACGCCAGCCGGACGCGATGCGCCGCTGGGTGTACGGCACGCCGCTGCTCGCGGTGGCACTGATTCCCCTCGTGGGCAACCGCCTCACCGCGTCCCGCAAAGGCGAGACGCTGGCGCGCGATTTCGCATACGACTTGCTGCAATCGGTGGAGCCGTACGGCGTGCTGGTCACCGCGGGCGACAACGACACGTTCCCGCTGTGGTACGCCCAGGAGGTCGAGGGCATCCGGAAGGACGTCACGGTCGTCAACCTTTCGCTCGCCAACACCGACTGGTACGTCCGGCAGCTGCAGCGGCGGCCGCTGGCCGCGTTCGATTCGACGCACGCGCTCGCGATCTACCGCGGCAGGCAGTGGCCGAAGCCGCAAGGCAAGCTGATGAATCTCACGGACGAACAGATCGACGCGCTCCCGCAGTACTATATGGTCGAGGACAAGCGGACCGCGAAGCTCGGCACGGGCGCCGACACGGTCCGCATCACGGTCGATCCGCAGATGATGGGCCGCCCCTACGTCGAACGCGCGGATCTCGTCGTCATGCAGGTGATCAAGGATCAGCTCGGCAAGCGGCCGATCTATTACTCACGGACGGTGGGGCTGTACGCCGATCAGTTCGGCCTGACGTCACACCTGGAAGGCCAGGGCTTCGCGCGCGCGCTCCGTCAGAAAGAGATCACGCCGTCGGACAGCATCATGGGGATTCAGTCGCTGGGGTACGTCAACGTGCCGCGCACGACGCAGCTGCTGTTCGATGTGTACCACACCGACGCCGCCGCGCGGGAGCGGCCGCGCGGCTGGGTGGACGAGCCGTCGAAGGGAATCCTCGATCTGTATGGACTGACGTACTACACGATGGCTGAGGCGATCCAGCCCAAGGACCCGACGCTCTCGGCGCGCGCGCAGCAGATCGCGCAGGCGATCTTCCGCAATACGCGGATGACGCTCCAGCCGCTGCCGGAGCGGCCGGTCCGCTAGTGCTTCGCTGAGTCCTTGGCCGCCGGCTGCGTTCCACCGCCGGCCGGCCGGCTCGTCGCCGCCGTAGTCTCCTGGCCCGTGGGTGCGCCGCGGTGACGCTCCACCACGCGAGCCATCACCGGCGCGTTGGGGAACAGCCGCTCCAGACCACCGACGACCACCTGGTCTCCGGCGACGACCCCACCCTGGATTTCCGCCCAGCCGGCGGTGCGGACGCCGACCGACACCTGCTGCTGATTGGCTTTGCCGTCCTTCACCACCCACACGAACGTCGCGCCCTGCATCGGGAGCAACGCGTCCTCGGGCACGACGACGGCGTTGGGCCGAATATTCGTCGCGAGCCGCGCCTCGATGAACATCCCCGCTTGGAGCTGGTGCTCGCTGTTCGGCACGCGCGCCTTGATGAGAATCGTGCGGCCCGGCAGCGCAACGACGGGGTCCACGAACACGACCTCGCCCGAGAAGTTCTTCCCCGGCAGCGCGGCGACCTGGAAGCTCACGAGCTGGCCGCGGCGCAGCCGGTCGGCGTACCGCTCCGGCACGTCGAAGGACGCGAACTGGGGATTGACCGATTGCAGCGTGATGAGCGGCGTCTGCGGCGACACATACGTCCCGATGCTCACGAGCCGCCGGCCGGCGACGCCGCCGAACGGCGCGCGCACCACGGTGCGGTCGAGCCTGGTCTTCAGGAGATCGTAGTTGGCGTCGGCGCCACGCGATTTGGCCTCGGACTGCTCGAGATCCGAGGTCGACGACGCGTTCTGGGTGATCAGCTGCTTGGTGCGCTCCAGCGCCTGGCGCGCGAGCTGCCGCTCCGCCTCGGCTTGCGCGACCTGCGCCTTCAGCTCGGCGTCGTCGACCTTGAAGAGAGGCGTGCCGTCGGCGACCTCCTGGCCTTCGCGGACCAGGATGTCGGTGATGCGTCCCGAGACCTCGGGGCGCAGCTCGATCGACTGGATCGCTTCGATCTGGCCGGTCGCAGCGATGGCGTCCACCACCGTGTCGCGGATAGCGGGAGAGACTTCGACCGGCATGGCGAAGCCGCCGGCACCACCCGGTCCGCCACCTGCGGCGGAGTTGGCCTTTTTGCACGCGGCCGGAGCCGCGAGCAGGAGCAGAACTGCAAGGGCGCGGTATGACATCACTGAGGTTCCTTATCGGTAAAGAGTCTCTTGCCGAGAATGGTCTCGAGGCCGGCGAGTGCGAGACGCGTGCCGTAGCGCGCTGCCACGTAGTCCGCCTCGGCCTGGGACAGGTTCACTTCGGCATCGAGCAGGTCGAGAATCGTGGTCGCCCCACTCTGGTACCGGGTCTGCTGAATGCGGAAGCTCTCGCGCGCGGCCGTCAAGGCCTGGGCCGACAGTCCAACTGACTCACGGGTCGTCTCGTACGCGTCGAAGGCGGCGGTGACGTCATGCTGCACCGCCCGCTGCATGTCGTTCCGAATCGCGCGCGCCACGTCGCGGCTGACGCGCGCCTGCGACACCGACAGCTCGCGGCGCATGTTATCCCAGAGCGGAAACGAGATCGCGAGCGACAACTGGGTGAACTTGGCGCCCGTCGGCATGAACTTGTTGTCGAAGCCGACGCCGGTCCAGGAGAGCGTGGCGTGCGGCAGATAGTTGCCCAGGCGCGACCGGTAGAGGGCGGCCGCGGCGCGTTCGTCCGCGGCGACGCGCCGGTATTCCGGGCCCTGCGAGGCCGCCTGCGTGATAGCATCCGCGAGCGAGATCGGCAGCTCTGGCGCAAGCGCGGAGTCGAGCGGCGCGGCATCCACCGGGCCCGCCGCTCCAATGCGGCGGCCGAGCTGCAGCCGGGCGACGCGCAGCTTGGAGGACTGCTGCAGCTGCGCGATCTGCGCGCGCGTCAGCTCCAGGCGGAGGTTGAGAGAATCGGTCTGGACGGCGGCCCCCGACGACACCTTGGCACGCGCGACCCCAAGTTGCTCGCGCGCGCGCCGCAGCCGATCACGCGCGACGCGATCCAGCTCGGCGTTGGCCAGCACATCATAGTAGTCGAACTCCGTCAGGAACGCGGTCGTAAAGCGCTGGATGAGCTCGCTGGCATGCGCGCTCTCGAGCGCAGCGCCCGAGCGCGACAGCTCAGCGAACTTCTGGCCGCCGAGGAACAGATCGTACGAGGCCGTGATCGACCCCTGCACCGCGTACTTCTCCGGGCGCAGCGTCCCGAAGTTGAAGAACGGCGGATTATTCCGCGTGGCCGTCGTCGCGAGTGAGATGGACGGCAGGATGAACACGGAGAACGCGCTGCGGCGCGCCCACACCGCGTTGTCTACCTGGCCGACCGCCGCGACGTAGTTCGGGTCGAGCTGCACGGCCCGCTGCAGCGCTTCGCGCAATGTGACCTGCGGCAGCGAATCCGCCGGCGCCAGAGACGCCACCGTCTGCAGGGCGAGTAGCAACGCCAGCATCAGTCGCCCTCCCCAGGCGCCGGGACTAACCGGCCACGTCGCGCGCGGAACCGCTGCACCGCGGAGTCGAACATCACATACGCCACGGGCACGACGAATAACGTGAGCGCGGTAGAGAAGAAGACTCCGCCGACGATCGCGTAGCCTAGCGGCTTGCGCGATGCGGAGCCTGCGCCGACGCCCCAGGCGACCGGCACCGCGCCCATGATCGTCGCCACCGACGTCATAAGAATCGGGCGAAACCGGATCCGGCCCGCCTCCAGGACCGCGGCGACGGTGTCGAGGCCCTTGTCTCGCAGCTGGTTCGTGTATTCGACGAGCAGAATCGAATTCTTACTCACCAGGCCGATCAGGAGAATCATTCCGATTTGGCTGTACAGGTTCATCGTCGCACCGGAGAAGTGCAGCAGCCGCCCGATGAAGGTGGGTGTCAGGAGCGCCACCACCTTCAGCGTCGCCAGCGCGCCGGTCACGGCGAGCGGGACGGCCAGGAGCACGGTCCACGGGTGCAGCAGCGATTCGAACTGCGAGGCGAGCACCATGAATACGACGATGAGCGCGATCACGAACGCAAAGTAGATGGCGCTCCCGCTCTCCTTGTACTCGCGTGATTCCCCGGCGAGCGCCGTGGTGGTCCCGGGCGGCAGCAACTGCCGCGCGACCGCATCGATCGAATCGAGCGCCTCGCCCTGCGCCAGCCCCGGCGTCAGCGACGCCGACAACGTGAACGAGGGAATCCGGTTGAAGTGGTTGATCTGCCGCGCGCCGACCCCTTCCAGCACGTTCGCCAGGGCGTCGAGCTGGACCAGCTGCCCGCCCTTCCCTCGCAAATAAATCCCGCGCATGTCGCTCGGCGTCGCACGATCCTTGGGATCGAGCTGCACCATCACGTAATAGAGCTTGTCGTTGCGCGTGAACGTGCTGACGCGGCGGCCGCCGAGGAACGTCTGCAACGCGCTCGCTACATCGCGAACGGGCACACCCAAATCCTCGGCCCGGTCCCGTTCGAACGTCACCCGCAGCTCCGGCTTGTTCACGAACAGGTCGGTCTGGACGTTCGCGAGGCCCTTGACTTGCGAAACGCGGCCGACGAACGGTCCCATCAAGCCGGTGAGTTTCGCAAAATCGGGATTCTGCACAACGTACTGAATCGGCTGCGAGAACCCGATCGCGCCGGGCGCGTACGGAAATGCCATGACCCCGGAGATCCCCATGAGCTGGGGAAAGAGACCGCCCAGCATTTGCTGCACGCTGGTGTGGCGCTCGCCGAAATCCTTCAGGATCACGCCGATGAACGCGCTGTTCACGCCGCCCGCGAATCCCCCGACGATCGTGAAATACCCTTTCACGTCCGGCGTGCGATCGATGATCTGTTCGACCTGCCGCACGTAGCCGTCGGTATACGGCAGCGACGCGCCTTCCGGTCCACGGACCACGACCAGGAAGAAGCCGCGATCGTCTTCCGGGATCAGCTCGTTCTGCAGCCGCGTCGGCGGGAAAATCAGAAACGCAAAGACGGAGACGGCGACGACCGCCAGCGTCCCGAGCAGGACGGCAACGCGGTGATCGACGGCGCGCCGCAGCAGCTGCCCATACCGCTCCGACAGCGCCGTGAAGCCGCGCTCGAACATCTCGAAGACCTTGCCGTGCTGGTGCTGCATCTTGAGGATTTTGGCGCAGAGCATCGGCGTGAGCGTCAGCGCGACGAAGCCCGAGATCACGACGGCGCCCGCGACGGCGATGCCGAACTCGCTCAACAACCGGCCCGCGGTGCCCGTCAGGAACGCAAGCGGCGAAAACACCGCCACCAGCGCGATCGTCGTCGCGATCACCGCGAAGCCGATTTCGTTGGTTCCGTTCACCGCCGCCTGCTCGGGGGTTTCGTGCAACTCCTCCTGATGCCGGAAGGCGTTCTCGAGCACGATGATCGCGTCGTCCACCACGATGCCGATCGCGATCGTCAGCGCGAGCAGCGTAAAGTTGTTGATCGAAAAGCCCAGGAAATACATGATCGCGAACGTCGCGACGATCGATGCGGGGATCGCGAGTCCCGGGATGATCGTGGCCCGGACGTTTCGCAAGAAGACGAAGATGATGAGCACGACCAGGATCGCCGCGATGAGCAGCGTCAGCCTCGCGTCGTTGATCGAGTGCGTGACGAACACCGACCCGTCGAATGCGCTCTCGAGCCTCACGCCGGGCGGCAGTGTCTGCTGAATGCCGGGGAGCTCTTCGCGAATGCTGCGCGCGACATTGAGCAGGTTGGCCTTCGACTGGCGCACGACGCCGATCGCGACCGAGGGGGTACCTCTCCAGCGGAAGATCGAGCGATCGTCCTCGGGACCGAGCTCCACGCGCGCGACGTCCTTCAGCTTGACGAGCTGCGTCCCCTGGCTCGCGACCACCATTTCGCCGAACTCGCCGGGGGTCTTGAGCTCGCCGAGCGAACGGACCGAGAACTCGCGCCGGGTCGATTCGATGCGGCCCGCCGGGATCTCGACGTTGCGCGAGGCGATCGCGTTTTCGACGTCCTGCACCGTCAGACCGCGCGCCGACAACGCCTCCGGATCCACCCACACGCGCATCGAGTACCGGCGCTCACCGAAGATCTGGGCGCTGCCGACGCCCGGCAGGCTCTGGAGCCGCGCTTTCACCAGCCGGTCGGCCACGTCGGAGAGCTGCATCAGGTCGTAGTTGTCGCTGGAGAGCGCCAGCCAGAAGAACGGCTGCGCGTCGGCCGATTGCTTCGCGATCACCGGCTCGAGCACGTCCACCGGCAGGCGCCCGCGCACGCGCGACACCTTGTCGCGCACGTCCTGCGCCGCCACGTCCACCGGCCGGTCGAGGGTGAACTCGAGCGTGATGTTGCTCGTCTGCTCCGACGACGTGCTGCTCAGCGTCCGGATGCCCTGGATGGTCGAGAGCTCTTCCTCGAGCACGTCGGTGACGGCGGTCTCGACCACCTGCGCGTTGGCGCCGGGGAGCACGGTCGTGACCGAAATGACCGGGGGATCGATGTCGGGCAGCTCGCGCACGGAGAGCCGGGTGTACCCGATGAACCCGAAGAGCACCAGCGCAGCCGACAGCATGCTGGCCAGGACGGGGCGGCGTATCGCGGTTTCGGACAGTTTCATAAGCGAGAATTTTCCCAGGAAAGTGAACGGGCCGGACAGTCCTGAACGTAACGGGACCTGTCCCATACTGGTTCCAAGATTCTTCTGCTAGTACGTCGAAAAAGAACTCGGGAAATCGACATCCGTCGGTCCCGTTTTTGTTCGAACTGGGGACCCGAAGATATACCGAAGTTCGAAAAGCCCGCAAGGGCCGCCCTAAACGTCATATGCTCACTTTGGTACGCGCGGTTGTCGCGGTAGGTTAGAAACGGCGGGGAGGGCTGGCCGAATGGCTAAGGCACCGGTCTTGAAAACCGGCGGGCGCAAGCCCTTACAGGTTCGAATCCTGTGCCCTCCGTCGACTCACCTCGCGGAGGTCGTATGCATGCCGTCGTCGCGTTCGTGCTCGCCTGCAGTGCTGCCGTCCAAACGCCCTACGATACCGTCTTCGACCAAATCAAGAAGCTCGCGCCACTCCCGAACGCCGCCGCCCCAGTCCACGGATTAATGCTCCATCGCGACGTCATGGAGCTGAAGCTCGATGACGGCGTCGCGTATCAACTGACTCCCGTCGCCGGCCGCACGACCGCCATCGCGTGGGTGGGCTCGGGATCGATCTCCTTCGTTCCCCCGCTGCAGGTCGAGCAGTTCAACCTCAAGCGCGTCCTGGGCGACTCCACGATCACCGGGGCGATTACCGCGGTCGTGCTCTTCTTTGCGGATTCGACGGAGGCCGAGCTGGGTCGGTCGCTGAAATTCGGCCCGGCGCCGCAGGGGGCGGCCGACCCCTCGGACGCCATCGGGGCCGCGCTCGATTACATCGTGGACGGCCGCAGCCGCAGTGCCGACGGCAGCCTCGTCACCGCCCTGCTCAATCACACGACGACGGGATTCTTCGCCGCGTACATCCAGCGCAAGCGCGGCGAGAGCGTGATGATTCAGGTCGATCCGATGGAAGCCGAAGAGGTCATCCTGTACCGCCGCGGGAAAATGGTGGGACAGCGCACCGAGACGGTATGCCAGTTCGAACGCGCCGAGGACTTGATGAGCGGCGTCTCGGTCGCGAACGAGCGGCCCGAGCCGCTGGGGGTGACGGGCTACGACATCGACGCGACGATCGAAGGCAATTACAAATTCTCCGCGCGGACGACGATCAAGCTCGCGGGCCGCTCGGAGCAGCCCCAGCAGTGGGTGCCGTTCTATCTGTTCGACGAGCTCGACGTCGATTCCGTAGTCACTGATGCCGGCACGCCGCTGACGTTCTTCCGCAAAGACCACTTCGGAGGGCTCTGGGTCCGCCTGGCGGAACCACTCGCCACGGGCAAGACCCAGGCGATCCGCGTCGTCTACCACGGCAACCTGATCGGCTTCGGATCCGCCCTCCCCGCGATGTGGGATGACTCGCGCGGTGACTACCGGACCGTGCTCGACGCCTGGGCGTTCATCAAGGACACGGAGACGTGGTATCCCCGCTACCGCGGCGATCAAGTCTTCGACGTGAACCTCACGTTTCACACGCCCAAGAGTCTGCGCTTCTCGACGATCGGGCGCCTGGTGCAGGCGGATACGCAGAACAACACCGTCGTCACGAAGTGGGTGAGCGAGCTGCCCACCAATCAGGTGTCGTTCAACATCGGCAGTTTCGACGAGGTCAAGATCACCGATAAGCGCATCCCGCCGGTGACCATTCAGCTCAATACCGAAGCCCACGGCTTGATCCGGCGCTTCATTAACACCTCGCGCGGCGCAGCGGACGACGTGGGCGCGGACGTCGCGAACAGCCTGTCCTTCTTCACGAGCGCCTTCGGGGCCCCGCTGTTCCAGCACTACTACGCAACCGAGATTCCGTATTGGCACGGACAAGCCTTCCCGGGAATGATCCACCTGTCGTTCGTGACCTTCCTGGGCCTCCAGGACGCCGGCCACGATGAAAGCTTCCGCGCGCACGAGATGGCCCACCAGTGGTGGGGCATCGGCGTCGAGCCGGCGAGCTATCGCGATGTGTGGCTGTCGGAGGGCTTCGCCGAGTTCGCGGGGATGTGGTACATGCAGACGATCCTGCGCGACAACGACAAGTACTTCAAAATGCTCCGTGAGTCGCGCGACGAGATCCGCCGCACGCGGGACAAGGCGGTCCCCATCGGCTTGGGTTACCGGGCCCTCGAGAACTGGCGCGGGAACTACTCCCTCATCACCTACCAGAAGGGCGCCTGGGTGCTCCACATGCTGCGCAACATGATGATCGATACCCGCACCATGAGCGAGGACCGGTTCAAGCTGATGATGCGCAGCTTCTACGAGACCTACCGTGGCAAGCGGGCGACGACCCTCGATTTCCAACGCATCGTGGAGAAGCACGTCGGGCGGCCGATGGATTGGTTCTTCGATGAATGGGTCTACGGGACGAGCGTCCCGACGTACACGTTCGCCTGGAATGTGGAGCCCGCGGATGGCGGGAAGTTCGCGGCGCACCTCCGGATCAAGCAGACCGACGTGCCCGACACGTTCGCCATGTACGTCCCGCTGCGCATCAAGTTCGATCAGGGAGAGGCGCTGATCCGCGTCTTGGTCAAAGGGCCGCTGACCGAGCAGACAATCACGCTGCCGGCCGAGGCGAAGGAGATGGAACTCAGTCCCTTCGAATCCGTCCTCGCGGTGGTGAAAACCGAGGGGTGGTAAACGTGGCCGACGCGAGGCGCGAAATGACGTTCCTGCTCGCCGGCATCGAACGGCGCGTGTTGCAGCGCCTGGCGGTGCTCGTGCCGCGCACGCTGCGCTCCAACCACCTTACGGTGCTCGGCACACTCGGGGCGGCGGGCGCCGGGACCGCGTACGCGCTCACGACGTACGATCCAGCCTGGCTGTGGGTCGCCAGCCTGATGCTCGGCGTGAACTGGCTCGGCGACAGCCTGGACGGCACCCTCGCACGCGTGCGCGGCACCCAGCGTCCCAAATACGGCTACTACCTCGATCACGTCGTGGATGCTTTTTCGACGGCCGTCATTGGCCTGGGGATCGGGCTGTCGCCGTACGTGAACCTCGGATTGGCGCTGGGACTCGTCGTCGTCTACCTCGCGCTGTCGATCAACGTGTATCTCGAGTCGAGTGTCTTCGGCGTGTTCAAGATCTCGTATGGGCGCATCGGGCCGACGGAGGTCCGGCTGGTGCTCGTGATGCTGAACACGATGCTGGCCGTCGCGGCGCTCTTGCAGATCAAGGGCCCCGTGGCGATTCGTGTCGTGGCCAACTGGACGCTGGCCATCCTGCTGACCGGCATGGTGGTGCTGTTCGTCGGGCGATTTGCGCGGAATCTGTACCGGCTCGCCAAGCTCGAGCCCCAACGATTCAGGTGGTGGGAAGAAAGGCCGTAGCAATGCGTTTCTCGGTGATTCTCCTTGTCGCCGCATTGACTTGCCCAAACGTTCTCGCGACACAGACTGTTCGCGGACAGTTGACCGACAGCGTCAGTCGCGCACCGCTGCCCGGTGCCTTCCTTACTCTAGTGGATGAAAAGGGCGTCGAGAGGGCGCGGACGATTACCAACGGCGCCGGGGAATTCCTGCTGAGCGCCCCTGCCCCGGGTGTCTATCGCCTGCGCTCGAAGCGGATCGGGTTTCGTCCCTACGTCTCGTCCCCGCTCAGCCTGACGGCCGGCAGCTCGAGCTCCTTCAATGCCGTAGTCGATCCGATTCCCGTCGCGCTGGCGCAGGTCGTCGTCCAGGGCGACCGGCAATGCGATGTCGAGGCCGGCGCGTCGGTCGCCGCAGTGTGGGAGGAGGTCCACGAAGCGCTCGCGGCGGTTTCGTGGACGTCGAAGGACCCCGGCTACTGGTACGCCATCTTGCGCTTCGAGCGCGAGACGACGCCACAAGGACGCACCCGCGATCCGGACTCGACGTGGCGCGATGACGGCTACCGCCGCCTACCGATCAAGAGTGTGCCGCCCGAGCAGCTGGAGCGGGATGGCTTCGTCGTCGTGGACAACGAGGGCTGGACATATCACGGGCCTGACGCGGACGAACTGATCAGTGCCGAGTTCCTGCGCACGCACTGTTTCGAGACCAAATCCGGTCGCGGTGACACAGAAGGATTGATTGGGCTCGCATTCACACCGGCCCGCGGCCGTACGCTGCCGGACATTACGGGCACGCTGTGGATCGACCCGCAGACGGCGATGCTGCATTACCTTGACTTCAGCTACACACGCTTGCCGGATGATTTGGTCGCGCCGCGCGCCGGCGGTCGGATCGAGTTTCTGCGCGTGCCGTCGGGCGCGTGGATCGTGCGCGATTGGGTGATCCGGATGCCCCAGGCCGTCATGAAGCAGCGGGCGATGGCGATGGGGACGCAGGCGGAAGTGGTTGGGTTCAAGGAAACCGGCGGCCGCGCGCTCGAGATAAAGACGCAGAACGGCACCATCGTCTATCGCTCCGACTCGGCCCCTGCTCCGGCGCAGCGAGATTCGGCTCAGCGAAGTCCGTGAGATTCGTTACTACGACGCGGCCGAGGCGCAGCAGCGGTTTGGAACGGGCCACGCGGGCGGCGTGATCGAGGTGTCTACGGGCGCCGTCGCGCGCTGAATTAGTTGATCGGGGTTGCAACGCTTCCGGCGGCTCGCCACATCTAACCATCGATTACCCCCGAGGGAGATCCAGCGTGTTCACGAACGCGACGCTGGTTGTCCTGAGCCTGCTGCAGGCTCGGCCAACCGCCCGACCGTACACAATCGCCTACACGATCGCCATGCCCGACGTGGGCTCGCATCTGTACTCCATCACGCTCTCGGCGAGCGGGCTGACGGGCGGGACGGTGGACCTGCAGATGCCCGTGTGGTCACCGGGACGCTACGGCCGCATGGACTTCGCCAAGAACGTGCAGGAATTGTCGGTGAGCGGGAGCGACGGCAAGCCGCTGCGCTGGACCAAGCTCGACGGATCGCTGTGGCGCGTCTTCCCTGCCGGGAGCCGCAGCCTGCGCGCCAGCTATCGCGTATTCGCCAATGCGCCGATGTCGGGCACGTTTTCGGTGCTGGACAGCGCGCACGCCAACTGGAACGGCGGGTCGCTGTTCATGTACGTCGCGGGTCACAAGCCGGATCCGGTCTCGCTCGACGTCTCACCACCCGAGGGGTGGACGATCATGAACGGCGCCGTGAGGAGTGCGGGACAACGGCACTTCGAGTTTCCCAACTACGATCTGTTGATCGACACACCCACCGAGGTCGCGCCGGCGGGGTCCCTGATGCTGGACTCGTTCGTGGTGGACAACCGCACCTATCGGGTGATGGTGCACCATAACGGGCCGGTGTCTCCGGCGACGCGCGCGCGCTTCGTCGGCGACGTCGCGAAGATCGTGCGCTACGAGAATTCCGTCTTCGGTGCGCCGCCGCTCGAGGAGTACACGTTTCTGTTCAACATCGGCTTCCCCGGCGGCGACGGGATGGAGCACCTGTACTCCACGCAGATTCAGAGCCGTCGCTTCTGGACCGACACGGCGACGTTCTTGCCCGGCATCGGCTCGGCATCGCACGAGTACTTCCACGTTTGGAATGTGAAGCGCGTGCGGCCGGCGGCGCTGGGGCCCTTCGACTACACGCGCGAGCAGTATCAGCCCTCGCTCTGGGTCGCCGAGGGGTGGACGCAGTACTACGGCGAGGTAACGCTGTTGCGCGCGGGGATTGAAGACACCGTCGCCTTCTACCGCGACATGTCGAACCTGATCCGCGACAACCTGACGGCGCCCGGCCGCATGGTGGTCTCGGCACGTATGTCGTCGTTCAACGCGCCATTCTGGGACGGTGCGCCGCAGGCGCAGCCGACGAACTTTCAGAACACCTTCTTCGACTACTACACGAAGGGTGCGGGGATCGCGCTCTACCTCGATCTCTTCATTCGCAATCGCACCGGCAACACCAAGTCGCTCGACGACGCGTTCAACGAGCTCAAGCAGCGGTCGTGGAACGCGCCGAATGCGTCGTATTATCTCCAGGGTCGCGGGTACACGGAAGACGACGTCGAGCGCGCGGTGAGCGCTGCCGCGGGCGTGAACATGCACGACTGGTTCGAACGGCACGTCGGCGGCACCGAGGACATGGACTACGACGAGGCGCTCGGCTGGGCGGGATTGAAGCTCGTGCGCTCAGACAGCGCCCGCTGGAGCATCGAGGCGATCCCGGGCGCGACGCCGGAGCAGCTGCGGGTCAGAACGGGTTGGTTGAGCGGCCGAAAAGGCTAGCGCTGCATGCCGGCTGGGCGGTTGAGCACCGCGATCAACGCGGGCGCGCCAGAGCGGCCGAACAGGTACCACGTCATGCCGCGCACGCCCAGCCATCCGCAGAACGCGAGGCCGAACGTAGCCCCAATGCTGAGCGTGACGCCTTGCTGCGCCAGCCATGGCGTGAATTGGTCGACCAATTCGCGGTATAGGAAGAGCACTTGGAACATCGCGACCACGATTTGCACCACGATCATCTGCACGATGTTGCCGATCTGTCTCGCGGCGATCGCGTCCTGCAGCACTTGAATGCAGGCGTAGCTGCCGGCGATGATGATCGTCAGGAAAAACCACAGCACCAGGACGAGCGCGATCGGGTTGACTGTGAAGCCGGTGAGGTCCGCCAGCAGCTCGCTCATCGTGGGGCGCAGCGTAACCGTGAAGATCGTCCCCTCGACCGCGCACCAGACGATCAGCAGGACGAGGGCCCACGGAACGGCAGGACGAGGGGAGGTCGCATCGAGCATCTCGTGTTGGGTCTGGCCCAGGGGGTCTTGCATAGCGGGCCCATTGTTATAAACGGGACCGGTCAAGTCAAGAAAATCGCCGTGTGGACGGTGGCGATCATAGGCGGGTACCCAAGCAGCAGCGAAGCCGCTAAGTTCACGCGCTGCAGAAGTTGGAGGGGTGGCCGAGTGGCTGAAGGCGGCGGTTTGCTAAACCGTTATAGGGCTTTAAAACCCTATCGGGGGTTCGAATCCCCCCTCCTCCGTTCCCTGTGACGATTCGAGTCCGGTTCGCACCATCCCCCACGGGATACTTGCACGTCGGAGGAGCCAGGACAGCGCTGTTCAACTGGCTGTTCGCCCGCCGCGAGGGCGGAAAGTTTCTGCTTCGCATCGAGGACACCGACAAGGCCCGTTCCACCGATGAACACACCCAGGTCATTCTTGACGGTCTCACCTGGCTCGGCCTCGACTGGGACGAGCCGCCCATCTTCCAGGGCGCTCGACTCGCCCGTCACCAGCAGGTCGCCGATCAACTGCTGAAAGAGGGGAAGGCCTACATGGAGGAGGACGCGATCCGGCTGCGCGTCCCCCCCGGCGAGCTGGCGTGGGACGACGCGGTGCACGGACGCATCAGTTTCAAAGGCGAGGACATCCGCGATTTCGTGATTCTGCGCTCCGATCGCTCGCCCCTGTACAACTTTGCCGTCGTGGTCGACGACATCGACATGCAGATCACCCACGTGCTGCGCGGCGACGACCATATCTCCAATACTCCCAAGCAACTGGCCGTCTATCGCGCGCTCGGCTCGGAAACTCCAGTCTTTGGTCACGTGCCGATGATTCACGGGCCCGACGGGAAAAAGCTCTCGAAACGGCACGGCGCGACGGCTGTCGGAGACTACCAACACCTAGGTATTCTCCCAGAGGCGATGCGCAACTTTCTCGCGTTGCTTGGATGGAGTCCGGGCGGCGATCGCGAGATCATGAGCAAAGAGGACTTGCGAAGCCTCTTTTCGCTCGACGGCATCTTGAAAAAGCCCGCCGTCTTCGATACTACGAAGCTCGAATGGATGAACGGGCAGTACCTGACGGCGAAGTCGGCCGACGAGCTGTATCCGCTCGTGAGACCTGAGCTAGCCAAACTGGGTCTCAACGGGAACAAGGACGCGGTGCTCAAAGTAATTACTGCGGTCAAGACGCGGTCGCGAACCACACTCGACGTCGCGCGCCAAGTGGCCGTGCGGCTCGACGAGCGGTTCGTGACGTTCGACGAAAAGGCCCAGAAAGAAATCGCCAAAGATCCGACCGGTTATCGGGCATCGCTCGCGGGCAGCGTCGTCGCACTGAAGCACGCGCCGGACTGGTCGCCCGCGAGTCTCGAGAAAGTGCTGCGCGATCTCGCTGAGGAACGCAACGTGGCGGCGGGCAAGATCTTTCAGCCGATCCGTATCGCGCTGACCGGAGGAACGGTGTCGGAGCCTGTGAACGAGCTGCTGTCGGTCGTCGGCAAGGATGCGGCACTGCGCCGTCTCGAGGCTGCATCTCTCGAATGAGGAGGCCCGTTTGCGTCTGCCTGGTCGGATCGCAGTGTTCGTCCCCTGCGCTCTATCCGCGTTTCTGGGAGTCACCGATGTAGCCTCGTGCCAATCCGTTCTCGATCGGCCACCCAACCTGTCGGGTGGCTGGCTGGGCGCGCGCGGCACGCTGCAGTTCAACTTCGTGCACCGATTCGGAGTGGGTGACGCCCCACTCCGCAAAGTCACGAATTCGCCGACGTTCCTCCTCGCCTATCAGCTTCCCGTTCCTCTCCTCATCGGCTTCAACTACGCGACGTCATCCGACGTCGCCGCCGCATTTCCGAACGAATGGGAAGTGTTCGCGCGCTACGGCCGTTCGGGCGTGGCGTTACAGGCGGGCTACAATCAGGCGGCGGGGAGTGGAGATGCCGAGCTCACCGCCGCTCGGTCGGTGGGCCGGTTGCGGCTGATGGCCATCGGCAGATTGCTTTCCAACGGCTATCACACCGACACCACGCGCTACGCCGTGGGCGGAGGTGCGACACTGCGACTGCATCGCTGGTTCGCGCTCGCGGGCGACGTCACGTCGCTGCTCGACAAGCGTCCGGGGGAAAAGACCGCGTGGGGCGCAGGTTTGCAGATCGCGATTCCCTACTCGCCGCACACGTTCTCCGTGCAAGTCACGAACACCAACACCGCCACACTCCAGGGCGCGTCCCGGGGCATCGACCGAGTCCGCGGCGGGTTTGAGTTTACGATTCCCTTTACGCTGAGCAGATACTTCGGGCGGCGAAGCAAGACGGCGGCGAAGGGCGGCGAAGGGGCGGCTGGTGAAACGGCGGCAAATGCGACCCAGGCCGAGATGCGCACCATGACGTTCGGGCCAAAGCGTCTCGAGATTACCGTGGGAACGACGGTTCGCTGGACCAACAACGATCAGCTCGTACACACCATCACCGCCGATGACCGATCGTGGGATTCGGGACCGATCGAGCCCGGGAAGACGTGGAGCCACACGTTCACGCAGCCGGGCGAGTACGCGTTCCACTGTACGCCGCATCCGTTCATGAAGGCCGTTATCGTCGTGAGGCAGCCATGACGCGCCTCTATGTCGGTTTGATGCTCGCCGGTGGATGCGTCACTGCCGTTGCGTGCTTCTCGGATCGCAGCGCGGGGCCTGGCGTCAGCGGGGAATGTCGTGTACCGGTCACGGTCATCGATTCGACGCATTTCATCGTCGCGATCCGCAGTTTTGCCTTTCATCCGGATTCACTTGCGGTTCCCGCGGGCTCGACCGTAACGTGGGTCGATTGCGAGGATGCCGGTACGGCACCGCATACGACGACTTCTGAAACGGCGGTGTGGAACTCGCCAAACTTGACGACCGGCGGGCGATTTTCACACACCTTCGCCACAACGGGCTCGTTCGGGTACTACTGCGCGGTGCATCCCTACATGCTGGGGAAAATCGTGGCGCAGTAAGAGCCTCCGGCTAGCGCATCACTCCGTCATCCCGGACCACGCGCCCCGCCTTCATCACGAAGCTGACCCGCCGCAGCGCCGTGATGTCGGCCAGCGGATCGCCGTCGACCGCGATGATGTCGGCATCCAGCCCCGGCGCGATCGCGCCGATCTGATTGGCGAGTCCCATCGCTTCCGCGTTCAGCGACGTGGCCGCCTGAATCGCGTGCATCGGCGCTTCGCCGGCCTTCTGCACGCGACAGACCAAATCTTCGGCGTTGTGGCCGTCCGCCCCCGCGACCGCGTCGGTGCCGTAGACCACCTTGAGCCCCGGCGTCGCCAACGCCATGCGAATGTCTTGCGCGACGAGCGGCAGCGCGCGCTCCATCGCCGCGAAGCCCGAATCCGTGTAGTTCCCGATTCCCAGATAGCTGGCGCGATGCCCGAGATAATTCTGAAACACGAGCGCGCATTGTGGATCGAAGTACGTGCCGCGCGACGCGAGCAGCGACAGCACGTCCTGCGTGACGAAGATGCCGTGCTCCACCTGCGTGCAGCCGGCGAGCGCCGCCGCGCGGACCGCCGCCGCGCTGTGCGCGTGCACCAGCGTACGCAGGCCGAGGGCCTTGGCCTCGCCGCAGACGGCGACCAGCTGCGAGTCCGACATCGTCTGCTGGCCACCTTCGCGAATGCTGGCCGAGGCAAAGAGCTTGATCAGGTCCGCACCTTGCGCCTTACGCTGGCGGACCAGCGCACGCAACGAATCGGGCGGGATCCGGGGATCGGTGATCGGATCGAGTGACGTGAGGATGCGCGGGCCCGGCAGGCCTTGCGTCGCGATCCAGTCGCGCAGGTCGGCGTCGCTGCGCGAGCCGACGCTCTGGATCGTCGTGAACCCTGCCAGGAGCGTGGCGTACGCATTGGCCGCCGCCGCGAGCATCGACTGCGCAGGCGTATCGCCGTCGCTCGACGTGTGCAGGCGGTTCTGACGATTGAAGTACCAGACGGGATGGGCGTGCGCATCGATCAGTCCAGGCAGCACGCTGCGGTCGCCGAGATCGATCACGCGCGTCCCTGGGGCGAGCGGCCCGCGCGGGACGATCCCCGCGATGCGACCGCCGCGGACGACGATGTCGACGTTATGGCGGATGCCACCGTGGCCATCGATAACTGTGGCGGCACGAATGACAATCGGTTCCTGTAGGGGCGCAGCATGCTGCGCCCCTACCAAGCGGCCGAGCACCAGCAGTGTGGCCAGCACTAGTTGGTCTGCGTGGCTGCCCTGGTGAACTGCGACGCTGGGCGACGGCCGAGCCGATACAGCAGCAGGGCCGCCCGCTCGGTCTGCATGGGGAGCGTTTTGAGATCGACGCGCTCACCCGGCGCGTGCGAGCCGCTGCCCAGCGCGCCGAGTCCGTCGAGCCCGTCGATGAGCGGAGCGACGAACGAGATGTCGCCCGCCCCGCGCCGACCGGGATCGAGGGGCGCCACCGGGCCGTAGCCCAGCGCCTGACTGGCGGAATCGTAGACCGCGAGCAGCCGCGCATTCCCAGCCGTCGGTGACATCGCGGGATACTCGTCACGGAACACGATCGTCGCCTCGGTGCCGGGCAGGTGCTGCGCGACGATGTCGCGCATGCGCTGGCGGGTGCGCTGGAGCTGCGAGTCAGAGATGAATCGCAGGTCGCCATGCGCGACGGCGCGCTGCGGCACGATGTTCAGCTTGCTCGCCGCCGTGCCGCTGATCGCGACGGTATCGTAATTGACGTCGGTGCCGCCCACGATGATCGCGGAGTTGAACGTCAGGTACTGCTCGCCGCCGAGCTGCGTGCGGAAGGCGTCGAGGATGCGCGCGACTTCGTAGATCGCGCCGTAGCCCGCCGCGTTCCCGAACACCCCCGCCGAATGCGCCTGGTGCCCCGTCGCAGTGACGCGCCACGCGCTCGCGCCGCGGCGCGCCACGGTCGCATCGGCGCGGTTGCCTGCCTCGAACGCGAGCGCGATGTCGCTCAGCTTCGCGGCATCGATCAGCGCACGCCGCGCGTCGGCGAGCGGCTCCCCGGGATGCTCTTCATCGCCGGTGAACACGATGGTGATGTTGAGATCGCGCAGCACGCCCGCCTGCTGCAGCGCCTTGAGGGCATAGAGGATCACCACGTCCCCGCCCTTCATGTCGGCGCCCCCGACCGCGCGTGCGGTCGAATCCTCACGCACGAAGTTCGGGCCGGCGGGCTCCACGACGGTATCGAGATGGCCGATCAGGAGAAACCGCACCGTTCCCGGCTTGCCGCGATGCTCCGCGACCAGATGGCCCGCGCGCCCAACGGCATCGGGGACCGCGACCCAGCTCGTCTTGAAGCCCAGCGAGTCGAGCGACGCGCGGAACACGGCGCCGACGTGCTTGACGCCGTCGAAGTTGAGCGTGCTGCTCGGGATGTCGACGACGCGCTGCAGGTAGGTGATTTGCTCTTCCCGCGTCCCGTTGATGCCAGCGCGGATGCGCTGCTCCGTGCGATCCAGGTGCGGAGCTTGGAGGACGAGAAGGGCGTAAACGAGATGCACTACGGAACTGCCTTGACCGTATCCTGGGCGCGGCGCCGTTCCTCGGCGTCGCGCTCTGCTTGTTTCCGGTCCCTGAGCTCGCGCACGTAGCGGCGGAACTGCTGCAGCGTCTGCGCGCGATCGGCGGCGCGCAGGATGTCGGCGCGCATGTCGGCGAGCTGCCGGTTCCGCAGGTCTTCGTCGAAATTGCCCTGCGGCATGTTCTTGAAGAGATAGCCGAGTGCCGTCAGAACCGCGGTCGGGACCTTGATCCCGGCGACGTGGATGTAGGCCGAGTCGATCCCCCACGTCGGGTTGCCCGGCGTGCCGCCGACCGTCCACGACGGCCGGCGATGGTCGCGCTGTTCCTGGTCGAGTATCTGATTCAGCGAGTCCACCATCACCCGCAAGCGGTCGACGGCGGCTGTGCGCCGCTCCGCCGTGTCGCCGTAGATCTGCTCGGCCACCGCCGCGGGCAGGCCCGGGCGCGGGCTCACCCACAGCCGGCCGTCGCCGACCTGCGGCGCGGGCGCCACGCGACTGGCATTCGGATCATAGGCCGGGAGTGTCGGAGCGGTATCGACTGGTGCAGGCACGGTGCTTTGCGGGACAGCCGGTGGGGGAAGAGGCACGCGCCGCGTCGTCTGCACGGTTGGACCCTTCGCGCGCGCCTCGCGGGTGCCCGGAACAAAAACCATCGAGTCGCCGATATCGCGCGGCGGCAGCACGACGTATTCGGCTTTGCGCCACGGCGCCGCCAGGTTCACCGTGAAGAACACCACCACGGCGAGGACGTGAATGGCTGCGGTGACGAGCCACGCACGCCCGATCGGCACCTTTCCTACCTGACGGTCAAACAGTGGCCAGCACCTTTCCCAACCGCTCCGTCGCCTCGATGAGTCGCGGCGTCGGGACGGTCAATGCAATCCGGAAGAAACCTTCTGCGCCCGCGCCGAACGCGCTGCCGGACAACGTCAGGACGCCGACGTCTTCGAGCGCGCGTTTCTGGAACGTTGCCGACGCCAGCCCCTCCGGCAAGGGGATCCAGAGATACAGCGTGGCGCGCGGCGGCTCGATCTCGAATCCGTTCGCGCGGAGGACCGGCACAACGCCATCGCGCCGCTCCTTGAACTGCGCGGCATATCCCGCCGCGATCCGCTCCGCCTGCTTCAGCACCTCGGCACCCGCCGCCTGCACCGCGAGAAACGCGCCGGTATCGATGTAGTTTTTCACGCGCGCGAGCGCGGCGATCCGGTCGGCGCGGCCCACGGCCCACCCCAGCCGCCATCCCGTCATGCAGAAGCTCTTGCTCAACGAATGAAACTCGACCGCGACGTCCATCGCACCCGGGATCTCGAAGATCGACGGGGCGACGTAGCCGTCGAACGTGATCTCGCAGTAGGGATTGTCGTAGGCGAGGAGCAGATCGTGTTTCCTGCACGCGGCGATCACGCGCTCGAGATACTCGCGCGGCGCCACGGCGGCCGTCGGGTTGTTCGGATAATTGAGATAGACGAGCTTGGCTTTCTTCAGCACATCCGCCGGGATCTCCTCCAGCTCGAGCAGAAAATCGGTCCGGGGCGTGAGGTTGTAGAGATACGGCTCGGCATCGGCGAGAATGGTGCCGCCGTGATACACGGCGTAGCCCGGCACCGGCACGATCGCGACGTCGCCGGGATTGAGCAGCGCGGTCGCGAGGTGCGCGATGCCTTCTTTGGAGCCGAGCAGCGGATGCAGCTCTTTGAATGGATCGACGCTGACCCCGAAGCGCCGCTGCATGTATCCCGCGGCGGCTTCACGAAACGCGGCGAGGCCCAGCTGGAAGGCGTAGCGACTCATGGTGGGATCCTGCACGGCGCGGGTCAGCGCCTTCACGGCGATGTCGGGCGGCGGGAAGTCCGCGTCCCCCGCTCCCACGTCGATCACATCCACACCCTGCTCGATCAGTCGCCGCTTGATCGCGGGTAGCTCGGCCATCGGGTAGCCCGGCAGCTGTGCGACGCGCTTACTGAACCCCGTCACTTACGTCTCCCCTCTCTTCATTGGACATTCGACACTCCCGGGGAATCTAGCTCCCGGTCCAGGAAACGGGCGTGCCGATACTGTGCAGTGCAAAGAACTCTTCCAGCTCGCGTCGCACGTCCGGCCAGTTGCCGATCGCCTTGGAGGCGGGCGGCAAGCCCTCCAGCATCGTGGCCCCATAGCGTTTGGTCACGACCCGTCGGTCCAGCAGGACGACCGCCCCGACGTCGGACTTGGTACGGATGAGCCGTCCAAATCCCTGTTTCAACTTGAGCGCCGCGAGCGGAACCAGATAGTGGCTGAAGCCGTCCACACCTGCTTCCGTGAGACGCTCCAGCCGCGCCGCGGTTAGCGGCTCACTCGGCACCTTGAACGGCAACTTGGCCAGAATCAACACGCGCAGCGCGCGACCTGGTACGTCAACGCCTTCCCAGAACGAATCCGTTCCCAGCAGAATCGCCGAGCCGGCATCGCGGAACCGCCGCAATAGCTGGTCGCGCTGTCCCTCCCCCTGCACGAGCAGCGGCCAGCGGGCGCCGACGTGCCCCTGCCCCCGGATCGCGTCGGCGGTGCGCCGCAACGCGCCATGGCTCGTAAACAGTGCGAAGATGCCGCCGTCGGATGCGTGCGCCAGCTCGAGCAACACGCGCGCGACGGCTGCCCCGTGCCCCGACTCGTCATCCCGCGGTTCCGGGATGTCGGTGGGGATGCCGAAGACGCACTGCGCGCCGAAGTCGAACGGCGACGGCAGGATCTCGCGCACCGTCACGCGCGACGGCGGCAACGAGAGACCGAGCCGCTCCTCGAGGAACGTGAACTCGCCGCCGGCCGCGAGCGTCGCGCTCGTCAGCACGACCGTCTCGACGCGATCGAACAGCGCCTCCTTCAGCACAGGCGCCAGGTCGAGCGGCACCGCGGACAGCGTGAGGTTCGGTGTGCGGCGGCCGCGGCGTTCCATCCAACGAACGGACGGCCCGACGGCCGGACGGCCGGACGGTCGGACTGGCTGCAGAGTCGCCTTCAGTGCCTCAGCCGAGGCATCGAGGCGACGAACGACACCTCGCAACTCACCAATCAATCGCGTGCGCATCTCCGCGGGATCGTCGATCGACAGCCGGTCTGCGATCGTCTCGACGCCGTCGCGCAGCTTGCTGAAGGCGACGAGCAGATTGTCGAGCGCGACGTCCAGTCCTTCGCGCCACACGGCGTCGGCGGCGAACGCATCGGTGAGCCGCAGCACCGGCGTCGCAGGCTGTTCGGTCTCGAGCCGGCGCCCGAGCCGGCCGAACAGCTCGTCGGCCCAGCGCCGCGCCGCGATGAGCGCGTCGAGCACGGTGCGCGTCAACAGGTCGCGGCTCGCCGCTCCCAGCAGATCGGTATGCGTGCCGAGCTCGGCGGCGAGCGTCGGCAACAATCCGCGTCCATTGCGCTCGAGCCGGCCGAGCAAGCGCTGCACACCGAGCATGCTGACCTGCGTGCCAAGGTGGTGGGCGGCGACGTCCTCGAGATGATGGGCCTCGTCGAGGACGAGGCGCCGGTACGGCGGGAGCACAGCCGCCTCCTGCCAGTTGTCCGAGGCGATGCGCACCGCGAGGTCGGAGGCGAGGAGATGGTGATTCACGACGACGACATCGGCTTCGGCCGCACGGCGCCGCGCGGCGAACACGAAACAGCGGTCGAAATGCGGGCACTTCAGCCGCGTGCACAGATCCGCTTCGGCCGCGACGGCATCCCACACCTCGCTGGAGGGCTCTTCGACGAGATCGGAGAGACTCCCATCGGCCGTCCGCGCGGCCCATCCCGCGATCGACTCGAGCTCCGCGCCGCGCCCCTCGTCGAACAGCGACTCCTGTCCCGCCCGCGCCTGCTCCAAACGCGAGAGACAGAGGTAATTCCGCCACCCCTTGAGCAGCGCGAACGTGACGCCCCGCTCGCCGGTCGAGAAGGCGCGCGACAGAATCGGTAAATCTTTGCCGACGAGCTGTTCCTGCAGGTTGATGGTGTTGGTCGAGACGACGGTCCGTTCGCCATTGACGCGCGCCCACTCGATCGCCGGCACGAGGTACGCGAACGATTTCCCGACGCCGGTGCCCGCTTCGAGCAGCGCGATGCCGCCGTCGTTGTAGGCGTCGGCGATGTAGGCCGCCATGTCGCGCTGGCCCGGCCGGTCTTCGAAGGCCGCCGTGCCGAGGACGCGCGCCACTGGGCCCGACTCCGTCAGCAGATTCGCCACCGCGAGGGAGTCGAGCCGCGCGACGGTCCGCGCGCGCGGACACTCGACGACCACGTAGAGCGTCGAAACGTCGTTGTTGACGATCCCGAAGGCGACGCCTTCATCGTGCAACCGCGCCGCGACGTGCAGATCGGCGCCCGAGGGCTCGAGGAAGCCGCTGGGATGGTTGTGGATCAGCATCTCGCCGCGCGTCGCGACGCCGGGGAGCGCGAGCACGGCGTCGATCGTGCCCCGCGCGACGACGCGCGCGTCCGTGAGCGCGCCATTTGGATCGGCCCGCACGACGAACGACACCTCGCGCCCGTGGGCCGCGGCGATCTCCTCCTGCAGGAGGGTGCGCGCGGCCGCCGTCAGGCGCTCGACGCTCACGTCTTGAGCTCGCGCTTTTTCGCGGCGGGAAACAGCACGTTGTTCAGAATCAGCCGATAGCCCGGCGAGTGTGGATGCAGCGAGAGATCGGTCGGGGGATCGCCGATCTGATGCTGGGGATCCTCGGGGTCATGCCCGCCAAGGAACGTCCAGGTCCCCTTCCCCAGGTCCCCGTGGACGTATTTGACCCACGGCGCCCCTTCTTCTTCGGCCAGGATCGTGACGCCCGGCTTCAGCCGGTTGCGCGTGAACGACGTCGTCAGGCCGTAGAAATCGGGAATGACCTGCCGGTGGTCCTGCACGAGCATCGTGGGGACCGGATCGATCTTGGCGCTGAAGTTGAACAGCGTGTACGCGCCAAGCGGCTGGCGCCGCGCGCCGCCGTTCACCTGGTGGCCGTCGATATCGGAGAAGCTCGCCACGAGCGGATTGGTCTCGATGTGCGCACCGGTGAACGCGAACGCCTGACTCCAATCGAGCTTCGCATCGGCGTCGGGATCGAGCGGCGTGCCGTCCGCAAACGTCGCGGCGATATCGACGTTGTGCGCCGCGAGCGCGAGGTCGATCGTCTCGGTTGCCGTGCACATCGCGAACAGAAAGCCGCCGTTCTCGACGTATCCCCGGATGCTCCGCGCCACCGCCTTCTTGAGCTCGGGGACGTTCTGGAAGCCGAGGCGCCTGGCCATGTCGCTGTTGCGCGCCACCATTTCCGCGAGCCACGACATTCCCGAGTAGATCAGGAAGAACTTCGAGTACTGGCCCGTGAAGTCTTCATGATGCAGGTGCAGCCAGTCGAAGTCCTTGAGTGAGCCGTTCATCACTTCGGCGTCCCAAATCTTGGTGAACGGGATCCCGGCGTACTGCAGCGCCATCGTGACCGCGTCGTCCCAGGGCGCGGCGTTGGGCGGCGCGTAGACGGCGACTTTCGGCGCCTTCTCGAGCGGCACCGTGTCCATGTTGTTCGCTTCGATCTCACCGCGCACCGCGGTCATCGCGCTGTCCACCGGCTCGGTGCGGATGCCATTCAGCGCTGCATCGCGTCGCAGCGCGTCGAGATCGGGAATGAGGAACGAGCCGCCGCGATAATTGAGGAGCCACTCCGCCTTCAGCCCGGCCTGGATGGCCTTGTACGTGAGACCGTACGCCTTGAGGTGGTCGGTTTGGGAGTCGTCCATCGGAACTAAAAGCGACGGAATGACGGAATGATGGAATGACGGAATGATCGACGCGAAGCTGTATGCGCTTACCGTCTTCAGGAACGCGCGCCGTTTCATGACCTGGGGATAGCTCCCTTCGCCCGCTCCAAGACGCGCCGCGCTTCGGGGACGAAAGCGCTGTTCGGATAGGTCAGGATCAAGTGCTCGAGGTGGGGGACCGCCTCTGCTGCCCGGCCGTTCCGCACCAGCAGCCGCGCCCAATCCAGCTCCGCGGCGGGTGGTGCCGCGCCTTCGCCTCCGATTCGGACGATTTCGTCGAACAGGGCGATTGCTGTGGCCTCCTGATCGCCGCCCTTCTGCGCCGCGACCTGACCCGCGAGCAGCTGCACCTCGAGCCTGCCTCCCTGCTCCGGCAGCTTGGCCGCGGCGCGCCGCAGCGCCGCGATCGCTTGAACCGAGTCGCCGCGCGCCAGCGTGAGCAATGCCGCCCCCAGCTCCGGGCTCGTCTCGTCCTGGATGCGCTGCAGCAACGCCATCATGGCCGTGCGATCGGTGGCGGCGGCGCGATCCGTGCCGTAGGGACCCGCCACCCGGAACGCCTCCATCGCGTTCTTCAGATTGCCGCGATACAGCTCGATCCAGCCGCGTTGCGCGATCGCCACTACGCTCGAATCGTCGGCCAGCGCCGCCGTCGCGCGGTTCAGATCACCGCGCGCGATCTGCGCCCGGGCCAGGGTCAGGCGCAGCGCGGCGCGATCGTCCGCGGTGATCGCCGTGGACGGCGCCGCGAGCCGCTCTTCGGCGAGATCGAGCTGGCTGTCCGCGATCAGCAGTTGGATGAGGGCGGCCTGCGCGACGCCGTTCGAATCTGAATGTGCTTCGAGCACGCGGCGCGCGGCGATCTTGTCGCCGCCATCCAGCAGCTCGCGCACCGCCTCGGCGCGCGCGCGCCCCGCCCCCGGCGAACCGGCCATCATATCAGCCCACCGCGCCAGCGCGAGGCCGCGGACGCGATGGCCCTCGGGCGTCGTGAGCGCGCCCGCGAGATCGGCGAACCGTCGCAACGCGCCCGGTGAGTCGCTGTCCGCGGCGACCAATGTCGGCTCCAGCGCCGCCCACGCTGCGGTGGGCTGTCCCCAGGTGAGCAGCACCTCGGCACCGAGCCGGCGCGCGCGGGGAGAAGCGCCGGGCGCTATCAGTGCGCGGCCGACCCGGTCATGCATCGGCGCCGGTGCGTCGGCGAGCTGGCTCGCCGCATTGGCCAGGGCATCGGGCCACCGCGTGACCGCGCGCGCCCATTCCGTGGCTGACGCCTCCCAGTTCCCGACGCGTTGCTCGAGCTCCGCCAGCTCGATCGCCAGCGTGCCGTCGCCACCGAGCGTCTGCCTGCCGGTGAGGAACGCGCGACGCGCCTCGTCCCACATCCGGCGATCGGCGAGCGCGAGGCCCCACTCGCGATAGGGCGCCTCGCTCTGCGGCACGCTGGCCGCCCAGCGGCGCGCGATCGCTTCGAGCGAATCTGGTTCGTTCAACGCCGCGTACACCCGCAGCTCGAGACTGCGCAACGCGTGACTCTCGGGCTGGCGCGCGCGGGCGTTTTGCACGAGCGGGAGCAGCTCCGGCATGCGGTTCAGCACGAAGAGCGTGCGCTCGAGACCGAGCAGCGCGGGGATGTTCGTGGGATCGCTGCGGACCGTCGTGAAGTACACCGACGCGGCGTCGGCGTAGCGACCGGAGCGCTCCAACTCGAATCCCGGTCCGATAGCCTGACCCCGAGCGACCCGCCCGGGGGTAGCCGAGGCGAGCAGTACCATGGCCGCGACCGCGGCCCCCTTACTTCTTAGGCTCATTCAGGCGGCGGAAGTACTCGAGCACCATGCGCCGCTGCTCGGGCGTGAGACCGGTGAGCTCGTCCCACGTGGGATAGCGGACCTTTGGCCCTGTGCCCGTCGCCCCCGGGAGGAGCGTGGCCGGAATGTGGACGCTGTCACCGCTCGCGGAGCGGCTGGTGCGTTCCTTCTGCTCATCCGGCTCGTCGCCCGAGAGGCTGCGGCCTGCGTCGAGCAGCTTGCGGTAGAGGCGCTCCTGTCGTGCGATCGTTCGGGCGTCGAGCCGTCCCGCTTCGAGCTGCCGCGCGAGCTCGCGCGCTTCCTGCGCGAGCGCACCCGCGGCGCCGGCATCGCCGCCGGCTTGGAGGCGTTCCAGCTGCTCGGCGAGTTGCCGCTGGCGGTTGGCGAGCTCCCGCACCCGCTGCATCATCGCGTCGCCGCCCATCCCCATCATCGGCAGAAGTCCCTGCGCGTCACCGTTCATGCCCTGCTGCTGTTGCGCCATGCGGGCGAGCTGCTCGATCGCCTCCTGGAAGCCGGATCCAGACTGCGCTCCGGCGACGCGCTCCGCGGTCCGCACGAGTGCGTGCGCCGTCGCGTTGAGCGCATCGAGCGCCTGCTCCGCGAACGGGGCGGCGGTGGCGGGATTGGGATCGCCCTGCTCGAGCTGTTCGCGCGCCTGCTTCATCTGGTTCTGCGCATACCCCAGCGCGGCCTCGAGCTGCGGCGATACCAGCGCGTGCCGTCCCGCGGCGGCGCTGATCTCCTGCTCGATCGCGTGCGTCCCTTCTTCGACGGCGGCCTGGCGCGCGCGCGTGGACGCGCCCGCTTCACCGTCGCGCAAGGCGTCGGCAACTTCCTCCTGCCGCCGCGCGAGCGCCGCCGTTTCGGCGAGCGCGCGATTCAGGGCGTCCAGCGTTTCCTGTCTCCACGCGGCCGCCAGCGAATCGCGCCGCTGCCGCAACGCATTCGGGAGCTGCGCGAGCGAGTCGGCGGCCTCCTGTCCCGATGTCCTCGCGCCGCGCGAGTCGCGCTGGCTCGCGGCGTTCGCGGCTTCCTCCATGGCGCGTTGCGCGCGGCGCGCGGCGCTCTGCGCATTCTTCAGGGGCACGGTCTCGCCGGCACGGTCCACCCCTTTGGCCAGCGAATCGGTGGCCGCGGCGAGATCGCGCTCGGCGGCAGCCGCCGCGGAATCGGGACGCTGCGCCTCTTCCCTGGTCCACTCGGTCTGGCGGCGCTCCAGGTCCTCGGCGTCCTTGGCAAGCGACGCCAGCTCGCCCTCGAGCGCGGCCCGTTTGAACAGCTCCTGACTCCGCTCCAACTCACGCCGCAGCTCCTGTTGCGCTTCGGCGAGGCGTTGCAGGGCCTGGCGGGTCGCCTCGGGATCGAGGCGCGCGAGCGCTTCCTGCAGCTCGCGGAGCCGCTGCTCGAGCTCGGGCGTGAGGGCCCGCTGCAGCAGCTCCTGCACCTCGCGCAAGCGATTCTGGAACGCGCTGTCGTCCACGCCCGCGGCCTTCGCCGCCCGCGCGATCTCTTCGACCGCCTGCGCCAGCTCCTGGACGCGCTGCGACATCGCCGCCTGATCGCGCGCAATTTCCTCAGCCCGCTGCGTGGACTGGAACGACATCGAGCCCTGCTGCTGCTGGCTACTGCGGCCCTCAGGCCGTCCGGCCGTCCGGCCGTCCTGGTCTCGATTTCGTTCCGACGCGAGATCGCGCGTCCGGTCGCTCAACTCGCGCTGCGCGGCCGACACGGAGTCCGCCGCCTGGGCGACGGACCGCGCCGCCTCGCGCGCCTGGGCCCGCAGCTCCTCCATGCTCGGCAGCCGCAACGCGATTTCGGCGCTGCGGCCGGGGTGCGGCGTCGGCGCGTTGTCGAGCGCTTCGACGTACAGACGCAGCGTGTCGCCAGGGAGCAGCCCGCGCTTTTCGGCATCGAGCCGTCCCTGCACGATCGCCCGGTCCCCGACCCCGCTCACGTCGAGCGACTCCCGGACCGCGTCGAAGACGCGGCCGGTGCGGCTCACTCGCCAGCTCACCACGGAGAGCCGCGAGATCCCGTGATCGTCGCGCACATCCGCGACGAGCGGCTGGTGCAGCGAAAGCGGCAGCGTCGTGTCCCGGCTCGGGACGGGCAACGTGACGACGGGCGCCGAATCGGGCACGATCAGCAGCCGCAGCTCCGGCGCGACGCCTTCCAGCACGGACCCGTCGGCACTCAGGGCGCGCAGTCTCCAGGTGCCGCTCGCCGCGGGCGTGAAGCGGCCGTCGATGCGCGTGCCCACCACGCGCAGCTGCTCGACGCGCGAGTCGAGCGTCCAGGCGGCACTCCCGAGCGGCACACTCGCGGTCCCGTTGGTCAGGACGGTCGTACCGGCCGGTAGCGGAACCACATCGGGACCGACCAGCAGCGGCTCGTCGGCGCGGCTGAGATATGAAGGAAAGCGCGCGGTGAGTCCGAGATCGGCGAGGAACGCCGGCAGGGCGACGTCGATCTTGACCTCGGCGCTGCGGCGTCCGCCGCTCGACGCGCGGAGATACAGATCGGATTCGATCGGGCCGACATGCTGAACGACGCGGCCGTCTTGATCGAGGGCAAGCAGCATCGGCTTCCACGGCTCGCCGGGCCCGCGCGTCCACAACGTCGCGCGCACCGCGCCCGGGACGGTGACAGTCGCCGTCACACTGCCACCGCGACGCACCGTGCGCTGATCTACCACCAAGCGGACCGGCGCGCGCGCTTCCCGCCAGGTGCGCACCGGATGCCAGAATGCCGCCGCACGACCAGACGCGGGCGAGCCCGCAAGAAAGAGCAGCCCGCCCGTGAGCGCCGCGCCCGCACCGTACGACACCCGTCGCAGCGTGGTGCGCCGCATGGCGCTCGAGACGCCTGGGGCCGCGAGCGACACCACGGCGGCGGCCCGCGTGTCCGCAGCGAGGAGCAGTGCGGTGCTCGAACCAGTGCCCTTGCCTGCGGTGGGACTGACGACTCCGACGATGCTTCCGGCCCGGCCACCAGCCGCGCTCTCGATGAGCCTGCCCAGCGCTGGCGCGGCGGCTTCATGGCGCGTGCGGAGCACCGCCCACGTCGCCGCCGCGGCACTCGCGACGATGAGGGCCCACGCGAGCGTCACGCCCGACACCGCCGGCGACAACGCGAGCCCGAGCGCAGCCGCCGCGAGCGCCGCGCCGACGCCTCCGAGCAGCACGGCGAACGCCCGCGCGCGTGCGTGGGGCGCCCCCAGGCGACGCAGCCGGCGCGCCGTCTCGGTCATTTGGTCCCGCTTACCGCGTACGTGAAGAGATTCACGCCCATCCGCAGCGCCGCCTCATGAAGCTCAGGGGGGTCATGGTGGACATCGGGATCCTCCCACCCGTCCCCGAGATCGGACTGATAGGAGTAGTATACGACAAGGCGGTCTCCCAAAAAAATGCCGAACCCCTGCGCGGGCAGCCCGTCGTGCTCGTGGATCTTGGGAATCCCCTTGGGGAAGGCGTACACCAGGTTGTAAATCGGGTGCGTCAACGGCACCTCAACCAACGGATGGTCCGGAAAGACGCGGGCGATCTCGCGCCGGAACGACGCGTTCATGCCGTAGTTGTCGTCGGCGTGCAGAAAGCCGCCCTGCTCCAGGTAGCGCCGCAGATTCCTCATCTCGACGTCGGAGAAGTGCACGTTCCCGTGACCGGTCATATAGATGTAAGGGACGTCCCAGAGCTCCGGCCCCGTTAGCGTCACGACGCGCTCGCGATCGGTGACGGGCAGCGTCGTCCGCTCGCGCAGCGCAGTGAGCAGGTTCGGCAAACTCGAGGGGTTCGCGTACCAGTCGCCGCCGCCGTCGTAGTGGAGGCGACCTATTGTCAAAGAGGCGAGAGAATGATGGAATGATGGAATGATGGAACCGACGCTTATCAGCAATGTCATTCCAACTTTCCATCGTTCCATCGTTCCCTCAGAGTTCGCTAACCAGCCGGTACGCGGTGTTTCGTGAGATTCCGGTTTCTTCCGCCAATCGATGAGCCACATCCTTCCGCGAGAGCCCCTCGGCGAGCAGAGCCTTGGCGCGTTTGCCCGGGTCGGGCGGCGGCGCTGCGACGCGCTGCTTCCCGGTCCCCGCGAGCACTACTGTAACCTCTCCCCGCACCGGGGCCCCTGCATAGTGCTCTGACAATTCCTGCAACGTCCCCGCACGTGTCTCCTCAAACACTTTGGTCAACTCTCGAGAGACGGCTGCCTGGCGTTCAGGACCACACACCTCCATCAGGTCGCCGAGCAGTTGCGTGACGCGATTGGGTGCCTCGAACAGCACCACCGTCCACTCCGACTGAGCGGCGGTCAAAAGGAAACGGCGGCGGTCGCTCCCTTTGCGGGGCAGGAAACCGAGAAACAAATAGCGGTCGCCGCTGATCCCTGATACTGAGACACTCGCAGCGACGGCGTTCGGACCAGGGATTGTGACGACCTGAATGCCTCGTTCTCTGGCAGCGGCCACCAGCGCGACCCCAGGATCGCTGATCGCGGGTGTGCCGGCATCGGTGATCAGCGCGACGTCACGGCCATCTGTAAGGATGCGCAGGATACGCTCGAGGGCGCGGTCCGATGAATGCTCGTGGAAACTGATCAGCTCGGCGTGCGAGCCGGCGTGGTGCAGCAGCGGTTTACTGTGGCGCGTGTCTTCGGCGGCGACCACCGCCACACGCTTCAGCGTGTCGGCGGCCCGTGGTGAGAGGTCGCCGAGGTTGCCGAGGGGCGTCGCGACGACGTAGAGGGTGCCGGCCACGTCACCACGTCACCCGCCAGGGGAGCTTCCCATAAAACCCGGCGGCCTGGAGGACATAGCGGTGCTCCCGGGTTGCGTCCTTCAGCACCTTCGTCGCGGTGCCCGGCATCATCACCTCCGCGCCTTCGAGCAGCTGCAATGCCCAGTCGGTCAGCGCGCCCGACAGGTCCTCGGGCCGCACCACGGCGTCGGGTGTATCGGTGCCGCGCGGCACGCTGAGCAGCGCGAGTGCCTCATGCGTGTCCACGATGGCGGCCGTGACTTTCTGCGCGCGTCGCCTGGCTTCGCCGGGAAACTCGCGCTCGACCGCGTCCACGATCCGCCAGTAGAGCTCGCGGTACGTGCTGACCAACGCGGTCGCGGCCTGGGCCGGGAGATCGTCGGCAGCGGGGAATGTGCCCGCGGACATCGCGGGCGCACCGCCGGGCCCTGCATCGAACAACGACTCGAGATAGCGGGCGGGCGGCACGTTGTCGGGCTTGTCGCAGAAATGCCCGCTCAGATATTTGCCTTGATCGAACTTCAGGTAGGAGACCCGGCCGTTCGAAATCAGTTCCAGCACGCCCGTCACCTTTTCTTGCTGCAACACCGGAAAGAATTTCTCCGGCTCCTTGACGTCGATGCCGCGTGGCTGGTAGGCGCCCGCGCAGGCCGTGTACATCCACGCGAGCTGCTCCATCGGCGCGGCGCAATAGGTGAGATCGCCGCGTTCCACTTCCGTGCGCATGCGCTTCAACGCTTCGGTGATCGTGATGACGTGACGTCCTGCGGTGTGCAGCGACGCCGCGTTGACCGCCTCACCCTTCCGGAAGAACAGCAACACGCACTCGTCGGGCAGGTGCGCCGCGAGATAGCCGTCGATGCGGCCGTCGCGATCGCGCTTGGCATAGGCGAGCAGGTTGTCGAGATGAATGAATGCGAGGCGGGTACGATGAATAAGCCGGTTCACCTGCGGAAATTGGAGATCCGCGAGGCGAACCGGCGAATTCGTCAGGCGAGCGGTGCTCGCGCGCATCGTCCTCCGGTGCGGAAGCTACAGAAGATGTTGGTCGATCTTTTGCTCGAACGCCTGCGCCGGATAGGCACCCACCAGCGTGTCCACGTGGCGTCCGTCCTTGAAGAATAGAATACTCGGAATCGAGCGGACGTTAAAGCGCATCGCCGTCCCCTGATTGGCGTCCACGTCCATCTTCACGATCTTCACCTTGCCATTGTACTTGCCGGCGAGGTGGTCCATGATCGGCGCCACCATGTGGCACGGCCCGCACCAGATCGCCCAAAAATCGACCACCGCGAGCCCCTTGTGTTGCTCCACTTCCACCAGGAATGTGGCGTCGGTGACCGCGGCGAGATGCTTCACATCTTCCATAACCCTTCACGCTCCCTCGATAGACGTTAGTTTCACTTTCTATGAACCCGTCTGTTGCTCACGTCGGCATCGCAGTCACCAGTATCACAGACGCACTGGCCTTTTATCGCGACGTCCTGGGACTCACGCCGGGACGGTCCGAAACCGCTGATGGCGCCACGATCATCAGCCTCCACTTCGGCGACGTGGACGTCGAGCTACTCGAGCCGAGCGATCCCACGAGTCCCGTGGCAAAATACCTCGCGAAACGCGGCCCCGGCATCCACCACGTGTGCTACCGCGTGTCGGATCTGGACGCCACGCTCGCGCGGTGCCGGGCAGCCGGCTATCAGCTGGTCGATGAAACGCCCCGGCGCGGGGCCGGCGGACGGCGCATCGCTTTTTTGCATCCCAAAACCACCAACGGCATTCTACTGGAGCTGACTGAGTAGGTGGAACGCCCGTCGCTAGGGCCTGGTTCCCGTCCCCGCCTGCGGGCAACGCCCGCCCGGACTCCCCGCACTCTCGAGGTGCACGTCGTAGACCAGCCAGCCGCCGCTGCGCGTGCGCACGAGGTCGATCGGCAGCACCTGATTGCAATTCGTGCGCTGGAGCTCCACGCGGAAGGTCCGCAGCTCGTCGTGACCGGGCACGACCAGCGGGCCTTCGATGATGCGATAGCCGGTGTGGTCGAGGTACTTCTGGATCACCGTGAGGCGCTGGTGCAGGACGGCGGGATTCATGTTGTCGGCCGCCGGCCCCCGCTCGGTGCCCCAGAGCTGGCCCATGCGCGTGAGATCGTTTCCCTTGACTGCAGTGAAAAACTGTGCGACCGACTCGTTCATCGACTGCGGGACCGGCGCTCCTGCCCCAGGATTCTTCCCGCAGGCGGCGCTGCCGGCGAGCACGAGCAGAGCAAGCGCGAGTCGTCGCTTCACGAGGCACGACCTGTCGACAAGGTGACCCGAAGGTAAGACACCATGCGTCTCTACGTCAACATTGATCACGTCGCGACGATCCGTGAAGCGCGCAAAACGGACGAGCCCGATCCCGTCCAGGCGGCCGCCGCCGCCGAGCGTGCGGGCGCCGACGGCATCACGGTTCATCTGCGCGAGGACCGGCGCCATATCCAGGACGCCGATGTCACCGCGCTCGCGCGCAGCGTGCGCACCGTCCTCAATTTGGAACTGGGCGCCCACGCCGAAATCGTCCGGATCGCGGCGCGCATCAAGCCCTTTCAAGCAACGCTCGTCCCGGAGAAGCGACAGGAGATCACGACCGAGGGCGGCCTCGCGCTGCGCAAGGGCGACAGGAGGCTCGCGGGCGCCATCGCGCGCCTCAAAGACGCCGGGATACGTGTGAGTTTGTTTATCGACCCGTCCTTGAAGACCATCGATATCGCGCAGCAACTCGGTGTCCCTGCGATTGAAATCCATACCGGCACATATGCAAATGCGTCAAAAATAACTGCGTCGAAAAAGACGGCGTCAAAAGAAGATGCGTCAAGAGAAGAACATCGCGAGAAAGCGTTGAATGAACTGCGTAAGGCTGCGGCGCATGCCAAAACGATTGGACTTGCCGTCCACGCGGGCCACGGCCTCACCTATCAGAATGTCCAACCGGTCGCCGCGATTCCGGAGATCGAGGAGCTCAACATCGGGCATGCAATTGTGAGTAACGCGGTGTTCTGGGGATTGGAGGAAGCGGTGCGCCGGATGGTGGCGCTGGTTTCAGCTCCCGGCGTCGATGTCGCACCGGATCGGCGCGGCGGGCGCCGAGTGCGTGAGCGCGCCGATGGCGATCAGTGACGCACCCGCCTGGGCATAGGCGCGCACGACATCGACGGTGATGCCGCCCGAGGCCTGGATCGTGACGGCGCGACCGGCCCGCTGGGCCCAGGCGGCGACCCGCTCGGGCGGCTGGTTGTCCACGAGCAGGTGCGTGACGCCGGCGGCCAGCGCCGCCTCGAGCTGCGCATCCGATTCCACCTCGACGATCACCGGCAACCCGCGGGGCGCGGCGCGCAACGCGCCAGCGAGCGACTGACCGGCCTGCGTTACCAACGTCCAATGATTGTCCTTCCAGAGCACGGCAGCCGCGAGCGACGCCCGGTTCTCGACGCCTCCACCCGTCCGCACGGCATACAACTCGAGCTCGCGGAGACCAGGAGTCGTCTTGCGCGTGTGGGTGATCCGCGCAGCGGTCCCCTGCACCGCATCCACCGCGCGTCGCGTCAGCGTCGCGATCCCCGATAGTCGCTGGACGAAGTTGAGCGCGACACGCTCGCCCGCGAGCACGGCCGCCGCGGCGCCGCGGACCACGGCCAGCGTCGCTCCGGCGTCGGTCCACGCTCCCTCCGGGAGACAGGGCGTCATCGCGGCGTCGGCGTCGAGCTGCTGAAAGACCGTCGCCAGGATGGGAATACCCGCGACCACGAGACGCGACCTCGGGTGCGACGGTCACATCGTACTGCAAGTCGCGAAGCGCGTCGCGCAGTTTTTCCAGCGTGATCTGCTTCATGTAGCGGCATTCGGCCGACTCCCGGGCGGCGATAAACTCCTTCCCTGGATTCTCGCGCCGCAATCGATGCAGCACGCCCGTCTCCGTCGCCACGACGAAGCGCCGGGCGGGAGACAGGCGTGCGCGCCGCATCATTTGCTCGGTGGAAACGATCTGGACACGCCCCGCGGCCCGGTCGCCCTCGGTTTCGGCATAGTACATCGCGCTCGTCACGCAGCCACACTCGGGATGCACGAGGAACTCGGCGTCGGGGTTTTCGACGCGCCGTTGCTCGAGGGTCTCCCGGGTCAGCCCGGCATGCACGTGACACTCACCGAGCCACACGTCGAGCGGTCGGCCCGTCACTTTGCGCAGGTAGTTGCCCAGGTAAAAATCCGGCAGGAACAGCACGGGAACGTCGGGCGGCAATGCATTGATCACGGCGACCGCGTTCCCCGAGGTGCAGCAGTAGTCGGCCTCAGCCTTCACCGCGGCTGCGGTGTTCACGTACGCGACCACGAGCCCGTCGGGGTGCGTCGCACGCCAGGCTCGCACGTCCGCCGCCTGAATCGTGCTGGCGAGCGAGCAGCCGGCGGTGGGATCGGGACTCAGAATCCGCTTCTCCGGATTCGCGATCGCCGCCGTCTCGGCCATGAAGTGCACCCCGCAGATCACGAGGATCGGCGCATCGAGCTCCGTGGCGCGACGAGCCATGGCGAGCGAATCGGCGACGACGTCGGCGATGTCCTGGATTTCGGGCCGCTGGTAATTGTGCGCGAGAATCGCAGCATGGCGTTGCGTCCGCAGCGCGTTGATCTCAGCGAGAAGATCCTGAGTCGTAGTGGTTCGTGTGGAGGCGCCCATCGAATACCGCTCCCATTGTTATTGGTGCCGAGGCTGAGGGGCCGATTGGGTAACGCCTCGGTTCGTCGGGGATGACGAACCGCTCCCAGCCTGGAACGCGCGTCGCCGCGCGTCCGTGTGAATCATAATCGGGTTGTGAAGGGCCTACTCCGCCAGGATCTGATGCACGGTCGCGACCGCAATCGAGCCCTCGCCGACGGCCGACGCGACGCGCTTAGTGCTGCCGCTCCGCACGTCGCCCACCGCGAGGACGCCGGGAAGGCTCGTTTCGAGCAGATGTGGCGGCCGGCGCAGCGGCCACTTCGCGGCCGCAAGGTCGTCGGCAGTCAGCGCCGCGCCCGTCTTGATGAATCCTTTGTCATCGAGCGCCAAACAGCCGGCGAGCCACTTTGTACTCGGCTCGGCGCCGGTCATGGTGAACACGTGCCGGATTTTCTGTTTCTCCACGGCTCCACCGCGACCGGTGCGCCAGGCGATCTGCTCGAGATGCCCGTTGCCTTCGAGACCCACGATCTCCGTGCGAGTGTGCAGCTCGATCGCGGGATGTGCTTCGATGCGGCTGATCAGGTAGCGCGACATCGTCTGTGCCAGCCCATCCCCGCGAATGAGCATGTGCACGCGCTTCGCGGTCTCCGCCAGGAACATCGCGGCCTGGCCCGCGGAGTTCGCACCGCCGACGACGGCGATCTCCTCGTCGGCGCAGAGCTGCGCTTCCATGCGCGTGGCGGCGTAGTACACGCCGGCGCCCTCGAAGCGCGACAGATTCTCGACCGCGAGGCGCCGATACTCGACCCCGCTCGCGATGATGATCGCGCGGGTGAGCAACGGATCGCCGGTCGCCTCGCTGCACTGCACGCGGTACGGCTTCGTACTGCAGTCGAGCCGGGCGACCTTCCTCGCGATGAGGATCTTCGCGCCGAACTTCTGCGCCTGGTCGTATGCGCGCCCTGCCAGCTCCTGGCCGGAGATGCCGAGCGGGAAACCGAGGTAGTTCTCGATGCGTGAGCTCGTTCCCGCCTGACCGCCGGGCGCGTTCCCTTCGATCATTACGACGTTCAAGCCTTCCGACGCCGCGTACACGCCCGCGCCCAGCCCTGCAGGACCCGCGCCGATGATAACGAGGTCGCAGACCGCGGTCCGGTCGATCGAGGGATTCAATCCCAGGCAGTCCGCCACCTGCTGAATGGTGGGATTGCGCAGCACGACCGTGCCGCGGCAGATCACCACCGGGATGTCGCCGGCCTTGACCTGGAACTGGTCGAGCATCGCCTGGCTGTCGGCGTCGGTGTCGAGGTCGACGAACTTGTAGGGATGTCCGTTGCGGGTGAGAAACTCGCGGATGTGCAGTGATCCCTGACAGTGATTCGAGCCGAGCAACAGCACGTCGCCGAGGCCCTGATCGATCAGCTGGAGGCGGCGCAGGATGAAGGCGCGGAGGAAAATGTCGCTCAACTCGGAGTCGGTCTGAATGAGCTGGAGCAGATCATCCCGGGCGACCTCGATGACCTCAGAGTGCATGCTCGCCTGAATGCGGGCGAGGAAGCGCCCGCCCGCCAGGATCGACCGCTCGCCCGTGAACATCCCCTCGCTGAAGCTCGGTACTTCCTCACCGACCCAGCGCGGTGGGCGGACGAGGTCGAGCCGGCCCGACACGACCACGAATATCTTCGTCACCGGCTGGCCGGCTTCGCCGACGGCCTCGCCCGGCTCGACTGTGCGGTGCCGGCCATGGGGCTCGATGCGCGCGATCTGCGCGGGCGTCAGTCGTGGAAACGCTTCGGCCGCTCGGGCGGCCTGGGCCGGGGTTGCTGGAGCGGCTGGGGCTGCGGTCATGGCTTGAATACTATCCCCCAAGGGAAGAGCTTCCGACATGGCTCAACAATGCAAGCATCTGGCGCAGGTTCGCGACGTCAAGGCGAAAACGCCTGACGGGTGCGAGGAGTGTCTGGCGAGCGGCGACGAGTGGGTGCACTTGCGGCTCTGCCTCGAGTGCGGCCACGTCGGCTGCTGCGATGATTCGAAGAATCGGCACTCTACGAAGCATTTCTACAAGACCAAGCATCCCGTCATGCGGAGCTTCGAGCCGGGAGAAGATTGGGGCTTTTGCTTCGTGGATCAGCTGATGTTTGAGCCCGCCCCACGGCCACTATGAGGCGGTTGTGCTGAGAAACGTGACAACCTGACGGATCACGGCCGGATCGCTCACGATCCGGTGGTGCCCTAACCCACTCGTCGTCACCAGCTCGGCGCCCGGCCAGGTCCGTGCGATCGCCGCGCCATCACCCCAGCCCACCTCACGATCGTCCCGATCGTGGATCACGAGCAGCGGCACCCGCATGTCGGGAGCGAATGCGGGCACGTTCAGATCCTTCCAGGAAAAGCCGAGCCGCCGCTCGAGCCGACCGCGCATCGACGCCATGACCGGCTTGTCGATGCCAAGCAGCGCCTCGAACTGCGCGCTGTAGCTGTTCACGTTGGCCGACGGGGCGAGGAACACGGCGCGACGGATGTCGAGACCTCGCTCGATCGCGAGCGCCGACGCGAACCCGCCCACCGAATGCCCGACGACGTAGCTGACGGGCCCGGCGGCATTCACCACGGCCTGCGCGGCGCGGGCAACCTCGGGGCCGGAGCTGAGCCGACCCGCAGATGCGCCGTGTCCCGGGGCATCGAACGTCACCACGCGGTAGCCCTGATTCAGGAGTGCGTTGCCGAGGTCGACGAAGCGGGCGCCGCGGCTCCCCCAGCCATGGACCAGCAGGACTCCCGGACCGCGCTCGCCCCACGACCACACCGCGACGCGTCGTCCGCCGACGCGAACCGTGGAGCGCTTCGCCTCGCGCAGCCAGCGCGCCATCCGCTCACTGATGGGACGGCGCGGCGGCGTGCAGAAAATCCGCTCGGCCCACAGCGCCGCGAGGCGGGGGGATGCCCGCTGCACGGCGCCGAAGGCCGCTCGAGTCAAACGCAGGGTTGCGCTCATGGTGACCGATCAAGACCTCAACGCTTAGTCACCGGTAACAGTTTCCACTGTAACAGGCGTGCTTGGCGGGGGAAACCGCCGCCTGGCGAGCTGCAAGCCTGCGCCGGCAAGTCCGACGACCAACGCGGCCAGCCCCCACCCCGCCCCGGCATCGCGGACGCCGAGCACGGCGTCGAGTGACAGTGGGCCGGGACCAGTGAACGCGAGGCTCAACGCCGCGATCCCGAGAATCAGCGTGTACTCGTAGCCGCCGTTGTGAGCGAAGAAGCCCTTTTGAGCATGCGCGCTCACGCCGGCGACGACCATGACGGCGAGTGCGAGCGCTGCGGCCACCGGGGTCGCCAGGCCGAGTGCCAGCAACAGGCCGGCGCCTACTTCGGCGAGTCCAGCCGCCAGTGCGGCGCGCCGTCCGGGCACGAAGCCGAGCTGTTCCAGGAAGCCGCCGGTGCCGGTCAGGCCGTAGCCCCCGAACCATCCAAACAGCTTCTGGGCGCCGTGCGCGGCCAGCGTGAGGCCGA
>QHUZ01000001.1 GCA_003223395.1 Gemmatimonadota bacterium | reverse complement strand
GACCCGCCACGCGACAGGGCGAGCAGGCAGCGCCGGTATTCGGGCTCGAAGCAGGACGCGCCCGCCCAGGACCACGTCACGCCCTCCGCCTTGCTCAACGAATCGAGGTCGATCACGGTCTCCCACACCGGATTCGCGCTGGCGTAGCTCACCCATGTGGTCCGCCGCCAGATGCCGCGCTCGTGATCGGCGTCCTGCCAGAAGTTGTAAAGCGTATTCCCGAGGATGCTGGGGTAGGCGATTTTGTCCTTGGAATCGAGGATCTGTTTGATCCGGTCGTAGAATGGCTGGTAGAGGGGTGACCGCGTAAGCGCCGCGATAGTCGCAGCGTTTTTTGCATTGACCCACTCCATCGAGCGCTGGCCTTCGACGTCCTCGAGCCAGACGAAGGGATCGTCCGAGGGTTGCTGCGCTGCAACGTGTAGCCGTGGGAAGAGCGAGAGCGCAAGCAAGGGAAGAATGACACGAGTCTTCATGCGAGCTCCTGGTGACAGCGTTCCGGATGGTGTGTTACGCTGCGGCTACCGCTTCCGCAAGAGGGCCCTCGCTGGTGCCCCCTCGTGCCCGCGGACCTTGAGCGGTAGCACGATCAGGTCGTAGTCACCCGCTTGCACCGGGCGCAGGTCCAACCCCTCCACGATGGGAATCCCGCGCCCGAGCAGAATCTGATGTGTGCGCGGCGCGGGCGCACCGAATTGCTCCGCCGAAATGTAGTCCACGCCGACGAGTGCGACCCCCGCGTCTGCGAGGAGCTGTGCGGCATCGGGGGCGATGTACGCGAAGTCCGTGTGAAACGCCGAATCCATCCAGCCGCGCGACGTGCTTCGCGTCCGGAATAGCACGCGCCGCGCGCCCTTCCACTCGTGCCGATTCAGCTCAGCGGCGTCAATCGCCTGCACGCTGTCGGGGATCTCGATGATCCGGGCTGAACCGACCAGCGCGGTGAGCGGGACCTGATCGATCGGCGCACCGTTCGCGATGAAGTGCATCGGCGCGTCGATATGCGTCCCGCTGTGCGCGCCCAGCGAGTAGACCGACAGCGTGAGTTTGTCGCCCTTACGCATGTCCTTGAGAAAATCGAACTTCATCGGCGCGTCGCCCTCGTACACGGGCGTCCGGGCCGGATCGAGCGTCGCCGTCACGTCGACCCAGCCCTGCGCGCTCAGCTGCGGTTCGCGTGGGGCGCATCCCACCAGAAGACTGAGCAACAGCGTGAACCCCAGCCCCGCCACTCCGATAATGGTCTCGGCGACGGTCCACGTCTTCAGCGTCTGCTGAACGGTCATATTGAAGAACTCCTTGATGAGCCAGAAGCCCGCGTCGTTCACGTGTGACAGCACCAGCGATCCCGCGCCCGTCGCGAGCACGAGCAGCTCGGCGTGCGTTCCCGGCGTGGCGGCGGCAATCGGGGCCACGATCCCGGCACTCGTCGTCATCGCCACCGTCGCCGACCCGGTGGCCACCCGGATGAGTGCGGCCACCGTCCAGGCGAGCAGGAGCGGCGAGGCCTGCGATCCGAGCGCGACGTCGGCAATGGCTTTCCCGACGCCGCTTTCGATCAGCACGCGGTTGAACCCGCCACCGGCGCCGATGACGAGCAGAATCGTGGCGGTCGGCGCGAGGCAATCGTTCGCGAACTTGAGGATCTGCTCCCGCGAAAAGTGCTGCCGGTATCCCAGCGACCAGAAGGAGAAGAGCAGCGCCACGAGCAGCGCGACGACCGGGCCGCCGATGAAATCGAATACCGCGCGGACGGGGCTCGTAGCATCGAGCGCGACGTCCGCGGTGCTCGCACCCAACATCAGGATCACAGGGAGGAGCACGGTAAGAAGCGAAATCCCAAAGCTCGGTGCAACCGTGACGCCCGTGTCTCCTGTGAATTGGGCCGCAACCGGATTCTCAGCGGGCAGGGCGATCCGCGGCGCAATCCACGAGGCGAAGATCGGGCCCGCCAACGCCGCCGTGGGCAAGCCCACCAGGATCGCGTACGCAATCGTCCGCCCGATATCGGCCTTGTAGGCGACGACCGCGAGCATTGCCGCCGGGTGCGGCGGCATCATGCCGTGGACAACCGACAGTCCCGCCACTAGCGGAATACCGATCTTCACCAGCGAGAGCTCCGTCCGCCGCGCGATCGTGAACACCAGCGGGATCAGCAGGACGAATCCCACCTGGAAGAAGACCGGAATCCCGACGATGAAGGCGACGACCATGATCGCCCAGTGCACTCGGGCTTCGCCGAATCGCCCGACGAGTGTGGTGGCGATGCGCGCCGCCGCACCCGACTCGGCCATCATCTTGCCCAGCATCGTGCCGAGCGCGACGACGATCGCGATGAATCCGAGGACCGTGCCGACGCCATCCTGGAATGCCTTCACGACCGCGCCGAACGGCATGCCGGCGACGATTCCCAGGGCGAGGGAGACGGTGATCAGGGCGACGAAGGGGTGGAGCTTGAAGCGCGCGATCAGGACGATCAGCGCCACGACCGCCGCGAACGCCAGGAGCAGCAGCTGCGTGGTTGCGCTCATGCCCCGCGCCTCACGAGGTCGGCGACGATCGTGTCCGGTGGATCCCGGATGTCGCACACCCACGCGTCCTCGTCGGGTGCCGGCTCCTCCAGCGTCGCGAGCTGGCTCTCGAGCAGCGACGCCGGCATGAAATGCCCGCGGCGCGTGGCCAGGCGCTCGGCGAGCAGCTCACGACTTCCCGTGAGATACACAAACCGCACATCCGCGGACCCGGACGAGCGCAAGAGATCGCGATAGCTCCGCTTCAGTGCCGAGCACGAGACCACGAGACCGATCCGTGCACGCTGCGCGGCGTGGAGCCGGTCCGCGATTCGGAGCAGCCAGCCGCGACGGTTGTCGTCCGTGAGCGGAACGCCGGCCGCCATCCGCTTCACGTTTTCCGGAGGATGCAGATCGTCCCCTTCGACGAAGTCGATATGGAGCGCGGCGGCGAGCTTCGCTCCGATCAGGCTTTTGCCGGAGCCCGAGACGCCCATGATCACGTAGAGCCCAGTGTTGCCAGCGCCCATGAAGTGGCCCCAATCCTATACCACCGGCGGATTCGGGGCTATTCTGCTAGGCGTCGTGATGGGCTGATCACTTCTGAGGAGCGGCAATGCAACTAGCGATGATCGGGTTGGGCAGGATGGGTGGCAACATGGTGCGGCGGCTGGTCCAGGGCGGTCACGAAGTGGTTGGGTACGACGCGAATGCTGCCACCGTCAAACAATACAGCGGCACGGGCGCCAAGGTCGCCAAGGACCTCAGCGACGTGGTTCGGCAGCTGACTCCCCGGCGCGTCGTTTGGATCATGCTACCGGCCGAAGCTGTCACGAGCACGGTCGAGCAGCTCACGCCGCACCTCTCCCGCGGCGACATCGTGATCGACGGCGGCAACTCAAACTTTGCGGATTCGCTGCGACGCGCCGAGGCGCTCCAGGCGAAGGGAATCGAGTTTGTGGACGTCGGGACGAGCGGGGGAGTCTGGGGCCTCGAGCTCGGCTACTGTCTCATGATCGGCGCGGTCCCGGCCACCTTCCAACATTGCGAGCCGATCTTCCGGACGCTGGCGCCCCCCGAGGGATACGCGCGCGTCGGCCCGCCCGGGGCCGGTCACTACGTGAAGATGGTGCACAACGGGATCGAGTACGGACTGCTCCAGGCATATGCCGAGGGCTACGAAATCCTGCATGCCTCGACCGACTTCACGTTGCAGTTGAATCAGATCGCGAAGCTGTGGAATCACGGCAGCGTTGTGCGCTCCTGGTTGAACGAGCTGGCCGAGCGGGCGTTCGCGCGTGACGAGCAGCTGGCCGGGATTCGAGGCTACGTCGAGGACTCGGGTGAGGGACGCTGGACCGTGGAGGAGGCGCTGCGGCTCGACGTGCCCGCGCCCGTGATCACGCTGTCGCTCCTCGCGCGGCTCCGCTCGCGTCAGGAGGAGTCATTCGGCGCCAAGGTCATCGCGGCGCTCCGTCGGGAGTTCGGGGGGCATGCGGTCCACAGCAAATGACCGTTCACCGCTGCGCACTCCGCGCTGCAGCTGCAAAACGGCGCACGATCTCCGCGGCCGGCTCGATCGCGTGAATACCTGCGACACTCTTGCCCGCCTGCCAGTAGTCCTTTGAGGTCTTCTCGCCCGCGCCACCCGCGAGCGATGCGCGCTTGAGCTGCCACGCCGAGCGCAGCGCATAGATCGTTCGCATCCAGTGCTTGGTACGGCGGCCGCGGAGTAGCCAGCGCGCGATCGGGCCGGCCTTCGTACCGATCCGCTCGACGTAGGGGGTGCGGATGACTGACAGCGGCACGCCGGTCACGCGTTCGGTAAGCACGATGTCGCTCTCCTTGGCCCGGACGATCGCTTGCTTGTAGTCGTCGTGCGCGCCGCATTCGTTGGTCGCGATGAAGCGCGTGCCGAGCTGCGCGCCGGCGTAACCCATCCGCAACGCGGCGACGAAGCCGGTCTCGTCGCCGATCCCGCCCGCACAGACGATGGGCACACCAAGATCTGCAAGCTCATCGTAGAGAGCGTGCGCGCTGCGCGGGCCCGCGTGTCCACCGGCCCGATCGTTCACAGCGATGAGTCCGTGCACTCCACCCGCCAATCCCTTATCGGCCCATTTGCGCTCCGTCACGTCGTGGTAGACCATGCCGCCGTCCGGCGCGACGCGATCTACGACCCAGCGGGGATTGCCCAGCGACGTCACGAAGAAGCGCACTCCCTCTTCCAGCCCGATATCGACATAACGGTGCATCCGCTCGAGGTAGAGTTTCGAGCTGCGCTCGATCAACACGTTCATGCCGATGGGCTTGTTGGTCGTCTGCCGAATGAGCCGTAGCCCTTCCCGCAGGTCCTGCCCATACACGTAGATCATGGACAGCGGTTGCACGACGCCAATGCCGCCGGCGGCGGAAACGGCCGCGACCAGCTCGGCGTTGGAGCAGGGATACATCGCGCCGCAGATCAGCGGCACCTCGATGCCGAGCTGCTGCGTGAGAGGGGTATCGAGCAGGCTCATCGAGGCGGGATAGGTCGCAACCGCCAACGGGCCGTGGCATGCGCGACGACGTCGCCTTGCGTGTCGGTGATCGAGACCGGGGCTTCATACACCTGCTCGGTCGTCACGTTGAGGCCCCCACCGCTTACTCGGCACTCCGCCGTCAACAGACCGCGCGCCTTCTTCAGATACGAGATGGAGAAGCCGGTCACGATTCCCTGGACCCCCGGCGGCAGTCCGACCAGGACCGCGAGTCCGCTCGCCATCTCGGCGAGATTGGCGATGGCCATCGCATGCACCGACGCGAGATGATTCCTCACCCGCCGGCGGTCGCGCAGCGTCACCCGGCACCAGCCGGGCTCCAGCTCTGCCACCCGGGCGCCGATCGCCCCCGAGTACGGAGTCATCCAGCCGACGAGGAGACTGAACAGCGTCTTGCCGCCCGGGAGCCCGGAAAGCCGTCGCCATAACGCGCGGAGCCGTTCGCCGGGTGCTGACATGGAGGAGGGCACGGGTCGAATGTAACCGGTAGTTAAGTTGTCTCCACATGACGCAAATCGCTTTCGCCGGCGTCGGCGTGGACTTCGGTGCCACCAAACTCTTCTCCGACGTCTCCTGCACCGTTGGAAGTGGTGAACGCTGGGGCATCGTGGGCCGGAACGGCACCGGAAAAACCACGCTCTTTCGGCTGCTGACGGGCGACCTCGAGCCCACGCGCGGGAGTATCACGCGAGCGCCGGGCCTGCGGGTATCGCTGCTCGAGCAACACCGCGACTACGGCGCCGCCACCACCGTGTGGGAAGCGGCGGCCGGGGAGCTCGGCGAGCTGCTGGCGTTGGAGCAGTCGTTGGTGGAGCAGGCCGCGAATCTCGCCCACGACTCCTCGCCCGCGGCCCTGGCTCGCTACGGCGAAGACCTGGAGCGGTTCGAGCGCGAGGGTGGCTACGCCGTGACCGCCCGCATCGACGCGGTGCTGCACGGCCTCGAGTTCGATCCCGCCCAGGCTCGCGTCACACCGCTGGCGGCGCTGAGCGGTGGCGAGCTCGGCCGGCTGGGCCTGGCCCGCCAACTGATGTCCACCGCAGATGTGCTGCTGCTCGACGAGCCGACGAATCACCTCGATCTCGAGACGACGCAGTGGCTCGAGCAATACCTTGCCGCGAGCGAGCGGACCGTACTCCTCGTGAGCCACGATCGCGCGTTTCTGTCCGCGACTGTCGATCATGTGCTGCACCTCGAGGGCGGCACCGCCACGCCGTATGCGGCCGGCTACACCGACTTCGTCGCGCAGCGCGCCGAGCGCCGGCTGGCGCAGCAGCGGGCGTTCGAGCAGCAGCAACGGACCATCGCGCACGAGAAGGACTACATCGCCCGCAACATCGCCGGCCAGAACACCAAGCAGGCGAAAGGAAGGCGCAAGCGTCTCGAGCGGCTGCCCCGGCTCAGCCCGGTGATCGGGGCTGCCGGGACGATGGCCCTGCGGTTCGAGGTGGCCGACCGCGGCGGCGATCAGGTGGTGACGGCCAAGAATGTCACCGTCGGAATCGGCGAGCGCACACTGGTGGAACGGTTCAGCGGCACGCTGAAGCGCACCGACGTGGTCGGGCTCATCGGTCGCAATGGGTCGGGGAAATCCACGCTACTCCGCGCGCTCCTGGGCGAGCACCCGATCCACGCCGGTGAGCTCAAGCTCGGCCTCTCGATCAGTACGGGCTACTACCGGCAAGACCTGTCGCAGGTGCCGCTCGATCGCACGCTCTACGAGGCGATTGAAGACCTGCGCCCGAAATGGGAGCGCGGTCCGATACAGGGGCATCTCGGCCGCTTCGGGTTTTCGGGTCAGGAGGTGCTGCGCCGTGCCGACTCGTTGTCCGGCGGCGAGCGCGCGCGTCTCGCGTTCGCGATCCTGACGTTGTCGCGTGCCAACCTGCTCATCCTGGACGAGCCGACGAATCATCTCGACGTCGAATCCATCGAGGCGCTCGAGGATGCGATCGAGGAATACGACGGCACCGTGATCCTCGTCAGCCACGACCGGGAGCTGCTACGGGCGCTGACAACCCGAACCTGGATTCTGCACGAGCGGCACATGACCGAGTTCGCCGGGGGGTTCGCGGAATGGGAGGAAGTGAGCACCGAACGCGCGCACGCCGCCGCGGTCGCCGCCGCCGAAGAGCAGGCGTTGCGGCGGGTGCACGAACACCAGCGGGTCGCGCCCGCTCCGAAGCGCGATCCACGCGCCGAGCTGCGCCGCGCGCAGCGTGAGCTCGAGGAAGCGGAGGCCGCCGTCGCGGGACTCGAATCCGAGGTCGCCCGCGTCGTGGCGGCGCTCGAGGATCCGGCGCTGTACACGCGCCCCGATGGCACCCGCGAGGCCCACGCGCTCGGCGCCAAACTCGAGACACTTAAGCGTGACCTGGAGGCCGGGATCGAGCGGTGGACCCGGGCGACGGAGCAGGTGGAGCGCTCTGGACAGAGCGACCCACAGGCGGTCTAATCTCTGTCATGCGAATTAGACTCGTTTGTGCATTGCCCATTCTCTTGGCACTCACGGCAGGCACCGCCGCCGCCCAGACATCGCTGCAGCTCCGCTGGGAGCTTGCTGGGGACAGCGTCGCGACCGATTTCGCCGCGTCGCGCGCGGCCTTCACGCTCACGAACCGCGGTGCGAAGCCGCTCCCGCCGAGCGGCTGGGCGATCTACTTCAACGCACTCCACTCGGCGGCACCGGGAAGCGTAGGAGCAGGGTTCGTGATCGAGGACGTGATGGCCGACCTGCACCGACTCGCGCCTGCGGCTGGGTTTGCAGGACTGGCTCCGGGTGCCAGCGTGCGGATCCCGTACCTCACCGACCTCATCCTCAATCGCAGCTTCGTGCCCAAAGGTCCGTACATCGTCTTCGACACGGCGAAAGATGTCGGCGTCCCGGTGACCGACTATGTGGCTGCCCCGTTCGACCGCGCCGTCGCGACACCCGAGAACCAGTTCATACTCGACTCCGCGACGCGCGTCATCCCCGCGAGTGAGCTGCCGCCGCTGTTCCCGACACCGGTGACGGTGACACCCGGAGCGGGCTCGCTGCGCCTCACGGCATTGCCGCGGGTCGAAACAACTGAAGCGCTGAGGAACGAGTGGATATTCGCGACGGAGTACCTACGTCCCTATTTCGCCGGCACGGGGACGGGCAGCGTCTCCCTGCGACTCGAGATCGGGGCCCTCGAGGGTCAGACCTCGCCCGAGGCGTACTCGCTCGTCGTGGATCCAGCGCAAGGGATTCGCATCGTGGGCGTCTCGCCGGCCGGAGTCTTCTACGGGCTGCAGTCGCTGCGCAACTTGCTCCCCGCGCCTGCGCCGCGCGCCGGACTTACGCTGCCGGCGATTCGCGTGGTGGATGCGCCGCGCTTCGGCTACCGCGGCTTCATGCTCGACGTCGCCCGCAATTTCCATCCGAAGGCCGCGGTGCTGCGGACCATCGATCTGCTCGCGCGCTACAAACTCAATGTCCTGCACCTGCATCTGACCGACGACGAAGGCTGGCGCGTCGAGATCGCCGGCCTCACCGAGCTCACCACAGTGGGGGCGCGCCGCGGTCACCCGCCGGACTCCGACCGGCACCTACAGCCGGCATTCGGATCGGGCCCGCTCGTGGACCGGCCGTGGGGCAGCGGCTTCTATTCACACGCCGACTACGTCGAAATTGTCCGCTACGCGGCTGCGCGGCACATCGAGGTGATTCCGGAGATCGAGATGCCGGGCCATGCGCGCGCGGCGATCAAGTCCATGAAGAGCAGCCAGCAGTTCCGGCTCGATGAACCGGAAGACCGCTCCGTGTACATGTCGGTTCAGGGCTATCCCGACAACGTGATGAACCCGGCACTCGAATCGACCTATCGGTTCATCGAGCGCGTGGTCGGCGATCTCGCGGCGATGCACCGCGAAGCCGGTGCGCCCTTGCGCCACATCCATATGGGTGGTGACGAGGTTCCGGGCGGCGTCTGGCAGGGTTCGCCGGCGGTTCAGGCGTACATGAAGGCGCACGATCTGACGAGCGTGGACGATCTCTGGTTCGCGTTCTACGGCCGCATCGAGCAGATCCTCAAGGTAGAGAACGTCTCGCTCTCCGGATGGGAAGAGATCGCCGTACGGAAAACCAGGCGCGAGAGCCACGGGGTGACCATTCCCAATCCCGACTTCGCCGCACGCGGCTGGCGCGCCTACGTCTGGAACAACGTGCCCGGTTGGGGCGCGGAGGATCTCGCCTACCGGCTCGCGAACGGCGGCTACGATGTCGTGCTGAGTCCCGTGACCAATCTGTACTTCGATCTTGCGTGGAATCCCAATCCGGCGGAGACGGGGCTCGACTGGGGCGGCTATGTGGACCTGCGCAAGCCGTTCGACTTCATTCCGCTCGACTACTACCGCAACGCGCGTCTCGACCGCCGCGGGAATCCGCTGGATCCCGGCGTGTTCGCCGGAAAGGATCGGCTCACGGAGTACGGCCGAGCCCACGTCGTGGGGATTCAGGGGAACCTGTGGTCGGAGACGGTGGGCGGCGAGGGGCTCGCCGACTACATGTTGGTCCCGAAGTTGTTCGGCCTCGCCGAGCGGGCGTGGGCGCCGGATCCGGACTGGGCGAGCGAGCGCGACAGCGCGAAGGCCGCATCGCTCTACCGCGAAGCCTGGTCGCGCTTCGTCAATGTGGTCGGCCAGCGCGAGCTGCCGCGGCTCGATCGGGAAGTGCCGGGACTCAACTACCGGATCCCGACGCCGGGTCTGAAGGTCGAGGCCGGGACCGTGCGCTGCAGTTTGGAGATCCCAGGCTTCACGCTGCGCTACACGACCGACGGCAGCGAGCCCACGACCCGGAGCGCCGTGGTGCGCGGTCCGATCCCGGCACGGGGAACGCTGCGGGTCGCGGCGTTCAATGCCACCGGGAGAAAGGGCCACACGGTCCGTGTCACCGCGCCGTGAATCCCATGGGGAGAAAAGGAGGGAGATGTGGAACTACGCCCGTTGACGAAATCTGACTACGAGTTTCTGGTCTCGCTGCAGCGCCAGGATGACGTGTGGGAGTTCATCGGCACGCTCCCGCTGCCAGGGGAAGGGCACGCCCACCATCTGTTCGCCATCCGAGAAAGCGATTTGCCGCTGGGATTCGCGGGACTCGTGAAGTCGCAGGCGCTCGACGGTAATGACTTCGAGGTGTTGTGTGCCATACGATCGGAAGTCCAGCAGCGGGGCGTCGCAAAGCAAGCCTGCCAGCTCGTGCTCCAGTGGGCGTTCCAAACGGCAAAACTCGATCGGGTCATCGCCTGCATCGATGACACCAACGAACCGGCACGCGCCATCGCGCTCAAGATCGGAATGACCGAGCTCGCCACGCGCCCGCCGAATCGCACGGTCTATGTGAAGTACCGTGACGAGCGGAGCCTCACGCGCGCTTAATGACGGGCAAGAGCGGGAGAATCGCGCGCGATGTCTTCCTGCGACGACTCGGTGTCGAGCGATCTTATCGGCCACGTGCGCTGTTCCGGAACCCGAATTGGAACTTTGCGCCGATACTGAATCTGGTCGTCGCGTCCTACCTCCGAGTCCGTCCGGATTTCACGTTTCTGCAGATCGGCGCGTTCGATGGCATCGTCGACGATCCCATCCACCCCCTCGTCGAACAATTTGGCCTGCGGGGCTTGGTGGTCGAGCCACAGGCGAGCGTCCTCCCCACGCTGCAGGCATCGTATGCGGCTTACCCCCAGGTCCGTGTCGTCAACGCGGCGGTTGCCGACGCGAATGAGACGCGCGACTTCTATACAACCGTAGGCGGTCCGACTCGGAAGGCGTCATTCTTCAAGCCGCAGCTGCTGAAGCACGGGATCCCCGAGCACGAGATCCAGTCAGTGCCGGTGCGTTGCGCCACGATCGCGACCTTGCTGCGCGAGCATGGTCTGGCGCGCTGCGACCTGCTGCAGATCGATGCGGAAGGCTACGACTACCAGATCATCCGGTCCATCGACTTTCACACCGTTCAGCCGGTGATTGTCCGCTTCGAGCAGGTGCATTTGACAGGTGATGCGTGTGACCACTGCATCGAGCTCCTGGCCTCGCACGGCTTCCGGTTCATCACCGAGCGCCGGGACATCATCGCGTTGCGCGATCCGTGAGCGCGCGCCGCGTCACAAACCCTCTGAACGGAAGGACGGAGCGATGGTCTCGGTGAACTATCTGCATGTCCTCGTGGCGGCCGTCGTCGTGTTCGTGCTGGGCTGGCTGTGGTACAGCCCTCTGCTGTTCTTCAAGCCCTGGATGCGACTGCGGGGCCAGGATCCCGTCGCGGCGATGCAAGGCGCGAAGATGCCGGGCGGGAAGCTGGTCGTCGAGCTGGTGCGATGCGTCCTCCTAGCCTATGTGATCGCGCGGTTCGTGGCACTCCTGAGTATTGCCAGCCTGATGGGCGCGGTCCATTTCGGGTTCATGTTATGGATCGGATTTCCGGTGATCATTCTGACCGGCTCGGTCCTCTGGGAGAACACGCCGGTTGGGGTGGCCGCGATTCATGCCGGTGACTGGCTCGTGAAGCTGTTGGTCATCCCGATCATTGTGACGCTGTGGCGATAGCATCCAACCGAACAGTCAGTGACCCCCGCACTCGTCAACCAAAGTAAGCGACGGTGCGTCGCGGGTATCGCCACGCGTACGACCAATGCGGATGAGATGCAGCCTTCCAACGCGCGGATTCCGGGGCTCTGGGGCGAGTTCGCTTCGCAGAATTGGGCCGAGCGCCTGGGGCAGGGAGGCGCGTTCGGACCGACCATCGCGGTTTATTCGGCGTATGAAAGCGATGTCTCGGGCAGCTACCAGATCCTGATTGGCCGGGAGGTTGCCCGATCGGCGCCGATCGCAGGCCCCGCTGTCGACATCGCCCCAGGCACGTATCTCGTATTCAAGTTTTCGGGCCCGCTCCCGGGCGTCGTGATCGACGGCTGGCGTGCCGTGTGGGCGTTCTTCGAACGACCCGATGCGCCAACGCGGGCCTACACGGCGGACCTCGAAGTTTATGTCGAACCTGAACGCGTCGAGATCTGGATAGCGGTCTGAAACCTCTCGCGCTACGGGCGTGATAGAGTAGAATCTCCGTGTGGAACACCCACCCGAGACCTACCTGACCTGGGCTCTGGACCGCGCTGAGGGGCGGCGCGGGCTGTTGAGGCGATTCCTGCGCGTCAGCTTGATCGGCCTCTCCCTGCCGATCCTTGCACCGGTGACGCTCCTCGCGCAGCTCACCGTCACCGGGCTACGCGTCGAGTATCTCACCAACCCGCTCGGCATCGACGTCGTGCAACCGAGACTGAGCTGGCGGATCGCAAGCGCGCGCCGCAACACGATGCAGGCTGCTTATCAGATACAGGTCGCGGGCAGCGAAACGAGCCTCGCCGGCCGCGCGAACCTGCTGTGGGATTCCGGGAAAGTGATCTCCGACACGTCGGTATTCGTGGAGTATCGCGGGCCCGCCGCGGTGTCGCGGACACGGTACTACTGGCGCGTGCGGGTCTGGGACACGAACGGTAGTGCGTCGCCGTGGAGTGCGGCCGCGTTTTGGGAAACGGGACTGCTGCAGCCGGCGGACTGGACCGCGCAATGGATCGGGCCACCGCCGACCGCAGCAGATAGCCTGCCGTCTCCGTCGCCGCTCTTGCGACGCGCGTTTCGGGTTCCCGAACCCGTGCGCTCCGCGCGTCTCTACGTCACCAGCCTCGGCCTCTACGAGGTCTATCTGAACGGCCAGCGCGTCGGCAACGAGCTGTTCACGCCCGGCTGGACCTCGTACCGCCGCCGGCTGCAGTACCAGACCTACGACGTGACCCAACTCGTGCGGCCAGGCGCCAACGTCGTCGGTGCGATGCTCGGCGACGGCTGGTACCGCGGTCAGCTTGGGTTCTTTGGGCAACGCAATCTGTACGGCCGGCGGCTTGGTCTCCGGGCGCAGCTCGAGATCCGCTACGAAAGCGGACGTGCGGAGCGCATCGTGTCGGATACGGGCTGGAAGACCACGACAGGCCCGGTGCTCACGTCGGACATCTATGGCGGCGAGACCTACGACGCGCGCCGCGAGTTGAGCGGCTGGGCGAGCGCGCCCTTCGACGATCACGGGTGGGTACCCATCGCCTTGGTCGATCCTCCGCCGGCAGCGCTGGTCGCATCCCTGTCTCCGCCGGTCCGGCGCGTGCGCGAGCTGCGCCCCGTTTCGATCCGGCGCGCACCGTCGGGCGAGATGCTCTTCGACCTCGGCCAGAATTTCACCGGCTGGGCGCGCCTCAACGTCAGCGGCTCGCCAGGGACGACGGTCACCTTGCGGTTCGGCGAAGTCCTCGACCGCGCCGGCAACCTGTACACCGCGAACCTGCGCGCCGCGGCGCAGACAGACCGGTACACGCTGAGCGGGAAGTCCCGGGAGGTGTACGAGCCGCATTTCACATTCCACGGCTTTCGATACGTGGCAGTTCAGGGACTTCCGGCGCCGGCCGACTCGACAACGATCACGGGCATCGCGGTGTCATCCGACCTCGCGCAGACGGGGAGCTTCGTCACCTCGGACTCGCTCCTCAATCAA
>QHUZ01000031.1 GCA_003223395.1 Gemmatimonadota bacterium | reverse complement strand
ACCAGGCGCGGTCAGTCGTCCCGCGGGTAGCCGCCCGAATGAAGCAGCTCCTCGGCTGGGACGGCGTCAAAGAGGCCGAGGAGCTGCGGGACTACTTTCAGATCGTCGAGCGAAGCCGCATCAAGGCTTGACCTTCACGCGCGGCCGCACGCGCACGCGGACGTTGTGGTGGTCGTCATTGTCGTCGATCTGCCGCAGCGCCCACGTCGCCGCGCGACGGACCGAACCCACCTCGTCGCGCTGCGCCGCGGTCAATCCATCAAAGGCGCGCGGGCTCTCGATTTCTCCCAGCGCCCAGGCGGCGGTGGCGCGGACATCCTCGTCGCTGTCCTTGAGCGCCACCAGCAAGGGCTCGACTGCCGCGCCGTTCTCGATCTCACCCAGGGCCCACGCGCTCAGCGCGCGCACGTCCGGATCGGAGTCCTTGAGCGCCGTCGCGAGAGCGGGAACCGCACCGCCGTCTTCGATCTCGCCCAGCGCCCAGATGGCCGTCTTGCGCACATCGGCGACGGGATCGCGCACCAACGTTTCGAGCGTGCTGATGCCCTGCGCACTCTCGATTTCCCCCAACGCCCACGCAGCCTGCTGCCGCACGCGCGGATCGCGGTCCTTCGCGGCCGGCGCGAGCACCGGCACCGCGGAGGCGTCCTCGATTTCGCCGAGCGCCCAGACCGCGGTGAGCCGCACCTCGACGGCCTGATCATCGAGCGCGGTGCTCAACGGCCGCACCGCGCGCGCATCATCGATCTCGCCGAGTGCCCATGCCGCCGTCCGGCGCACTTCCGGCGCGCGATCGTTCAGCGCGCGCGATAAGGGCTCGATCGAGACCTTCTCTTCGATTTCACCGAGTGCCCAGGCCGCGGTCATCCGCACTGCGGGGCTGTCATCGCGACTCAGCGCGTCGCTCAGCGGGCTGATCGCGCGCGAATCCTCGAGCTCACCGAGCCCGAGTGCGCCGGTTTCGCGGAGGTCCGCGCGCGCGTCGCGCAGCAGTCCGAGGAACAAGTCGTAGGTACCGGAGTCATGGTGATTGCCGAGGACGCGTGCGGCGATGTTGCGAATGCAGCGATTGTCGTCGCGAATCACCGCGCGGAAGGCGCGCAGCACGGCAGGGTCCACGTCGCGGGATCTCCCGTGCATGGCGAAGTGAACTCCACCGCCGCCACCGCCGCCACCACCGCCCGGCATCGGCATGGGCGTCGGCATCGGTTGCGGCATGGCCAGGCCCGGTTGGCCGAACGAATGCCCCCAGAAGCCCCCGTAGTTGGTCAGCGCTTCACCGGCGAGTGCACAGACAGTCGAGTCGCTGGTGCGCAACTCGTTCAGCACACGGGTGACGGTTGCAGAGTCCATCGGGCCGCGGGTCTGCAGGACGAGCAGCAAGGGCGCAAGGAACGGCGCAGTCATGAGTAGTCCCGGGTGGAGGAGACGTGCGTTTGGATAGGCGCACCGCCCGAAAGGTTGCCGCCTTCGGAAATGCCGGTATTATCTGGCCCAGTGCGCCCCAGTACGTGCGTTCTCATCTGGATCATCTGCATGACCGGATGTCGTCGAACCGACTCCTCGCGTCCCGCGCAAGCCAGCGGCGCGACGGGAGCCGCCGACTCGGTCATTCCTTCAGGTCCCTACGGCGACGCGGTGCGACGGGGACGCGCGCTGCTCACCGCAACCCGGGACAGCTTGCCGCGGCACGTGGGCAACAGGCTGCGGTGCACGAGCTGCCATCTCGACGCGGGGCGCCGCGAGACCGGCTCCTGGCTGGGCGTGTTCGCGCGCTATCCGCAGTATCGCGCCCGAAGCGGCACCGTCGAGACGATCGAATACCGCGTCAACGATTGTTTCCGGCGGAGCATGAACGGTGCGGCGCTCGATCCGGCCGGACCGGACATGCGGGACATCGTCGCGTATTTCGCGTTTCTTTCGCGCGGTATCGCGGTCGCGTCGCCGGTAGGCGCCAACGCGCGTCTGCAGAAGTGGGCGGGCTTCACAGCCGACACGGCGGCCGGCGCGCGGGTCTTCGCGGCAAGCTGCGCCAAGTGCCACGGCCCAATGGGAGAGGGAACGGCGGGCGCGCCTCCGGTGTGGGGGCCGGAGTCCTACAACGTCGGCGCCGGCATGACGCGCGTTCGGACCGCCGCCGAGTTCATCAGTCGCAATATGCCGTTCGATACGCCCGGCACGCTCACCGACAGCCAGGCTTTCAACGTTGCGGCCTATGTGAACGCGCGTCCCCGGCCGGACTTCCGGGGCAAGGAAAACGATTGGCCCAACGGCGATCCACCACCCGATGTCGCATATCCAACACGGTCACATCACTGAGGAGGCTTCGCATGTACAGGCGTGGGTTTCTTGGTCGTCTCGCCGCCACGGCGGCCGCTGGAGTCGCAGGGCTGACCCCGCTTCGCCTCGAGGCGCAGCCGGCGCGCCCCGATCGCATCCTGGGGGCAGACCCGTCGTTCGAGACGTGGCTCAATCGCATCAACGGGAAGCACAAGATGATCTTCGACGCACCCGAGGTGAACGGCGGCATGCCGGTCGTCTGGCCACGCGTCTGGCTCAACGGCAACAACGAGAATTACGGCACGAAGGACGCCGACAATTCGGCGGTGGTCGTGCTCCGTCACTCGGCGATCCCCATTGCAATGCAGGATGCGCTGTGGGCGAAGTACAAACTCGGCGAAGCGCCGTTCAGCATCAAGGAGGGCGAGGCGCCGGCGACACGCAACATCTTTGCCGACGTGATGCCGCTCCCGCTGCCGGGCACGGGACTCAAGGCGTTGCTGGCGAGTGGCGTCCAGGTCGGGTGCTGCAACGTCGCGCTGACCGTCTACAGCGCAATGGTGGCGCAAAAGATGGGGATGGACGCCGCTGCAGTGAAGGCGGAGTGGGTCGCGGGACTGCTCCCGGGTGTGCAGGTCGTGCCGTCTGGCGTGCTCGCGGTGGCACGGTCACAGGAGAAGGGGTGCGCGTACTGCTTCGCGGGCTGACGCATCACAGGTTGTGACACGGCTCACGGGACCACGGGGCGCGGGGCGGGAACCCGCGAACCCGTGGCCGGTCCCCGGGTAGAGGACGCGCACGTAAACCGGAGGACCGGACATCATGCGACGCATTCTCATGGCGCTCGTGCTGCTCCTCAGTGCCGCCGGCGTTTCCCGCGCTGTGGCCCAACGCTCGCATTTCGGCGTGCACGGCGGTTACAACTTCGACAGCGATGACTGGCTGATCGGCGCGCAACTCCACATGCCGGTGTCGCGGTCGATCGAGTTCTACCCTTCGTTCGACTATTACCTGGTGAACGCCGGATCGCTCGTTGGCTTCAATGCGGACCTCAAATTCCGTAGCTTGGGCACGCCGCTGTACTTCGGCGGTGGATTGAACATCCTGCGGGCGAGCGGGAACTCGGACACCGGCTTCGATCTGTTCGGGGGCTTCGAGACGCGTTACGGGCGGACCCATCCGTACGTCGAGGGGCGCGGCCTATTTCACGGCAATTCGTCGCTCCAGCTGCTGTTCGGCCTGAATGTGACGTTGTACTGACGAAGGTGATATGAGGGTAGGGGCGCAGCATGCTGCGCCCCTACTTCCATCCTCTCAGGCTCCTTACAAAGTCGTGCAGCACCAAAAATTTCTCGTACAGTCTCACACCCTTCCGCTTGCGGCCGAACTCCGCGAATAGCTCGCGGAGCCGGCCGCGACGTGCGACGTAGAAGCGGAACGTCTCCGCGAAATCTTCCTGCGGGTGGGTCGCCGCATACGCGCTGACGTAGTCGGTCAGCGTGGTCGCGATGCGGCGCCGCTCGAAGTCCACCCAGTGCTCGTCCGCCACGCGATAGGCTTTGCGCACCTCGCCGAAGGTGCGGCGGAAGCGGCCGGTACGCGTCCATGCCCAGTGATGATAGAGGAATGAGTGACCGAGCTCATGCAGCAGCAGGCCGGTGAGCATGTTCCACGAGATCTCGTCGCGGCGGCGCTTGCCGGTGACGTAGCGGCGGTCGAGCTCGATCACTTTCGGCGCGCGCGGCGCGACACCCGAGACGCCGGGCCGTAACGCGACACGGTAGTGCCAGTCGCGGATTCGGGACACGATCAGCAGCCGCCGCGCCCGCCGCAGCGCGCGGGGGATGAGGTCGCGACCGGTCGCGTCCTCGCCGCACCACGGGCACGTCGCCATCCAATCGTCGACGCCGCGGTCGCAGTGGGGGCAGACGTTCTCGAAGTCATCGTAGCGCCACGTCTGGGCGCGCCCGCACCACGGACAAAACCGCATGGGGTACATCACGCCGCCGCCGCAGCCCCAGTCGCAGCGCGCGTGGAACTTGAATCCGTTCGGCGCCTTCAGCGGCTCGTCGCTCGAGTCCTCGTCCTGGATGTTGCGGCCGCACCACGGGCAAAACGACGACGCGTCCGACACCATCCAGCCGCAGTAGGCACACTCCGCACCCGTCTCGCGCTGCGCGTCTTTCCACTCGAGCCGCCTGCTGCAGCTCGGGCAGTAGCTCCAGAACCGCTCCAGCTCGGTGTGACACCGGGGGCAGCGCAGCTCGGGGGTCGGGACTTCGCGCCGGCTCACCGGGCCATCGCCTCGTCGACGATGCGTTGAATGAAGGCGTTGTATTTCAAGCCCGCCTTCTCGGCTGCCTCGGCCAGTTCGTGCTCGGCCGCAATGAACGGGTTGGGATTCACTTCGAGGACATAGACTTCGTTGTCGTGCGCCAGCCGCACGTCCACACGACCGTAGTCCTGGAGCCACAACGCGTGAAATGCCGTGCTGCAGATCTCGCCGATGCGGCGCGTCAACTCGTCGGAGACCCCCTTGGCGAACACGTTCTTGATCTTCTTTTTCTTGCGATATTCCTCGTCCCACTTCGCCTTGTACGTCGCGATCTGGTGCTCGGCGGTCTCCGGCTCACCAAAGGTCATCTCCGTCAGCGGCAGGACCTGGAGGTCGTCGTTCCCGATCAGGCCCACGTACACCTCGCGTCCCTCGACCAGCTCCTCGACGATCGCCGCCTGATGGTACTTGGTGTGGATGAACTCGACCCGCTGGGCCAGCGACGGATCGTCTTCGACCACCGATGCCTGGGCGATGCCGATCGACGCGTCTTCCAGGAGTGGCTTGACGATCAATGGAAACCGCAGCTCCGACGGCCGCACCAGCGAGTCGCCCTCGTGGAACTCGGCGAACGCCGGGACCCGAATGCCGTGATAGGCCAGGACCTTCTTGGTCAGCGACTTGTTGCGCGCGACCAGCAGCGCGGTCGGCGACGATCCCGTGTAGCGATAGCCATAGATGTCGAGCAGGGCGGCGATCGCGTACTCGTGGCGCGCGTTCTTGCGGAAACCCTCGCAGCCGTTGAACACGAGCTTGGGCTGAAAGTCGGCCAGCTTGGCGAGGAGCGGCGTGACGTCATCGCCGATGCCGATCATCAGCACGTCGTGCCCACCCGCCAGCAGCGCGCGCGCGACATCGTACTCCGCTTCCTCGGCCTTTTGCTCGACCTCGCGCTTGAACGCGGCGTCTTCCCATTCGGGATGCAGCGAATCGAAGATCACCGCGATCTTCACGACACCACCTCAGCCTTGGCCGGACACATGGATGTCGAGCGCGATCACACGCCGCATGTCGCGCGCCACCGTCTTTAACGCAATGAGTATCACCAGTCCTCCCAGCAGGCCGACGGCCGGCAGCAGCAACATCGCCGTCCGCAGATCGCCGGTGCGATCGGATAGATAGCCGATGAGCGGCGGCGCCAGCGCGTCACCCGCCAGATGTGAGAACAACACGAACGCGCCCAGCACCGATGCCTGAACGGCAGGCGGAACGACGTCGAGAATGACCGCTGCGAGTGGTCCGTTGTACCAGGTGTACAGGAAATATGTCGCCAGGATAAGCGGGCCGAACCAGCGGAGATCGTGCACCAAGAGCAGCGCGGCGCACACCGGCCCGCCCAGCACGAACCCCGCGCCCGACGTGAACACGCGTCCACCGTGCCAACGATGCTGTAACCGGTCCGCCAGGCGGCCGCCGACGAGCGCCCCCAGCACACCGCCGGTGAGCGCCCATACGCCGAACTCGGCGCCCACCTGCGCGACGGAGAGCCCGTGCATGCGCTGCATGAATGCCGCCGCCCACGCGACCAGTCCGTTCACCGCGAACGTGACCATCGCGCCGCCGAGAAATATCCAGATCAAGGTCGGAGTCCGCAGCACGAGGATCGCGGCGTCCTGAAAGTCGTCGAACGCGCCCGCGGCGACCGCGCCCGCTGCGGTCGTGCGGCGCACGGCGAGCGGCACGAGCCGCCACACCGTCCAGGCGATGCCCACGCTGGTCCCGATACCGAACAGCGCGGTGCTGAATTGCGAAGGGATTCCCTCGAATAAGGAAAAGAATCCGGCGAGCGCCGCGCCAATTCCCGCGCAGATCGCGAGCGGCATGACGTAATGCGTCACACCGTGCATGCCATGCTGCCACCATTGGCGCAGCGTTTCGACGATCGGCGGCGGAGGCCGGCGGTCGAGCTCGCGCAGGCGCGACGCGAGCAACGCCAGCACCAATCCAGGCAAACCCATCCAGATGAAGGCCCAGCGCCAGCCGTAGCGCTCCGCAATGACACCGCCAAGCCAGATGCCGAGCACGCCGCCCAACGCCATGCCGACCGAGTAGACCCCTATAGCAAACGCCCGACGTCGCCCCTTGTAGTACTGCGCAATGATCGCCTGCGATGCCGGCGCGTAGCCCGCCTCACCGAAGCCGACGAGCGCCCGGCAGGTGAACAGCTGCCAGAACTGCCTTGCGATGCCACCCGCTGTGGTTGCCGCACTCCAGACCGCGACGCCCCACGTGATCACGAGCCGACGCGAGCGCAGATCGCCGATGACGCCGAGCGGCAGCGCCGCCAGCGAGAGCACGATGATGTACGCGGACCCAAGCCAGCCGAGCTGCGCATCGGAAAGACGCAGATCGCGCTTGATCGGCTCGAAGACCGCGTAGACGACGTTGCGGTCGAGATAGTTGAGAAGATTGACGAGAGTCAGCAGACCCAGGACGTAAACGGCATACGTCCTGGTCGACGCAGCAGACTTCTGGATCTCAGGTCGCTCGGCCGCCAGTTGCCGCCTCAGCGCGCGCGTCGCGATCCGCTTTTGCCTCGAGATACGAATCAGTCAGCTCGCGCATCATCTCTCCGCGCCGCTCATACAGGCGCTTCAACTTGCGGGGCTTGCGGCGTGCCAACGCGTACGCCGCCAGAATCGGAAAGGCGACGGTGTTGTCGAGATATGCCACGACCGTCCCCGGCAGCTTGTCCGGATCGACCTTCCCCCAGCTCACCGCTTCCGCCGGCGTTGCGCCCGACAAGCCGCCCGTGTCAGGCCGCGCATCGGTGAGCTGCAGGTAGTAGTCGTGACCCTTCTCGCTGATGCCGAGGACTTCCTGAATCTGCGGCTCGGTCTGCAGCACGAAATTCTTGGGGCTCCCGCCGCCGATGATCAACACACCGCTCTTGCCGCCGCGCACCTTCGCCGCAAACACGATCGACGAGGTCTCGTTCACGTCGGCGCTCACGTCAAAGCGCAGCTTGCTTCCCGACAGCGCCTGCTCGGCGACGTTCATGCCGATCGACGAGTCGCCGGGCGACGAGGTGTAGATCGGCACGGCCGCGGCGTACGCCGCCCCGAGCACCGATTTCCGGGACAGACCCAGCGCCTTCTCGCGCTCCAGCACGTAGCCGCCGAGCAGGTAATGGTATTCTGCGGTGCTCATCGGCCGCTGGAACTCCTCGCGCGCCGAGACCTCACGCACGAAGCGATCCGTGGACAGCAGCACGTCGTAGTCGAAGAAGATGTCGTAGATCCGGACGACACCCTCTTCGCGGAGCACGACGTCGTCGGCGAAGGGCGTGCCGCGATGCATCGCCATGCCGAGGCCAAAGTGCGCGTCGTGATAGAGATTGGCGCCCGTGGACACGATCCAATCCACAAATCCCGCTTCGATCAGCGGGATGATCGTGGACATGCCGAGACCAGCGGGCGTCATCGCGCCGGTGAGGCTCATGCCGACGGTCACGTCCTCGTCGAGCATGCGCTCGGCGAACAGCCGGCAGCCTTCCGCCAGGCGGCCGGCGTTGTACGCCAGGAACGCGTTGTCGACGAGATCCGCCACCGTCTCTTTGCCCGTGACCGGCTTCGGATTGATGCGCTGGCCGCGCAGGAATTCGTTCTGCGTCATCGGCTCGCCTGGGCGGACTTGCTCATCGCACGAAAGGCGCGGGTGCGGCGCTCGCGCGCATCCACGATCCAGCCGAGCGCTTCCTTGGGCTCGTCGGTGACCAGAAAGAGATTCAGGTCTTCGGGCGAGATCTTTCCCTCTCCCGCGACGCGTTCCTTGAGCCAATCCGCGAGACCGCGCCAATAGTCACGACCAAATAGCACCACCGGAAACTGCTTGACCTTGCCGGTCTGGACGAGCGTGAGCGCCTCGAACAGCTCGTCCATCGTCCCGTAGCCCCCGGGAAAGGTGATGAAGGCCGTCGAATACTTCACGAACATCGTCTTCCGGACGAAGAAGTAGCGAAAGTTGATCGAGCGCTCGACCCACCGGTTCGTCCCTTGCTCGAACGGGAGCTCGATATTGCAGCCGATCGACAGCCCACCGCCCTCCTTGGCACCGCGATTCGCCGCTTCCATGATGCCCGGCCCGCCGCCCGTGATGATCGCAAACCCTTCCTTGGCGAGGATGCGCGACGTCTCGTGCGCTGCCTTGTAGTAGGGATCGCCTTCGGGCGTGCGGGCCGAGCCGAAGACCGTCACGGCGTTGCGGACGTCGGAGAGCGTATCGAACCCTTCGACGAACTCGCCCATGATGCGCAGCACGCGCCAGGGGTCGGTGCTGGTGAAGGACGCCCGCCGCTCGACCGGTACGACCTGCGGCGGGACGAGGAGCTGTTCGTCCTCAGTGAGCGGGCTGCGAGGCGAGGCGCTCGGTTGCTCTGACATAGTCATCCTGCACGTTATAGAAGAAAGGCGAGAACCGGACGTGCCCGGGCCGGCTATCGACGATCACGCCACCCGCCGCCAGGTGGCGCACGGCCGCGGCGGGATCGGACATGGGAATCATGACAATCGCCGAGCGCCGTTCGGGCTCGGCGGCCACCTTGGGTGTGAAGCCGGCGGCTCGCACCGTGGCGATCAGATCCTCGGTCAAGGCTGTAGTGACCTCCCGGATCCGCGGCGTGCCGATTTCCTCGATGTACTCGAGGCCGCCGAGCTGCGCGTAGACGGCCGCGAGCGCCGGCGTGCCCATTTCGAACCGTCGCGCATCGTCGTGGAAGGTCAACGCCCGCGGGTCGAAGGCGAATTGCTCCCGCTGTCCGAACCACCCCGAGATCCGCGGCTCGAGCCGGCGGGCAACAGACTCACGCACATAGAGAAACACGATCCCCGGTCCGCCGAGCAGCCACTTGAGGCCGCCGGCGACCAGGGCATCGACACCCGCGTCCTGTACGTCCACGGGGATCTGGCCGACGGATTGGTATGCATCGATGAGACAGAGGGCACCGTGCGCGTGCGCGACCTCGGCGACGCGTTTGATGTCCTGGATCGCGCCCGTCGTGAAGTAGACGTGCGACGTCACGACCAGCGCGGTACGATCATCCACGGCCCGCGCGATCGCTTCGACTGGCACGCTGATCTTGTCTGGACTGTCGACGACGACGAGCTCCACTCCCGCTGGGGCCTTGGCGAGCCACTGATACGCGACCGTCGGGAAATCGAGGGACGTGATCACGACTTTCGGCCGGCGGCGATAATCGAGCGATTCGGCGATCGCACTGAGCGCGACCGAGATACTGGGTGCCAGGGCGATCTCCGTGGCGGCAGCGTTGACGAGGCGGCCATAGCGCGCGCGCAAGTCGCCCAACGCTTCCCACCACACGTCATACCACGCCGAGGCGCCGCGGCTCTGCCACAGGTCGAGGAATTCCGCTACCTTGCGGCGGGATCGCTCGCCCAACGCCCCGAGCGAGCAGGTGTTGAGGTAGACGCTCGACTGAAAGATGGGAAACTCGCCGCGGTACCTGGCGAGTCCAAGCGCGCGCGGTTTTACGCTGCTTGCGAGCGTCATAGGCCGGGAATATACAGAAGGAATGCAGCGTATCGCGAGTTGGTCAGCACTGTATCTGCGTTTGGCGCTGCGGGCGCTGGTGCGTCCGCGACTCGCCGTCGACTTGGTGCGCCTGGCGTGGAGTTTTCGCGCCCGCGACTGGTATCGCCGCCCGCCGTTTTTGCCGATCCCGCCGCGCGACTACATGCAGTGGCGCATGTTCACCGCGTATGGCGACGAACGAGCAATCCCCGCGGTCGATGACGTCGTGAACTTCGCGCGCTGGCGGCGCGAAACGATGGGGCTATGATCGCGATCAAACGTCGCGCCGCCGAGCTGGGCTTTGCGGCGACCGGAGTCGCGCGGCTCGATCGCAATCCGCACGCGGCCGAGCTGGACCGCTGGCTCGCCGACGGCCACGCCGGCACGATGACGTACCTGCAGCGGCAGGCGGAAAAACGGAAAGATCCGCGCTTGATCATGCCCGAGGCCAAAACGGCGGTCGTGACGCTCACCAATTATTTCCATGGGGCCAGGGTAGCGAGCCCCGCGGCCACGCCGCGGGGCCAAGTGGCTCAATACGCGTGGTCTCCCGATTACCACGACGTCCTCGGTGAGCGGCTCGAGCAGCTCGCGACGGCGATCCGCGAGCTCGTCCCCGGTGCGACGACGCGCTGCTATGTAGACGCCGGGCCAGTCCCCGAGCGCGAGCTGGCGCAGCTCGCCGGGCTCGGATGGATCGGCAAGAACATGATGCTCATCCATCCGGAGATCGGCTCGTTCACGTTCATCGGCGTGGTGCTCACAGATGCAGGACTAGAGCCGGATCTGCCGTTCGAAGCCGATCGCTGCGGCACGTGCCGCCGCTGTCTTGATGCGTGTCCCACCCAGGCGTTTGCGGGGCCGCGCGATCTCGACGCGCGCGCCTGCATTTCCTATCTCACGATCGAACACCGCGGCGCATTCACTCCCGCGCAGGCGTCGCAGCTGGGCGACTGGATATTCGGCTGCGACGTGTGTCAGGATGTGTGCCCTTGGAATGTGAGTTTTGCGCAGCCGACGCGTGATCCGGGGTTGGCGCCGCGGCCCGAGATTGCGCAGCCCGACATCCACGAGTTGGCTCAGATGGACGACGATGACTTTCAGCGCCGCTACCAGGGGACGCCCTTCACCCGTCCGGGCTACGGGGGGATGCGGCGCAACGCCGCGGCGGTTCGCAGCTCATGACGACGACCGACGCCATCACCGAGCTCCAGCGCCGGCTAGCCGACGGGCTCGCGAAGATCGACCCGCATCACCGGCTGCTGGGCCGGCCCGTGACCTATCGCGTCATCGACGGGAAGATGCTGGAGATCACCTATCGCGACGTCGCCGGCATCGCTGATGCGGAAGTCCTCGGGTGGAAGCGAATCGTCGGTCAGGATTGCTCGTGCAGCATCAGCCCACAGACCGCGGAACGGATTGTCGTGCGCTTTGTCGTGCCGCTCAAGTAGCTAGTTGCGTGCCGCGGAGCGCGTGGTAAGGTTTCCGGTTCCCGCGATCGAGCTGAGACCCTATGCGCCGCGTCATCCTTTGCTGTCTCGCGTTGTTCAGCGCCACACGACTTGCCGCACAAACGCCGTACAGGACACCGCCACAAGTAATCGTTGACATTCTGGACGCACCGCCGCTGCCCACGGCAGGCATTTCACCCGACCGCCAATCGCTACTGCTGCTCGAGCAACGCAGCATGCCGACGATCGCCGAGCTGGCGGCCCCCATGCTGCGCCTCGCGGGAAACCGCATCAACCCGCGCACGACGGGCCCGCAGCTCCCGGGCGGCGTCACGGGACTCGTCCTGAAGCGCGTGGCGGACGGGACCGAGCGCCGCATCAACGTTCCGACGCCCGCGGCATTGTCGTACGTCATCTGGTCGCCCGACAGCCGCAACATCGCCTTCGTGCAAACGCGCGACTCGGGGCTCGTCCTCTGGATCGCCGATGCCGCCACCGGGCAAACGCGCGCCCTCACCGGTGCGACCCTGAACGCCACCGAGGGCCCGCCGTGCCAATGGATGCCCTCGGGCACGAGCCTCCTGTGTGAGTTCATTCCCGACGGCCGCGGCCCCGCACCCGTCGAGCCCGAGACCCCAGTGGGTCCGACGATTCAGGAAACCCGCGGCCGCGCCGCGCCCGCGCCGACCTTCGAAGACCTGCTGAAAAACCACTTCGACGAGCAACTGTTCGACTACTACTTCACTGCGCAGCTCGCACTGGTCGATGTGGCGACCGGCGCGCGCACCGTAGTCGGCAAGCCCGCGATCTTCGAGCGCGTGGACGTCTCCCCCGGCGGCGAGAACGTGCTCGTCATCCGCACGGTGCGTCCTTTGTCCTATCTCGTGCCGAGCGGTGGTTTCCCGCAGGAGATCGACGTCTGGAACCTGAAGGGCGACCTCGTGCGCCATATCGCGACGTTGCCTTCGAGCGAAGGTGTACCGATCCGCGGCGTGCGCACGGGCCCGCGCGGCGTGAACTGGCGCCCGGGCACGCCTGCGACCCTCGTTTGGGCCGAAGCGCTGGACGGCGGCGACCCGCGCAGCAAGGCCGAGCGCCAGGACCGCGTCGTCACCCTCGCGGCGCCGTTCACCGCCGAGCCCACGGAGTTGGCGCGCCTCGCGAAGCGCTACAGCGGTCTCTTGTGGGACACGCAGGGCGTCGGGTTCCTGGGAGAGTACGACCGGGAGCGCCGCTGGTCCAAGATATGGATCGTCGATGCCACAAAACCCGGTGCTGCCCCGGTCCTCCTATTCGACCGCAGTGCCGAGGATCGTTACACCGACCCGGGGTTCCCGATCACGCGGATGACACCCGCCGGTGACGCCGCGATCCTGCGGACCGGAAGCTGGATTTACCTCACGGGCGCCGGCGCCTCGCCGCAGGGCGACCGACCCTTCCTCGACCGCCTGAACCTCGTCACGAAAAAGACTGAGCGACTCTGGCGCGCCGACACCGTTCACTACGAATCGGTCGTTGCGCTGCTCGACGACGCCGGCAAGAGCTTCGTCACCCGGCGCGAGTCGCGTACCGAGCCGCCGAATTACTTCATCCGCCAAGGCACGAACCTCCGGGCACTCACCGACTTCAAGGACCCCGCCCCGCAGCTCACTGGGATCCAAAAGCGGCTGCTCACCTACACGCGCGAAGACGGCGTGCCGCTCTCCGGCACCCTCTATCTGCCGCCGGGCTACACGCCGGGGACCCGTCTTCCTGTCGTGATGTGGGCCTACCCGATCGAGTTCGCCTCGGCGAGCGCCGCGGGCCAGGTGTCGGCGGCGCCAAACCGCTTCAACATCATCCGCGGCCCGTCGCACCTGTTCTTCTTGACACAAGGCTACGCCGTGCTCGACGACCCCAAGATGCCGATCATCGGCGGCGACACGGCGAACGACCACTACGTCGAGCAGCTCGTGATGAGTGCGCGCGCCGCGGTGAAGGCCGTCGTGGACGCCGGCATCGGCGACGTCGACCGCATCGGGATCGGCGGCCACAGCTACGGCGCCTTCATGACCGCCAACCTGCTCGCGCATTCGGACCTGTTCCGCGCCGGGATCGCGCGGAGCGGCGCCTACAACCGCACGCTCACGCCGTTCGGCTTCCAGAACGAAGACCGCACGTTCTGGCAGGCGCGCCCGGTCTACTTGCGGATGTCGCCCTTCGTGTACGCCGACTCGATCAACGAACCGATCTTGATGACGCACGGCGAGGCCGACAACAACTCGGGCACCTTCCCGATCAACTCGGAACGGCTCTTTGCCGCGATCAAGGGGCTGGGAGGGACGGCGCGGCTCGTGATGCTGCCGAACGAGGCGCACGGCTACGTGGCTCGCGAGTCGGTGCTCCATACGCTGGCCGAGATGATCGACTGGTTCGACCGCTACGTGAAACAGGCGAAGCCGCGCGCGCCGGGAGTCTCGAGCTCGAGTCGCTGACCGCTATTTTGCCGCGACGCGCGACACGACGTCGTAGTAGAACCGCACGCCGAAGCGCAGCGCTTCGACGCTGACGCGCTCGTCGTTGCCGTGCACGCCGCGAGACTCGCCTTGCGTGAGCGGGAATGGCCCCAGGCCGTAGCTCGCGATGCCCATGCGGCGGAAGTAATGGCTATCAGTAAAGCCCGGCAGCATCAGCGTCGTGACCAGCGCGTTGGGGTGACGCCCATGCGCCACGGCAGTGATGGCGCGGAACATCTCGGTCTCGATCGGGCTCTCGGTCGCCGGCCAGTTCGGCCCTTGCGGCCGCAGCGTGACGGCCGTGTCTCCCACCACACGCGTCAGCTCCGCGAGAAACGCAGCGGGATCCTGTCCGGGCAGGAGCCTGACGTCGATCGCCGCGGTGGCCACCGGCGGAATGACGTTCGTCTTGTCACTCCCCTTGAGACCGGTAATCGAGATCGTGTTGCGCAGCAGCGCGTTGTACGTGAGATCCGCCGTGATGGCGCGAACCGCGACCGAATCGCGGAGCGCGGTCCGAATGTCGCTCAGCCAGCGACGCACCGTCGAATCCCGCTCGATCGTCGCGAGGTCGGAGAACGACCGCTCCGCCGCCGGCGTCACGGTGAGCGGCGTGCGCCAGTCGGCAATGCGGTTGAGCGCGCGGATCAAGCGGTGGACGGGATTGTCAGGCGTCGGGCGTGAACCGTGGCCGGCCGTCCCGCGCGCCGTGACGTCGAGCCAAAACGGCGACTTCTCCGTTGTCCCGACGCCGTAGAACTCGACTCCCCCGCGGCCGTCGGCCCGGGTCAGCCCGCCCTCGTTGAGCAGAAACTCGGCATTCCGGACGAGATCGGCCTGATGTTCCACGATCCAGGCGGCCCCCACCCCGGCGCCGATCTCCTCGTCTGCCGTGGCGAGGAAGATGATGTCGCGCTTGAGCGGAACATGGGCGCGCGTCAGGATCAACATCGTCATCAGCTGCGCGATCGCCTCGCCCTTCATATCCAGCGCGCCGCGGCCCCACACATAACCGTCCCTGACCAGCCCGCTGAACGGCTCGACGGTCCAGTATTCCCGCGAGGCCAGCACGACATCCATGTGGTTCAGAAGGATGAGCGGCCGCGCGCTGCCGTCGCCCGCGAGCCGGGCGTAGAGGTTGGCTTTGCCGGGGGCCGGCTCGAAGATCTGCGCCTCGATCCCGTCGCGCCGGAGCACTGCCTGAAGCCAGCGCGCCGCGGCAATCTCATTTCCCGGCGGATTGGTCGTGTTGATCCGCAGATACTGAGACAGCAGCGCCGTCGCTTCATTGCCGAGCGCCGACCACTCCGCTTCGCCCGGTGCGGTGATGAGCGCGACGCGCGCAGGCGTCTCCAGGACCGGCTCCGATGACGGCCCGGCCAGTGGCGGCATCGGACGACGTGCCGCGCAGCCGGCAAGCAACAGCACCAGGGGGATCAGCTTCCAACCGTGCATAGTTCGATGTCCCGGGCTAGAGCGTGAGCGTCTCGCCGTGCGCGAGCTGGCGATACGCGCTGCGTGACAGGCCAGCCGCGTCCCATGCTGCGCGGGCGCGGATGGGTGGTTCGTCCATCGCTTCATCGGTGAGCTTGAACGTCCCCCAGTGAATCGGCACCATCATGCGCGCGTTCAGCGCACGAAACGCGGCGACCGCCTCCTCGGGGTTCATGTGGAGGTAGCGCATGAACCAGCGCGGCTCATATGCACCGATCGGCATCAAGGCGACGTCGAATGGACCGCACCGCTCGCCGATCGTCCCGAAGTCGGGATGATAGCCCGTATCGCCCGCGAAATACACGCGATGACCGTTCGCGGCCATGAGCGCGAAGCCACACCAGAGCGTGTCACCGCGGTCGCCAATGCCGCGGCTGCTGAAGTGCTGCGCCGGCGTCGCCGCGATCCGGACCGACCCCACGCGCGTCTCCTGCCACCAATCGAGCTCGACCACCACATTCACTCCGCGCGTCTGGACGAACGACGCGAGACCGAGCGGCACGATCCACGACGCCGCCGGATGCTTCTGTGCGAGGCGTCGCACCGTGCCGCTGTCGAGATGGTCGTAGTGATTGTGCGACTGCAGGACGACATCGAGCGGTGGCAGGTCTTCGAACGCGATCGCCGGCGGAACCCAGCGCCGCGGGCCCGCGAACTGGACCGGCGATGCCCGCTCGCTCCACATCGGGTCGGTGAGAATGTTGAGACCGTCGAGCTGGATGAGCAGGCTCGAGTGTCCGACCCACGTCACCGTGAGCTGCGCCCGCGGCGCGCGTGGCGGGACATAATCGGGCGGCACACGCTTGAACACCGATGGGTCGGGGTCCTTGGGTCGCGGTCGCGTGGTGCGATGCACGAGCATCCACTTGAGGAGACTCCCGAATCCCGGCACGGCGTGATCGACCCACGGATTCTGAAAACCACCGCCGGGGCGGTGATGAGGAGGGACGGAGGGGGGAGCAGTCACGGCGCGCAATATAGCGGCGCCGTGACTGCCTCGGCATTTACGGCGTGCTGTCGGGGACTACATGAATCACGAGCGTGTCTGCCAAGCCACCGCTCGCGGCAACGATGCGACCCGTTCCCACCGCTTTGGATGTCACTCGCGAGACGTGCGTGCTGTCCACATATGTGACGAGTCCGAGCACGGTCGTGTCCAAGCTCTGCCAGACCACCGCCGCATTGGTGTCCTGCTGGTGCTGCGGGGTGATAACGAAGGCTTCGAGCCGATTCGTGTGATTCGCTAACATCGAGCTCGCGCCCTGAATCATGACATCACCGCGGAAGACCGACAGTGAGACGTTGTGCACGGTTTCGAAGCCCTTATTCACCGCGACGTTCGAATCGAGCGCAGATCCGAAGTTGCTCCCGGACGGCGGCTCAACGCCGACGATGTATGTGCCGGGCAAGAGGTACGCGAGACGATAGTGCCCCGCCGCATCGGTCTTGCCGGTCGAGAGGATGTACCAATTGTTCGGGCCGCCGCCCCACGCGCTGACCGTTGCGTCCGCGACAGGGCCCGCGGGTCCCCCACTGGTATCGTAAATGACCGTGCCCGCGATATTCCCCGTTGCGCCTCGGTTGACTGCCCGGATCGCCGGGAAGAAATCGAATGCGCCATCGCCACGCTGATTGTAGGCGAAGCTCCGTCCCACATCGAAGTCGATGACGATGACGGCGCCCGTGTCGGGGATGGTGATCGGGGCCTGGACGAACACGCCATACGACTCTTGCCCCGAGCCATGCCACCGCACGACCGCTGGTGAGCCATTCTTGTACCTGATGCCCGCCGAAGAGTCGACGTTGATGGTGACGAGCACGGCTTTGTATTGATCGGCGGTAACTGGTCCCGCGCCGAGCGAGTCCGTCAGGCCTTGCTGCAGCGTGAGCAGGTCGATCTGGCGATGTGGAGCCGCGACCGTTACCCAGTGCATGCTGTCGGCCGAGGTGCCGGTGTCCGGGTGGGTTGAAACGGCGATGCTGATGACGTAGACCTGCACGCTCTGCACCGAATCAAACGGGAACGGGTCGTCGGTGAGGAATACCTCGGCTTTCGGATTGCCACTATTGATCCCGGCGGTGGCGTCGTCCTTGTAGCAGGCGGCGGCAAACGTAGCGACGGCAAGCAGGGCGAGGCTCAGTCTCGGCATCGTCAAAAACCTCCTGGGGTGTTGCGCAGACGGCGCTGTTGCATTGAATACCCAGATGATCGGGTGCACCGTCACAACGCCTTACACGGTTTTGTGTTTGACGGTGCCTTTTTGACGGTTTTCCCCTTGACGGTGTAAGGTTTGTGACGTGGCAACTTACGCGATGGGTATCAACAGCGTGGAACCAAGCGACGCAGAGCTGGTGCGCCGGGTCCGGACCGGCGACACCGGCGCGTACGGCGCGCTGGTTTCCCGCTATCGCGATCGCCTGGGGCGTTACGCCGTCCACATGATCGGCGATCGTGAAGACGCGGAGGAAGCGCTGCAAGATAGCTTCGTGCGTGCCTATCGTTCCCTGGCGCGCTGCGACGATCCGGCACGCTTCGGCGCCTGGCTGTACGGAATCCTGGTGAACCGCTGCCGCACGACGGGCGCGCGTGCCGCGCGCCGCCGGCGGACGTTCGTGCACGACGCTCAAGCCCTGGACTTGGCAGCGCATGCCGACCAGGCCGATCGCCTGGATTGGACCGACGCGGTCGATCGAGCGCTCGCGCGCCTCGCGCCCGACTACCGCGAGGCGTTTCTCCTCAAACATGTCCAAGATCTCGAGTACGAGGAGATCGCCGAGCTGACGGGGGCCGGGGTGTCGGCGCTGAAGATGCGGGTGAAGCGCGCGCGCGAGCAGCTGCAGAAGTACCTGAGAGAGGCGGAGCATGTTTGAACGAGAAGATGAGACCGTCGAACGCGTGATTCAGCACCTGCGCCGCCCCGTGGCGATCGACCCGGGGTTGGACGCGCGGGTCATGCGGGAGATCGCCCAGGCTCCGCCTAACGGGCGGCGCGTGAAGCTGTGGCCGCTGCTCGCCGCCGCGGCCGTCCTGGCAACGGTCCTCGTTGTTCGGCCCTGGATTTGGAACGCCGCGACTACGGTGGACACGCTCCAGTTCGTGCTGGTCGCCCCGCAGGCTGCTTCCGTCGCGCTCGTCGGAGACTTCAACGATTGGGACCCCGCGCGCTCGCCCATGCAAACAGCGCATGGGGTGTGGGCAACTGTGGTTCGGCTGGCGCCGGGACGGTACCGCTACGCATTTCTCGTGAACGGCGTCGAATGGCGCGCCGATCCGAGTGCGCCGGCGGCAAAAGACGATGAGTTCGGAACGCCGAGCTCGGTGGTTACGGTCGGAGGGAGAGGATCATGATGCTCGCCGCGTTGCTTCTCGTGACCCAGGTTGCTGTCCAGGATCCACGACTCGAACGGCTCGATCCCGATACGCGGGTGGCTGTCGCTGCGGTCGTCGACTCGGCGCACGGCGTGGGTCTGCCCGTGGAACCGATCATTCAGCGGGCATTGGAAGGCGTAACGAAAGGTGCCTCAGGGGCGCGGATTGTGGCGGCCGTCCGGAGGCTCGCCGTCGATCTCGGCACGGCGCGGACCGCGCTGGGAACGAGCGCCGCGGAAGCGGAGCTCGAGGCCGCCGTTGCAGCGCTGCGCGCCGGCGCGACCCCGGACGTCCTCGCCAATTTGCGCGACGTGCGGCGCCCGCCGCTCACCATCGCGCTCGCGGTGCTCGCCGACCTCGTCGCGAGCGGCGTGCCCGCGGACAGCGCCGCAGCAGCGGTTCTCGCGCTCGCGCCGAAGGCGCGCGACGCGGATCTCGTCGAATTCCGGCGCGCCGTCGAGCGCGACATCACGCTCGGCGCGCCCCCCGGCGCCGCTACGTCCGTGCGTCTCAACGCGGGCGCGTTCGATGCACCCGGCACTTCGAGCACCCAAGGCAATCCTAACACGCCCCGCCGCCGCTCCCGGCCGTAGTCCTTCATCTCCGTGCGGACACTCGCCCTCATCGGACTGGCGTGTGGGGTCAGTGTTCATGGGTTGTGCGGACAAGTAACCGCAAACGTCGAGGCGGGAATCACGCACGTCCAATACGATGGCTTCCTCGCGTCAGGTGCGGCGTCCATTTCGCCGACGATGCGTTGGCAGCATCCCGCCGGCCGAGGCTTCCTGAGCGCTCGCGGCACGTACCTGCAATTTCAGAGCGGCCGCCGCAGTCTCGATGGCTCGGCCAATGGTTCGTGGTTCACGCCCCTGGCGCGACATTGGCGCGGCGAGCTCGGCGTGGCCGCAGGTGCCAGCGACTACGCGAGCATCGCGAGCTTCAGCCACGGACAGATAGACGCGCGCCTGCACGTGATGGACGAGGATCGTGGCGGCTGGCTCGCGGCCACGCTCGGGCGGTCGTCGTTCGGAGGCGGTCCGCGACCGGTCACGGTTCTGGCGGTAGGCGCGTGGCTCCTGCGCGACGACAAGACGATGTTCCTGTCACTGGATCGGTCGTTTATTGGCGACACGGCGTACACCGATCTACGGTCATCCGCTCAGTGGCGGCGCGCTCGCATCGTGCTCGAAGGCGTCGTCGGAGCCCGCGTATGGAGTCGCGGCGGGGGGCGCGGCGTGTTTGGTGAGGGCAGCGCCACACTCACCCTGGGACGGCAGGCGGCGCTGGTCCTGTCGGCTGGTCGCTACCCCACCGATGTCGTCAGCGGCAGCCTCGCGGGCCGGTACGTGACAGCTGCCGTCCGTCTGGGCACGATCACGATCCGCCGACCTCCCCTACCGGCGTTGCCGACCAATCCCCACGCGAGCGGATCGAACGGCTCGAGTTCCATGGAGACGCGATTGGAGATTCGGGCCCAGCAGGACGACGAGGTCCAGCTCACGCTTTTCGCCCCCGGCGCCACAGCGGTCGAGATCAGCGGTGATTTCACCGACTGGCGTCCCGTGCCGCTCAGGCGGAATCCCGCAAGCGCCGACGCCTGGGTGGCATCGTTTCGGATTTCGAAGGGCCTGCATCGCATCAACGTGCGTCGCGATGGGGGGCCGTGGATGGCGCCGGGCGGCACGACGCGCAGTGCCGACGACTACGACGGCGAGGTTGGCGTCTTCGTCCTGCCCTAGCGAGCCCCGCCGGCCAGCTGTACCGCTTCGGGACGGCGCCGCAGTGCCAGCATCGCCCAGACGCCGAGTGCCGGTCCGATCGCCAGCGCACTCATGCTCCAGCGCCACCCGATGACGGCCGCGACTCGTGGGAGCAGGTAGATGGTCGCGCACGTCAGCAGAAACCCGAGACTCGTCTGCAGGGTCAACGCTGTCCCGACGTAGTCGCGCGGCGCGAGCTCGCTGACGGCCGCGGAGAACTGCGCCGAATCGGCGACGACACTGACCCCCCACACGAGCAGCAACGGGACCAACAGGGCGAGTGGGCTGCCAAAGACAAAACCGACAGCGATGGCGCAGCTTCCTGACACCATCATCGCAGCGCTGGTTATTAGTGTGCGGCCCCATCGATCGGCATACGTTCCGCCCAGCCAGCAACCAATCGCGCCGCTGCCAACGACCACGAACGTGACGAGCGCCGCGAGTGCTGTGACGTCCGCGTCCGCACCGCGGCGTGCGTGCTCGCTCGCGGTGATGAACACGGCCATCCAGGTCCACATCGCGTACAGCTCCCACATGTGGCCCAGATATCCGAGGTTCGCGAGCAGTACGCCACGGTCTTTCAGAATCCGAGGGGCGGCGGCGAGAGAAAACGGCGGCGAAGGGGCCGCGTAGGGACCATCGTTCGGAACAAGAAAGATGAGGAGACCGCCGGCGAGCGCGCTGAGCGCCGCGACGACGAGAACAACGCGCCACGCCGCCGGCGACACAGCCCAGCGCACCAGATGCGGACTGGCCGAGCCGAGCGTGAGCGCACCGACGAGAATCCCGATCGCGAACCCTCGGCCTTCTTTGAACCATCCCGCGGCGATCTTCATTCCGGGCGGGTACACGCCCGCGAGCGCCGCGCCCGTGAGCAGTCGGCAGGCGATCCCCATCGCGATCCCGCTCGAGACCGCAACGCCCAGCGTTGCGAGCGCGGCCAGCGCCGCCGATCCGGCGACCAACCGCCGTGCGGACAAACGATCGGCCAGCGTGAAGATCGCACTCACGAGCGCGCCGGCGACGAATCCGAGCTGGACCGAGATCGTCAGCCAGGCGGTCGTGACGGGCGAAAGCTGCCAGACGCGGGCGAGGGTCGGAGCAACGGCGGACGCACTGAACCAGGGAGCCATCGCGAGCAGCTCGGCGACGGCCAGGACGGCCAGGACGCGCCGGGGGCTCACAGCCCGGTGGGATGATCCAGAAACACCCAGGGCAGATCGAACTTCCTGGCGACCTGCTCAGCCAGCGCCTTGACGCCAACTGTCTCCGTGGCGTAATGACCCGCGAAAAACACGTTGAGACCAAGCTCTTCGGCGTCGAAAAACGTCCAGTGCTGCCCTTCTCCGGTGATGAACGTATCGAGACCCGCCGCGGCCGCCTGCGGGATCAACGAGCCTCCCGCTCCGGTCACGATACCGACCCGCTGCACGCGCTCGGGTCCGAACGGGAACAGCCGCGGTGCCGTCCCGAGAGCCTTGGTCAGTGCCCAACCGAGCTCGTCGCGCTTTCCTTTGTACTCCCCCCACACTCCCGCAGGGGCGCCGTGATAGGATCCGAAATCGCCACGAACCTTGATGTCGAGCATGTGGGCAAGCACGGCGTTGTTTCCGACGTCGGGATGACGGTCGAGGGGAAGGTGTGCGGCGTACAGCGCGATGTTTCCTTTTATCAGACCCGCGACCCGGCGATAGGCGGGACCAACGAGCGGCCGGAGGCCACCCCAAAACAGGCCATGGTGAACGAGGAGAAAGTCGGCGTGCTGCTCGGTCGCTTGGCGGACCGTGGCCTCACAGAGATCGACGGCTGCCGCGAGGCGGCTGACCTCGCCGGCGTTGCTCACCTGCAAGCCATTCAGCGCCTCGGGCGCGTCCGCGATTTCCTCGGTGACGCGGAGATAGTCATCGAGAAAGCGGACCAAACTGTCTAGGCGCATTTAAGACACCGTAGTCACAGTATCGAGGCAGTTAGGCGACTTTCCACATCGCACATGCTCACAACACGATACGTGACAATAACTTAGAGAATCCACATGCGGCCGCGCTAGGCATGTGGATATCTATGCCCGCGCTAAAGCCTGCCCGCTGCGTTGGGAGACCTGCGGCGGTTGGCCTGCGTCCTCGCTCATCCGCAGCACGCCGTTGATCTCTCCGCCCTCCTGGATCAGGAGTCGCTTGGTGTGCACGTCGCCGTGAACGACACTCGTCGCCTGCAGCTCGACCCGTTCCTCAGCGTAGATCGCGCCGCGCACCTCGCCGCCAATAATCGCCTCACGGCTCACGACGTCGCCTTCCACTTCCCCGCCCCGCGCGACAAGGACTTGCTTTGCCGCCCGCACCGTTCCGTTCACCGAGCCTTCTATCTTTACGACGCCGTCCGCCGAGATGTCGCCGATGACCCGCATCCCCGCGCCGATGATCGATAGCCCGGGAACGGCTTCACGGCCGCCAGCGGACGTTGGAGTCTTTTCTGAGAACACCGCCATCAGCGTCCCTCCTTCACAAGTTCCAGCGGATCGACGGTCTTGTTGTCGCGTCGAATCTCGAAGTGCAGGTGCGGAGCTGTGGACCGCCCTGAGTTTCCCGACAAACCGATGACCTGCCCCGCCTGAACTTCGTCGCCCTCGGCGGCAACCAGCCGTGACATGTGACCATACATCGTCTCATACCCGGACGGATGCCGCAAGAGGACGAACAACCCGTAATCCGCGTCGTACCCCGCCGCCGACACCGAGCCTCCCCCTGATGCCCGCACCGGCGTCCCCAGGGGCACGGCGATGTCGATGCCGGGATGCGATTCGTCCACCACCCCTGGCCGGACCTGGCCCCGCGTGACAAACCCCGGGACGTCGAGGGGCCAGTGTGTGGGTGCCGACGGACCGCCTTCATACCGCTTCGGGACCCCCGGCAACGCCGCTCGAATCGGCACGGCCCGCATCGAGTTCGCGAAATCGGTGTTTCGGGCGACGCTGCCGCCCGTGCTGCCCGCGGTACGCGACTCGGGAGGAGCTTTGACGCCGAGCATTTGGCGCAGCTCCTGGTAGTTCGCTTCCGCACGATTCAACGCGGAGGCGAGCTGCTGCACGCGGCTGTTTTCGAGACGCAGGCGGGACACCTCACGCTCGAGTCCCGGGACCCGGGCGGCGTTGCGTGAGATCGGTCCTGCGAACGCGAAAAACAGCACGACCAAGACAGCAATCACGCCGGCGCCCCACTTCCCCGCGATCACAGCCCAGCGTGGGAACCGGTACTGTTTCGATTCGAGATCGCCATCCGCGTGGACGACGATCGTGACACCGCGCGTGCCCTTCGTCATCCGTCGAACGGCGCGCCGAGGATGACCTCGAGGAGCCGGGCGAGGTCGTCGTTCGAATAGAACGACAGATGAATCTGACCTTTGCCTTTAGCGCGCAACGTGACGCGCACATCGGTGCCGAGCCGGCGGCGGAGCGCGTCTTCGACACGGCGAACTTCGGGGACGGCGCCCATGCCGCGTTTCATGCGCGGGCGGCGCTCCGGCGCGCGCCCACCGCGCACCCGGTCCTCGACCTCGCGAACGGAGAGACCTTGGGCCACCGCTTCACGGGCAAGATTCGTGACGATGCGCGAATCCTCGAGTGCGAGCAGCGCGCGCGCATGACCCACCGACAGATGCCCCTCATGGAGCATCTGCAATACGACTTCCGGGAGTTTGAGGAGGCGGAGCGCGTTGGCGACGGTCGAACGGTCGCGACCAACGGCGTCGGCCACGTCCTGCTGCGCGAGTTTGAATTCGGCAATGAGGCGCTCGTAGCCGCGCGCCTCGTCCACCGGTGACAAATCGTCGCGTTGCAGGTTCTCGATCAGCGCGAGCGTGAGCAACGTGCGATCGTCGGCGTCGCGCTGCACGGCGGGAATGCGCTCCCACCCGAGCTGTTGGCAGGCGCGCAGGCGGCGCTCGCCGGCGATCAGCTCGTACCCGCCGTTGGCGCGCCGCACCACGACGGGCTGGAGCAGGCCGGCTTGCTTGATGGACGAGACCAGCTCTTCCAGCGCAGCCGGGTCTACGGTTTGGCGTGGCTGGAACGGGTTCGGTTTGATGTCCTTGATGGGCAGCTCGACCAGGCTGCCTTCGCGCTCTGCCTCCTCGCGAGTCGGCCCCAGCAGCGCCTCGAGACCACGGCCGAGGCGGCGTCTTCCTGCGGCGGTTTCCGTCATGCGGACACCTCCGGCTGCGGTTCAATAGCGGGGAGGCTTGGTGAGGGTGGAGCGTCCTGCTCGACCCGGCGAATCAGCTCCTGGGCAACGGCCAGGTAGCTCTTCGCGCCGATCGATTGCACGTCGTACAGGAGGATCGGTTTACCGAAGCTGGGCGCTTCCGCCAGTCGCACGTTGCGCGGGATGGTGACCGTGAACATGCGGCCGCCGAAGTACTCTTTCGCCTCTTCGGCGACCTGTTTGCAGAGATTGAGCCGCGCGTCGTACATCGTCAGCAACACGCCTTCGATCGCGAGCGCGGGATTGAAATTGCGCTGCACGAGCTTCACGGTGTTGAGCAGCTGCGAGAGACCTTCGAGCGCGTAGTACTCGCATTGAATCGGGATGATCACGCTGTCAGCGGCTGTCAGCATGTTCAGCGTGAGGAGACCGAGCGACGGCGGGCAGTCGATCATGACGTAGCCGTACTCGTCGCGGACATCTCGCAGGGCTTCGCGCATCCGTGTTTCGCGCCCGCTTTGATTGACGAGCTCGAGCTCGGCGCCAACCAGGTCCTGCGTCGCGGGGACGACGTCGAGATACGGGAAATGCACGTGCGGGAAGCGCGCCTGAGTCAGCGCCGCGCCGTCGATGAGCGATTCGTAGAGTGATTTGCGGATGCGATCGCGTTCGATGCCGACGCCGCTCGTCGAGTTGCCCTGCGGATCGGCGTCGATGAGCAGCGTCTTGCGCTCGGCAGTGGCGAGCGAGGCCGCGATGTTTACGGCGGTCGTCGTTTTGCCGACGCCGCCTTTCTGGTTTGCTATCGCTATTACGCGTGACATTATAAGTCGTTAATTACCAAAGAGTTATATAGCTCGCTCATCAACGCGAGTCCAATATACGTTCGTTTCACGTGAAACGAAAGAGCGTACGTTTCACGTGAAACTGCAACGTTTCGGATCTAGGCGACCCTCCGCCGCCAGCGCGTGGCCTCAAGGACGAGGTTGTGGAGATCGCTGGGCGTCACACCGGGGACGCGCGCGGCCTGCGCGAGGGAGCTGGGACGCACGCGATCGAGTTTTTGACGTGCTTCCGTCGCGAGTGTGCGCAGCTCGAGATAGGGCAGGTCAAGGGGCAGGATAAACGCCGCGAGCTCAGCGAGTCGCGCCGCCGCCTCGCGCTCGCGCGCCAGATAGCCGTCGTACTTGATCTCGATCTCCGCTGCCACGATCGCATCCGCGGCCGCCTCGGTTCCGACGCCGGCGGCGGCGAACAGGGCGGCCAGGGAGACACCTGGCCGCTTTGCGATCACCGCGATCCGATCGCCCTCCATCAACGTCGTACCGCTTTCGGCGAGTGGGCCGGCGGCCGCTTCCGGAGAGATCGTCGTCTCGCGCGCGAGTCGCAGTGCCGACTCCTCCGCCTCGAGCCGCCGCTCCGCAGCGCGTAGCTCGGCGTCGGTCAGCAGACCGAGCCGCTCGGCGAGCGGCAACAGGCGACGCAGTGCGTTGTCCTGACGGAGGAGCAGGCGGAACTCGGACCGGGACGTGAACAGGCGGTATGGCTCGTCGACGCCGCGCGTGACCAAGTCATCAACGAGTACCCCGACATACGCGTCGTCGCGCCCCAGGACCACGGGCTCGGCGCCACGGATCCGGCGGACGGCGTTGATGCCGGCGACCACGCCTTGGCCCGCCGCCTCTTCGTAACCGGTCGTGCCGTTGATCTGCCCGGCGAAGAACAGATGTTCGACGGTCTTCACTTCGAGCCACGGTGTGAGCTGGGTCGGCGGATAGTAGTCGTACTCGATCGCGTAGCCGGGGCGTGTCATGTGGGCGCACTCGAGGCCCGGGACGGCATGCAGGAACTCGAGCTGCACGGCGACGGGCAGGGAAGTCGACAGGCCGTTCACGTACAACTCGGTCGTGTCGAGTCCTTCGGGCTCGAGAAAGATCTGGTGGCGCGTGGCCGCCGGGAACTTCACGATCTTGTCCTCGACGGAGGGGCAGTAACGTGGCCCGCGACCACTGATCGCGCCACCGTACAATGCCGACTCCTTCAGATGTCGCTGGATGATGTCCTTCACCTCTTCGCCAGCCCACGTGATCCAGCACGGCAGTTGCCGTGGCCGGTCGACGCGCTCGTGGAAGGAGAAGCGGAACTCGGGACTGTCGCCGTCCTGGCGTTCGACCTTGCTCCAATTCACCGAGCGGCCATCGACGCGCGGTGGTGTGCCGGTCTTGAAGCGCGATACCGTAAGTCCCAGTTTTTCAATGACTTGCGCCATCTCGACGGATGGCTGATCTCCCGCCCGGCCCGCGGGGATTTGCGTGTCGGTGCCGAGATGAATACGACCACGGAGGAAGGTGCCAGCGGTGATGATGACGGCACGCGCGCTGAAGCGACGGCCGTCCTTCGTCTCGACGCCGGTGACCCGCGTGCCGCGCTCGTCGAGGAGCAGATTTGTGACCATGCCCTGCGTGAGCTCGAGGGCAGGGAATTGCTCGAGCAACGTGCGGACGGCGCGCTTGTAGAGGGTGCGATCGGCCTGCGCGCGCGGGGCCCAGACGGCCGGGCCCTTGGACCGATTCAGCATCCGGAACTGGATCGTCGCGCGATCGGCGGCGCGGCCCATGATGCCGCCCAGGGCATCGACCTCACGGACGACGGTACCCTTTGCGATGCCGCCGATGGCGGGATTGCAGGACATCTGTCCGATCGTGTCCAGGACAGAAGTGAGCAGCAGAGTCCTGGCGCCGAGGCGGGCCGACATGGCGGCAGCCTCGGTGCCGGCGTGGCCACCGCCGACAATTATGACGTCATAGTCGAACATGGACAGAAACTACAAAGCGAGGACCGGCAACGGCTAGGCCACAGACGCACCGCGGCCCACAGTCAACGGGGTTTGGGACGATCGATCGCCTGGGTGACCTTTCGGAGAAGACCGAAGAGTGTCTTGCTAGTCTCGGTTGCAAGTGCCTCGAGGCGCCCGAACTCGGCCGCGCGTAGGTAACCGATATCACGCGCCATCACGAGCGCGGTTTGCACCTCGGCGAGCGAGCCCCATGCCGTATCGAGAAATCTGCGGTAATCCCTGCTGCCCTTCCGGGCCGATCCCTCAGCGATGTTAAGGGGAACGCTGTACGACGCCCTCCGAAGCTGATCGGCGAGTCGTTCTTGCTCAAAATCAGGGAAGTGCTGAGCGGCGCGAGAGCACTCAACAGCGAGTCTCTCGGCATGCTGCCACGCTTTCAGTGTGTGATGGTTCGGCACTTCAGGAGGATAAGCAGGACCTGCAGAATCATCCCATCATTTCATCTCATCCCGTACCCCGTTTACTCGAGCCCGCGGTGCGTCTGCAGCCCAGTCTTTGCATGTCCTCGTCTAGTCGTTAGGCGGTTCTGACCCATCGAACCAGCTCTTTCATGGTCGGCCGTTTGCCCGTCATCAGAATCCCGACCCGATAAATCCGTGCCGCGATCCACGTCACGCCCAGGATCCCGATCACGAGCATCGCCAATGAGGCGAGCAGCTCGCCGGTGCCCATGCTGCCCGCCGTCCAGCGGACTGGGGTCGCGATCGGGGACGTGAACGGCACGATCGACAGCGTCCGCGCGAACGTCGAGCTCGGATCGTTCGTCAAGCCGATGATCGACAAGTACGAAATCATCAGCAGGTACGTCACCGGCTGCTGCGCCTGGCGGGCTTCCTGCTCGTTGCTCGACATCGCGCCCACGGCGGCGAACATCGACGAATACAGGAGGAAGCCACCCAGGAAGAACGCCATGAATACGGCGAGTGTCGCAAACGGGATGTGCGGCAGCGTCATGGTTTGCGCGGAAGCGGTATCCGCACCCAGCGCGCGGGCGATGGGGACGCGCAGGCTGATCAGCAGCCGCGCCGAGACGCCCCAGATGACGAACTGGAAAAACGATACCGCACCGGCGCCGATCACCTTGCCCAGCATGAGCTGGAACGGTCGCAGCGACGAGACGAGAACCTCGATGATCCGGGTGGTTTTCTCCTCCAGCACCGAGCTCATGACGTTCACACCGTACAGCAGGATCGCCATGAACAGGAGAATCGCCATCACGTAGGCGAGGATGAACGACTCGCCCGCGCTCTCCGTCGTGGTGCGGCCGTGCGCGATCTTCTTCTGATCCAGATTGACCCTGAGCGCCTGGGCCCAATCCACGACTGGGGGATTCACACCCTTGCTCTGCAGGCGGGCCTTCACCACCACGCGATTCAGGGTCCGCTGCAGCTCCTCGATCGTCTGCAGCGAGAGATTCGACGCGCGATACTCCGCTTTTCCTTCTGTCGGGAGCGAGTCAGAGACGATCAGGTAACCATTGATCTGCTTCGACTCCACGAGCCCGGTCAGCGAATCGAGGACGCCAGGACTCAGCTTGACCGTCTTGGCCCGCAACGTCCTGCTGGCTCCCAGCGCCTCCCCGATCTGGGCACCGTAGCCGAGGCTCCCGGTGTCGACGATCGCGATGTTCCGGACTCCACCGCCCACCGATTGCATGATCTGGAAGACGATTATGCCGGCGAACAAGACCGGACCCAGGATGGCCGAGACCCAGAACCACTTGGTGCGAACGCGCTCGACGAACTCGCGGCGAATGATCGCCCAGACCTTATGCACGAGCGCCCTCCCGCGCCGACGCGACGCCCGGGACCGCGGCGGCCGTGGCGGCCTCCGGTCCCACCAAATCGACGAAAATCTTGTGGAGCGACGGACTCGCCAGCTCGAAGCGTGAGAGCCGGGCGCCCGAGCTGACCAGCGCGCGGAGGATCTCCTGGGGGTCGGCGCCATCGGCGAGCTCGAGCTCGGCCTGCTGGCCAAAGTCCTGGATCTTGGCGACGAGCCGCCGATCATTGAAAACCTGCTGCGCGCTACCCTGGCTGCCGTCGAACGCGACGATCACGTGCCTGCCCCCGTGCGTCTGCTTGACCTCGGCGAGTGAGCCATCGACGAGCTTTTTCCCCCGCGCGATGATGCACAGCCGGTCGCAGAGTTGCTCGGCGTGTTCCATGATGTGGGTCGAGAACAGCACCGTCTTGCCCGCGCGGCGGTACTCCACGACCGTGTCCCGCAGCACCTGCGAATTGACGGGATCGAGTCCGGAGAACGGCTCGTCGAGAATGATGAGATCGGGATCGTGCAGAATTGCCGAGATGAACTGAACCTTCTGCTGCATACCCTTCGACAGATCGGAGACCTTCCGCATCCGCCAGTCGGCGAGGCCGAGTCGATCGAGCCAGGTGCTTGCCTTCTCACGCGCGACACGCCGCGGCACACCCTTCGCTTCCGCGAGAAAGACCAGTACGTCGAGCACACGCATCTTCGGGTACAGCCCGCGCTCCTCGGGGAGGTACCCGATGTGCGCGGAATGCTGCCGACCCCCGCCGACCTGGCCGAAGAGGCGCACGACGCCCGAGTCTGGCTCGTAGATATCCATGATCATGCGGATCGTCGTCGTCTTGCCGGCGCCGTTGGGGCCGAGCAGACCGTAAATGATGCCGGAGGGAACGCTGAGCGAGAGCGCGTCGACGGCGGTGTGACCGGCGAAGCGCTTCGTGACGCGATCGACGATAACAGGATCAGCCATGCCCCGAAACTAGAGGCTAAGGGGCTGATGGACTAGGAGGCTAAGACGCCGAAGAGCTCGCCGGCTTTTCGCACGGCGGTGACCAGGGCATCGATGTCGTCCAGGTCGTTGTAGATGTAAAAGGATGCCCGCGCGGTCGCCGCGACTCCCAGCCGTCGCATCAGCGGCTGTGTGCAGTGGTGACCGGCCCGAATACAGACGCCGTCCTTGTCCAGGATTGTTGCGAGATCGTGCGGGTGAATGTCGCCATACGTGAACGGCACGACGCCGGCACGGTGATCGCGCGGTCCGTAGATCGTCACGCCTTCGATTTGCGAGAGCCGATCGATCGCCACGCGGGCCAACTCCTGCTCGTGTTCGGAGACTTTGTCCATCCCCAGCTGCTCGAGATACGCGATTGCGGCCCCCAACCCGACGGCAGCCTCCACATTGGGCGTCCCGCCTTCGAACTTGTGGGGGATCTTGTTCCAGCTGGACCGGTCGTCCCACACGCGCTCGATCATCTCGCCGCCGCCGTGGTAGGGGGGCATCGCCTCGAGCAGCGCCGGCTTGGCGACCAGAGCACCGCTTCCCATGGGGCCGAGCATCTTGTGCCCCGACAACGCGTAGAAGTCACAATCGAGCGCCTGGACGTCGACCCGGAGGTGGGGGCTGGACTGCGCCCCGTCCACGACGGTCACCGCCCCCGCGGCGTGCGCCAGCTTGCTGAGCTGGGCAGCGGGATTCACGGTACCGAGCGAATTCGAGACATATGGAAACGCGACGATCTTGGGCTTCGCCTCGAGGGCCCGGCCGAAGTCGGCCAGGTCGATGCGGCCATCCTTGGTGATCTCCACCATCCGCAGGGTGGCGCCCTTTTCCTGACAGAGGATCTGCCACGGAACGATGTTCGAGTGGTGATCCATGGCGGTGACCACCACGGTATCACCGCCTTTGACGTTGGCCCGTCCCCACGACCCGGCGACGAGGTTGATGGACTCGGTCGTGCCCCGGGTGAAGACCACGCCCTCGCGCGCCCAGGCGTTCACGAACCGGGCGATCGCTGTTCTGGCTGCCTCGTAGGCCTCTGTCGCCTCGACCGCGAGCGCGTAGGCGCCACGATGCACGTTGGCGTTGTGGTGGCTGTAGAAGTGGGTGATGGCGTCGATCACGCGCAGCGGCTTTTGACTGGTCGCCGCATTGTCGAGATAGACGAGACGTTGGCCGTTCTCCTGCTGCGCGAGAATCGGAAAGTCGGGCCGGATGCGGCGCGTGTCGAGCATCAGAAGTCTTTCGCCGATTCGGTGGTCACCGGCTCGGCGCTGTTCTGCAGCGCCGCGTGCAGCGCGTGCCAGGCGAGGTTCGCGCACTTGATACGGCTGGGGAACGCGCGCACGCCCGAGAAAGCGGCGAGCTTGCCTGGCGCGTTCGCGCCGCCCGAGAGCATGCCGCGGAACGCGGCGAACATCGCCTCAGCGTCCTTCACGGGTTTGCCCTTGACGGCATCCGTCATCAGCGACGCGGACGCCTTGGAGATCGCGCAGCCCGAGCCCTGCGGCATCTGAAAGCCGATGTCTGTGATCGTCCCACCGTCGAGCTGCACGTAGAGCTGGATGCGGTCGCCGCACAGCGGGTTGTTGCCCTCGGCCTTGCGATTCGCAGACTCGAGGCGCTTGAAGTTCCGCGGATTGCGGTTGTGATCGAGGATGACCTGCTGATAGAGGTCGCCGAGATCGTTCATTGCTCCGCCAGGCGACCCCGCACGATGCCGTCGAGCTGTGCGCGCAGCGGCGCGACTTCCATCCGGCCGAGGATCTCGGCGGCGAAGCCGTACGTCAGCAGCTGCTGGGCCTCATGCTCGCCGATGCCGCGGCTGCGCAGGTAGAAGAGCGCGCGCGGATCGAGCGGTCCGACTGTGGAGCCGTGCGTGCATTTCACATCGTCGGCATAGATCTCGAGCTGCGGCTGGCTGTCGGCGTGCGCGTCAGTCGAGAGCAGCAGGTTGTTGTTGGTCTGCTTCGAGTCGGTCTTCTGGGCGCCCGGACGCACGATGATGCGGCCCGTGAATACGCCACGCGACTTGTCGTCGAGCACACCGTTGAAATACTCGTGACTCTCACAATGGTCAGCGGCATGGTCGATCGTCGTATGATGATCGGCGTGCTGCTGACTGGCCAGGAGGTACAATCCGTTGAGGATCAGCCTGCCACCCGGACCCGCCAGGACCGCGCCGATGTCGTGCCGCGCGAGCGCCGCCCCGAATGCCACCATGTGCAAGTTGACCGTACTGTCCCGACCTTGATGCGTCTGTGTCGCCGCCACGTGATAGGCGCCCGGGCTCTCGCGCTGGACGCGATGATAATCGACCCTCGCCGCCTCTCCCACCACGATTTCGGTGACGCTGTTGGTCCAGTAGGCGCCGTGGCTGAGCGACGCGTACGTCTCGACGATGCTCGCGCGCGCTTCGCGGTCGAGCACGACGAGATTGCGCGGATGCGTGACAGCCGGTTTGCCTGACGCCAGGAACAGCAGTTGGATCGGTTCCGCGATCGTCGCTTTCGCCGGCACGTGCACAAAAGCGCCGTCATTGACGAACGCGGTATTGAGTGCGGAGAACGGCCGGTCCTCGGTCGCGGCGTACTTGCCGAGATGCTGGCGGACGAGATCCTGCCGATGGGTGACGACGTGGGCCAAACTCTGAACGTCGTCGAAAAACGGCGTCGAGAGAGCGCGTTGAAAAAACCCGTCCACAAAAACCAGACGGTAGCCCGCCTCCAGCAACAAGAAGGGCCGGATCTCCTCGAGCGTCGGAATCCGAGCGGGCGGCTTCGCCTGCTCAAACGATCCTTCGGCGATGGGCGCGACGCTGGTGAAGCGCCACGCCTCCTGCTTCATGTTCGGAAAACCGAGACTCTCGAAGCGTGCGATCGCGCCGCTTCTCATGTCCTTGAGCCACTCCGGCACCTCCGAGGCACCATTCGTGGCCCAGGTATTGTATGCGCCTACCAACCTTTCAACCGCCACCATTACGACACCATCGCCGCATCACGCAGCCAGTCGTAGCCTTTTGCCTCGAGTTCGTGGGCCAATTCGGGGCCGCCAGACTTCACGATGCGGCCGTCGGCCAAAACATGGACGACGTCCGGCGTGATGTAGTTCAACAGCCGCTGGTAGTGCGTCACGATCAAGAACGAACGATTGGGCGCCCGCAGCTTGTTGACGGTCTCGGCGACGGTCTTCAGCGCGTCGATGTCGAGCCCGGAGTCCGTCTCATCGAGGATCGCGAGGCGCGGCTCGAGGACCGCGAGCTGCAGGATTTCGTTGCGCTTCTTTTCGCCGCCGGAGAACCCTTCGTTCACCGGACGGTTCATCATCGAGTCGTCCCAGCCGATCGCCCGGAGCTTCTGCTCGAGAAACTGGAGGAAGTCGATCGGATCCAGCTCCGCTTCCCCCCGCTCCCTGCGCAGCGCGTTCAGGGCCGACCGCAGGAAGTAGGAATTCGTGATTCCGCGAATCTCCACCGGATATTGGAATGCGAGGAAGACGCCGGCTCGCGCACGCTCCTCCGGTTTCATGTCGAGTAAGTCCTTGCCCTCGTACTTCGCGGTCCCGGCTAGCACCGTGTAGGCCGGATGACCTGCGAGCACCTGTGCGAGCGTGCTCTTACCCGAGCCGTTCGGCCCCATGATCGCATGCACTTCGCCATCGCGAATCGTGAGATCCACGCCCTTCAGGATCTCGTTGCCCGCGACGGCGACACGCAGCCCTTTGACTTCGAGCAGACCTTTCCCCTGCTTCACCCTACGCTCCCTTCGAGACTGATCCCGAGCAACCGCGTGGCTTCGACGGCGAACTCCATCGGCAGCTCCTTGAACACCTCCTTGCAGAAGCCGTTGACGATCATCGAGACCGCGTCTTCGGCCGAGAGCCCGCGCTGGCGCAGGTAGAAGATCTGATCCTCACCGATCTTCGACGTGGACGCTTCGTGCTCCATGATCGCCGTGCTGTTGCGCACGTCGATGTACGGGAAGGTGTGCGCCCCGCACTTGTCGCCGATGAGCATCGAGTCACACTGCGAGTAGTTCCGCGCGCCCTCGGCACCCTTCATGATTTTTACGAGCCCGCGATAGGTGTTTTGCCCGCGGCCCGCAGAAATCCCTTTCGACACGATCGTCGAGCGCGTGTTCTTGCCGAGGTGAATCATCTTCGTGCCGGTGTCAGCCTGCTGCTTGTGGCTCGTCACCGCGACCGAGTAGAACTCACCGATCGAGTTGTCGCCCTGAAGAATGCAGCCGGGATACTTCCACGTGATCGCCGACCCGGTTTCGACCTGGGTCCAGGAGATCTTCGCGTTGCGACCGGCACACTTGCCGCGCTTCGTGACGAAGTTGTAGATCCCGCCTTTTCCTTCGTCGTCGCCCGGATACCAGTTCTGGATCGTCGAGTACTTGATCTGCGCGTTGTCCAGCGCGATGAGCTCGACGACCGCGGCGTGGAGCTGATTCTCGTCCCGCATGGGTGCCGAGCAGCCCTCGAGGTAGCTGACGTGGCTGCCCTCGTCCGCGATGATCAGCGTGCGCTCGAACTGACCGGTCGACGACGCGTTGATGCGGAAGTAGGTCGAGAGCTCGAGCGGACAGCGCACACCCTTCGGCACGTACACGAACGAGCCGTCGGTGAACACCGCCGTGTTGAGCGCCGCGAAAAAGTTGTCGTTGTGCGGCACGACGGTGCCGAGGTACTTCTGGACCAGATCGGCGTGCTCACGGATCGCCTGCGAGATCGGCATGAAGATCACGCCGTACTTCGCGAGCTCCGCCTGGAATGTCGTGGCGACCGACACGCTGTCGAACACCGCATCCACCGCGACGCCGGTCAGGCGCTTCTGCTCCTCGATCGGGATCCCGAGCTTCTCGAAGGTCTGGACCAGTTTCGGATCGACCTGGTCGAGCGAGTCCAGCTTGGGCCGCTGCTTGGGGGCGGCGTAGTAGCTGATCGCCTGATAGTCGATCGGCCCGTACTTCACGTTGGGCCAGTGCGGCTCGCTCATCTTGAGCCAGTTGCGGTAGGCCTTCAGGCGCCACTCCAGCATCCATTCCGGCTCGCCCTTTTTGGCCGAAATCAGCCGGATGACGTCCTCGTTCAAGCCGGCCGGCACGACCTCGGATTCGATGTCGGTGACGAAGCCGTACTTGTACGGTTGCTGGACGTGGGCTTCAATACTGGTCATGCGAGCTCCGGAAGTCCTTAGCAGACATAAACTTGGCGATCAAAATGACTGCCTAGTCGGGAATCCTAATGGTTTTGTCGGGATTGTCAATGAATGGCCTACGACGTCCGTTTGACGCCTTTTCCTCGACGTATTCCCCTTCGACGCCTTTCAATTCAGTAAATGTCCCGATTCCACTCCCTGACCAGGCGCTCGTAGTCCTCGGGCGTGTTCAACTCGTCGATCACGGCCGGATCGTCCACGGGAACGGCAACCACTTCCTTATCATGCTTGTGCAAGACGGCCCGCGCCCCTTGGCGCGTCGCCTCCGGGCTCTCCAGCAAGTCCCCAAACAATGCCGATCCCCAGATCACGGGATGTCCGCGCCGTTCGGCGAACGTCGGGACCACCGCTGATGCCCGTGTGCGACGGTGCGTCTCGAGGATGCGCTCGACGGTAGTCACGCGGACGTGCGGGAGATCCACCGGCCAGACGAGGACGGCGCTGGGTTGCAGCGGCTGGAGCGCGCGCAGAGCCGCCCGGAGCGACGCGATGGGCCCGGTTTCAGGCTCTGGATTCTCTACGATCATGCAGTCATGACCGGCCAAAACCGGCTGAATCCGGGGCCCGTCGGGACCGAGGACCACGACGCGCGCCTTTACCTCGAGGGCTTCCAGCGCCTCCATGATCCGGACTATGAACGGCAGACCAAGAAAATCCAGCAGGGCCTTGGGAGAGCCCATCCGGGCCGACCGTCCAGCCGCCAGCACCACTCCCGCCAGACTCATAGGGGTTATGACTCTACGCGCGGGGGTGGCGAGTTGGCTAGAGGTAGTTGCATGCGGGGCGGAAAGGGGCAATTTTGGCGCGCCCACATGGCAGTCCGACGCATTCGCCAGCTTGGCGACCCGATCTTGCGGGTTCGCTGCACTCCGGTGGAAGACCCCAAGTCACCGGCGGTGCGACTGCTGTCCGACGATCTGCGGGACACTCTGCGCCAAGCGCGCAAGAAATACGATTTCGGCCGCGCGTTGGCCGCACCGCAGATCGGTGCTCCGGTGCGTGTTGTGCTGGTGGAGGTCGGGAAATTCCGCGCGACGATGATCAATCCGGAGATCACCGACGTCGGCGCCGAGGACTTTCACGTCTGGGACGACTGCTTCTCGTTTCCAAGTCTGCTCGTCCGCGTCAATCGCGCTTACAGGGCCACGCTCCGCTACATCGATTTGAAGGGAAACGTGAATACAATGGACCTCGAAGGGCCGATGGCGGAGCTGCTCCAGCACGAGCTGGATCATCTCGATGGAATTCTTGCCCTGGACCAGCCGATCGGGCTCGATCCATTCGCGTTTCGGCCTGAATGGGAAAAGAATCACAAGCCCACCGAGCGTTACGGACCGCCACGCCCGCGCGAAGTTTAGAACCCGCTACATTTCGGTCATCGCAGGGGTGCCTGCCGGAGTCGGCAGGCTGAGATCACACCCTTAGAACCTGATCCGGTTCGTACCGGCGAAGGGAGCTCAGTATGACCTGCCGCACCCAGATGTTCTTCGCCCGTCAGGGCACCGTTACTCCCGAAATGCAGCGCGTGGCCGAGCGGGAAGGGCTGGCGCCCGAGACGATTCGCGACGAGGTCGCGATCGGCCGGCTCATCATTCCGGCCAACGTGAATCACTTGAAGCAGCGGCTCGACCCCATGGCCATCGGGAAAGTCGCCAGCGTCAAGATCAACGCGAACATCGGCAACTCTGCCGTCGAGTCCGACATCGATGGCGAGCTCGAGAAGCTGCACCACGCCGTGCACTACGGCGCCGACACGGTGATGGATCTGTCCACCGGCGGAAACATCGATGCAATTCGGGAGGCGATCATCGCGGCGTCGCCGGTGCCGATCGGCACGGTGCCGATCTACCAGGCCATCCAGATCGCCGGCGACATCACGCAGCTCACCGCGGACGACATTCTCGACAACATCGAGCACCAGGCGAAGCAGGGAGTCGATTACGTCACCGTGCACGCCGGCATCTTGCGCGAGCACGTCGGTCTCGCATTGGGCCGTGTCACGGGAATCGTCAGTCGCGGTGGCTCGCTGATGGCGTATTGGATGACCCAGCACGGCAAACAGAATCCGCTCTACGAGCATTACGACCGGCTACTCGACATCGCGCGTGAATACGACGTCACGCTGTCCCTCGGCGACGGGCTCCGTCCCGGCTCGATTGCGGACGCGACCGACAAGGCGCAGCTCGCCGAGCTCACGGTGCTGGGCGAATTGACGGAGCGTGCCTGGGCGAAGGACGTGCAGGTGATGATCGAAGGGCCGGGGCACATTCCGATGCATCAGATCGAAGTGAACGTGCGGCTCGAGAAGGAGCTGTGTCACGAGGCGCCGTTTTACACGCTCGGACCGCTCGTCACGGACGTCGCGCCTGGCTACGACCACATTACCTCGGCGATCGGTGCCGCGATGATCGGGTGGTTCGGCGCGGACATGCTGTGCTACGTGACGCGCAAGGAACACCTCGGTCTGCCGAATGCCGAGGAGGTTCGCGAAGGGGTGATCGCGTACAAGATCGCGGCGCACGCGGCCAACATCGCGCGGCGCCGGCCGGGCGCGACCGAGCGGGACGACGCGCTGTCACGCGCGCGCTACGCGTTCGACTGGAACGAGCAGTTCCGCCTGGCGCTCGATCCGGCGCGAGCGCGCGAGCTGCACGACGAGGCGTTGCCGGCCGAGTACTTCAAGAGCGCGGAGTTTTGCGCGATGTGCGGGCCCAAGTTCTGCTCGATGCACATCACGCGGGAGATCGAGCGCTCGCTCGGGCTGCGCGAACCGGAGACGAAACGGGAGGCAGTTGGGACGGGCCGATAAAAAAGTAGGGGCGCAGCATGCTGCGCCCCTACATGACACAGCCGGGTGCGGGGATTAGCGCGCAATCACCACGCGATCCCGTAATCCTCGCCGTGATTACTCGACCCGCCCCAGAACGAGCCGTGCTTCCAGTCGAAGAAGATCGCGTTGATGGGACCTGACGTCCGATCGTCGAAGTCCAGCCTGTAGCCCATCGCACGTAGCTCGTGCCGCACCCACGACGGCGTGTCGTCGCGCAGCGTGAGGCGGCCGGGTTCGGTCTTATGGTCGCCGAATGAGTTGCGCATCTGGTAGCTCGTGATGTTGGCGGCTTCGACCGCCTGCTGCACATCCATTCCGAATTCGACCACGTTCAAGAAGAACTGCAGGAGATTCTGATCCTGCGTGTCGCCGCCCTGCACCGCGAACGCCAGGAACGGCTTCCCGTCTTTCACCGCCAGACTCGGCGTCAAGGTCACGCGCGGCCGCTTGCCCGGCACGATGACGTTGAAGGGATTGTCCGCACTGTCGACCACGAATTGTTGCGCCCGCTGGCTCACGCCGATGCCGGTATGGCCTGCGATCACCGCCGGAATCCAGCCGCCCGACGGCGTCACCGAAACAACCCAGCCGGACGTGTCGGCCGCCTCGATCGACGTCGTCCCGCGCCGGAACGCCTCGTCGAAGGCCGCGAGCGCCGCCGCGTCCGTGCCGCCTTCGGACGTCGTCACCGGCCGCGGTGACCAGCGCTGGAGCAGCGGCAAATAGGGATTGGTGCCTCCTTGGAAAGGATACGGATCGCCGGGCTTGATGTCGGGATCGTTGTGATCGGGATTGATCGATCGTGCGCGCTGACGTGCGTACTCCTTGGAGAGCAGACCGCGCATCGGCTCATCCGGAGGAAACGCCGGGTCACCGTAGTAAAAATCGCGATCGGCGAACGCCAGGCTCATCGTCTGATACAGGGTGTGGATGTAGCGGGTGCTGTTGTAGCCCATCGCCTTGACATCGAAGCCTTCGAGGATGTTCAGCGCCTGCAACATGGCGGGTCCCTGCGACCATTGCGGCAGCTTGTAGACCTCGATGCCGCGATACTGTGTCATTACTGGCTCTTCTATTTTGACGCGCCAGTTGGCCAGGTCCGGCAACGTGATGAGCCCACCTTCTTCCTGCAGCCCGCGCACAAACTCCTGCGCGATATCGCCACGATAGAATCGATCGTACGCGGCCATGATCGCGTCGTGCCGGTTCTTTCCTTGGCGCAGCGCCTCCTGCTCGGCTTCCACCAGCTTGCGGAGCGTCGCGGCGAGCTCGGGCTGCCGAAAGATCTCGCCCGCCTCCGGTGCTTCCCGCGTTTCGCCGGCGTGGGGCAACATGACGGCGCGGGAGTAGCGCCACTGTTTGAGCCAGCGTTTGTTGCGCTCGATCGAATTGGCAGTCTCTTCCTCGATGGGGTACCCATCCGCCATGCGGATCGCCGGCTCGAGCACCTCCCGCAGACTCAGCTTCCCGTACTGGGCAAGCATGACCATCAGCCCACCCGGCGTCCCAGGTGTGATCGCCGCGAGCGGTCCGTACTCCGGCGGAAAACGCAGGCCTTTGGAGCGGTAGAAGTCGGCCGTCGCACCGGTGGGCGCCACACCGAGGGCGTTGATCGCGATGACCTGCTTCGTTTTCGGATTGTAGATCAGGGCCTGGGTCTCTCCGCCCCACGACAGCACGTCCCACATCGTCGTCACGGCCGCCAGCATCGCGCACGTGGCGTCGACGGCGTTGCCGCCTTTCTGGAACATCATGGCGCCGGCCTCAGCGCCGAGTGGCTTGCCGGTGATCGCGACCCAATGGCGGCCATGCAAGGCCGGCTTCTGGGTGCGCTGTGCCGCGAGTGTTGTCGGGAGAACGAGAAGAGCGAGCAGTAGGCAGCGACGGACGGCCAACGGTGCTCCGAGAAAGGATCGCCTGGAAGCTACCGCGGGCGGACCGCCCGCTCAATCCAGTCGCCGCTCCGCCGAGCGCGCGTGCGCTTCGAGCCCCTCGATCCGGCCGAACCACGCCGCGTCCTCCACGAGGGGACGCGCCGTGGCGGGGTCATCGATCCGTAGCCAGGTTCTCACTCTCAGAAACGTGTAGACCGACAGCCCACCCTGCGACCGCGTCGTACCAGCGGTCGGTAGCACGTGATTGGGCCCGGCGCCGTAGTCCCCCAGCACCTCCGCGGACCCGGCACCGATGAAGAGCGCGCCGAAATGCTCGACGCGCGGCGCGACGGCAGCCGCATCTCCGAGGCA
>QHUZ01000030.1 GCA_003223395.1 Gemmatimonadota bacterium | reverse complement strand
ATCCTCCTTGCTCGGCATGTTCCCCCATGGCGTGCCGCCCATCTCCGTGATGAGCGCGCGGAACGTCTCCTGCATGTGCTTGACCTGGAGGTATTCGTGATCGGTGAACTTCCAGTGGAAGCGGAGCACGGGGATGCCCCATTTGTCCACGACTCGCGGATCGATTTCGCAGTAGCTGCCGTCGTTGGGAATCATCTCGCCGCGCCCGGAGAACCCGACGTACGCGCCGTAGTAGCGGCGATAGTCGTTCTTGAGCTGCTTGCCGTACCCGCCGCCGTTCTGCTCCTGGATCCCGCCGCCGAAGCCCGCCTCCGGCAGCCCCGTGCCGCCCCACACCTCGATGTGGTAGCCGCGCGGGAAGTCGAGCTTCTTGTTGTCGAGCCACCACGGCATGTAGACGTGCATCCCTCCCACACCGTCGTGATTGTGGGGAACGGGATCCATCATCTTCGGAACGAATCCCCCGGCGTCGGTACCGGTGGTATCGGTGAGGTATTTGCCCACCGTGCCGCTGCCGTTCGCGAGTCCGTTCGGGAATGAAGGAGACTTCGAGTTCAGCAGGAGCCGCGACGTTTCGCAGGCGCTCGCCGCCAGGACCACGACGCGGGCCTCGATGTGGTGCTCGCTCCCGTCCGTCGTGTCGATGTAGATGACGCCGCTCGCCCGGCCCGTCCGGTCCAGCGTGATTTCACGCACCATCGCGTTCGTCCTCAGGGTGAGCTTACCGGTCTTGAGGGCGGGCGCGATCAGGACGTTGGTGGACGAGAAGTTCGAATTCGTCTTGCAGCCCCGGTTACACTGGCCGCAATAGTGGCACGCGGCGCGTCCGTTGAGCGGACGGGTCAGAATCGACAGCCGCGCCGGGATGCACGTGACGTTGAGCCGCCGAGCCGCGTCCAGCACGAGCAATTCGTAGCAGCGCGGCTTGGGCGCCGGGAGGAAGATCGAGTCCGGGGCATTGGGGACGTTTTCCTTGCTCCCAAAGACGCCCACCAGCTGCTCGAGCTTGTCGTAGTAGGGCGCGACGTCGTCGTAGCTGATCGGCCAGTCGTCGCCCAGGCCGTCGAACGTTTTCGCCTTGAAGTCGCGCGGCCCGAAGCGCAACGAGATGCGACCCCAATGGTTCGTCCTCCCGCCGACCATCCGTGCCCGCCACCAGCGGAACTTGTCCCCTCGAGCCACGGTGTAGGGCTCGCCGGGGATGTCCCAGCCTCCGATGCAGCCGTCGAATTCGCCGAACGGCCGATCCTTGGTGGAGGCGCCGCGGCGCGGCGATTGGTAGGGCCAGGTGAACATCGCGGAATCGGTCGTGTTGTCCCACGGCCCGCCCGCTTCGAGCACGGTGACGTTGACGCCGGCGCGTGTCAGCGCGTACGTGGCCATCCCACCACCGGCTCCCGAGCCGACGATGAGCACATCGACGGGCGACGATTGGGTTGCAAGGCGCATTCAAGGCTCCTAGTAGCCGAGTGCCCCGCCGGCGTAGCGTGGGTCAGCGACACCCACCCACCCGCCCGCGGTCTTCTGTATAGCGGCGATGATGCCGCTGTGTCCTGGCCGCTGTTCCAGCTTATGCCCCATTGCCTCGAGCGCCCGCACGGTCGCGTCGCTCAATCCTCCATGCTCGTAGTAGGTCTGGTCCGGCAGCGCTTGGTGGTGAATACGCGGCGCGGCGACCGCGTCGGCGAGGCTCATCTTCTGATCGAGCACGTTAAGGATGACCTGCGCAACACTCGTGATGATCGTCGGACCGCCGGGCGTTCCTACCACCATCTCGAGATTGCCCGCACTGTCCAGCACGATCGACGGTGTCATGGCCGACAGCATCCGCTTGTTGCCGGCGACGGCGTTCGCTTCGCCCTGCACGAGCCCGTACATGTTCGGCTTGCCCGGCGCCGTTGCGAAATCGTCCATCTCGTTGTTCAGCAGGAATCCTGCCCCGGTGACTGTCACGCCGCTCCCAAATCCGCCATTCAGCGTCGTGGTCACCGACGCGGCATTGCCCTGCTGGTCGACGATCGAGTAGTGCGTCGTGTGCATCGCCTCGCCGCCCCCGCCCCCGGCCTGTGGCGGCGTGGGGGTCGCGTGCTTCGGATCGATTTGGGACCGCAGCGTCGCCGCGTACGACTTCGACAGCAGGCGATCGAGCGGCATCGTGACGAAATCGGGGTCGCCGAGCCAGCGGTTCCGATCCATGAAGGCGCGGCGCATCGCTTCGGTCAGCACGTGGAGGTAGGGGGCCGTGCCGAACGCCGGGAGAGTGTCGTAGCCCTCGAGGATGTTGAGGATCTCGCCCATCGTCACGCCGCCCGAGCTGGACGGCGGCATCGAATAGATCGTGTGGCCGCGGTAGGTGAGCTGGATGGGCGTGCGCCATATGGGGCGATAGCGGCGCAGATCGTCCTTGGTGATCAACCCCCCGCCGCGCTGCATCTCGGCCACGATCAGATCAGCGATCTGGCCGCGATAGAAGACATCCGGACCGGAGTCGCTGATGAGCTGCAGCGTTCGCGCGAGATCGGGCTGGCGCCACATCGCCCCGGGCGGCGGCGCACTGTCGTGCACCAGGAACTGCGCGCGGCTCGCCGGGAACCGCGCCAGCAGCGAGCGGTCGCTCGCAATCTCGCGATTCCGCGCGGAGTCGATCACGTGACCTTGCGCGAGCCGAATCGCCGGCGCGATCAACGTCGCCCAGGGAAGGGTGCCGTACTTCTGCCAGGCTTCGTACAGCCCAGCGACGCTGCCCGGCACTCCCGCAGCCAGATGGCCGATTTCACTCCTGTCGGTCGGGTTGCCGGCCGAGTCGACGAACATGTCGTGGGTGGCCGCGGCAGGTGCCACCTCGCGGTAGTCGAGCGCCGTTACGTCGCCGGCGGCAGTGCGATGCACGATGAAGCCGCCGCCACCGATGTTGCCGGCGTCGGGCAGCACCACCTCGAGCGCGAACGCGACAGCGACTGCGGCATCAATGGCGTTGCCGCCCTGCCTCAGGATGTCCACCCCGACCTGGGACGCGAGCGGATGGGCCGAAACGACCATGGCGTGGGGCGCGACGACAGGCCGAGCGTGCAGCGTCCAGGTCGCGGGAATGACGGCACGGCCGCGGATCGGTGCAGGAGCGGCGGCTGGAGGGCGATGCGCACAGCCAAGGGCCGCCACAAGACATATCGCGGGGAGCTTTCGCATTCGTAATCTTATCGTCTAATTCTCCTCCATGACAAACCGCGATTTCTCGGATCCGCGCGCCACCGAGCAGCGCAACCCCCGCTCCGAGCGCATCGACGTCGCTTCGAGTCTCGAGATCGTGGACATCATGAATGCCGAGGATGCGCGGGTTGCGGACGTCGTGCACGGGCAGCGCGAACAGATCGCACAGGCGATCGACCTGATTATGGCGGCATTCAAGGCCGGGGGTCGCCTCGTCTACGTCGGGGCTGGTACGTCCGGGCGACTGGGAGTCCTCGACGCCACCGAATGCCCGCCGACGTTCGGCGTACCGCCTACCATGGTGACGGGGGTGATCGCCGGTGGCTACGGCGCGCTTGTGAAGAGCGCCGAGGGAGCCGAGGACGATGTGAACGCCGGGGCGGCAGCGATGGACACAGCAGCGGTCACCAATCGCGATGTCGTCGTCGGTATTGCAGCGAGCGGTACGACCCCCTACGTCCGCTCGGCGCTGTCGCGTGCGCAGACCCTGGGCGCCAAGACCGTGCTTGTCACCTGCGCCGCCCCGCCGAAAGTCCTTGCCGAAACGTGCGACGTCATCGTCAATCCCGTCGTGGGGCCGGAAGTGCTCACCGGCTCGACTCGACTGAAAGCCGGGACGGCGACCAAGCTCGTCCTCAACATGCTCACCACGGGCGCCATGATCCGGCTCGGCAAGGTCTACGGCAATCTGATGGTCGACTTGGTCGCGCTGAGCGCGAAGCTGCATGACCGCGGCGAACGGATCGTGATGGAGGTCTGCGGCGTGTCCCGGGAGGAAGCGCGCCGGGCGATCGCGGGCGCCACGGGCAGCGTGAAGCTCGCGATCGTCATGGCGCGACGCAAAGTGGATGCGAACGAAGCGCGGCGCCTGCTCGAATCGGCAAACGGGTTTGTTCGTCCCGTCGTGGGTGATCCGCCGCCGGTGGGTCGATGACGACTCTCGCCGTCGGGGTCATGTCGGGGACATCGCTCGATGGCATTTCGACGGCGCTCGTGCGGTTGGACGACGGCAAGGGAGGAGCCGAGCTCGTCGCGTTTCGGCAGGAGCCGTACTCGGCGGCTGAGCGTGGTTCGATCATCGACACGATGGCGCGCGGCACGCCGAAGGACGTCGCGTTCCTGCATGTCGCATTGGGTGAGCGATTCGCCGGCGCGGTGCTGGCGCTCCTCGCGCAGGCCCGCGTCGCGGCCAAAGACCTTTCCTTTATTGCATCGCACGGCCAGACCATCTGGCATGAGCCGGGCCGCGCCACCTTCCAGCTCGGCGACCCGGCGGTGCTGGCAGAGCGCGTCGGGGTGCGCGTGGTGAGCGACTTCCGCGCGCGGGATGTGGCCGCGGGCGGGCAGGGGGCGCCGCTCGTGCCGCTGGCTGATGTCATGCTGTTCGGTCACGAGCAGCGCGGGCGCTGGCTGCTCAACATCGGCGGGATGGCGAACGTGACCTGGGTGCCGCGGCGCGGCGTGCCCGACGGGGCGTTTGCCTTTGACACCGGTCCCGGCGTTGCCGTGATCGACGCAATTACCCGGCGCGTCGATCCCGACGCGGCGTTCGACCAGGGCGGCGAGCGCGCGCGCCGCGGCCGCCCCGTGGCGAAACTCCTCGACGAGCTGCTCGCGGATCCCTACTTCGACCAGCCGCCGCCCAAGAGCACGGGCCGCGAACGATTCGGGATCGAGTATGCCGACAAGCTGCTCGCGCGCGTGAAGAAGTCCGGCGGATCGGACAACGATGCGGTGGCGACGGCGACGGCGCTGACGGCCGAGTCGATCGGACGCGCGATTGCGAAGTGGGGAAAGGATGACACGGCCGAGGTCGTGATCTCCGGGGGCGGCGCGAAGAATCCCGCGCTCGTCGAGCGGCTCGCGGCGAAGATCCAGCCGCGCCCCGTCGTCCTCTTCGATCAGGTGTTCTTCAACGGCGAAGCGAAGGAGGCGGTGGCGTTCGCGTTCCTCGGCCATCAGACGGTACTGGGAAGACCGGGCAATCTGCCCGCGGCGACAGGGGCGCGGGGCCCACGCATTCTGGGCCACATCACTCCCGCATGATCGCCAGTTTCACCAGGTTTTCGCGGTTGCGACGCTGGGGCTACACGCTGCTCGTGATTGTGGGTGTGTTACGGATTCCTGCCCAGGCCCACTTTCGTCTGTACGCGCCCCTGTGCGACTTCCGGATGGCGTGGGACAACTCGCGTCTGTCCCTCACGAAGGTTCCTCATTTCGTCCTGTTCGGTGTGTTCTTTCTGATCACCGCGTGGCAATTCGATCGTCTGGATCGCAGGAGCCTGTCGTGGTCCCTGGTCACGACGCTCGCGCTGGGAATCCTCGTTGAGCTTGAGGAGGGGGCGACGCGGACCGGCAATTGCCGGTTGGCGGATCTCCTGCCCGATCTCGGCGGCGCCCTCATCGCCATGGCGTTCCTGGTGCCTCTGATCCTGCTCCGCAATCGCGCTGCGGACCGTATTCCGCCCGGATGATCTCCCCCCGTGCGCGACTCGTGTGTCCGGCGCTCCGTTGGCGGCGCGGCTCATTCAGGTCCGAACGAACCAAGATCGAGCAGGCGCTCGCCGCGGGAGTGGGCGGGTTCATTCTGTTTGGCGGCACGCGCGCCGCCGTCACGGCGCTCACCGCCGCGTTGCGCGACCTCGCGAAGCGCCCACTCCTCATCGGCTCGGACTTCGAGCGCGGGCCGGGGCAACAGGTGCGTGGGCTCACCGAGCTGCCGCCGCCCGCGGCCCTCGGCTATCTCAACGATCTCGATGCGACCTACGCGTGCGGGCAGATCACCGGCACCGAAGCGCGCGCCGTCGGGCTCACCTGGGTGTTCGCGCCGGTGTGCGATCTCGACACCGAGCCGAAAAATCCGATCGTGCAGACGCGCTCATTCGGCGCCGACCCGAGCCTCGTCGGCTCGCACGCGGCGGCGTGGATCAAGGGTTGTCAGGAGCACGGCGTCATGGCCTGCGCCAAGCACTATCCCGGGCACGGTCGCACCACGACCGATTCCCACGAAGGGCTGCCGATCGTCGAGGCACTCGGCGAAGAGGTGCAGCGCACCGATGTCGCTCCCTTCAAAGCGGCGGTGGACGCCGCCGTCGGCAGCGTGATGCCGGCATTCGTCGCCTATCCGCGGTGGGACGCCAGCGGATCTGCCGCGACATTCTCGCCGATCATTCTCGGGTATCTGCGCGACACGCTCGGATTTCGCGGACTCACCGTGACGGACGCGTTCATCATGGGCGGTGCGACGGCGGCGGCGCCGGAGGGCAACGCCGCAGCGGCGGCGATCGCCGCCGGGTGTGACATGCTGCTGTATCCGACGGATTGGGCTGGCGTCGTGAGGTCCTTGGAGACGGTCCCGGCGGATCGTGCGGAAACGGCGCTCGCGCGGTATGAACAGGCAGTCGCGGCGTGGGCCGGTCCCGGTCAGCCGATCGAGTTGGACGACGCTTTGCTCGGCGAGCACCAGAAGTTCGCTGATCAATTGGCCGATCGCGCAGTGCACCTGGTGCGCGGCGAGCGGCCACAGCTCAGCGCGACGCTCAGCATCACGATCGTGGATGATGATGTAGGGGGACCTTACACGATCCCGCCGCGCGACGTGTTCGCCAAGTCGTTGACCGCGCAAGGTGCACGGTTTCTCAGGCACCCGACACCAGACACCAGGCACCTGGTTCTTGTCTACGCCGAGCCGAGGTCGTGGAAGGGTCGTGCTGATCTTGGACCAGTATCACGAGCCAGGCTGGAGCGGCTGGTGCCCGGAGCGTCGCTGGTAATCCTGTTCGCGCATCCGCGGCTCGCCGCTCAAATCCCGGGTGATGTGCCGGTGCTGTGCGCGTGGCACGGGCAGGCCCTGATGCAGCGAGCGGCGGCGCGATGGGTTGCGGCGAAGGCCTGAGCGCGTGTCAGACTCCAGCGCGACCAGCGTGCCGGTGAGCCCGTGTTGTGACGAGTCGCCAGAGCTCACCGCATGTGCAGCAGGATGGCCTTCGCCCACATCCACGGCATGTTGATCAGCGCGATCGCGTTCCAGGCCAACATGAAGAAGCGCATCGTCCCGTTGCTGTAGGGGCGGCTGCGCCAGATCAGCATGGCGTCGATGGCGAACCACGCCGCGGTCACCAGCAGGAACGCAGCCAGCTCTTTCGCGCCGAAAACCCTAACGACCAACCCCGCTTCACACAACAGCAGCGTGACGATCAATAGTTTGGCCGGAACTCGGCCGATGACCGCGGCCGTGGTCCGCCGGCCGGCCGAACGGTCAGGCTCCACATCCATCACTTCGCCGAACACGTGCGAGTGCATGGCGAAAAGCGCGCCGAAGACCAGGGTGGCCCAGGGGAGCAGTGGAACGTCATTCAGCCAACTGCTCAGCAGGAACACGAACAGGTACCCCGCCTGATTCAGGATCTCGAGCGGCGGGCGCGTCTTGAAGCCGTAGCGGGGCCAGTTATACAGCGCCGCTGCGGCGGTCATGCCGGCGAAGCACAGCAGCAGCTTCGCTCCGCCGAGCAAACTGCAGGCGACCACGAACGGCAGCTGCACGAGCGCGATGCGGAGCGGCAACCGGCGCAATTGCTCCGGCGTGCCGCGCGCGCCGAACAGGAACGTACCTTTGCGAGGGTTGAGGCGGTCGACTTCGTAGTCGACGATGTCGTTCCAGCCGTAGAGCAGCAGACCCATGGGAAGGCTGACGTACAAGGCGCCGAGCCAGAAAGCGACGGAGTGAAACACATTTCGCTGCGCCAGTGGCAGCATGTAGAACGCGATCGCCGTGAGCCACAGACCGGGTCGGGACACTTGCAGCAGGAATACGAGCTCGGAGCGCAGGGCGGACCTCCTCCGGTGATGAAACAAGCAGCGGTATAACTTATCGAATGAGCCCTCAGGAGTAGATTAGAGCCATGACCATCGACGCGCGCAGCTTTGCGAAGCTCTTCGATCATTCGATCGTCCGCCCAAATGCCACGCGGGCGGAAGTCGTGCAGTTCGGGGAGACCGCCGCTCGACTCGGCGCCGCCACTCTTACGGTGCAACCGCATTACATCCCGCTCGCCGTCGAGTTGCTGCGAGGCACCGACGTGCTCGTCGGAACGGTGGTCGGTTTTCCGCACGGCAACGAAATACCAGCGATGAAGCGCTATCAGGCGGAGCAGGTGCTGGGCCTCGGCGCACAGGAAATCGACATGGTGATGAACATCCCGGCCCTCAAGAACAGCGAGCAACAGGTCTTCATGGAAGACATCGAAGGCGTCGTCAGCGCCGCTGCGGGCAGGGTCGTCAAGGTCATCACGGAGAACTACTACTTGAGCGAGGAAGAAAAACGCCGGGCCTGTGACTGGATTGCCCAGGCGGGTGCGCACTTCGTGAAGACGTCCACCGCGTACGCCGACGGCGGGGCGACGCTCGAGGATGTGCGCTTGATGCACGACGTGGTGAACGGGAGGTGCCAGGTGAAGGCCGCCGGCGGGATCCGGGAGCTCCCCGAGCTGCTGGCGTACCTTCGGGCTGGCGCGCGGCGGTTTGGCTCGACTCGAACCGACCAATTCGTACGCGCGTTCGAAGCGCTGCCCGCAGAGCAGAAGCGCACCTTTGCGGAGTACGTGCCGAGCCTCGTAGCGAGCCGATGATCAAGTTCGCCGGTCAGCTGTCCGTGGACGATTGCGTCGCTGCAAACAAGCTGCACATGCAGAAGCGCGGCTGGAAGCGCGTTGCGTGGATCGCGTTCTGGGTCGTGCTGGGTGTGGCTGTGCTGCTCTTCGCAGATATTTCGGTTCAGGATCCGCAGACGGGACTGCCTCCCCTTCTGATCTTTCTGTTTCTCGCCGCGGTGCAGCTGTTTGTCCGCCTCATCTACCTTCCCCAACGCGTGCGTCGCGTCTACAGCTAACAGCGCAATCTCCAGCTCCCGTTTGAGTCGGCCTGCACCGACACCGGGATTGAGTCGACCAACGCCAACAGCACGACGCGGTTGCCCTGGAATCATCTGATTCGCTGGAGGGAAGGAGCCACGGTGTTCGTGTTATATCAATCCGACTTGATGTTCAACATCGTGCCAAAACACTGTTTCGCGCAGCCGGAACAGGTCGATGCGTTCCGTGGTCTCCTCACCGAGCGGTTGGGACCTCCAGCCTAGGGAGTCCCTCGGCTGGCGGTGCCCGGTGTCCATGGTAGAATCAGCCTAACCTCCACCGGGAGACCACGTGAACTGGCAACTGGGTCTAATCTTCGTGGTTGTGCTGGTTGTGATCCTTTTCGTCGTTCGCCGGCGCCGCACCCCACCAGGTCCGGGCGCTTCCTAAAAGGAGTCTCCATGCGTCGTGTCGCCCTTGTGCTTGCCCTGGGCGCGGTGTCGAGTCTCGCCGCTCAGACGCCGGCACCGTACCAGATCACGCACACCTACGTCCTCGGCGGAGACGGCCGTTGGGACTACGTCATCCCCGATCCGCCTCGGCACCGCGTGTTCATCGCGCGGCAGGATCGCGTCATGGTCGTGGATGAAACCGATGGAAGACTGCTCGGCGAGATCCATGAAATTCACGGCGCCCACGGGGTCGCGCTCGTGGACGCGGCGCACCACGGCTTCGCGACTTCCGGCAACGACAGCGCCGTCGTCATGTGCGACCCGACGACATTCCAGGTGCTGGGCCGCATTCCTGCCGCGGAGGACGCCGACGCGATCGTCTACGACGCGCCCTCGAATCGCGTCTTCACGTTCAACGGCGATGCCCATTCCTCCACCGTCATCGATCCCGGCCCCGGGCGGCTCGTCACGAACATCCCCCTCGGCGGTAAGCCTGAGACGGGCGTTCCCGCGGGCAACGGCAAGCTCTTCGTCAACCTCGTTGACAACGGCGAAGTCGTGGAGATCGACGGCAAGTCTCTCACGGTCACTCGCCGCTGGTCCACGGCACCCTGCCAACAACCGGTCGCCATGGCCATCGATACCCCGCATCACCGTTTGTTCAGCGGCTGTCGCAACGGCGTGCTGGCGGTTTCCGACTACCAAACCGGCCGAGTCGTCGCCACTGCGCCAATCGGCGCCGGGGTGGATGGTGCGGCGTTCGATCCCGCCACGGGCGACGTGTTCGCGGCGAACGCGGATGGCACGCTGACGGTCATTCACGAGGATAGTCCCGACCAATTCCACGTCGTGGAGAACCTCCAAACCGCGCTCGGCGGCCGCAACATGGGTCTCGACCCCACGACCCATCGCGTCTACGTCGTCTCGGCGAAGTTCGGGCCTGCGCCGACCGATTCTACGGCCGCCAATCCGAGACGCCGTCCACCCGTCATTCCGGGTTCGTTCATGATGATGGTGGTGGAACGTCGTCAATGACTGCTCTCACCTCAGGGAGGACTGCACCAGAGTGAAATTCGTTCTCGTGATTTACAACGATCCCGCGCTCTATGACGCGCTACCCCGCGCGGAGACCGATCGGATGATGCGTGGGTGTCTCGCGCACGCCGACGAACTGCGCCGCGATGGACGGCTCACCGACAGCCAGATGCTCGAAGGTGCCGAGACGGCGAAATCCGTTCGGATCCGCAACGGCCGCACCCAAGTCAGGGACGGCCCGTTCAGTGAAGCCAAAGAGGTCCTGGGAGGCTTCAATCTCATCGAAGCGAAAGACATTGATGAGGCCGTCGAGATCGCGAAGGAGTTTCCTTGGGCTCGCACCGGCTGCGTCGAGGTGCGTCCCGTGCGCGACATCGAGACTGTCCGACGGCGAGTCCAATGAGAGCATGACCTGTGGCCGTCAGCGCGAGCTTCCGCACGTTCATCCTGGACCAACTGAGCCGGGTCGCGTCGCGGGTCCGCGCGCGCGCCATGTTCGGCGGAGTCGGCATTTACGCCGGCGACCTGTTCTTCGCCCTCATCGCTGACGACACGCTCTACTTCAAAGTGGACGACACCAACCGCCCCGATTTCGAGCAGCGGGGCATGAAGCCGTTCCAGCCGTATGGCGAGGGCAGCGAAGGGATGAAGTACTACCAGGTCCCCGTCGACCTGCTCGACGATCCCGGGGCCCTGCGCCCCTGGGCCGAGAAATCGATCGCCGTTGCCGCGAAGAAGAAGGTGAAGCGATAGTTGCTTCCGAAGGGGCCCCGTTCGACGTTATCCTGAAGTCATGCGGCGTATCAGCCTTCTCCTCCTCGTGTGGCTCGGGTGCCGCCCGCCCCAGCCTCCATCGTTGGCCAAAGGCCTTGTTGGCGTGTGGCGCAGCCAGGGAAGCGGTGACTTCGAGCCCTGTCGGAACGCTGCGATGGAATTCCGCGGCGACGGCACGATGCTGGTCAGCTCGGGCAAGCAGGCGCTCACGGGGACCTACGCAGTGGACTCGGGCTCGTCGCGGCTCATCGTGCAACACTCGGGCCTCCGCTCGAACGGCGAGCCGAACTGTCAGGGAATCCCCGCTGAATACGTGCTGAACCACTACCTGGATACGGCCTACCTCGAGGTTCACGGCGACACGCTGCGCATCTTTACGGCTCCGGAGGGCCAGGATCCGTTTCTGACGGCGGTTCGCGTACGGTAGAAGACGCCGCGAAGAAATTACGCTGCAAGGCGTTTCTCTTCGATCTCGACGGCGTGTTGGTCGATTCACGCTCGATTGTCGAGCGGACCTGGCGTCAGTGGGCAGAGCGCCACCAGATAGATCCCGCGCCCTTTCTCCAGATCGCCCACGGCCGCCGCGCGCTGGACACGCTGCGCATGGTGCTGCCGAGGCTTGCCACGGACACGGAAGTCGAGTGGCTCGATGCGACCGAGCTTGCAGACCGCGAGGGGCTGAAGCCCGTGCCGGGAGCCAGGGAACTGGTCGCCTCCCTGCCGCGTCACCGCTGGGCGATCGTAACGTCGTGCGGCCGAGACTTGGCACGGCTCCGGCTCGGGTCCGCCGGTATACCGATTCCCGATGTTATGATGGTCGCGGAGGAGGTCAAACGCGGCAAACCGGCGCCGGACGGTTACCGGCTCGGCGCGGAACGCCTCGGGTACGCGCCGCCGGCCTGCATCGTGTTCGAGGACGCGCCTGCGGGCGTCGCGGCGGGGCGGGCGGCGGGGGCTCGGGTCGTGGGGCTCACCACGACGCATGCCGCGGCTGACCTGTCCGGCGTGGACGCAACGATCGCGGATTTCAGAGGTATTGATATCCGTCCTGAACTTGACGCTTTCGTCGTCACGTTCCCGAGCATGACTCCGTGAACGGCTACAATTTCACCGATCGCGTCCGCAAAGGTCGCACGAACGTCGATCGGCCCCCCTCATAGCTTCTCGCGTTCTGTACTCGCGCATGTAGATTGCTCCGCACTGCAGGACTTTGGGCCTGCGCCTCCAGTTCAGTCACTGTCGGACATCGGGCCGACGTCAAACACCCCAATCGCCGGAGGCACTATGTTCGACTTCTCCGAACTCTCCTTGCTGGTCGCGTTCACCGATTTCACACATTTTGCCGCCCAGGCCGAGCGACTCGACGACGTCGAGGTGGCCCGCGTGATGGACGCGTACTATGAGGTGGCCGGTCGCACGGTGGCTGCTGCCGGTGGCCGCGTCGTGAAGTTCATTGGTGACGCAACGCTTGCCGTATTTCCCGCCGAGTCGGTCGATCGCGGAGTCCTCGGGCTGCTCGAGCTCAAGGATGCGGCTGACCGCCTCATGGTCGATCGCGGCTGGGAATCCCGGCTCACGGTCAAAGCGCACTTCGGGCCCGTCGTCGCGGGTCAGTTCGGCCTGCAGTCGGACAAGCGGTACGACATCCTCGGGAAGACCGTGAACGTCACTGCCCGGCTCGACGCGAGCGGCGTAGCCCTCTCCGTCGAGGCCTTCCGGCAACTGGGCCCGGATGTGCGACAGCGCTTCAAGAAGCATACGCCACCGGTGACGTATATTCGGGTGGAAGACCCTCATCGGTCCGGGCACGCGCTGCGCCGGTAACGGAGACTATGACCGACGAATTCAAAGGCAAACTGCAGGCACTGCTGCAGGCGTATGCCGCACAGACGGCAAAGCAGCAGGCCGAGGACAAGACGCCGCGCGATCAAGCCGATCGCCGGATGTGCGGCGAGCGGCTGCACGCCGTCGTGCGCCCCGTGCTCGAGACGATCATGGCCGAGCTCAAGACCGTGGGTCACGAGGCGTCTGTGCGCGAGCACATCGAGCGCGACGACGCCTATCCCAGTGTCGCTCTCTCCTTCACGCCGCGCAGCGGGCTCGCCTCGGCGCTCATCTTCCGCTACGACCCGCGGCACGGCATCGTGGTTCATCGCGAGGTCAAGCGCGCGCCTTGGAAAGGGCGGCCGCCGACCGGAACGGGCGATCGCCTCGGCACCATCGGCATCGCCGCCGTGTCCGCGGCGTGGGTCGAAACGAAGGGCCTGAGCTTCATCGAGGCGGTCCTCAAGGCGAATTGAGGGGTAACCCATTCACATGGACCCTGCCGTGCAGCCCGTCGCAGTAGTCCGCGGTGCCCGGATCCTCCACGCGGCACTCGGAATCGGGCAAATCCTCGTGGGTGCCACCTTCTTCTTTCTGCTGCGTAAGCAGGGCCCGCTCGGGGGTGGCAGTCCGCTGATCGGCTACGCCACCGCGGGTCTCGCCCTCATGAATCTCAGCGTTGCGTTTGTTCTCCTGCGGCCACGGATTCCGCAGCGCAGCACAGACCAATCCCCCGACGACTACTGGAGCCGCGCCGAGGTGCGCGGCGCCGCGATCCTGATTTGGGCCGTCGTCGAGGGATCCGGGCTGTTTTGCTGGGTCGGCTACGTGATGTCGGGGAGCATCGTACCAGCTGGCGTCGGGGTGTTGTCGATCATCACGCTCATCGCGTTGCGTCCCTCCCGACTCGAGGGCGATGAAGGAGCCTGACCATGACCAGTCGCGCGTTTCTCCTCCCCGCAGTTCTCGTCCTCCTTGCAAGCACCGTCCGCGCGCAGTGGGCTTCGCGCTCATCTGCCGTACCCCTCTGGGCGGACAGCGCGCTGACCAAGGCTGGCTTCTGGGCCGGGTACGACTTCACGTCACGAGTCAGTCCCGAGATCGCATACGGTGATCTGGACGGCGACGGCTTGTGGGACATCGCCCTGGGCATCGTCGACAAAGCCGGCCGGCGGCACGGCGTGGCGATCGTGAATCAGATCGATCGCTCCGTACACATCCTCGGCGCCGGAAAGCCGCTCGCCAACGGCCGCGTCGAATTCTCGGACTGGAGCCTCGCCGAGTTGCTCGGGTATCGAGCTGGCGTGCGCGTGCTGGACTGGCACGCGAGCGGCTGGTTCGTGTGGAACGGCCAGACCTACGTCTGGGTGCAAGACTCCGAGTAGGACGCTGAGTTCGGTCGCCGCGCTGCAGCGCATTCTCGTCATCGGCAGCGGCGGATCCGGGAAAACGACATTCGCCCGACGCCTCGCCGCGCGAACGCAGCTCCCGCTCATCCATCTCGATGCATTGTACTGGCGTCCGGGCTGGGATCCGACCCCGGCCGACGAGTGGCGCACGAAGGTCGAAGCCCTGGTGCGCACACCGGCCTGGATCATGGATGGCAATTACGGCGGGACGCTGGATATTCGTCTCGCGGCCTGCGATGCGGTCGTGTTTCTCGACATCCCGCGGCTCGTCTGTCTGTGGCGCGTGATGCGACGCCAGCTGCAGCACGGTGACCGGAATCGCGAGGAGTTGCCAACGGGATGCCCGGAGCGATTGACGTGGGAATTCCTGAAATGGATCTGGACGTATCCCGCGCGGCGGCGGGGCTCGATTCTGCGGCGGCTGGAGGCGCTCGAGCCGCGCAAACGCGTCTACGTCCTGCGCTCGTCACGCGAGATGGACAGATTTGTGGATGGCTTGGCTGATGCCTAGGGGACGACGATGCAGCGAACGATGGGGCGACCTATGATCGGCAAGCTCGGCTGGGGCGTGATGACCACGTTGGCATTGATCATCGCCGTGTACGCGATCGCGCTGCTGTTCGTCCCCGCCATGCGAGCGCCATTCCTGCAAGAGCGCTTCGCCACTGTGCCGCCAGCGGCACCTGCACCTCGCTGGGGCAGGGATTGCCCTCGCCATCGGGCCGTTTCAGCTCAACACCCGACTCCGCAATCGTTTTCTGCAAGTCCATCGGTGGATGGGGCGCACGTACGTGGTCAGCGTCCTGCTCGGTGGAGTGGCGGCCTTCGCGCTCGCGACCATGTCGCAAGCGGGATTGCCGACGCACATGGGATTCGGGTTGCTTGCGGTACTCTGGCTGTTTGCGACGGGGAATGCGTACCGCCACATCCGCGCAGGCGACCGGGTCTCGCATCGCCGCTGGATGATCCGGAGCTACGCGCTGACATTCGCGGCGGTGACGCTCCGCATCTATCTCCCGCTGAGTCAGATGGCGGGCTTGCCGTTCGACGCCGCCTATCAGACGATCTCGTGGCTCTGCTGGGTTCCCAATCTCATCGTCGCCGAGTGGATCATCCTCCGGCAGCGGCACACTGCGTCGATTCATGAGTCCGACTCGGTCGCTGTCGCGTAGTCTGCTGCTCGCCGTGCTCGCGGCACTGTGCGCCTGCGCAGAGCGGACGCCCGAGCGGCGCGCCGAAAACGCACCGGCTGCCGCACCTGCCGCTCCGCCTCCGGAAGCATCGGACGCCATCGTTCCGCCTCTGAGGTCCAGTGTGGAATCGCCGGCGGGTGCATCCGGCCCCGAGTACATTGCTCACGGCGTCTGTCCGTACGAATGCTGCACCTACGGCACTACGACCATGATTACCCCCGGCACCTTGCGAGCATTGCCCACGTTCTATTCCGACAGCCTGGCAAGAGTTGTCGCCGGATCGCGGGTGCACACCGATAGCGGCATCATGATCTTGAGTCCAACCGGACTCGCCATCGTCGTCGCAGAGACGTCCGAGATGAGACAGAAGCCTTCCGGTTTTCGCGTCGGGGACACGTTGGAGATCCTCAATTCCGTGCGCGAGGGCGTCAATCGCATGAGGTGGCATGGCCAAGAGTTCGAGACGACCACCGCGGAGTTGGGCCGAACGGTCAGCTGGCTGCGGACAATCCGCGAACCGGTCCAGAGTTGGTGGGTGTACATGACCGATTCCACATCGCGACGGTCGGGCTGGATGAGGATGGGTGGTGTGAAGGCAAGAGTGAACGAGGCACAACACCCCGATGCCTGCGGCCGCTAGCGTCCGACACGCTTACCGTAAGGCTGCGACCGCGTCTTCGACGCTCGACAGCTTTCCCGCCAGTCGAGTCACCGACGAGAATCCGCGCACGTTCTGGGTGGCGAGACAGAATCGGCCCGGCGAATGGCTCACGATCGATCTGGGCGGGACGTACGACGTGAAAGCGATCCAGGTGAACTACGCCGATTACAAGTCTGGTCTCTACGGGACCGACTCGAACGTCGTCACGCAGTTCCGCCTCCAAGCGTCGCTCGACGGCCGCGAGTGGGCCGTCGTCGCGGATCTCTCGGGCGAGCGGCGCGATCGCCCCAACGCGTACGTCGAAATGCAGACCCCGGTGCGCGCCCGCTTCGTACGCTACGACCACATTCACGTCGGTGCCGCGAATCTCGCGATCAGTGATATCCGCGTGTTTGGCCACCGCTGGGGTTCGGCAAGCTCACGCCCCGCGACGCCCAAAGGCCTGACAGCGCGGCGCGACCGCGACGCGCGCAACGCGGTCATCACCTGGCAACCGGTGCCCGGCGTGGTGGGCTACAATGTGCGCTGGGGCATCGCACCGGCGAAGTTGTATCAGACCTACCAGCGCTTTGCCGATCAGGGGACGACCCTCGAGCTGCGCGCGCTGACGGTAGGGCAGGATTACTGGGTGGCGATCGAGAGCTTCGATGAAAACGGCGTGTCAGCGTTGAGTCCGGCAGTCTTCACCACGAGGTTTTGATGCCATTCATCATCCCCAGCTGGGCACTCGGCGCCGCGGTCATCCTGATCGCAATTCAAGTCGGGCGTGCGATCTCGGGGTCGGGTAGGCTCCGTTTGCGCCGGCGCGGCGCGCAGGACGCCGATCCCGAAATCGCCGAGCTGCAGGAAAATCTTGCCGCGATGCAGCATCGCGTCACGGAGCTGGAGGAGCGCGTCGACTTCGCCGAGCGCCTGCTGGCGAAGCACCGCGAATCCGACCGGTTGGGGCAGGGATGAGAGCGCTGACGCTGGCGGCGTTGCTGGTGACCGCCTGCGCCCCCGCGATTCAGTCGAGCGGGTTGCAGCCGGTGGTGACCGAGCGTCTCTACTTCGGCCGCAACGTCGCGCGGACGCTCGGCGTCACCGACTCTGCCTGGGCCGTATTTGTGGCTGATGTCGTCAGCGCCCGACTGCCGGAAGGGTTCACGTTCTGGGCCGCCGAGGGCGAGTGGCGCGGCGCGGACGGGCGAGCCACGCGTGAGCCCAGCTTCGTCCTCGAGGTGGTACATCCGACACGGTCGGCCGCCACCGAAGCGGCGATCGTCGCGATTATCGCCGAGTACAAGCGCCGGTTCAATCAGGAGTCGGTCTTGCGCGTGGTGACGACGGGACGCGCCGCGTACTAATCAGCGCGCGAGATTGAGGCTCTTCAGGTAGTCCGCAACAACATACGCCGGCACGGCGAAGATGATCTTGCCCTGCGACTCCCGCTCACCGCCGTACAACATCGCGATCACTTTCCCTTCGCGATCGAAGATCGGACTCCCCGATGACCCCGGCGCCCCGTACGCATCCACCTGGATGACCGCCGTCAGCGCCTTGCTCACCGTGCCCACCGTAAGCGTCGGCTCGGCGATCGGTTGTCCACCCCGCGATTCCATCGGCAGATCGAATCCCAGGGGATAGCCGAGGATCGCGACCGGATCGCCGCGCTCGAGCCCCCCTCCTTCGCGGGTACGGGCGAGTCCGGCGATCCGCGGCGTCCCACCTTTGATCGTCACCCGAAACACGCCGACGTCGGCGTCCGGCGACACGCCGACCAGGTCGCCGCGCCAGAACTGCGTGCTGCCCGAGAAGATCACGCCCAGCCGCTGCGGCGTCTTGGTGCCATCTTCGCCGATCAGGATGTGCTTGTTCGTGATCATCGTGCCCAGCGAGTCGAACGCGAACGCCGTGCCGCTGTATCGCTCGCCGTCGGTGTACTCGACCAGCACGATGGCCACTGCGTCCTGATTGCGGTGCGAGATCGCCCGGTAGTCCACGCCGCCCACCGCGAGGCGCCGCTCGGCGGCATCCAACTCCGTGCGCAGCCGAGTCACCGACGCAGCGTCGCCTCCAGAGGCGTTGAGCTCGCGCCGCAGGCGCGCGGTCTCGTCTTGTGCCGCCTGCAGCGCGTCACGCACGCCTTGCAGCTCGGATTGGATGTGCGAGGACATGCCGCGCGATTCGCGCATCAGGCTGTCGGCCCGCAGCTGCAGCTGCCGGAGCTCGTTTGCGCGCCGGCGGCCGTCCAGCTGCATCCACGTGAACCCGGTCCCGACGATCAGCAGCACGACGATGAGGACCTTGGTCGTGCGCCGCAGCTGCGCGGTCTGCCGTGCGACCTCTGCTCTGATCCGCACGCCGGTGCTGGGCCGTGGGGCCGTCGCCCGGGGCGCCGCCGCCATGACGTCCCGCGGCGCCGATGCCCGCTCCGCGAGTCCCTCCGCGCCGGTCGTAACCGGGAGATCGACATCGGTTTCGATGACGGCGAACTCGAGCGCGGGCCCGTTGGCGCCAAATCCGATGACGTCCCCTTCGCGCAGCAGCGTGTCGCCGGTGACGCGCTGGCCGTTCACGAACGTGCCGTTGCGGCTGCCCAGATCCTGCAGGACGAACCCCTCGGCCTTCCGAACGATCGCCGCATGCCGGGACGAGACGTCGAGGTCCCGCTCGGCGTCGAAGCGCACGTCCGACAACGGGTGACGGCCTAGGCCGATGTAACCCTTGCGGAAGGCTTCGATCTGCCCCGCGCGGGCCCCGGAGAGAAACTTGAACTGTGCTTTCACTGATTCCGGGTGAAGTACCAGATGAGAGCGGCGGCGATTGCGAACAACGCGAGGATGATTGTCCGGGTCTCCTTGCGCGTCTCGCGATTGGGCACCGGTGGTCGGCTGCCCTTGTACACGGGGACCGGCTCCGTGCTGGTCTCGGTGTCGATCAGCGGATAGACCTGATGCCCGACGTCTTCCTGTAGCCCGGGGTTCGAGGAGCGCAGGCCGTCGCCGTCGAAGCGCGCGATGACGACGGTGATGTTGTCGGGGCCGCCGCGCTCGTTGGCCAGCGCGATCAACTTGTCGCAGGCGGCGCTCAAGTCTGGCGTCGTGCTCACGATCTGGGCGATCTCGTCCTTCTTTACCTGGCCCGAGAGCCCATCCGAACAGAGCACCAGCATGTCGCCGCGGCGCACCTCCTGGTGCGTGAGATCGACCTTCACTTTCGGATCGGGGCCGAGCGCCTGGAGGATGATGTTGCGGCGCTCGCTCTGCGCGGCTTCTTCTTCGGTCAGCTCTCCCGCTTCGACGAGGCGTTGCATGAGCGACTGATCCTTGGTGATCTGGTGCGCCTTGCCGCCGCGAATCAGATACGCGCGACTGTCGCCGACCTGCGTGAGATAGAGGTGATCGTTGAGAACACCCGCGGCCGTCGTCGTCGTGCCCATCCCGCGCACTTCCGGGTGCGCCTTCGCGTGCGCGTGAATGCTCGCGTTGGCGACTTCGACGGCCTCTTTGAGCCGGTAGGCAAAGCGCTGCGGCGTCACCTCGTCGTCATTCCAGGTCTTGAGGAGGTGGGCGTAGATCGTGTCGGTCGCCATCTCGCTCGCCAGCTCGCCCGCCGCGGCGCCACCCATGCCGTCGGCCACGACGAACAGCGTGCCGCGCGGCCCGATGTCGTGCTGCCGCACGTCGGGCTGCAGCGATGCCGTCTTGCGCGTCAGGTCCGCGACGAGAAAGCGATCCTCGTTGTGATCGCGCGTGCGGCCCAGATCGGTCTTGCCGAAGACCTCGACACGGATGGACTTGTTTCGTCCGAACATCGCTATGGTCGCCGCCGCTGCTGCAAGGTGTCGATTGACGTGCGAAGATCCTTGTACCGCTTGACGCCCGGAGCAAGCCGCAGCGCGGTCGAAATCCATTCGCGCGCGGCGCCGACGTCCTGGACTTTCACGATATAGAGCTGCGCGAGCGTGTAGGCGGCATACGCCTTGGCGGTGTCTGCGACCGAGGCGCGATAGATCACGTTGGCCGAGTCCACAAGCGCGTTTTCAGCCATGGTGTCCATAAAATCGGGATCGGTGAGATGGTCGAGCGCCCGACGACCGGCCGCGTCATCGTACCGGCTCGCGGTGGACGGAGGCGGGACTGGAGGCGCGGCTGGGGGCAGCGCGCGGCGGCCGGTGTCTCGGACGGGCAGGGTGGTAATGCCTCCAGATTGTCGCCCACCACTGTTTGCCGCTGTGTCGCGCGCCACGTGCGTCGTCGTATCCCCGGCGTTCGGGTTGGCCTTGTTCCCGCCGCTGAGCGCCACCCACGCGCCGCCACCGGCGAGGATCACGACGACGCCGGCCACCACGGGGATGAGCGAGCGCTTCCTGGCGGCCGGAGCCAATATCCGCTGCGTGGCTCCAGAGGTCGTGTCGAGCAACTGCGTTTTCTCTTGTGTTGCCGGAACGGCACTGGCCGTCGGCCGGCCGGTGACCGCAGCGACGTCAGCCGCGAACTTCGCAACGCTCTGGTAGCGCTCCTGCGGCGTGCGGGCGAGCGCGGCATCGAGGACCGGCTGCAACCCGGCGGGGAACGCGAGATCGGGCCGCGCTGCGGCGAGCGTGATCGGTTCATCAGTCAGGCGCTTGATCATCGTCTCCTGCACACTGGTCGCTTCGAACGGCAGCTTGCCGATCAGCATCCGGTAGAACACCAGCGCCAGGGAATAGAGGTCGCTCCGGCCGTCCACCGCATCGCCCGAGAGCTGTTCGGGACTCATGAACTCAGGCGTCCCAACGACGAGGCCCGTCTTGGTGACCTTCTGGCCCGCCTGGTCGCCGCCGACGGCTTTGGCGATACCGAAGTCCACCACCTTGACCGTCTCACCACCGCTCTTGCGGCTCGTCAACATGATGTTGTCCGGCTTCAAATCGCGGTGCACGATGCCGAGATCGTGCGCTGCCTGGAGCGCGTCGGCGGTTTGCAGGAAGATCGCGGTTGCGCGCGGCACGGGGAGCGCGCCTTCGCGCTGGAGCAGATCGGTCAGCGGCTCACCCTCGATGAACTCCATCGCGAGATAGATCAGCCCGTCGGGCGTCTCACCGAAATCGTAGATCGCACAGACATTGGGATGCGTGATGCGGCTGGCGTTCGAGGCCTCGCGATTGAAGCGCGCCACCGCGTCGGGATCGTGCACCATCGCGGGGTTCATCACCTTGATCGCGCTGCGCCGCCCCATCTTCACGTGCTCGGCGAGGTAGACCTGACCCATCCCGCCTTCGCCCAGTTTTTTCACGACGTGATAGCGGTCGGCGATCACCTGGCCCATGAGGTCGCCCGCCGGCGACGCGAACCGGAGCGTCTGCCCGTCGTTGGGGCAGAACTTCACGTCATCGGCGTATTCGGTGGAGCAGACGGGGCAGATCTTCATGCGAGCATCGGCCCTCCTCCCGTGCCTCCTCCCTCACCGCCGGGCAGCTCGATCCGCAGCAGCTTGTCGCCGACCATGATCCGCGAGCCGTGCTGCAGCGTCATGGCCCCGCGAGCCGCGATCGCGACGCCGTTACGGCTGTGGTCGTCTACCAGCACGAAGTCCGCGTCCTCGGAGCGCACAGTCGCATGCTGCGCGCTCATCGACGGGTCGTAGGGGAAAATCCAGTCGCCGCGCTCGCGGCCGATGTGCACATCGCGCCCGGGCGATAGCTGGATGACGTCACGGGAGCTGCCGTCGGCGCGAAGCTGCGTGAGGCTGGCGATGTCGGCACTGGGCGTCATGCTGCCCATACGCTTCGTAGCGTCCGCTTCTGCGCTGTGGGGGCCGGGGTAGCCGAGCCGGCGGAAGCGCATGATTTGGGAGCCGATGAGGATCAGGTCACCTTCGGTCAGGCGATAGGGTCCTTCGAGGAATACCCATGTCCCGTTGCGGCTGCCGAGGTCGCGCACCTCGAGCCGGCCTTCTTCCCATGAGAGCTTGGAATGCAGGGGCGACAGAAACTGATCTTCCGGAAAGCGGAGGTCTCCCTCGGTCCGGCCGATGGTCGTGGCAGTGGTCTTGCGCTCGAAACGCGCCACGTCGGCGGCCATCTCGGAAACCAAAACCAATGTGAGGGAGTGATCGGAGCGTCTATCGGGAATGGTGCGTCGGTCACCTCCACTACCGCCACCGGCTCCGTGCGCCGTGACCATCGATCCGCACAGCGGGCAGGGAGCGTCCGCCGGCGCGCCCCCTGGGGATCCGGGCCCGCTCGTACGGGAGACCACGCCTCCTCCACCGCCTGCCGCCACCGCGGCTCGCGCGGCTGCGGCTTTGGTGAGGGGTTTCCCGCAGTCGGAGCAGAATTGCGCACCGGGTTCGTTTTGCCGGCCGCAATACTGGCAAGCGCTCAGTGCCATAAAGTAAGGTGGCCCAATCTATTGCTCGCCGCTAGCTTGCGCCACATGCGACTGATTGGTGCCGCGCTCCTCGTCGCCGCGACGGGGGCGGTGGGAGCAGCCTGCGCGTCCTCCGCCGCATCCCGTCGCCCATCCCTATCCGCTCCCGGCGAACCGCTGCACATCACGATCGTCTATCCCGACACCACGGAGCCAATTCAGGCGCAGGATTCTTCCTTCCTGTTCGGCAGTGTCGGCCGTGGTCGCGGTGATGTCGCGCTGTCGATCAACGGATTCCCGGCGCGCGTGTCGCCGAGCGGCACGTGGCTCGCGTGGATACCGCTCCCGAGCGACTCGGTGGCGCGATTTCAGATCGTCGCGCGCGGCGGCGCCGGTGCCGAGCAGCAGGAGACCACGTTCGTCGCGCGCATCGCGCAGCCGTTCCGACCGCCCGTCGGCGCCACCGCCTGGATCGACACGACGAGCTTCACCCCAACCGACTCGCTCGCCTTTCCCGCAGGCGAGGGAATTCGCCTCTTTGTTCGCGCCACCCCTGGCGCGCAGGTACGACTGCGGATGGAAGGAAAGAAGACGCCCATCTGGTTCGTCCCGGACACGCTTCCGGCAGAGCCGGCGTGGGGCGTGCGCGCCTTCGGGACCGACACCACGGCGTTTCGTCTGCCGCCGGCCGCCGATCGCTACGTCGCGTGGCTGCCCACCGAGCCACTGTGTGACGCGATCCTCGAGGTGATCGTGGGAACGGATACGGCGCGCGCCGTGTGGCCGCTCGTTCTCGACACGCTGGATCGCGCGCACCCGGCGGTGATCGTGCTGAACGATGACACCGCGCACACGGGAAAGAGCGACAGCCTGACCGTGGGCAAGGCGGTGCCCTACGGTACCTATAACTGGTTCTTCCCGCTGGGCACGGTCTCGGTGGCGACGGCGCGCTGGGGCAGCCAGACGCGCCTGCAGTTGTCACGGGGCGCGGTGGCCTGGGTGAACACCGCCGACGTCGTGCCGCTCGCGCCCGGGACGCCGCCGCCCGGGGGCATCGTGGAGTCGGTGCGTCTCGTCGCGGGGCCGCGCTCGCTGCTCCTCCGCGTGCCGCTTCCCGCGCACGTTCCATTCAAGGTCGAGGAAGACGACAGGAGTCTCACGCTCAGGCTCTACGGCGTGGCCTCCGACGTGAACTGGATGCAGTACGGCGGCACCGATCCCTATGTGACCCGCATGAGCTACGCGCAGCCGACGGCGGATGAGGTGACGATCACCGTGTCACTGGCGGGACGCGTGTGGGGGTATCGCACGCGCTGGAGCGGCCGCGATCTGCTGCTCGAGATTCGCCGCCCGCCCGTGATCGATCCGCGCCGGCCTCTGGCCGGCCGCACCATCGTCATCGATCCCGGTCATCCGCCGGTGGGCGCGCACGGGCCCTCCGGTTTGTGGGAGCCGGTCGCGACACTCGCGGTGGCGCAACTGGTCAAGCCGCTGCTCGAGCAGGCCGGGGCAATGGTGCTCTTGACGCGCACCGACTCGAATCCGGTGGACCTGTTCCCGCGCACGCGCTTTGCGGAAGAGCACGACGCCGATGTGCTCGTGTCGATTCATGCCAACGCCCTTCCCGATGGTGTGAATCCGTTTATCAATAACGGCACGAGTGTCTACTATTTCCATCCACGCGGCGCCGCGCTGGCGCGTGCCCTCGATCGCGCGCTTGTTGGGGAGCTAGGGGTTAGGGATTTGGGAATGGGCCGCGGTGATTACGCACTCGTGCGTGATCCGTGGTTCCCCTCCGCGCTCACCGAGGGATTGTTCATGATGATTCCGGAGCAGGAGGCGATGCTGGCGAGCCCAGAGGGACGTCTCCGGTATGCCCGCGGTGTCGCACGAGGGATCGAAGACTTTCTGCGCGAGATGGCGCGTTGAAAGATGCACGTGTAGCGCTCCTAGCGCTCCTTTTCCTTCCAAGCATCGCGTCAGCACAAGTCGACCCGTCAGGCAGCTGGCGTACCCTCCACACCCAACACTTCCGCCTCCATTTTCGTCCGAGCTATCGGGCGCGCGCGGTTGTGGCGGCGGCCGAAGCCGAGCGTGCGTACGCGCTGCTGTCGAGTGAGCTCCATCCGCCGCGCGGTATCGTGGATCTGACGTTGTCGGATGACGTCGATACGCCGAACGGCTTCACGACCACGTTTCCGTCCAACCGCTTCACGATTCTGCTCGTCCCGCCGGTTACCGATCCCGCGCTCCAGACCTACGACAGCTGGGAGCGGCTCGTGATCGTACACGAGCTGACGCACGTCTTTCATCTCGATCGCTCACGGGGCCTGTGGAACACACTGCAGGCGGTGTTCGGCCGGGCGCCCGGACTTTTTCCGAATCAATACCAGCCGACCTGGGTCACCGAAGGCCTGGCGACGTACTACGAGTCACGCTTTACCGCCGGCGGCCGCGCGGAAGGCAGCTTTCATCGGGAGGTGGTCGCGGCGGACGCGTTGTCCGGTCACGCGCGCTCGCCGTGGGACGCGCTCCTATTCACTCGCTGGCCCGACGGGCTCGCGCCCTATGCCTACGGCAGCCGCTTCTGGGAATTCCTGTCGCACAACGTGAATGACTCGATCGTGCCCCGCTTCGTCGAGAAGACGGCTGGGCAGCTCATTCCGTTCCGCGTCGGCCGTCAGCTGCGGCAAGCGGGTGTGACATCGCCGCTGACCGAGGAGTGGTCGCAGTCGATCGCAGCCGCCGTGCCCCCATCCCAATCGGGCGCACGCGCGCAGCTGCTCGTGGGCCGGCTGCGCTCGCAGCCGGTGCCGCGGGTTTCCCCCGACGGCCGGAGTCTCGCCTACCTCTACGACGATGGCCGCGGCGCCCGGCGGTTGCGCGTCGTGGATCCGACGAGCGGCGCCGTGCTGCGCTCCCACCGCGTCAACGGCGGCGTGAGCTACGACTGGCTCGGCGATACGCTGATCGTCGCACAACTTGATTTCACCGGTCGCTGGACGATTCGCAGCGATCTGTGGCGCTGGGCCCCCCCTCCCGACGGCGCGTGGAGGCGCCAGACGACCAACGGCCGCCTGATCGAGCCACGGGCGGGGGGCGGTACGCTGTCGGCGCTGAAGCTGGCCGGCGGCGGTGACACGCCGACGATTCCAACGGCCGCAATCGATGGAACGTGGGGACCGACCGTGCCGTCGCCAGACGGACGCTGGGTCGCCGCGACCCGCAATCAGAACGGGCACTGGGAGCTCGTGCGCTGGCGCGCCGGGGACCCGCAGTCGGTCGTGGTGCTCGCGCGAGCGTTCGGCGAGTCCGCGATCGCCGATCCGGTGTGGACCGCCGATGGTACGAGCGTGTTGTTCGTGACCGACGCTGGTGGGTTTCCGCAAATTCATCGCTGGCGCGCGAGCGACGGTATCGCGCAGCTGACCGCGGAGCCGCTCGGCGCCCGTGCGCCCGCGCCGCTCCCTGACGGCCGCATACTCTTCACGACGGTGGGGGACGGCGGGTGGGAGCTGCGGGTCGCGACATCGCGTCCGGTGGTGCAGGCGCCGGCTTCGTTCGCACCGGCGGCGTTCGATTCTGCTCCGCGCGTCGCGATCCGGGAAACAGGATACTCGTCGTGGGGCTCCCTGCGGCCGCACTTCTGGCTTCCCCTGGGAATCAACGCCGGGCAGGCGGGTCACTTCTCTGGCGCCGCGACTGCCGGCACCGACGCGGTGGGACGGTATGTCTATTTGGCCGAGGCGCAGGTTTCGCCCTCGCCGCTGCGGCTCCAGGGCTCGTTCTTCCTTCTTAATCACGCCCTCGGCAATCCCACGCTCGATTTCTCGTTCTTGACCCGCTGGTCCCTGGTCGGGATCGACAGCACGGGCCACGTCGTGTCGCAGAACCGGCCCGAAGCGGCCATCGGTGCCACTGTCGTCGCGCAGCGCTGGCGTAGCTTCGTTTCCCTGCGGCTCGCCGCTGAATATGAAGGAAGGAGATTCGTTTCGATCCCCGATACGAGCCTCGCCGCCATCTGCAATGGCTGCATCGATCGCGACCGCGTCGGCGGATCGGTGATCCTCTCGATCGGTTCGGCCGTCTCGGCGCCGCTCACCGTCTCACTGCAGGACGGTGCCACCGCGTCGATCCTCTACCGGCGCACAGAAGAGCAGGGCAACGCGCGCTTCCTCAACGAAGTTCGCGCCCGCGGCAACGTCTACCTGCGGCTCGGGCCGCGCGTCGGATTCGCATCCTCGGTGCTGGCGGTGCGCGGGGCGGTCGGCGCGCTCGACGGACCGATCACCGATCAATTCTCCGTCGGCGGTGTGTCGTCGGGCGGCGTCGAGTTCCTGTTCGGACAGACGGTCGGCGCGTCCCGCACATTCCCGGTGCGCGGGTATGCCGCCGGAGAGCTGCACGGCCGCCGCGCGGCGACGCTCAGCGCCGAGTATCGGATGCCGCTCGCACTGATCGGGCGCGCGCTCGGCCACCTGCCGTTCGGCGCCGACAAGCTCGCGTTCTCGGTTTTCGGCGACGTGGGTGATGCGTGGGATGTCGGTCAGCGCGCGCAGCTCACGCATCTGCGCTCCGTCGGCGCGGAGCTGGTCGCCGACGTGACGGTGACCTATGACGTCCCGCTACGCCTGCGTTTTGGCGTCGCGCAGCCTGCAACCGGACACGCGCAATTGTACGGGGCATTCGGCGCGGACTTCTGAAATCTGTTGACCGGCTTCGGGGCGAACCCTAAGTTAGCCCGGACCCCTCGGAGACCGAATTGTATTGCTCCCGCTGTGGCACTCAGAATAAGGACACCGCGAAGTTCTGCGATTCTTGCGGCCTCGATCTGACCGCGACGACGCCCACGGGCGTGCGCGCCGAGGCGCCGGACATCACGGAAATCGATATGGTGCGCCAGGAGCTCAACGAGGAATACGAAATCCTCGAGGAGCTCGGTCGCGGGGGCATGGCGATCGTCTTCAAGGCGAAAGAAAAACAGCTCGACCGCGAAGTCGCGATCAAGGTGCTGCCGTTCTCGCTCGCGTTCGATAAGGAATTCGTCGAGCGCTTCCAGCGCGAAGCCCGCACATCCGCCCGGCTCGAACATCCGAACATCATTCCGATTTATCGCGTCGGAAAATCGGGCCGCATCATCTACTTCGTCATGAAGTTTCTGCGGGGCAAGCCGCTCTCGAGTGTCCTGGCGGCTCGCGGCAGCCTCCCTCCCGCCGAGATCAAGAAGATCCTGGCCGAGGTCGGTCGCGCGCTCGCGTATGCGCATAAGAAGGAAATCGTGCACCGCGACATCAAGCCCGACAACATCATGTTCGACGAACACGGGCACGCGGTGGTCACCGACTTCGGGATCGCGAAGGCGGCCTCGGGCGGCAAGCTCACGGGCACCGGGATGTCCATCGGCACACCGCACTACATGAGTCCCGAGCAGGCCAAGGCGCAGCCGCTGGACGGCCGGAGCGACCTCTATTCGCTCGGCGTCGTTGCGTATCAATGCCTCACGGGAGGCGTGCCGTTCGACGGCGAAGATTCCTTCTCCATCGGCTATAAGCACATCATGGAGGAAATCCCGACTCCAGCGCTCGACAATCCCGAGAAGCGGCAGCTGTTCGAAATCGTCCGGAAGATGATGGCGAAGACGCCGGGGCAGCGCTTTCAGAGCGCGGACGAGCTGGTCAGCGTGCTCGAGAGCGGTCGGTCGGTAACCTTCACGACCGACGCCACGATGGCGATGCCGTCGCTCACCGGCGCGCGCCTCGCGTCGGCGCCGACGACCCCACTCCCGCGCGCGCCGGGAACGCGGCCGCCCGCGACGGGCGACGAGGCGCCACGCCGCTCGGTGCTCTCCGGCCTGCTGCTGTGGCTCCTCATCGTCGGGGCGGTGTTCGGCGGCGGCGGCTTCTACGCGTACAAGCGGGGACTCATCTTCGCGAAGAGCCCGGGAGGCGCGGCCAGCGACTCCACCGCTGCGCCGGACAGCAGCGCGCGCGATACCACGCGACTCGCCGCGACCGATTCGAGCCGCGACAGCACGCGACGAGTCATTCCCCCGCTGCCACCGGCGATGGGGACGCCCGGTCACCTCGTCCTCCAGAATGTGCCGGCCGGTGCGCGCATCAGCGTTGAAGGGCAGCCGGTGCGGGGGACGCAACTGGACCTCCCCCCCGGCGTCCATCGTTTGACCGTCCGCGCCGCGGGATACCAGACCTACGATCGCCAGGTCATCATCACAGCAGGCGAGACCTACAACGTCCGATTGGACATGCAAACCAGCGAGGACGACGCGGGGCCCTGTGACCGCTTCGGCCCAGCCTACAATCAGGACAACATCTGCTGGGATACACGCCCGACACCGCTGTCCGCAACCGTCATTCCCGTCGCTCAGGACGCGCCGGTGTTCCCCCGGCAGGCGATCCTGCTCATCCGGGTCTCACGCAACGGGACGACGATGGAGGCGCGGGTGTTCGTGCCCTCCAATGTGGAAACTTTCAACAATGAGGCGCTCGACATGGCCAGGAATCTGCGCTGGAATCCGGCTCAGAAGAACGGCGAGCCGACCGAAGCGTGGGTGCAGTGGCCATTCCCGCCGGTGCGCCAGTAATCCACACGCCCAACCCCAAAGTCCATCCTACCGCGTTCATCGCGCCAACCGCGGTCGTCATGGGTGACGTCACGCTAGGACCGCGCTCGAGCGTTTGGTATCACGCCGTGCTGCGGGGCGACATGGCGCCGATCGTGATCGGCGAGGCGACCAACCTCCAGGATGCCACGATCGTGCATGTGGATGAGGGGAAGCCGGCCCTGATCGGTGCCCGGGTCGGCGTGGGCCACCGGGTGATTCTCCACGCCTGCGTGGTGGAGGACGACTGCCTGATCGGGATGGGGAGCATCCTGCTGAACGATGTGCGCGTGGGGACCGGCAGCGTGATCGCCGCAGGAGCGGTGGTGCCGGAGGGGATGCAGGTGCCTCCCGGCTCGCTCGTGATGGGAGTGCCCGCGCGTGTCGTGCGTCACGTCGACGATGGTCTGCGCGCGCGGATCAAAGGAACGTGGGAGCATTACGTCGCGGAGGCCGAGCGACATCGTCGCGGGACATTTCCGATCGAGAGAGCAACTTTGTGATGTTGATACTCGGAGTGCGAGACGCACCAACGCGAGTCTTTAGTCTTGCCCGCCTCCACACACCCGCCTACCTTGGGCCTCCACGTTCCGTTAACTTCCTGAATTCAACTCGATCGGCCGTGAGATTCGCATGACTGCATCTGAAGCCCGCCGCCATAGTCTCGACTTGAACGCGAACGCGCTCACCGTGCTCGAGCGCCGCTACTTGGTGAAGGACGACCAGGGGAAGCCGGTGGAGCGCCCTGAGGACCTGTTCTGGCGCGTCGCGCGGACCATCGCGGCTCCCGACCGGACGTATGGCGCATCGGCCAAGGCCGTGGAGGGCCTCGCGGAGACGTTCTTCGAGCTCATGGCGACGCGGGTGTGGATGCCGAACTCTCCCACCCTGATGAACGCGGGCCGTCCCCTCGGCCAGCTGTCGGCGTGCTTCGTCCTCCCGGTGGAAGACGCCCTCTCCAATGGCCGCTCGGGCATCTATGACACGCTCCGGGCGATGGCACTGGTACACCAGTCAGGGGGCGGGACCGGATTCTCGTTCTCCAGATTGCGCCCCAAGAACGACGTCGTCCGTTCGACGATGGGTGTCGCCTCCGGTCCCGTCTCCTTCATGAAGCTGTATGACGCCTCGACGGACGTCGTCAAGCAGGGCGGAACCCGCCGCGGCGCCAACATGGGCATCCTGCGGGTGGATCATCCGGACATCATGGATTTCATCCACTGCAAGGACGATCTCACGCAGGTCACGAACTTCAACATTTCGGTCGCGGTCACGGACGCATTCATGCTCGCGCTCGAGGCGGGGAAGTCCTACGATCTGATCCACCCCCGCACCGGCAAGGTCGTGGGCCAGCTCGACGCCGGCGACGTCTTCAAGCAGATCGTCCACGGCGCCTGGAAGACCGGCGAGCCGGGGGTGTTCTTCATCGATCGCGCGAATCACTACAACCCGGTGCCGCACCTCGGGAGCTACGAGGCCACGAACCCCTGCGGCGAACAGCCGCTGCTTCCCTACGACGTGTGCAACCTCGGCTCGATCAACGTCGGCCTGTTCGTCAAGAACGGGGATGTGGACTGGGACGGCCTGCGCACGGCGGTGCATCTCTGCACCCACTTCCTCGACAACGTCATCGACGCGAACAAGTACCCGCTCGCCGAGATCGACGATCTGGCGAAGCGCATCCGCCGCATCGGCCTCGGGATCATGGGCTGGGCTGACCTCCTCGTGCGGCTCGGCATCCCGTACAACTCCGACGCAGGCGTCGCGCTCGGCCGCAAGATGATGGAGTTCATCGACGAGGAGTCCAAGGTCGCGTCCGAGAAGCTGGCGGAGCAGCGCGGCCCGTTCGCCGAGTGGGAGCGGTCGATCTGGGGGCCGGACGCCACCTGCGCGCGCAACGCGCGTGGCGAGCGGATCCGCCCCATGCGGAAGCTGCGCAATTGCAACCTGACAACGGTTGCGCCCACTGGCACCATTTCCATCATCGCCGGCTGCTCGTCGGGGATCGAGCCGCTGTTCGCCGTGGCGTTCATGCGCAATCAGGCCGGCGTGCTGATGCCCGACGTCAACGAAGACTTCGTGGCGATCGCCAAGCGCGACGGCTGGTACTCCGAAGACCTCGTGAAGCAGATCGCGGAGGCGGGTCACATCCACTTCGACGCGGTGCCGGAGAAATGGCAGCGGGTCTTCGTGACCGCGCACGACGTGTCGCCGGAGTGGCACATCCAGATGCAGGCCGCGTTCCAGGATTTCACCGATTCGGCGATCTCCAAGACCTGCAATTTCGCGAATGATGCGACCGAGGAGTACGTCGAGCAGATCTACCGCTACGCGTACCAGCTGAGGTGCAAGGGCGTCACGGTGTATCGCGACGGCGCGCGCGAGAACCAGGTGCTGTCCACCGGCTCGACCGCGAAGAAGGTGCAGGAAGGGGCAGGGAAGGACGCCCTCGTCGAAGCACTCGGCCGCATCGCGGAGCTGGACACCGAGCTGCATTTGACGAAGGAGCGGCTGCACGACGTCGAGGCGGAGAACCTGCAGCGCCGCGCCAAGCGCTCCCGTCCGGATCTGCTCAAGGGCTCGACGCGCCGCATCGAGTCCCCGCTCGGCACGATGTACGTGACGATCACCGAAGACGACAAGGGCCAGCCGTTCGAGGTCTTCATGTCGCTCGGCAAGGCGGGTGGCGCGCTGATGGCGGACGTCGAGGCGATCGGGCGGCTGATCTCGCTGGCGCTGCGGTCAGGCGTGCCGCTGCCCGAGATCTACCGGCAGCTGCGGGGGATCTCCTCCGACCGCGCCGTCGGCCTCGGTCCGAACAAGGTGATGTCCGTCCCCGACGCGATCGGCATCGCGATCGAGAAGTGGATGCAGGAGAAGCAGGGCGTGCAGCAGGATCTGCTGGAGAGCACGGGGACGAAGTCGCCGGCGCAGGCGGAAGTGGTGCGGGGTGCCATGGGCGATGCGGCGCTGCGAGCGGCGCGTGGGCCTGAGCAGGATTTCATTGGCGCATGCCCCGATTGCGGCTCGCAACTGGCGTTTATCGAGGGATGTGCTAAATGTCACGTCTGCGGGTTTTCGGAGTGTGGCTGAACCCTGACCCGACCGGGGTAGCTGTGACTCTAGTCACGACAGTCCCTTGACGATGAGGGTAGTCTAGAGGTCATGGAAAGCGCTAACCGAATGGTCACGCCGACGCGGTTGCAGGTGAAGGGTTGGGCTCGCGTCGGTCCGGCGGGCGCGCACACGCTGCGGCGTGGCGCATGGTATCCCGTCGTTCGCATCTCCTCGAGCAACATCGTCGTCCTCGACGTCAACCGGCACAACGTGCCGGTCGATCGTCGCTTCCTCGAGATCCGCTATCATCCGCCGGAACGGTGGACGATCGTCCGCTGCGAGCCGCGTGTGATCGAACGGCTCGGGCGAATCTTCCCACTGACATACGCGGTGTGCCCAGCGTGCAGACATCGGCAGGGCATTGAAGCCAGGACGAATGAAATGATATGCGATCGCTGCCATAAGAGCGCGGCGATGGCCTGGGATGAACTGAGCTAAAAGCGGGGACCTGCAAAAGCTAGGCTGCAGACGCACCGCGGTTTTTGGTCAAACGTCAACGGGACAACCCTCGCGCGGGATTGTCCCGTTTCCTGTTTCCGGTGGCCCGCTGCTGCGTCTGAGGCCTAGCCTTTGCATGTCCTAAAGAATTGCAACGGAATCTCCCAGTGACACCGTCCCCATCCCCTCACCGACGCAGTAGAACCCTCTCATGCCCCCATCGAGGAATTGGAGGTGCTTTTTGAGCTCTTCGGGCTCGACCGTCTTTCCCAGTGCCCATCCGGTGAACGGTCTGCACGGGTGCGCGACCTGGAGCACCTTCAGCCGCACGCGCTCCTTCCCCTCGGGTGACAGGATCGCGACGCCGGCCGCGAGATCGTCATAACCGAATTGCCGGTCGCTCGTCGCGATGATGTTTTCGCCCGCGCATCCGACCACGACCTTCTCCCCGAAGTGCGCGCGCATCGCGTCGTAGTGCGATGTGAACCCGAGCGAGATGCCGTGCAGTCCATCTTCGTTCTTGGTGACGGGATGAGAGCGATGGTGGACGTCCACGGCCCACATCCCACCGGGGCTCGCGCCGAGTGCGCCGTCCGGTGAGACGTGGAGCGCCGGCACGGCGAGGAGTGGCGCGGGGTCGTAGGTTCGCGTGGGCTTCTCGCCGGTCTTCAGCGAGTCGCGTTGGATCTGCAGGCGAGTGACCGTTCCGATCGTGCGCATAACGAAATCTAGCAGGATGTGCTACATTGGCCCCGCGCATGGTTCCCCCCCCCTCGCCACGCGGTTGGGCGCGATGTCTGGACAACGTCGCCGACGTTCTGCGGCGCGGCGCGTGGTACCCCATCGTCGACGAAACTGATGACGGGAAAGTCGTCATCGAAGTGCGCAAGAAACCGGTGCGTGTCAGCCGCATCGACCTCGCTGTGCGCGAGTCGCCCCCCGACCGCTGGAGCATCGTGGTGCGGACCGGTCTGCTCCGCCCTACCCTGGGCGGCAGGGAAGGGGAGGAAGTCACCCAGACCTACGCCGTCTGTCCCCAGTGCCAGGAGCGTCAGGATTTCAGCGGCAAGCCCGACTCGCTGAAGTGCCTGCGCTGCAAAACGGAATCGAAGGTCGATTGGTCGGAAACCTGCTGAGGGAGCCATCGGCCGTCAGCGATCTGCCATCAGACTCCCCCCAAAGACTGCTCTTGCGGACACGAAAATATTTAGTATGTTAACTATCAACATGTTAACATCTTGCCGACGGCTGACGGCAGAAGGCTGACGGGCATGGGTGACCGCTCAGAATTGGCCCTCCAGCTCACCGACGCCGTGATCGCGGCGCAGCAGGCCATCGAGCGGGCCGGGAATCGCGCCTACAAGGCGTTTGGGCTGTCACAGCGGGCGCACGCGGTCATGCAGGCCGTCGACCTGGGTGGCCCCGACGGCGCGCGGCCCAGTGACGTCGCCAGCGAGCTGGGCGTGTCGCGCGCCGCGGCCACGACATTCATCCAGCGGCTCGAGGCGAAGGGGTTTGTCGAGACCACGACCGATCCCGACGACGATCGCGGCGTGCGCGTGACCATCACCCGGCACGGGTTGGAGGTCCTCCTGCGCGTCGGACAGCTCGAGCGCCGCCTCGCCGCCCGTACCATCGAGGGCATGCCCGCCTCGGCCATGGCGCGGACGATTCACGTGCTGCAGGAGCTCAAGTTGCGGCTGGAGCAGAAGTCGCTCGAGGTCGTGCGCTGAGCGTGTATACAAATGTGCGAATCTTTATGCACCGAGGCGGAGCTGGCCGGGACCGCAGTGTCGCTTCACGTATTACTTCAACGATCGCCATTAGACGTAGTCAATTCAACGCATTCAGTTCGACGTTGTCGAAGCAGCTGTCGCTTCTCCATCGCGTGTCGAATCCCGTTCCAGGCTGGTCACTTTTCCACATCTCCCACCCCGCGTGCATTTGTGGATAACCGAACAAACGGCGTCCCGCAGATCCGCCGCACCAAGATCGTCGCGACCCTGGGTCCCGCGACGGGCGACGAATCGACGATCGCTGCCCTGATCCAGGCCGGCACGAACGTCGTGCGCATCAATGCATCCCACGGGACTCCCGAACTGCGCGCCCAGTGGATCGACGCCGCCCGCCGGGTCGCGGGCCGCAGCGACTCGCCGGTCGCCATCCTGCTGGACCTCCAGGGGCCGCGCATTCGGGTCGGAGATCTCGCCGCGCCGCGCGAGCTGAAGCCGGGTCAGGAGGTAGTTTTCGCTCCGGAAGAGGTCGCGCGGGGAGGCGAACTCCCGACAACGTACGACGGACTCGCCACCGACGCCCGCGTCGGCTCCCGCATCCTGCTGAACGACGGCCTCCTCTCGGTGGACGTGACGGCGGTCGAGCCCCCGCGCGTGCGCGCCCGCGTGATCGACGGCGGAATGCTGACCGCTCACAAGGGCATGAACCTGCCGGGCGTCCAGGTGTCGGCTCCCGCGCTCACGGAGAAGGACCGCGAGGACGTCCAGGACGCCCTGCAGATCGGTGTGGACTACCTCGCGCTGTCGTTCGTGCGCCGCCCGGAGGACATCGAGGAGCTGCGGGGATTGGTGCGCGGCGCCACGAAGCTGGTGGCAAAGATCGAGAAGGCGACCGCACTCGATAATCTCGAGAAGATCGTGGCGGCGTCGGATGCCGTCATGGTCGCGCGCGGCGATCTGGGTGTCGAGCTCCCGTTCGAGCAGGTCCCCCTCGTCCAGAAGCGCCTCATCAGCGAAGCGAATCACCAAGGGAAGCCGGTGATCACGGCGACGCAGATGCTCGAGTCGATGGTCAACCATCCGCGGCCCACCCGTGCCGAAGCCTCCGACGTGGCCAACGCGATCCTCGACGGCACCGATGCGGTGATGCTCTCGGCGGAAACCGCCGTGGGCAAATACCCGGTGGAAGCGGTGCGCGCCATGGACCGCATCATCCGCGAAATGGAGCGCCACCCGCTGCGCCTGCGGGAGGAGCGGCGCCGCGAGACCGAAGGCGTCCACACCGAAGACGCAATCGCCTGGGGGACATACGCGGTCGCGCGGATGCTCAAGACGCCGCTCATCGTCACGCTCACCAAGGGCGGATTCACCGCGCGCAAAGTCGCCGCGCTGCGCCCCCCCGTCCCGATTCTCGCCATCACGACCGAGGCGCCGACCTACCGCCAGCTCGCCCTGGTGTGGGGCGTGATCCCGGTCCTCGTCGATCGCGTCCCCGGCTACGATGCCATGCTCACGGTCGTGCGCGATCTCATTCTCCGCCGCCAATACGCGAAGCGCGGCGATTGCATCGTCATGACCGCGGGCGTCCCGTGGGACGTCTCGGGCAGCACCAACCTCATCAAGGTCGAGGTAGTGTGACGTGCGGCTGATCTTGCTCGGCACCGGCACGTCGTTCGGCGTGCCGCAGATCGGCTGCCGCTGTCCTACCTGTACATCCGCTGACCCGCGCGACTGGCGCACGCGCACCGCCGCTTTGATCGAAACCCAGGGCAAACGCCTCCTGATCGACACGCCGCCCGAGCTGCGGCTGCAGCTCGTCGCCGCCGGCGTCGATCACATCGACGCGGTGCTGTTTACCCACGCCCACGCCGACCACGTGCACGGCATCGACGACCTGCGCGCCCTCTCGGTGCGCCAGGGTGCCATGCTGCCGGCGTACGGCTCGCGCGACACCATGGCGGAGCTGGTCGCGAAGTTTCCCTACATTTTCGACCCCTCGATCGTGGTGCCGGTGGGCACGAGCAAGCCCGAGCTGCAGGCCCACGTGCTCGAGCCCGGAACGACTACGTCGATCGCCGGCGTGCCGGTCCTGCCGCTGTCGCTCCCGCACGGGGATCATGCGGTCTTCGGCTATCGCATCGGGGCGGTCGCGTATTTGACGGACGTGAAGACGATTCCCGACGACGTGGTCACTGCCCTGACCGGCCTCGAGGTGCTGGTGCTCAACGCGCTGCTGTCGCGGCCCCATCCGCTGCACCTGTCCGTGCCGGAAGCGGTCGCCGCGGCACAGCGTGTCGGTGCGCGCCGCACGCTCTTCACGCATCTCACGCATGAGAACACCCATGCGGCGCTTGCGGCGAAGCTCCCACCCGGCATTGCGCCGGCGTACGACGGGCTGGTTATCGACCTACCCGGGGCATAAATTCCGCCGCGAGGAGGCTCATGCTCAAAGAAACCGCCAAGATCGACGCGCTGGTGCGCACGGCTGTCTTCGGCAGCGAAGACGAGAAGGCGCACGCGCGATGGATGATTTGGGAGATGGGGCAACAGGCCGGCGTGCGGCCCGCCTCGATTCACGAGCTCTATCTGGCGCGGGGCCGGGGCGAAGTCCCGGCGTTCACCACGCCCGCGATGAACGTCCGGATTCTCTCCTACGACACGGGACGCGCGATCTTCCGCGCGGCGAAGCGGCTCGATGCGGGGGCGATCATCTGCGAGATCGCCCGCAGCGAGATCGCCTACACCGACCAGCGGCCCGCCGAGTACGTGGCGGTGATGACGGCGGCGGCGCTGCGCGAGGGATTCGCGGGGCCGCTGTTCATTCAAGGCGACCACGTCCAGGTCAACGCGAAGAAGTACGCGGCCGATCCCGACGCCGAGCTGAAGGCGCTGCGCGCGCTGATCGAAGAGGAGCTGCACGCGGGCTTTTACAACATCGACATCGACACGTCCACGCTCGTTGACCTCTCCAAGCCCAATCTCGACGAACAGCAGCGCACGAACTACGAGCGCGCCGCCGAGCTCACGAAATTCATCCGCGACTCGGAACCGGAAGACGTCACGACGTCGGTCGGTGCGGAAATCGGCGAAGTGGGCGGCAAGAACAGCGACGTGCACGAGCTGCGCGCGTTCATGGACGGCTACAACCGCACGCTGACAAAGCTCGGGACCGCACCGGGTATTTCGAAGATCTCCGTGCAGACCGGCACGAGCCACGGCGGCGTCGTGTTGCCCGACGGCTCGATTGCCAAGGTGCAGCTCGACCTCGAGGCGCTGAAAGCGCTCTCCCATGACGCGCGGACGAAGTACGGACTCGGCGGCGCGGTGCAGCACGGCGCGTCCACGCTGCCGCCGGAAGCGTTTTCGCAGTTCCCCGAGTGCGAAGCGGTCGAGATCCACCTCGCGACGAATTTCCAGACCATCGTCATGGATCACCCCGCGCTCCCCAAAGATCTGCGCCGCGAGGTGAACGAGTGGGTCAAGCGCGAAGCGAAGGAAGAGTGGAAGAAGGGCGACACCGAGGAACAGTTCATCTATAAGAGCCGGAAGAAAGCGATCGGGCCCTTCAAGCGCCGGTTCTGGGATCTGCCCGCCGATGTGCGGGCCGCGATCGGGGCCGATCTCGAGAAGACGTTCGCGTTCCTGTTCGAGCAGCTGCGGGTCAAGGGCACACGCGCGGCGACCGATCGGTACGTCAAACCGAAACTCGTGTCGCACGCCGCGCCGCGGACCGCGCTGGTGTCGGCACCGGATGACGCGGAGGCCGGCGAATGAGCGAGCGGACTGGAGGCGGCTTTGGCGCGTTCCTCTTCGGCATCGTGCTCGGCGCGGTGGCGGGTTTCGTCTTCGCGCCGACCGAGGGCGGGGAGAGCACGCGCCGCAAAGTGACCAAAGGCCTGCGCAACCTGAAGGAGCTCGCCGAGGATAAGGTCGATGAGGTTCGCGGCCTCCTGAAGGAGGCCGAAGCAGACGCGGAGTCCGAGGAGTCCGACGAAGAGGAAGACGACGAGGCGCCGGAGATCGCGACACGCGAGCAGCTGCGCCGCCGGCTCGAGGCCGCCCGCCGCCGTCGCGCCCGGGCGACCAGGCCCCCGGTGCCCCCTGTGTCCGATGAGGAGGACGAGCCGCTCGCGTGAATCGTGAAGGCGGCTGGCACCGCACGGTCACCGGCGTCGTCCGGCGCACCCTCGAGGCCGCCTACGAAGACAACATTCCGTTCCTCGCCAGCGCCGTGTCGTTCGACATTCTCCTCACCGCGATTCCCTTCGTCGGGCTGATCCTGGCCGTGGTCGGCTACCTCGCGCAGTATCAGCTCGCCATTCACCAGTTCAACGTCCACGAGCTGCTGGAGCGCTTCCTCCCCGAGTCGAGCGGCGGCCCGAACGGGCAGTTCGGCTTCATCGAGCGCGCCCTCGGCGACCTGGTCGCGCGCCGCGGCCACCTCACGCTCCTCGCCGCGCCCCTGTTCCTGTGGTTCTCGACTCGTATGTTCGGAGGACTGCGCGCGGCTCTGAACGAGGTGTTTGATACCGAGGAGAACCGATCCTGGCCGATCGCCAAGCTGACCGATCTCGCCATGGTATTCGTCGCGGGGGCGTTGTTCCTGGCGAACGCGTTCGCGTCCACGAGTCGCGGCGTCCTCTCCCAGCTCGGCACGCTGCTCTTCAGCACGCTCCTGTTCTTCGTGATCTTCAAATTCCTGCCGAGCCGGCGGATCTACTGGCGCACCGGCGTGGTGGCGTCGCTGTTCTGCGCGGTGGCGTTCGAGATCGCCAAACGGCTGTACACGCTGTACGTGGCGCGCTTCGTGACATTCGACCGCGTGGCGTCGGACGCGAACCTGATCGGCGTCCTGCTGTTCATTCTGTGGATCTACTATACGGCCTACGTGTTTCTGCTGGGCGGCGAGGTCGCGGAAACGTACGACCTGATGCGCATGCGACGCCTGCAACGCGTCCGCCTCGGATGAGCCCCTCTGCTCCGACGATCGATCTCCGGTCCGATACCGTCACGCAGCCGTCGCCCGCGATGCGGCGTGCCATGGCGGACGCGGAAGTGGGCGATGATGTCCTCGACGGGGATCCCACGACGCGCCGGCTCGAAGAGCGCATCGCCCAGCTGCTCGGCACCGAAGACGCCCTCTTTTTCCCGTCGGGCACGCAGGCCAATCAGACCGGCATCGCGCTGGTCACGGAGCCGGGCACGGAGCTCCTGCTCGAAGCGAACGCGCATCTCGTGCACTCCGAGGTGGCCGGCGTCGCCGCGCTGTCGGGCGTGCAGATCCGGCCGATCACCACGGGATTGTATGCGCTCGATCACAACCTCGCGCGCATCGGCGAGGACCATGAAAATGCCCGTCGTTTTGCGGAATTGCTTTCCGGCAGTCCGGCCGTCAGGCCGTCCGACCCACAGACCAACATCGTGATGGTCGATCTGCGGCGCGAGCGCGATACCCCCGAATCGGTGTCGCAGCGGCTGGCGCAGGCAGGAGTCCGGCTCGCGCCGTGGGGACCGCGGCGCCTCCGTGCCGTCACGCATCTCGACGTGAGCCGTGCAGACGCGGAGCGGGCCGCGCGCATCGTTCTGGAGACGCTCGCGTGAGCCGGCCCGAGCCCAAATCGCAGCCGATGCCCATGGAACGGGCGATCCTGTGGAATCCACCGGCCGCGCCGGGCACGACGAGTCCCGGAGGAAAATCCACCAGCCGCTCGCCGTATCCGATTTTCTTTCAGCAGGAAGCGGTCATCGCGCTGCAGGAACACCTCAAGAGCTCGCCCACCCAGGCGATTTTCGGATTCCTCATCGGCGATGTCTATCGTGATCCGGAAAACGGCGCGCTGTACACCATCATCGACAAGACGCTGAAGCTCAGCCAGGCGATCTACGGCGATAAAACCGAGGTCGTGGTGTCGCGCCTGTGGGACCGGATGCAGGAACAGCTCAAGAAGGCGGCCGGCACGCTGCTGGGCTGGTACCACAGCCATCCGGGGCAGGGCGGTTTCCTCACGACCCACGATGTCGAGACCCACGAGAAGTTCTTCACGGAGCCGTGGCACGTCGCGATTCTGGTCGCCGCCGAAGCGGGCGGCGTCACGGGACGATTCTTTCGCGCGACGCAAGGCAACACCGACTGGCATAAGACGCCGTTGGCGTTCTACGAGCTGCTGCAACCCGACTCGATCAAGCCGGACGGGAAGAAACGCTCGTTCATCACGTGGAGGAACTACAAGCCGTACGGCCCGACGCTGACCGGGCCGAAACCGAAGTCGCCCGAGCCACCCAAGCCGCCCCCCGCTCCGCCCCCGCCGGAAGCTGAAGAGGAAGAAAAAAAGCCGCGTCAGCGGCCCGCGGCAGGTGATCGCGGGTTCCGGATCATGCGCTCGTCGCCAGCAGAGGTTGGGGCGCGCTTGCCGGCGCCACCCTTGCCGCCGTCCCGCCTGGTGCCGTCCGGCCCGCTACGCGGTCCCCCGTCCGGTCCGCGCCGCACGGCGGCGCCCGCGTTCCGGCTGCTGGACGAAGAGGAAGAGAGAAGGGCTGCGCCGGCTGCCAAACCGAAGCGTCGCAAACGGCGCGGGCCGTGGCTCAAGCGCCTCGCAATTCTGCTGGTGTTGGCGGGCGTCGGAGCGGGTGGCTATTGGTACTTGGCGATTCGCAATCCGACTCTCCTTCCCGGATTGCTGGATCGTGCGAAGCAGCTCGCGTCGCGCATCACGAAACGGAGCCCCGCGCCACCGCCGGCCGCTCCTCGGCGCCGGACGACGGCGGGGTCGCCGCCGGCCGCGCCGCCGGCCGCCCCGCCGCCTGCGCCACCGCCGGCCGCCGCGCGCGCGCCTGCGCCCGTCCCGGTGCCGCAGCCCGTGGTCGCATCGCCGTTCGCGCGCTTCGATCGCCTGAGCGATTCGCTAGCGCGCGCGGTGCGCAACTTTCAGGACCGCGCTGCGCTGTTCGGAAGCGGACGGATGGATTGCGGCGGTTTGGCAACCGGGCTTGTCGCCGTCGACAACCTGTGGATTACCTACAACACCGAGCGGCGCGCGCGTCTCGCGTCGTTCGATCCTGCGCGGGTGTCGCGCGATCAAGCATTGTGGGCGTCCGTGGACTCCGTCTCGAGACGCTTCGACGACTCCGGTTGCCCCCGGCCATGACGCACGTGCTGCTGCTGGTCGCGCTGATCGCCACGCAACAACAGCGCACGGCGCCGCTCCGAAAGAGCGACCTGGTGCGACTCCTGTCGGCCGCGGAGATGTCGACGGGGGAGCTGGCGCAGCTCGTGCGCCGCAACTGTCTCACCTTCGACCCGACCAGTCGCGACCGCAACGATCTGCAGCTCATGGGCGCCGACCGGACGCTGCTCGCGGCGATGGAAGAATGCGCGCGGCGCAAGGCCTCTCGGCGGGCGACAGCCCGACCACCACCGGCTGCTCCGCCCGCGACCCCTCCCGCGCCGCCACCAGTTTTTCAGGTGCAGCGGATCGTCGTCAACGTATCTGCGGAACGCAGCGGCTTCGTTTCGGGGGGTGGGCAGCGCGGCAGCGTCGGCGCGCAACTGCCGCGCGCGCTGGTGTTCGAGGCGCGCGATTCCGCCGGCGCGCCGCTCTCCGGTCAGGCGGTGACGTTCACGGGGATCAACGCGACCATTCGGCCGGCGGCAGTTGCCACGGACGCCGCGGGGCAGGCGCACGTGGGTGTGACGTTGGGCCAGCGCCTCGGATCGGCGACCGTCATCGGCTCGATCGGTGTCGTCGAAAAGCAGGTGGCGTTCAATGTCGCCGCCGGACCGGCGACGCAGCTCGTGGTGACGTGTGGCCCGTCCAGCGTGGCCGGACACTTCGCGATTCGCCCCGACAGCGCGGTGGCGTTACGCGTGTCCGCGCAGGACGGGTTTGCGAATCCTACGCCGCTCCTCGGTCTCCGCGCGGCCGTAGCGGATGCGCGGGTTTTTCGCGTGCTGGCGGTGGTGCAGGACAGCGCGGTCGGCACGGTGACGCTGAAGCCCGATCAGGCGGGCACGACGAGCCTCGCCGTCATCGCCAACGGGATGCGGCAGTATCTCACCGTGACGGTGCCACCGCGAGCCGCGCCGGGGAAAGTGGACTGTCGCTGATTCCTGTTAACCGCTGTGCGTCGGTTCACCGTTGTCGGTTGACCGTGGCCCAGTAAAATGCCCCAGGCACCCCGCAACGAATCCCGACATCGCTTAGCGCTGCTCCCTGCGGGGGCCTGACGCGGTTCACGAGCGGAAAGCCTGCGGACCTGGGGCGCCTGAAATATCAATGATCAATGATCAATGTTCAATGATCATTCATCATGCGCGCTCCGGTGTAGATTAGGACTCAATGATTGCACTAGCGCGCAAGTATCGTCCGAAGCGGTTCTCCGATCTCATCGCCCAGGATCACGTGGCTGCGGCGCTGCGCGGGGCCGTGGCGCAGGGACGCGTCGCGCACGGCTACCTGTTCGCGGGACCCCGGGGGGTAGGGAAGACGACCGCAGCGCGCATTCTGGCGATGGCCCTGAATTGCGAGCGGCGCACCCCGGGCGGCGCGGGCGAACCGTGCGGGGAGTGCGACCCCTGCCGGCGCATCTGGACCGGGGCGGCGAATCTGGATGTCGTGGAGCTCGATGCCGCGTCGAACCGCGGCGTGGACGACGCCCGCGATCTGCGCGAGCGCGCGATGTATGCCGCGAGCACCGAGTCGGGATCCAAGGTCTACATCGTCGATGAAGCGCACATGCTCACGCGCGAGGCGTGGAACGCGCTCCTGAAGATTCTCGAGGAGCCGCCCCCCCGCGTGGTGTTCGTCTTCGCGACGACCGAGCCGCAGAAGATCGCGAACACCGCCGCGCCCATTCTGTCGCGGCTGCAACGCTTCGATTTTCGGCGGATCGGCCCCCACGCCATCGTGGACCGGCTGAAAGCCGTGGCGAAGGCAGAACAGCTGCAGGTCGAAGACGACGCGCTGACCCTCATCGCCCGCAGCGCCAACGGCGGCATGCGCGACGCGCTCTCGTTGCTCGATCAGGTCCTCTCGTTCGGGGAAGGCCCGGTCACCGCAGCGCGCGTCCGGGAAGTCCTCGGCCTGATTCCCGACGAGCTGTTCGGCGAGATGCTCCGCGCCATCGTCGAGCGTGACGCCGCGGCCATCTTCCCCCTCGTCGAGCGCCTACTCGAGGCAGGTGCGGACCTCGCCGAGTTCGTGAATGGCGCCGGCGAAGCGCTCCGTGCTCTGCTCCTGGTCGGCGTCGGGGGCCAGCCCGAAGGCCTGACCGAGGGCTTGATGAGCGTCGTGCGCGAGTACGCACCTCAGCTCCCCCCGGCGGACATCGTGCGTCTCCTGACGATCCTGAGTGACTCTGAGGAGCGGCTCAGCCGGAGCGCCAACCAGCGGCTCCTCGTTGAGGTGCTGTTGCTCCGATGGGCGATGCTCGATCGGACGGTCGAAATCGGTGAAGTGTTGGAGGCGCTAAAGGGACCAACGGCCGGACGGCCCGACGGCCGGACAAATCCATCGCCGGCGCCGTCGCACACCCCGACAGTATCCGACCGTCCGGCCGTCAGGCCGTCCGACCGTCCCACAGGTCAGAAATTAGAACCGACATTGGAGAACGTCCGTTCGATCTGGGCGCAAGTCGTGCAGGATGCCCGCGCCAAAACCCCGCTACTCGGCAGTCTCCTCGCGGAGGCGGAAGTCGTCGCGGTCGAGGGGCGCATCGTTACGCTGCGACCCGGTCACGCCGTGCACGCCGAGGGGCTCGAACGGCAACGGGAGATTATTGCCCAGGCACTCGGCCAGTACATCAGCGAAGCCCCACGCGTGGCTGTCGCGGCGGGGGGAGCCAGCGCCGAGCGCATAACTCTTGCCGGCGCCAGCGCGGAGCGCCTCAAGAGTCTGCGGGCGAAAGATCCGACCCTGAGCGCCGCCGTAGACGCATTAGATTTGGAGTTGCTCGAATAGCTTGCCAACAGTGCGACGAGGGGTAACTTTCGACACATGGCGGATTTATCTAGCCTGCTCCAGCTCTCCCAGCAGATGCAGGGGCGGCTTACCGAGATCCAGACGCAGCTGGCGCAGCAGACGTTGACGGTGTCGGCCGGTGGCGGCATGGTCCAGGCCACGGTCGACGGGCGGGGGCACATTCGCGGCATCAAGATCGACCCCGAAGCAGTCAAGCAGGGGGATGTCGAGATGCTTGAGGACCTCGTGCTGGCAGCCGTGGCGGAGGCGCAAAAGCGCGCGGCCGAGCTGTATCAGGCCGAAGTGCGGAAGCTGGCGTCGGGTCTGCCGTTCCCATTCCAGCTGCCGCTGTAGGCGGCGAGTTCCGTGTCCGCCATCGAGGAGCTCGTGGCGGAGCTCGCTAAGCTCCCCGGCATCGGGCGCAAGACCGCCCAACGGCTCACGTTCCATTTGCTGAAGCAGCCCGCGGAAACCGCGGAGCGCCTGGCGGAGGCCATCCGGCGCGTCCGTGGACAGGTCACGGCGTGCCAGATCTGCGGGAACCTCGCCGACGAGGATCCCTGCCCGATCTGCCGCGACCCGCGCCGCGACGCGGCCCTGCTGTGCGTGGTCGAGGAATCGGGCGACGTCAGCGCGATCGAGCGCGCCGGCCGCTACCGCGGCCGCTATCACGTCCTGGGCGGTCGAATCTCACCATTGGATGGTGTGGGACCCGACGAGTTGCATGTGGACCGCCTGCTTGCGCGATTGGCCAATGGCTCAGAGGTTCGGGAGGTGATCGTGGCGACGAATCCCTCGATGGAGGGGGAAGCCACGGCGACGTACCTGCAGCAGGTGCTGAAGCCCAGCGGCGTCCGTGTCACGCGGATCGCGCGCGGGTTGCCGGTGGGTGGCGATCTCGAGTATGCCGACGCGGTGACGATCGCTCAGGCGCTGGCGGCACGGCGCGAGATGTCGGAGACCGACTGATCCTCTAGGAGGCGCATGGCCGGGGCCGCAAGCTGGTCTTTCAACGAGAGCGATTTCAAGCAAATCCAGACGCACCTGCAGGCGTTTCTCCGCGACTCGAACGCCCGCTGTGCGCTGCTCGTTGATCGCAACGGCCAACTCGTCGCCACGGTCGGGGAAACACCGCAGTTCGATCCCACCGCGTTCGCCTCACTCACCGCCGCCGACTTCAGCGCCAACGATCAGCTCGCGAAAATGATCGGCGAGGCGGAGTTCGCCTCGCTGGTGCATCAGGGCGAGCGCGAATCGATGTACCTCGCCGACGTGGCGAAGCGCGTGATCCTCGTGGTGCTGTTCGATCAGCGCGCCACGCTGGGGCTCGTCAAGCTCAAGGCGAAAGGCGTCGTCGGAGAGCTCAACAAGGTCTTCGCGGAGATGTTCAATCGGGTCGGCACGGGTCAGGCCCAGCAAAAAGGCCTGCTCGAAGGGGCGGAAGACGAAATTGACAAACTCTTCGGGTAACGGGGCGCGCCCATGTCGATGATCAACTACGCGTCCCGCGAGATCAACTGTAAGCTCGTCTACTACGGCCCCGGTCTGGGTGGGAAGACGACCAACCTGGAGCACATTTATGGGAAGGTCTCGCCCAACACGCGGGGCAAGATGATCTCGCTCGCGACGGAAACCGAGCGCACGCTGTTTTTCGACTTTCTCCCGGTCGATCTCGGGACGATCCGCGGTTTCAAGACGCGCTTCCACCTCTACACCGTCCCCGGCCAGGTGTACTACAATGCCAGCCGCAAGCTCATTCTCAAGGGCGTGGACGGCATCGTCTTCGTCGCCGACAGCCAGATCGAGCGCATGGAGGCCAACGTCGAGTCGATGCAGAACCTGTACGACAACATGGCGGAATACGGGTACGATCTGACCAAGATCCCGTTCGCGATTCAGTACAACAAGCGCGACCTTCCCAATGCCGCGCCGATCAAAGACCTCCAGGCGTCCCTTAATCCGGGTTGGCCGATCGAAGAAGCCGCGCGTCAGAAACCGACGCCCGATCCGGCCCATCCGGGCGAGAGCCTGGTCGATAAGGTCGACGGCGAGTGGGTCGGCCACGCACCCTACCACGAGGCCGTGGCGGTTCGCGGCGATGGCGTATTCGACACACTGAAAGCGGTGAGCAAGCTCGTCCTCAAGACGTTGAGCTGAAGCCCAGTTCGATGCGGTGGACGCTGCCGAACATCATCACACTGGCGCGCATCTGTCTCACGCCCGTCATCGCGCTGCTGCCCTTCATTCAAGGGTATTGGCCCAAGGTCATCGCGTTCGTCGTTTTCCTGATCGCCGCCTTTTCCGACCTGCTCGATGGGTATCTCGCGCGTCGCTACGGCACGACCAGCGAGCTCGGCATCCTGCTCGACCCGATCGCGGATAAACTGCTGCTGTTCGCGACGCTGATTCCCATTTTCTGGATGACGCGACACCCCGCGATCCTGGCGCGCGACAAGGTCGACTATGCGATTCCGTGGTGGGGGAGCCTGCCGTTGTGGGTCGCGCTCCTGCTGGTGGGCCGTGAGGTCCTCATCACGGTGTTCCGCTGGTTCGCCAAGCGCCGCGGCATCGTGATTCCCGCGATGGGAGCCGGAAAGCTGAAAGCCGTGGTCCAGAACATCTTCATCGGCGCGACGATCGCGTGGTTCGCCTGGAAGGACGCGATCGCGCAGATGCACCTGGCCGGGGACTTCCGGAACTTCTGGGATCAATTCCACGGCTGGTTCGTCGCCGTCACGTTGGCGGGTGCGATCGTGCTCACCGTGTACTCCCTCCTCGTCTACCTCTACCGCTACCGGGCCCTTCTCAAAGTCGGCAAGTGAAGCTCGAGGTCGTCACCATCGGCACCGAGCTGCTGCTGGGCCAGATCATCGACACGAACGCCGCCGAGCTGGGCCGCGCCTTGGCCGCCGCCGGGGCCGAAGTCGTGCGGCGCAGCTCGGTGGCCGATCGCCCCGAGGCCATTCGGGCCGCGGTGGCCGAGGCACTCGAGCGGACGGGCTTCGTGATCACGACCGGCGGCCTCGGCCCGACGCGCGACGACATGACGAAGCGCGAGGTCGCGGCGCTGCTCGGAAAAACGCTCGAACTGGACGCGGCGGTCCTGCGGTCGCTCGAGGAGCGATTCCGCCGCCTCGGCCGCCCGATGCCGGCGGTGAATCGCACGCAGGCGGAAGTCCCGGCGGGCGCCACGGTGCTCCCGAATCCGCGCGGCACCGCGCCGGGTTTGTGGGTCGAGGACACGCGTGGGCGCGTCGTGGTGATGTTGCCGGGCGTACCGTCGGAGATGCGCGGGCTGCTCGCCGAGGAAGTGCTGCCGCGACTCGCGGCCCGGACGTCGGGCGCCGTGGTGCGCTCGCGGACGGTCCGCACGACGGGGATTGCGGAATCCGCGCTCGCCGAACGCGTCGGCGCGATCGAAGAATCGATCGCGCCGCTGACGCTGGCATATCTGCCGTCGGTCGAAGGCGTGGACCTGCGTGTCACGGCGTGGGGACTGCGTCCCGACGAGGCGGATCGCAGTCTCACCGAGACAACGGCGCAACTGCGCGAGCGAGCGGGCGAGCATTGGTATGGTGGGGATGGCGCCGACCTGGCCGCTGTTGTGCTGGACCAGCTGCGGGCGCGCCAGGCTCGCCTGGTGGTGGCGGAATCGTGCACCGGCGGCGTCTTGAGTGCGCGGATCACCGCCGTTCCGGGAGCCTCCAAGGTCTTCATCGGAGGAGTCGTCGCGTACGATAACATCGTGAAGAGCGGTACGCTCGATGTTCCTCCGGAGCTGCTCGATCAATATGGCGCGGTATCGGAACCAGTCGTGCGCGCGATGGCCGAAGGCGTCCAGCGGCAGTTTGCGGTGGATGCCGCGCTCGCGATCACCGGCGTCGCCGGCCCCACAGGTGGCACCGCGGACAAGCCGGTTGGGACCGTATGGTTCGTCGCGCGCTACGGCACCGAAGCCCGAGCGCTGAAGCGCATCTTTCCGGGCGATCGCAACGAGATCCGGGCGCGCTCCGCCCAAGCAGCGCTCGATTTGCTCCGGCGCCTGCTCGCCGACAAACCATGAATCACATCAACGCGCCCGACGGCACGGCGCTCGTCTATGACGCGTACGAGCCTGCTCGTCCTGCCGTCGCCGTGTTGTTTCTGCACGACTGGCATCCGGAGCCTCCCCCTGCGGGGCTCGCCAACCGATTCGCGGAAACGGGAACGCAGCTCAAGGACGCTGGACTGGCGGTGTACTTCGTGGACCAGCGAGGGGCTGGACGTTCCGGTGGGCGCCGAGGGCATTTGTCGCGCTTCAGCCAGCTCCTCGGGGATTTACAGGCGCTGCGCCGCGCCGTGCGTCGCCGCCATGATGTGCCGCAGGTCCTCGTCGGTCACGGCTTCGGTGCGCTGGTCGTACTGCGCTACCTCGAGACCCAACCGGGCGAGCCTCCCGTCGCGGCGGTCATTGCGAGCCCCTGGCTCGCGTCGCGCGCGCGGCCTGCCGCGTGGAAACGCCTCGCCGCCAGACTCGCGGATCTGTGGCCCACGCTGCCCACGGGACGCGGCGCCGGGTTCATGACCGCTGGGGCGCGCGCCGAGCTGTTATGGGCGCAGCGTGCCGTCGTGGCCGACTACCACCGGATCGAGCGACCGCTGCTGTTCGTACTCGGTGGCGCCGACGCGGTCGTCGATGTCGAGGCGGCACGACGTTTCGCCGACGGACTGGCGCCCCTCGCAACGATCCGGTGGTACGCCGAGCTTCCCCACGACTTGCTGACCGCGCCTGCGGTTCGGGAAGACGTGGCTCGTTTTATCGCGGGATATCGCCCGTAGGGCGCTACCGATACAACGAGCCCCCGGGTATCTTGTTGTCGGACCGAAGGTTCCAAATCCATGAACAACAAACGCCACGCCCACTCGCCACAGGTTCCGCCTACGCCACGCGCCCCTTCGCTCGATCCCGATACGGGCGAGCCGGTGCCCGCTCCTGCGTCGTCGGAGACCTCGGGGGGACCTGTTGCGTCTGCTGCATCTGCTGCGTCTCAAGGAGCTGTCTCAGAGCTCGATGCATGGAAAGAGCGCCATCTGCGGCTCGCGGCCGAATACGACAATTTCCGCAAGCGCACGACGAAAGAACGCGCCGAGACGTGGGCGCGCGCGCAAGCGGAGATCGTGTCACGTCTCGCGGATGCGCTGGACGATTTGTCGCGCTTTGCGCACATCGACCCCGCGGAGATCGATTCCAAAACACTCCATGAGGGTGTGGATCTCGTGGAGCGCAAAGTGTGGAAGGAGCTCGAGAACGCCGGCGTGACGCGCATCGATCAGGCGGGCGTGCCGTTCGATCCGAACGTCCACGAGGCGGTGACGACGCAACCCGCGGCGAAACCGGAGCAGGATCACACCGTAGGCCAGGTGGTGCAACCGGGCTATAAGATGCGCGACACGTTGCTACGGCCGGCCCGCGTTGTGGTGCTGACCTGGCAGGGACAGTAATGGCAGCACAGCGCGACTACTATCAGGTGCTGGGAGTCGCCGAAACCGCCACGACGGACGAAATCAAGAAAGCCTTTCGGCGGTTGGCCAAACAGCATCACCCTGACCGCAATCCCAACAATCCGCAGGCCGCCGAGCGCTTCAAGGAGATCAATGAAGCGCACGACGTCCTGAGCGACGCCGAGAAGCGCAAGAAATACGATCAGCTGCGCCGGTATGGCGCGTTCGCCGGCCCGGGCGGCTTTGGCGGTGGCGGCGGGGGGGGGCCCAGCACACGGCGCGGCCGCGGCGGTCCTCCTGACAGCGACTTCGACATCTCCGACCTCGGCGGCCTGGGCGACATCTTCTCGTCGATCTTCGGGCGCCGCGGCGCAGGAGGTCGCGAAGCCGAGCCGGAGGAAACCGAGACCGAGGTCACGATTCCGTTCCGTGTCGCCGCGTTGGGCGGGACGGTGCCGATCACGCTCGTCATGCAGGAGGTTTGCCCGACGTGCGGTGGCACGGGCGCGGCGAAAGGTGCGACGGTCAGCACGTGTCCCGAGTGCAAAGGCCGCGGGACGGTCTCGTTCGGTCAGGGCGGGTTCGCGGTGAATCGACCCTGCCCGGTCTGCCGCGGCAAGGGCACCGTGCCCTCGCAGCGCTGTCCCACGTGCCAGGGCGCCGGCGAAGTCCGGGTCGAGAAGCACATCAACGTCGAGGTCCCGCCGGGCGTCGAAGAAGGCGCGCGACTGCGTCTCAAGAATCAGGGGCCGAAGGGCCGCGGCGACCTCATCGTACAAATCCACATCGCGCTCGATCGCTTTTTCCGGCGCGAGGGGCTCGATCTTATCGGCGTCGTGCCGATCAATCTCGCGCAGGCGCTGCTCGGCTCCCGCATCAAGGTCAAAGCGCTCGATGACAAGCATGTCGTGCTCCGCATTCCGCCGGGTACGCAGCATGGGCAGAAGTTCCGGATTCCGGGCCATGGCATCGAGAAGAACGGACGGCGCGGGGACATGTACGTGGAAGCCCATGTGACGCTACCCGAAAAACTCAGCGCCGAGGAGCAGGAAGCGGTGAAGAGTTTTGCGGAGAAGGCGGGGCTGAAGTACTGAAGTGATCCACGTGGCATCAAGGCCCCAGGCGTTGCTCCGATGCCACGACCACCGATGGGCAATCTCCCACTGATTATGACGCTAGGTGCGGGCATGGACGTTGCGGCATCAACGACCACGTCTCAGACCAGCAGTCTCTCCGGGGGAGGTCGGTATGGTTCGTCCACGTCTTCGTCCGTTCTATTTGTGGTCTATCCTGCTGATTGCTGGTTGTAACACGGATCGACCGCCGCTCGCCCCGACGACGCAGCCTCCACCGCCCCCGCCGCCCGGAGGGACAATCGCCTTCGCAAGCACGCGTGATGGCCCGATCAACTACCACATCTACACCATGAACGCGGACGGGACGGGAGTCACCCAGCTCTCCAATCTCGCTAACGCTGCCGACTACGAGCCCGCCTGGTCGCCCGACGGCAACCGGATCGTGTTCACGAGTAACCGCGACAGCGGGTACGACATCTTCGTCATGAACGCTGACGGAACTGGCGTCACCCGTCTGACGAGCAGCGGCCCCGCGTCGAGTCGCAAGCCCACGTGGTGCGGTGCCCGGATCGCGTTTTACAGCAATCGCGACGGCAACTACGAGATCTATGTGATGAACGCGGATGGTACCGGCGTCACGCGGCTCACGTTCACACAGGGCACGGATGCAAGCCCCGCGTGGTCGCCGGATTGCGCGCAGATTGCGTTTGTGAGCACCCGCGACGGCAAATGGCAGCTCTACGTCATGAACGCCGATGGGACAGCGCAGACCCGGCTCAGCGACGGCACGGCTGGCGACAGTGACCCCGCCTGGTCGCCTGACGGCAACCGGATCGCGTTCAAAAGCGATCGGGGCGGCAATACCGACATCTACGTCATGCACGCGGACGGCACGGACATAACGCGCCTCACCAACACCGCAACGGGCGGGCGGGAGCCTGCGTGGTCTCTGGACGGCAGTCGGATCGCGTTCACGGCGTTCACGAGCGCTCCCGGCGGTAACTACGATATCTATGTCATGAACGCCGACGGGACCGGCGTGATCCGCGTGACCGACGATCCCGCGTCCGACGGGGTCGCTGCCTGGCGGAGGTGAGCGGTCGTCGTGAGCAGATAGATGTCGCGGACGCCCCGCTTCCGTGCCAGCTCGAGCGCCGCTGTGGTCAGCCGTTCGCCCCACCCTTCGCCCCGATGTCCAGCCTCGACCGCCACCGACCGCAGCAATCCGGCCTGGCCGTACACCTCCACCGCCGCGCATCCCAGGAGTCGCTCGGAATCGCGCGCAACCAGAGTCGTCTCGATATGGTTCTCGATTCCGGCAACCGGGAGCGCCGCCGTCTTGAGCAGCGTCAGGATGTCCGGCAGGTCCGTAGTCTTCGCGGCCTGAATGTTCATTGACACAGCAAATCTATCGTGTTTTGTTTGGCTTTCCTCGGCGTCTAGGCCTCTCGGCTTCTCGGCGTCCCATAGTGGGGTGTAGGTCAACTGGCAGACCGCCCGGCTGTTAACCGGGAAGTTGGAGGTTCGAGTCCTCCCGCCCCAGTTCGTAGTCCGCGAACATCCTCCCGATGTCAAACGTATCCATATAGACACCAACCAGTCAGGCTCTATGCTCAAGATGCGCGTGCTTTCGCTCTCCGCGTTGCTCGGCGCCTTGGCGTGCGCCCGCAACTCGGAAATCCTGGTGCTCGATCCCTCACTACGGCCCCAGACGACTCCCCAATCGATTCGGTTGATTGCACAAGAGCCTGCCAGGCCGTATCTGGTGGTCGCGATCGTGTCTACGCGAGGGGCCGTCGACAGAGCCCGCCAGCGGCTCATCAAAGAGGCCGCCCGGCTTGGTGGCCACGCTGTCCTCTTCGACTCGAGCTCGTTGACCCGTATAGGCGGCGACGAGGGCCAAGAGCCGCAGCTGACCGGCAAGATCATCATCTACACCGATTCGGCGCGATCCAACTAGGGGGTGGGGCGTTCAGCCAGTGCTCGCCGTGGTTGCCGCGGAAGATGATGGTCGAGCGGTTCCATTCCCCCACCGGCCGCAGCCGTTTCGCGACGTTTGGAGCAATCAGGTCGTACAACGCGCCTGAGCGGTGGGTGGGCAGCTTGCCGTCCTCGTGGCGGTCGTCGTCGAGCATCTGGTACTCGAACCCGAGCGCCGAGTGATTCGGGGCGATGGCGCCTCTGGCGACCGCCGTGGGCGTCATCGCGCCGTTCTGCGCGAGCGACATCTCTTCGGAGACGTTGTACTTGACGCCGCTGTTCGCGCTCGGCGTGACCTTCCATTCCCAGCTCAGCTCGAAGTCCCCGAACGTGTCCACCGTCATGAGATCGCCGCCGTTGAGCGGCCGTCCATCGGCGACGCGGGGCACGTTGCCGTTCGCGATCTTCTTGATCGCGCCGTCCACGACGACCCAGTGGCCCGTGGGGACGGTGTCGTAGCCCAGGCCGCGCCAGCCGGCGAGCGTCTGGCCGTCGAATAAAAGACGCCAGCCGGCGGCTTTCTCCGCCGGCGTCAGGGTGTTGGGCGGGGATTGGAGGAGAGAGAGGAGTAGGATCGGTGCAATCATGAGTGCTTCTCGTTGACAGGGGTCAAGACGCAGCCTCGGGACTCAACCGAGCCGGCTCGAGCCGCGGGGCGAGAATGTGAATGAGGGTCCAGGCGGTGACGTACGCGAATCCGCACACCGCGAATATCGACGCATAGTTGCTCCCCGTCGCGTCGAGAATGTGCCCGGTCAGCCACTGGAACAGCACGCCGCCCATCGCGCCCGCGAACCCGCCGATCCCGGAGACTGAGGCCACCGCCGAAGGCGGGAACATGTCGCTCGCCAGCGTATAGACGTTGGCCGACCACCCCTGGTGCGCCGCGGCCGCCACGCTGACGATCAGCACGGCCGTCCACATGCTGCCCGCGTGCGGCGCGAACGCCGTCGGCACGATCAGGAGCGCCATGAGCAGCATCGCCGTCTTGCGGGCGCGGTTCGCCGTCCACCCGCGCTTCATGAGGCCGCTCGAGAGCCAGCCTCCCGCGATCGAGCCGACGTCGGCCACGAGGTAGACGACGATGAGCGGCAGTGCGACCTGCGCCAGCTTGATGCCGTACTTGGCGTCCAGAAACTTGGGGAGCCAATACAAGTAGAACCACCAGATGGGGTCCGCCATCAGCTTGCCGACCACGATCGCCCACGTTTGCCGCACGCCGAGGAGGCGGATCCATGGGACGCGGGCTCCGTCGGGTTCGTCCGGGTGTGTGTCCGCGGGCGGACTGCGGTACAGGGCGAGCCACAGCAGCAGCCACAGGAAGCCGAGCGCGCCGACGGCGACGAACGCCCAGCGCCAGCCCCACGTCAGCGCGATCCAGGGAACGGCGAGGGGCGTGACGATCGCGCCCGTGTTCGTGCCGGCGTTGAAAATACCCGTGGCGAGCGCGCGTTCGTCCTTCGGGAACCACTCCCCCACGCTCTTGATCGAACCGGGAAAATTGGCGGACTCGCCCAACCCGAGCATCCCGCGCGCAGCCGCGAAGGCGGCGGTGGTGCGGGCGAACGCCGTGCTCATCGCGGCGACGCTCCAGAGGATCACCGCCGTCGCGAAGCCGCGCCGCACGCCCACGCGGTCCAGCCAGCGTCCCGCGATCAGGAAGCCGAAGGCGTACACGAAGGTGAACGAATAGACCACGGCGGCGTACTGCGACTCCGACCAGGTCAGCTCGCGCTGCAACGTGGGTGCGAGAATGCTCAGGACCTGGCGATCCATGTAGTTGATCGTGGTGACAGCAAACAGCAGGGCGCAGATCGTCCAGCGGTAGCCGAGGCGGGGCGTTGGGGGGGCGGCCGTGGACGTCACAGGGTGACGCCTTCTTTCCAGATCGCGATCTCGCGGTACCCGTGCTTCTCGTTGTTCGCGAGCGCTCGTCCCGACGCCACGTCGAGGATCAGCGCGAACAGGTCGTCCGCGAGCTGGTCCATCGTCGCGGTACCGTCGAG
>QHUZ01000064.1 GCA_003223395.1 Gemmatimonadota bacterium | reverse complement strand
CGCGCCGAGACCCTCGTACGCCAGGCTGGCGTCAATACTGATGAACGGGCCTGGGCTGTTTTCGCACCCCGTGATCCCGAACTCAGCGAACGCCGATCCCGTCGTAACCTCCGCGTGTGTGAAGCCGTAACGGGAACCTTGCACGCAGCGCCCGAGGTAGATCTCGTCGCTGGTCGGCTTCCCGGCGGCGTTCACGAACTGCACCCAGATGAACGGGTTGCCGCCGACACCACCGAGCACCGGCTGCTTCGGGATCGTCATCGTTTGCCCCGGGGGCTGCAGCGCGATGTCCACCTGCTTGTCGACGGTATAGTCGTGCGTGCCCTTCAGGTTATTGCTGAAGGTCATCTCCACGCCGAACCCACCGAACGCGGCCAGGCCATCGAGCGTGATGTTCGGGCCGGGGTGGTTGCTGCAGTCCGTGACCGTGAGGGCGGCCTTCACACTCACAGGTAACGACAGCTCGGTAATGTTGATGTGGGGCAGGGACGACGAGGAGGCAAACGAGGGAGCGAGCGGCTGGCGTGAATTCTCGCGACACGCGCCGGTCAGGAGAAAGGCGCCCGCAAGGGCGAGGAACGCGCTCGTACGCATGATTCGCTTCTCCTTTGCATGAAGATGGTTGCCTGAACTGGAGGAGCTTCCGGTTCGCTCTTGGCACGGCAAGCCGTGTGCCGAGTGAATGGGAGACATGCACGCACGACGGACGAAGCACGGGTGCTGGTCTGTGGCGATAGGCCGACATGCGTGTGGACCGTCGGCGACCACGAAATCTGTGGTCAGCTGGCGTTACGTCCCGGTGCGTTACCCTGCGAGGGGTTCGAGCATCTCCGCGGTAGGACCGGCGTGACTATATTTCCGCGCCCCAGCCCGAGTGGCGGAATGGCAGACGCAACGGACTCAAAATCCGTCGGGGGCAACCCCATGAGAGTTCGACTCTCTCCTCGGGCATCTCGCTAATTCTGTCGCGGAGGTGACCTTGTCCGCCCGCACCGCCGGCGTCCTCGGCATAGCCGCCCTGCTACTCGCCTGTTCCGACCCGGACAAAGCCGAGCTCTCGCCATTTTTCCTGTGGGGGATGCGCCCGGGAATGCAGCTCGACAGCGTCGAGCAGTTCCTCATCAGGCAGGACAATGTCCCCTGGGGAAAATGCGAGGACCTCGGCAACCGCTTCCGGCGTTGCGAACGCCACACGAGCTGGATCTGGGGTCGACTCGAAGCCGTGGCGGGTCCCGACGGCCGCGTCCTCTACTTGTCGTTCGCGCCGGACAAGTCGGAGCATGGAACGGGACGGGATGTGATTTTCGACAAGCAGCTGGATGTCATGGCGCAGCAATGGGCGCGCACGAGACATGTGCGCATGGATCCGCACGGCGTGAATGAAGCGAGTCACCGGGGCATCGCGGAATTCAGCACCGCGCGCGGTCGCTGGAAAGCCCTGCTGACGTTCGACGGACGCCTCTGCACGGGAACGAGCCGCCCGTGCTTGGCGCTGATTCAACTGCTGGATTGGCGCGCCGCCCAAAGCTATGCGCTGATGACAGTTCCTCCACTTTGACCCCTGGCGATGAACTGGCTCCCGTGGTTCGCCTTCGTCCAAGTCGCCACCGCACAGCAACCCTCGCTCCGCGGCACCGTGGTCAGCGCCGAAACTGGGCAGCCACTGGGCTTCAGCATCGTCACGCTGCATCCGAACGTCGGGCGGCAATTCACCGACGGCGCCGGTGCGTTTGTGTTCGGAGAAACCAAACCCGGCACGTACCTGCTCAGCGTCCGCCAAATCGGCTACACGCCGCTCGACACGCAGATCGTCATGGGCGGCGACACTACGACCAGGGTACGAATCGCGCTCCGCCATCTCGCGATCGAGCTGCCTCCCGTCACGATCGCCGCTCCCCGGTGCACGCGGCCCGGCCGCCCCGACTCGAGTGACGCCGCGCTACTCGCCGTCTTCGATCAACTCCAGGAAAACGCCCGCCGCCTCGAGCTGCTGGCGAACTCCTACCCGTTCGACTACGACCTGGAGATCGCAACGCGCGAAGTGAATGCACGCGGCGACACGAGCGGGCCGCAGCTGCGGAGGCTGCGACTTTCCAGCAAGGAGAATCATCCCTACGCGGTCGGTCGCGTCGTCGAACCCGCATGGGGACCGTGGGGCAATCCCGACAGCTTCGTCGTGATCCATAGCGCCGAACTGCAGGACCTGGGCAATGCTGACTTCGTCGCGAGTCATTGTTTCCTGCTGGCAGGGCGCGACACGATCGGTGGGGACACGCTGGTGCGCATCGATTTCGAGCCCGCGATCCGACTCGGCTCGGCCGATATGGCGGGCGCCGCGTACCTCGACCCGATGACGTACGAGCTGCGCTACACCGAGACCCTGCTCACCCGGCCCGAACGATCCCGGTTGGCCGACGTGCGCGCGATGCGGTTTCGCACGCGCTTTCGCAACATCGCGCGCGGCGTGCCGCTCCAGGATTCGTTGACCGTCGTAACCTCCTATCGTTACGGCCGGCAAACCAGGATCGACACTCAGCGAACCGTCGAGATTCGCTTCCGCCGGGAGCCACCCCCGCCGTAGGCCCTTGCGCGGAACGGCGCCATGGGGGGATATGTGCCCTCCCCAGGAGGTCACCCATGGCTCTGCCGCTGCTCCTCGCGCTGCTTCAGGCTGCTCACCCGACAACGCCGCCCCCGCCCGCGCAGACTCCCGTCGGGTCCGTCGCGGCCTGGACACTCCATTTCAACGGCGACATCCGGTGGCAGCAGATCACCCCTGCGGGCGCGCTCCTGGTCTCGAGCGACGGCGCTCTCGCGGGCGTCGATGTCGAGCGCGGTCAGATCGTCTGGCAAAAGCCGGAGCTCGGCGGCCTCCCGGTGGACAGCGTTCGCATGGTCGAAGGGTCATTGCTGATGGAAGCCGCAAAGCCGGGACTCTCGGTCATCTTCGACCCCGTCACCGGGACCGAGCTGTTCGACTCGCGGCGCCTGGGTCTCACGCGCGTCGTCACGCGCCGGGTGCTGCCGCAGACCGGGACGCTCATCGTGCATGGCAGGCGCGCGTCCGGCCCGCCGGTGGTCGCGCTGTATGACCTCAAGACCGGCAATCAGCGTTGGGTCAGCGAATCGCTGTTCCAGCAGAGCGGTCCGAAGAAAGGTGGACTCGGCGGGCTGATGCAGGGCCTCGTGCGCGTCGCTTCCGAGGGCACGCAGCTCGAGGTCCTCCAGGCCGGTCCGGACGTCATCGTCGTCAACACGCTGACGAGCCTGCGTGGGCTCGACGCGCACACCGGCGCGACGCGCTGGTCGGCGACTCTCCCCACGGCGCGCGCCGGCAATCCCGCCAAGCACGTGCGGCTCTTCCCGGCGATCGACAAGCCCGACCGCATCTACGTCGGGTTCGACGATCGGCTCATGGCGTACCGGCTTGCCGATGGTCAGGCGCTCTGGGCCAAGCCCGCAATCATCCAGGGCTGGGTTCACGGCATCGTGCAACATCCCGCCGGGATCATCATCCTGCCGGAGTCACCACCGCCGGATGAAGCGACGGGCAACGTGCGCATCATCAACGGCGTGGTGCAGACCGGCCTCAACATCGCGCGCTATGAAGATGGGACGACGCTCGCCGAGAAGCCGCTCCACATGCGCGGCACGGTGACGGATGCCATCATCACGGGCGGATCCGCCGTGCTCGCCGTCGATGCCGAGTCGCGCACGTTCGTGAATGTCCTGGACGTCGCCACGGCGACCGTGCGGCTGCAGAAGGACGTGAAGATCAAGGGCCGGCTGGACTACGCCGAGCTGACACCCGCGGGATTGTTGTACATCTCGCGCTCGGATCCGGCGACAAACGGCGAAGTAAACGTGATCGACCTGGCGAGAGGCGAGCAGAAATTCAAGGACGCGATCGAGGGTGGTAAGGCGCCGGGCGAGGGGCTGCTCCACGTCGTCGAAGGATCGACCCTTTATGTCTTCGCGGGCCGAGACCATCATCTCTATGCCGTGAATCGACAGGACGGCACATATCGCGCGCTCGGCGGTGAGATAAAGTTCCAGGGAGGCGAAGATCCGACGGCGATCGAGCTCCGCCCCGGAGGGATCGTGTTGATCTCGTCACAGAACCTCGCCACCGTCGCTCGAGACGGGCAGATCAAACAACAGGTCTACAACCCGGCGCCGCAGCTGCCGGGACTGCTGCGAGCGTTGTACCGGATCAACTCGGTACGCGCGGGGCTGTACGGCGCCGCGGCGTCCGCCTATGGCGACGCCTTTGCACAAGCCTCGCGCAACGCGACCGATACGACAGCCAAACGCATCACCAGCCAGCTAGCAACGGCGTACTCGCAGGGCGGGGTACAACTGAGCGGTTATTCACAACAGGCGGGCGCCTTGGCGTCGAAGCGTTTTAAGGCCTCACTCGCGACGCCGAGCTCCGTATTCGTGCTCACGCGGTCGCCGGATGGCAACGGCAACGTCCTGCTCCAAATCGACAAGGACACCGGTCAACCGCGCTCGCGTGTGGACCTCGGCAAACAACGCGAGCCGGTGTATGCGGTGGACGATATTTCGGGGATGCTTTTTTTACAGACTACAAGTGGGACGTTGGCAGGCTATCGGCTCTAGGGTGCGTTGATCGTGAACCCGTTGCTCGTCACCGAGACGCCGCTCGCGCTCGCCTGCAGCGTGTAGGTGCCGGCCTTGTCGATCGCGAGGTTGCTGAAACTCGCGATCCCGTTGACGGGCCGCGCCACGGTAGTCCCACTCAAGGTCGCGCCCGTCGGATTGGATGCGAGGTTGATCGTGATGCTGGCGGTGAATGAGCTGTCGGTGCCGCCGAGCGTATCGCGCACGACGACCTCGACCGGCGGCGTAATGGCCTGACCGACATCCGCGGCATTCGGCTGCACGAAAAACCCCAGGCCCGGTGTGCCGTTGCCGCCGTTGCCGCCATTGCCACCACAGCAAATACCGACCAGACCGGAGCCCGTGCCGCCGAGGCAGCCAGCGGCGACCAGGAGGAGCAGGGCTCCGATGACGTGCGCGCGTGGAATACGCATAGCGACCCCCTGACGGAATGTCCCATCCTCTGATTATGGCGTGTCTACCAATTATTACCCGGCGCGGTTCCCTCAGGTCACCTTTTTGTGGTAAACTGGGGGCCATGCCAATACAGGCTGAAGGCCGCCGCGGCGGCGCCGTCGGTGCCAAAATCGACTTCCAGGACGGCCAGTGGATCGTTCCCGACCATCCCATCATTCCGTTCATCGAAGGCGACGGCACCGGACCCGACATCTGGCGGGCGTCGGCCAAGGTGTTCAACGCGGCCGTTGCAAAGACCTCGGGCGGCAAGCGCAGCGTGGCGTGGCGCGAAGTGCTGGCAGGCGAGAAAGCTTTCAACGAGACCGGCAGCTGGCTCCCCGAGGAAACCCTGGGTGTGATTCGCGAGCATCGCATCGCGATCAAAGGACCGTTGACCACGCCGGTCGGCGGCGGCATCCGTTCGCTCAACGTCGCGCTGCGCCAGATCCTCGACCTCTACGCCTGCATTCGACCGGTGCGCTACTTCGAGGGCGTCCCGTCGCCGATGAAGGATCCCGGCAAGCTCAACATCATCATTTTCCGCGAGAATATCGAAGACGTCTACGCGGGGATCGAGTACAAGGCGCATAGCGCCGAGGCGGACGCCGTGATCGAGTTTCTGACGCGGCGCTTTGGGGCGAAGATCCGCGAAGGCAGCGCCATCGGCATCAAACCAATGTCCAAGTTCGGATCGCAACGGCTCGTGTCGAAGGCAATCCAGCACGCCATCAAGCGCCGGCTCCCATCCGTCACCCTCGTACACAAGGGCAACATCATGAAGTTCACCGAAGGCGCGTTCCGCGACTGGGGGTATGAAATCGCGAAGGAGCGCTTCGGCGACTTCACGGTGACCGAGGCGGAGGGAGGCAAACGCAAGGAGGACGCCGGCAAGGTGATGATCAAGGACCGGATCGCCGATTCGATGTTCCAACAGCTGCTGCTGCGTCCGGACGAATACTCGGTCGTCGCCTCACCCAATCTCAATGGCGACTACCTCTCCGATGCGGCAGCCGCGCAGGTGGGCGGTCTCGGTCTCGCGCCGGGCGGCAACGTGGGTGACGGCTACGCGGTGTTCGAGGCAACGCACGGAACGGCGCCCAAGTATGCCGGCCAGGACAAGATCAATCCCAGCAGCGTGATCCTGTCGGGCGTGATGATGTTCGAGGAGATGGGCTGGGACGAGGTCGCGCGCGCGATCGTGCGCGGGCTGGAGGGCGCCATCGCATCGAAACGTGTCACGTACGACCTGGCGCGCCAGATGCCCGGCGCAACCGAGGTATCGACCTCCGCATTCGCCGACGCCATCATCGAGCACCTGGCATGAAGAGTCTCATGTCGACCAAGCCGCTCGAGAGCGTGGAGACACCGCTGCTCGCGCTGATCGTGGCGCAGGGATCCACGACCGCGATCGACCCCGGTGTCGAGCGTGCGGTCGCTGCGGGCGATTACAAAGGAAAGAAGGACGAGACGCTGCTCGTCTACGGCAGCGGGAAGGCGCAGCGCATCCTGCTCGTGGGCATCGGGAAAACCAACGAAATCACGCGCAGCTCGATCCGGCGCGCCGCGGCGATCGCGGCACGGCGCGCTCGCGGGTTGGGAACCAAGACCTTCTCACTGGCTGTCACAAAAGAAGCACGGGGCAGTCTCGGCGCCGCCGAGTTGGCCCAGGTGCTGATCGAGGGTGCGGCGCAGGGCGGTTGGCAGTTCACTGAGCTCAAGAAACAGCCGGAGGACCCCAAGCCCGATATCGAGTCGGTCGAGCTGGTGATCGAGGCGGCGGACAAGGAGCAGGCGGCGCGGGGGCGCCGCATCGGGGATGCCATCGCCGCCGGGTATCTGTTCACGCGCAATCTCCAAATGCTGCCCGGGAACGTCTGCACTCCCAGCTACCTCGCCGAGCAGGCGCAGAAGCTGGCGGCGGCGCACGGATTCAAGGCGACCGTCCTGGACAAGGCACAGATAAAGAAGGAAGGGATGGGAGCGCTGCTTGCCGTCGCTCAAGGCAGTGCCGAAGAGCCGCGGTTCATTGTGCTCGAATACCAGGGCGGCGGCACCGGCGCGCCGATCGCGCTCATCGGCAAAGGCGTGACGTTCGATTCCGGCGGCATCTCGATCAAGCCGGCGGCGAACATGGAGGACATGAAGTTCGATAAATCGGGCGCCACGGCGGTGCTCGGGGCCTTCGAGGTGCTGGGACGGCTCAAGCCCAAGATCAACGTGGTAGGGCTGATCCCGGCGACGGAAAACCTCCCCTCCGGCACGGCGATGAAGCCCGGCGACGTGGTGAAGAGCCACCTCGGCAAGACGATCGAGATCATCAACACCGACGCGGAAGGCCGGCTGATTCTTTGCGATGCGCTTTCATACGCCCGGCGCTTCAAACCGGTCGCCGCGATCGACGCCGCCACGTTGACGGGAGCCGTCGTCATCGCGCTCGGCCACCATGCCATCGGCATGCTCGGCAATGACGAGCCGCTGCTCGCGGAGGTACGCGACGCAGGCGAGCGTGCCGGCGAGCGCTGCTGGCCGCTGCCGCTGTGGGACGACTACCGCGAGCTGCTCAAGTCCGACGTCGCTGACGTCAAGAATTCGGGCGGGCGCGCCGCCGGGACAATCGCGGGAGCCTGGTTCCTGCGTGAATTCGTCGACGGCTTCCCGTGGGTACATCTCGACATCGCCGGAACCGCGTACCTCGAAGGGGAGGGGCCCAGCCACGCCAAGGGGCCGACGGCAATTGGCGTCCGGTTGTTCACGGAGTTTCTGCTCAAACGCGCCGGCGCTTGATTCCTGCCTGGGCGAGGGGAGGGCTCTTGGTCCTCGCCCTGTTGCCGGCGGCTCTCGCCGCCCAGGTGGACAGCACACGCCGCGACACGACGGTGGCACGCGACACGTCGGCGCGTGATACGACGGCTGCACGCGACACAACGACCGTCCTGCTCCCGACATTTGAGCCCGCGATCATGCCGGGGCCGCTGCCCAAGGGCACCCGCTACACCTTCACCCTCGACTCGATTCTCCTCTCCAGCGCGCGCACGCTGAGCGACCTGCTCGTCCACATCCCCGGTGTGTTCGTCGCGCGCGGCGGCTGGTATGGGGCGCCGGAGATCGTCTTGTACGGCGGCCGCGGGCCCGCATCGCTCGAGATCTACTGGGACGGCATGCCAATGCAGCCGCTGGGCCGCGACTCGATCTATCTGGATCCAGCCCGGATTCCGCTCGGACCGATCGAGCGTGTGGACGTGATCATGCTGCCGGCCGCGCTTCAGGTGTTCCTCGTTACCTCGCAGTATCGTCCGACGGCGCCGCGCACGCAGGTCGGCGTCGTTTCCGGACGGCAGGACATCGCGGATTACCGCGCGGGCTACGCCACGCGCACCCGGTCCGGATTCGGCGTGTCGATGCTCGCCGACTGGGCCAGCATCGGTACCGGCCAGCTCGGCAACACCACGCCGCCGTTCGGGACGAGCGACATCTGGGTCAAGGCCGACTACGTGCCGCCGGGCGGCCGCGTCGGCGCATCGTTTCAGGTATCGAGCTCGAGCTGGCATCGCGCGTCCGCCGACAGCGTGGCGGGCGTAGGAACCACCACCATCGTCGGGGTGGACGGGTGGCGTCAGGACCGCCGCGACAGACTGTTCCGCCTGTTCGTCGCGGAGCGGGATGACGGGCTCGGCTGGCGACTCACCACGGCGCTGAGCACCAGCGCCATCAGTCACGACACGCTGGTCCCGCGCCGCAACGAATCCCTCGCGAGCGTCGAGGTGAGTCAGACGTGGCGCTCGGCCAACGTGTCGGCGCTCGCCCGGTTCGGCGCCGCCGGCGCTCCGCGGCAATACGAGGCACGGGCGGGGTGGATGCCGATTCGTCCCATCACGTTTGCGGGAACCTTCCGGCAAAGCTTCTACGTCGGCCATCGCTACGGTTGGCGCGTGAACGGCACGGCCGGACTCACGTTGCCACTCGGGTTCTCCGCGCGGGCCGACGTATCCTGGCAGGAAGATGCACAAGCGGCACTCGTGACCACCGATCCGATGCACCGCACGCTGGACGTCGCGGGCTGGGTGGGTTTCGAGAATCGTCTCATCTCAGTCGAGGTTGGGCGCGGCCGGCGCGATCCGTACGCGCCGCTCGGCTTTGCGGTGGGGATCAAGAGCGTGGACTCACTCAGCCCCACGCCCCGCACCGAGTTCGTCGCGGCCCATGCCACGCTGCACATCGCGCCGGGGGTGACACTCTCGGGTTGGTACTTCGATCCGGTGGTCGGAGGCGGAGACTTCGAGCCGCCGCGCCACGCGCGCGTGGCGGCGACGTTCTACTCGAAGTTCTGGCGCGTCTTTAAGAGCGGCATCTTCGCGCTCCGCGGGGAAGTCGCCATGGAATCGTGGAGCCGCTCGACGCTCGGCGGCCTCGACAGCACCGGAGCGGCGCTCGGCATGACCGGATCGAGCTTTGTCGATACCCAGCTCGAGATGCAGCTCGCCGGCGTCACGCTGTTCTGGAGCGTCACGAACATCAACATCATGCGGTCCAGCTACGTGACCGGACTGGGCTATCCGAAGAGCGTGCAGCAGTATGGCGCGCGGTGGTTCTTTACTAACTAACTAAGGGCACCCCCCCCTGACTACATTTAAGGCCCTGTGCCGCGCAGTATGACAGGTTTCGGCTCTGCCGAAGATCGAGTCCTTCGCGGGCGGTTGCGAATTGAAATTCGCACCGTCAACCACCGCTATTTCAACCCGCAGCTGAAGCTGCCGGCGGATCTGGCCGGCGTGGAGATCGAGATGCGCGAGCGGCTGCGGCAGCTGCTCGAGCGCGGGCATGTGGCCGTGACGGCGCGGTGGGTCGAAACGCCTGGTCCAGAGCGCGAGGTCACGATCGACCTGACGCGCGCCAAGCAGGTGGTGGCGGCGGCGCAGCAGCTCAAGAAGAAGTTGAAGCTGAAGGGCACGGTCGATCTGGCATTCGTGGCGCGGCAGCCCGACGTGCTCACCGCAACCAACGGCGCGAGCGAGCAGCCGGTACAGTGGTCGGATGTCCAGCCCATTGTCGAACGGGCCGCGAAAGATGTCGTGGCCATGCGGGAGCGGGAGGGACAGGTGCTCGCGACCGAGTTGAATGCGCGGCTCGACGCGCTCGAAACGGCGGCGCAGACGGTCGAAGCGCAGGCACCGGCCCGGCTCAAGGTGGAGCACCAGCGGCTCAAGCAGGCGGTGGCGGAGCTGACGGCGCAGACGACGATCGACGAGCAGCGTTTGGCACTCGAGATCGCGCTGCTGGCCGACCGGGTGGACATCACCGAGGAGCTGGTGCGGTTCCGCTCGCACGTGGCGGCGGCTCGCGCCGCGCTGCGGGCGGATCAGGCGGTGGGAAAGCAGCTCGGGTTCCTGGCGCAGGAGCTGCTGCGCGAGGTCAACACGATGGGCTCGAAGGCGAATGACGCCCGCATCACGCAGACCGTGATCGCGATGAAGGGGGACCTCGAGAAGTTCCGGGAACAGCTGGAGAACCTGGAGTGACCCCGCGGTTGGTCGTCCTCTCGGCGCCATCGGGCGGTGGGAAGACGACGATCGCGAAAGCGGTGCGAGATCGGTTTTCGGATGAGTTCGGATTCTCGGTGTCGGCAACGACACGGAAGCCGCGCGCGGGAGAGCGCGAAGGGATCGATTACTATTTCTGGTCTCCCGACCAGTTCCTGAAGGGCGTCGCCGAGGGGAGATTCCTCGAGCACGCGGAGTACGCCGGCGAGCTCTACGGTACGCTCAGGGCCGACGTCGAGCGCATCCTGAAGTCAGGACGACATGTCCTGCTGGACATTGAAGTCGATGGGGCGGCGCAAGTCCGGCTGCTCGAGCCGGGCGCGGTGACCATTTTCATCCTGCCGAGCGATCCGCGCGTCCTGATCCAGCGACTCGTGCAGCGCGGCAGCGAGACGCTCCAGGAGATTCGGCGGCGGCTGGACCGTGCCATTTACGAGCTCGGCCATGCGACGTCGTTCAATCGCTGGATCAGGAATGATGACCTCGAGGAGGCCATCCGCGCGGTCGTGAAAGCGGTGGAAGAGAGTCCCGACAAGCTGGTGCGAGATCGCCACGATTTCGCGTGGCTCAAGGGATACTTGAACAGTCTGGAGACAGAGAAACAGCGGCTATATGATGAATTGCACCAACAGAAAGGCTGAGCCATGCGCATCGTGACACCAGCAGAAGTCGCAGGACAGACGCAAAACAAGTATCTGGGCGTTCTCGTCGCCGCCAAATTCGCGCGCTTCGTGAACGATTTCCCGCGCGATCGGTCGGTTGACTGGGAGGAGAAGCTCACCACCCGCGCGTTCGACGAGCTCGTCCGCGGCGGCCTCAAGTACCGCTTGGTGCGGCGGCGGCGCCAGCAGGAAGCCTGATGTCGGTTCCCGGCCGTCACGTTGTGCTTGGCGTGTCGGGCGGAATCGCCTGCTACAAGAGCTGTACGCTGGCGCGCCGGCTGACCGAGGCAGGCGCGACGGTGGATGTCGTCCTCACGGCCGCGGCCGCGGAGTTCGTGCGGCCGGTGACGTTCGAAGCGCTCACCGGACGGCCGGTCCTGACATCGCTGTGGGACCGCGGCCGTGCGCTCGCACACATCGATCTCGCCAAACATCCCGATCTCGTGATCCTCGCGCCGGCCACGGCGAGCGTGCTGGCGCGCGCCGCGATGGGCATGGCGGACGATCTCCTGACCACGCTGTTGCTCGCGCGCGCGGACCGGCCCGTGCTCGCCGCGCCGGCGATGAACGACGCGATGTATGCGAACCCGGCGACCACGGCGAACATCGCCACGCTGACCACACGCGGCTGGCACTTCGTGGGCCCGGAAATCGGCGCGCTCGCCGAAGGGCCGAGCGAGCGGCCGGGACGGATGAGCGAGCCCGAGGCGATCTTCGCGGCGGCCGAGCGTCTGCTCGGTCACAGCAACAGTAGCAAGTGGTCCGGCAAGCGCGTCGTCGTGACCGCGGGGCCGACGCGCGAGCATCTCGATCCGGTGCGGGTGATCACGAATCCGTCGAGCGGGCGTATGGGGTACGCGCTGGCAGAAGCCGCGCGCGCGCGCGGCGCAGACGTCGTGCTCGTGAGCGGTCCGACGGAATTGGCGCCGCCCGCCGGACTTCCGACGACGCACGTCGAGACGACCGAAGACATGCAGCGTGCACTCCAAACCCTGGTTCCCAACGCCGACGCCCTGATAATGAGCGCCGCCCCCGCGGATTACCGGCCCAAGAGTCGCGAGGGCAAGAAGCGCCCGCGCTCGGCGGGCCCGCTCACCGTCGAGCTCGAAGCGACGCCCGACATACTCGGCTCGCTGCAGCGGCGCAAGGGGATGGTCGTCGTCGGCTTCGCGCTCGAGACGGGGAACGGATTGGCGAACGCCCGCGCGAAGTTGCAGAATAAGGCGCTGGATTACGTGATCCTGAATGACGCCTCTGAGCCCGGCGCCGGATTCGAGGTCACGACCAATCGCGTGACGATTCTGGGACGCAATGGCACGCAAGTCGACTTGCCGTTGCTGCCCAAACGCGACGTGGCCGAACGCATCCTCGACGTGGTGGAAGAAGCGCTTTGAGCGACAGCCGGGCTCTCGCAATCGAATACCTGAAACAGCAGCGGCTCTTGGGGGGAGATTCGGTGATTCTCCCGACCATCTCGCCAACCCCGGACTTGCGTCCGGGGTCAGAAAACCCAACCGCAATCCCCGCAGGTCTAACCCCGGGCGCAAGCCCGGGGAAAACCCAAATTGCCGCCGAGCTTCCCCCAGCGGGCCTGAGCTTCGACCCGCCGTCGAGCGATCTGTTTGCGGTCGACCCAATCCAGCAGACTCAGTCGTTAGAGGACATCGCCACCCTCATCGCGGCCTGCCGCAAGTGCAAGCTGTGCGATGGCCGCACGAACACCGTCCCGGGCGAAGGTCCGGCGAACGCGCGGCTCGTCGTGATCGGGGAAGGGCCGGGCAGGACCGAAGACGAGACGGGGCGGCCATTCGTCGGCCGGGCCGGCGAGCTGCTCACGAAGATTCTCGAGGCCATCAAGCTGCCGCGGGAGCAGGTGTTCATCTGCAACATCGTGAAATGCCGGCCACCGGAAAACCGGCTGCCGCAGTACGACGAGATCGCGTCGTGCCTGCCGTTCCTCTACCGCCAGATCGAGCTGGTCAAACCGAAGGTCATTCTGGCGATGGGTGGGACGGCGGCACAGAGCCTGCTCGGCACCAAACAATCGCTTGGCGCTTTACGCAATCAGGTTCACCGTTTCCGCGGCATCCCGGTGATCATCACGTATCATCCGGCCGCGTTGCTGCGAAACCCCAACTGGAAGAGACCAACCTGGGATGACGTCCGTATCGCCGCTCGCCTCCTCGACAGCTGATCGAGGGGCGGGCGAATGGGCCGGCCGCCAGACTCCGTGGAGTAACGAAGCGGAGCAGGCGGTGCTCGGCGCGATGATGCTCGACCAGGACGCGGCGCTCAAAGCCGCGGAAATCCTGGACGACACGATGTTTTACCGCGAGGGCCATCGGCTGCTGTTCCGGTCGATGATCTCCCTGACCGAGCGCGGCGATGTCATCGATCCCGTGACGATCCGGGACGAGCTCAGCCGCCGCGGCGATCTGGACCGGGCCGGCGGCATGGAGTACATCGCGGCGCTGATCGACGTCGTGCCGACGGCCGCCAACATCGACTATCACGCCAGAATCGTCCGCGACAAGGCGGTGCTGCGCCGGCTCGTGGAAGCCGCGACCGGGATCATCCAGGACGTCTATGAAGGCCACGGCACGGCGGGCGAGGTGCTCGACAACGCTGAGCACCGGGTGTTCCAGGTCGCGCAATTCCGGCGGGCCGAAGAGTTCATTCGGATCAAAGAGCTCATCTGGCCGACCATGGAGCGGATCGAGCAGCTCCAGTCGGGGGCGGGCTCGGTCACCGGCGTGCCAAGCGGTTTCGCCGATCTCGACCGTCTCACGGCAGGTTTCCAGCGCGCCGATCTGGTCATTCTCGCCGCCCGGCCATCGATGGGAAAGACGGCGCTGGCCTTGAACATCGTCCAGCACGCCGCGATCGAGCACAACACGGGTGTCGCCTTCTTCTCGATCGAAATGTCAAAGGACGCGCTGGTGCAGCGGCTACTCTGCTCGGAGGGTCTGGTCGACGCGCAGCGGCTGCGCCGCGGCCAGCTCCGGGATGACGACTATCCGAAACTGGCGCGTGCCGCCGGCTTGCTGGGTACCGCGCCGATCTGGATCGACGACTCCCCGTCCCTGACACCGCTGGCCATGCGGTCGAAGGCACGCCGGTTGAAGGCCGAACACGACATTGCGCTCGTGATCGTCGACTATTTGCAGCTGATGCAGGGGCCGGGCGACGTCGAGAATCGCCAGCAGGAGATCTCGTACATCTCACGCTCGCTCAAGGCGCTGGCGAAAGAGCTGGATGTCCCCGTCGTCGCAATCTCCCAGCTCTCGCGCGCGCCCGAACAGCGCGGCGGTGAGCACCGGCGGCCGCAGCTGTCGGATCTTCGCGAGTCGGGCGCGATCGAGCAGGACGCCGACGTCGTCTGTTTCATCTACCGGCAGGAGTTCTACGACGGCCCGGTGGACCCCAAGACGAACGAGAGCATCGAGGGCATCGCCGAGGTGATCGTGGGCAAGCAGCGCAACGGCCCAACGGGTACCGTGAAGCTGCACTTCAAGAAAGAGTACACGCGCTTCGACAATTACACCGCGCGCGAGGCTCCCGTCGGTGTCTAAAGGCAAGTCCGTGTTTCGCTGCACCGAATGCGGCGCGGATCAGCCGAAGTGGGGCGGCAAGTGCGATGCGTGTGGGGCGTGGAACTCCCTGATCGAGGAAGCCGTCGGCCGGACGACCGGACGGCCGGACGGCCGGAACGCTGCGGCCTCGGGTGCGTCTCCCGTGCGACTCTCCGAGATGCAATCGACGAGCACGTCGCGCTGGAAGACCGGCCTTGCCGAGTTCGACTTCGTCCTGGGCGGCGGCATCGTCCCGGGCTCCGTCGTGCTCGTCGGCGGTGAGCCGGGAATCGGCAAATCCACGCTGCTCATGCAGTGCGCCGCGCGGCTCGAGAGCCAGGGCGTGTCGACGCTCTACGTCTCGGGCGAAGAGTCGCCCGATCAGCTCCGGCTGCGCGCCGATCGCCTGGACGAGGATGCCGGCGGCATTCACGTGCTCGGTGAGACGCGCCTCGAGTCGATTCTCCATCACGCCGCACAGCTGAAGTCGAGCGTCGTACTGCTCGACTCTGTCCAGACCACCTATACCGAAGAGCTCGAGGGCGCGCCCGGCAACGTGGGCCAGGTGCGCGAGTGCGCCGCCCGGCTCATGCGCTTCGCCAAGGAGTCGGGACCCGCCGTCGTGCTCGTCGGCCACGTCACCAAGGGCGGCGGCATCGCCGGCCCGAAGACCCTCGAGCACATCGTGGATACCGTCCTGTATTTCGAGGGCGAAACGACACTCGATCACCGGATCCTGCGCGCCGTAAAGAATCGGTTTGGCTCGGTCGATGAGATCGGCGTCTTCCGGATGACGGGCGCGGGGCTCGAGCCGGTCGCGAACCCCGCCGCCGCGTTCCTCGCCGGCCGCAGCACCGGCGCCTCCGGCTCGGCGGTGACGGCGCTGATGGAAGGGACGCGCCCGATGCTGGTCGAAATCCAGGCGCTCGCCTCGAAGGCGGGATTCGGCACGCCACAGCGCGTGGCGACGGGGCTCGATCATCGCCGCCTCGCACTGCTGCTCGCGGTACTCGAGCGCCGCGGTGGCCTGCCGTTCGGGAATCTGGATGTCTTCGTCAACGTGACCGGCGGCGTCCGGTTGATCGAACCCTCGACCGACCTCGCGATTCTTGCGGCCCTCGTCTCGACAGTCCACGACCGTCCCGTGCCCGCCGACGCGCTCTTCCTCGGCGAGGTCGGCCTCGGCGGCGAGATCCGTCCCGTTGCCGGCGTCGAGCGGCGGCTGGCCGAGGCGGCACGCCAGGGATTTCGGCGCGTGTTCCTGTCAGCGCGCTCGCGGGGGACGAGCAGCGACATGGAGGTGATCGGGCTGGAGGGAATCGGTGAGCTCACCCGTCGTCTCGCAGCCTGACGTCGGGGTGGTCGTGGTGGCAGCGGGGGCGGGCGTGCGCGCCGGCCCTGGCGAGCCGAAACAATTCCGTCCGATCCTCGGCGTGCCGATGCTGCTGCGCGCGCTGCGCCCATTCACCGGCCATCCGGAAGTACGCCAGGTCGTCGTCGCGTTGCCGCCGGGATACGCCGAGCGTCCACCCGACTGGCTCGGCAAGCTGCGGGGGGAGCGGCTGGAGTTCGTGTCGGGCGGCGCTCAGCGGGTCGATTCGGTCCGCTCGGGGCTCACAGCGCTTCCTGACGACGCGACCATCATCCTCATCCACGATGCAGCCCGGCCGTTCGTCAGCCGCGAGACCATCGACGCGGTGATCGCACGCGCGCGCGCCGGCGTCGGTGCCGTCGCCGCAGTCCCAACCTCCGACACGCTCAAGGAAGTCGGCCAGGGTCCCGATCGGCCGACACCACGCATCACCCGCACCGTCGATCGGGAGCGCATCTGGCGCGCGCAGACGCCGCAGGGGTTCCCGCGGGAGATGTTGCGCCACGCGTACGCGCAGCTCGGCGGCGGCACCGCCAACGGCGGCGCGCCGAGTGACGACGCGGAGGTCTGCGAACGGGCGGGGTTTCCAGTGGAGTTGATTCCCGATTCGCCCTATAACTTCAAAATCACCACAGCCGACGATTTCCGGATCGCTGAGGCGCTGGCCCGTGAGCTGCGGTGAAACCGCTCGCGTTCCAGACCCCCGCGGAAGTCGCGGCGACGATTCCGCGCGTCGTCGCGCATCTGCAGAGTGGGGGCCTGCTCGCCTATCCGACCGAGACGGTCTACGGACTCGGCTCACGGGTCGTACAGGCGGACGTCGCGGCGCTGGCCGCGATGAAGGGTCGCTCGGCCAGCAAGCCTTTCCTTTTATTGATCAGCGACCGCGGCATGGCTGAGGCGCACGGCCTGGCGTTCAATGCGTCGGCGGACGCGCTGGCGCGCGCGTTCTGGCCCGGCCCGCTCACGCTCGTTTTGCCGGGCGGCTCCGGCCGGCTCCCGGATATGCTCCGCGGGCCCGATGGCGGGATCGCGGTGCGCTGGACCTCGCATCAGGCGATCGCCGCACTGGTGGCGGCGCTCGGCTCGCCGCTCACGTCCACGTCGGCGAATATCCCGGGCCAGCCACCGGGTCCCGGGGCTGATGCCATCGCCCGTGACTTCGCGCCGGCGGTCGCCGCCGGGCAATTGCTGGTGCTCGACGGCGGGGTCCTGGGGAACCGGCCTCCGTCCACCGTGGTTGACTGCACCAGGCCGCGGGCGCAGATCGTGCGCGAAGGCACGTTGAGTGTGCACGAGCTCCGTCGCGCCGTCGGCCGGCTGGCGCCATGATCCAACACGTCCTGTTCGTCTGCACCGGCAACATCTGCCGCAGCCCGCTCGCCGCGTCACTGCTCGAGCGCTCCCTGAAGGAGCGCGGTCTCGAAGTGGAGGTGTCGTCGGCCGGGACCGGGGCGTGGGATGGTGCACCCGCATCCGAGGGCGCCTATCTCGTGGGCCTCGAGCGGGGTCTCGATCTCTCCGGACATCGCGCGCGGCTGCTGACGCGCGAGCTGGTGGAGAAGGCCGATCTGATCCTGACGATGGCGCGCCATCACCGCGCGCGGGTAGACGAGCTGGGTGGCGAGGGGCGGGTGTTCGTGCTCGGCGAGTACGCCGGGCGCGGTGGCGACGAGGTGAGCGATCCGTTTGGCGGCGATCTCGGCGTGTACCGCGACACCTGCCAGGAGCTCGAGGCTCTCTCCGCCGCGGTGGCCGATCGACTCGCGGCTGAGAGCAAGCGTGGAGATCAGCGCTAAGACGCGTCTGCTGACGGTCATCGGCGACCCGGTGGCCCACTCCCTTTCCCCCGCGATGCACAACGCCGCGTGTCGTGCCCTCGGGCTCGACGCCGTCTACGTTGCACTCCAGGTCCCGGCAGCGTCATTGCCCGCAGTGCTGGCGATGCAGGCCGCGATCGGCGGTGCCGGGAATGTCACCGTCCCGCATAAGGAAGCAGTCGAACGATCCGTCGCGCGGAAAACGGATGTCTGCACCCGCGTCGGCGCGTGCAATACGTTCTGGACCGAAGCCGGGGAACTCGTCGGCGACAACACCGATGTCGTTGGCGTCGCCGCGGCGCTCGATACGCTCGGCGCGACCCCCAAAGGGGAACGGTGGCTCGTGGTCGGCACCGGCGGTTCGGCGCGTGCGACGGCCGTGACCGCGGCGGACCGCGGCGCGACGCTGTTCGTGCGCTCGCGCGATGCCTCCCGGGCCAAGGCGTTCGCCAAGTGGGCGAGCGGTATCGGCGCGTCGACGAGTGTCGCCAATGGGCCGATCGAGGTTGACGTGGCCATCAATGCGACGCCGCTCGGACTCACGGGACACGATCCGCTCCCGGTGGATGTCAACCACATCCCCGGCGTGCAACGCGCGCTGGACCTGGTGTACGCCCCGGGCGAGACGCGGTGGGTGCACGCCCTGCGCGAGCGCGGGATCGAGGCCGCGGACGGCCGTGAGGTGTTGGTCCAGCAAGGCGCCGCGGCATTCGAGCGATTTTTTCCCGGCGTAGATGCACCAGTCGAGGTGATGCGTGCTGCTGTCGTCCGTGCACTCCGCAGTTGAACAACTACTCCTTCCTGCAGAGTGTCTCATTTGTCACGGTCTGCTCAATACCCGCGATGCCGCCAGAATCGTCTGCCCGCTGTGCCGGCAGCGGTGGCGCGCGGTGCGGCCGCCCTGGTGCGAGCGCTGCGGCCAGCCCGAGCCGCATTTCGGCCCCTGCCGCTTGTGCAATCAGTGGCCAGCTGCGTTGAAATCCGTGAGATCGGCGGCCTGGCTCGATGACGGCGCCCGACAGGCGGTGCACGGCCTCAAGTACGGCGGTCTGCCGCGCATCGCCGACGACCTGGCGCCTGCCATGGGCTCGATCCGGCCCGAGACCGACGGACCGTCGGTTTTGATCCCGATTCCGCTGGCTCGCAAGCGGTTGCGCGAGCGGGGCTACAACCAGAGCGAAAAGCTGGCACGCGCGCTGGCCCGACAATGGCGGATCCCCGTCCTTCTCGACGTCCTGGTCCGCACGCGGGAGACGCCGACGCAAACGGCGTTGACACCGGGGACGCGTCTGGCGAATGTGCGCGCAGCTGTTCGGCCGCATCGGACGGAACGTGCTCCGCGCGGCGACGATGGCGAATCAGACCGAGATCGAGTTCGTCGGCGTCAACGACATCACCGACACCAAAACCCTGGCGCACCTGCTGAAGTACGACTCGGTCCACCGGCGCTTTCCCGGCACTGTCGAGGCGAAGGGGGACACCCTGGTCGTCAACGGCAAGGCGATCAAGGTGTCGGCCATCAAAGAGCCCGAAAAGCTCCCCTGGAGGGAGCTCGGCGTCGAGTTCGTGCTCGAAAGCACAGGGCGATTTACCGATAAAGAGAGCGCGTCCAAGCACCTGACAGCCGGAGCCAAAAAAGTCGTGATCTCGGCGCCGGCAAAAGGCGAAGACATCACCATCTGCATGGGCGTGAACAACGAGAAGTACGATCCCGCCAAGCATCACATCATCTCGAATGCGTCGTGTACCACCAACTGCCTCGTGCCGGTCGTCAAAGTCGTCATGGACAATTTCGGATTCAAGCACGGGTTCATGACGACGGTGCACAGCTACACCAACGACCAGCAGATCCTCGATCTCCCCCACAAGGACATGCGCCGCGCCCGGGCCGCGGCGCTCAGCATCATTCCGACGACGACCGGTGCCGCCAAAGCGACCGGGCTTGTCATCCCCGAGGTGAAGGGCAAGATCGACGGCGTCTCGCTGCGCGTGCCGACCCCGGACGTGTCGATCGTCGATCTCACCGCGGAAGTCGAACGTCCCACCACCGTCGAAGCGGTGAACGCGGCGTTCAAGAAAGCCGCGGCCTCGGGTCCACTCAAAGGCATCCTCGACGTGAGCGACGAGCCGCTCGTTTCCGTCGACTACGTCGGCAACCTGTTCTCCAGCGTCGTGGACAGCATGTCTACCGCCGTCATCGATGGTACGCTGGTGCATGTGTCGTCGTGGTACGACAACGAGATGGGTTACTCCTCGCGCTGCGTGGACCTGCTGGCCTACCTCGGGAAGCGCCGTTGAAGAAAAGAAGCCTGCGGGATCTTCCCCCGCAGGCGCTGGACGGTAAGCGCGCGCTGGTGCGGGTGGACTTCAACGTCCCGCTCAAGAACGGCAAGATCACCGACGACACGCGGCTGCGCGCGTCGCTCCCCACGATTCAGTACCTGCGCGAGAAGGGCGCGCGGGTCGTGCTGCTCTCGCACCTGGGCCGGCCGAAGGGCGGCCCCGATCCCCAGTACTCGCTCAAGCAGATTGTCCGCGACCTGGAGAAACTGCTCGGCGCGCCGGTCGAGTTCATTCCCGATCCGGCGACCGGTGTACCCACAACACGGCGGCTGCCGCGTGGCGGCGTCGCCCTCGTCGAGAACACCCGGTTTTGGCCCGGCGAGGAGAAAAACGATCCGGAGCTTGCGAAGGTGTTCGCGGCGCTCGGCGATCTCTATGTGAACGACGCGTTCGGGTCGGCGCATCGCGCCCATGCGTCCACAGAGGCGGTCGCGCATCTGCTCAAGCCTGCCGTCGCCGGCTTTCTGATGGAGAAAGAGCTGACCTATCTCGGCCAGCTGCTCGGCAATCCCAAGCATCCCTTTGTCGCGGTGCTGGGCGGCGCCAAAATCTCTGGCAAGATCGACGTGATCCGCTCCCTGCTGCCGCGCGTGGATGAGCTGCTGATCGGCGGCGCCATGGCATGCACATTCTTCGGGGCCATGGGGCTGGAGGTTGGGGCTTCGCTGGTCGAGCCTGATCGCATCGCGCTGGCCAAGGAGCTCCTCGCGACGAGCGGCAAGAAACTGATCCTGCCGCGCGGCGGCGTCATCGCACCATCACTCGAACGCGCGAGTGAGCATCGCTCCGTAGCGGCGGACGCGATCCCCAAAGGCTGGGCCGTCTACGACATCGACGAATCCACGCAGCACGACTTCCGCGCGCGCCTGTTGCGCGCCAAGACGATCTTCTGGAATGGCCCGATGGGCGTGTTCGAAACACCGCCGTTCGACGCCGGCACGCGCGCGATCGCGAACGCTCTCGTGGAAGCCGGGAAGAAAGGCGCCGTCACGGTCGTGGGCGGCGGCGATTCTGTGGCCGCCGTTGCAGGCATGGAGGACCAGCTGACCCACGTCTCGACCGGCGGCGGCGCGTCGCTCGAGTTCCTGGAAGGGAAGGAGCTGCCCGGGGTGGCGGCGCTGGAGGACGCGTGAGGCCACTGGTCTTCGCCGGCAACTGGAAGATGAACGTTGGTCCTGTCGAAGCCCGCGAATACCTGCGCGCGTTCTTTGCCGCCGGTGAGATCCCCCACGAGCGGTCGGTGTGGTTTTTCCCTCCAACCGTGTCGATCGAGGCGGTGGCACAGGGGATAGCCGGTCACAGGAACGTCCAGGCGGGCGCGCAAGACATCTACTGGGAAGCGAAGGGTGCGTTCACGGGCGCGACCTCGGGGGCGCTGGCCAAGCAGGCCGGCGCGCGGTTGACCCTCATCGGCCATTCCGAACGGCGTCACGTTTTCGGCGAAACGGACGAGCAAACCGGCAAGAAGGTCACCGCGGCACTCGCGGCCGACTTGCAACCGGTGTTGTGCGTGGGTGAGACCCTCGAACAACGAGAGGCAGGCGACACACTGGCGGTTGTCACCCGCCAGCTCGCGGCGGCGCTCGGTGGGCGCGATGGTAAGACTCGGGTGACGATCGCGTACGAACCGGTCTGGGCAATCGGCACTGGTCGTAATGCGACTCCAAAAGATGCCGCCGAGGTGCACCAGGCCATTCGAGGCTGGTTGAAGAAGCAGGCGGTTACCGCCGCGCCGTACGTGATCCTGTACGGCGGCAGTGTAAACTTGAAGAATGCCGCCGAGCTGCTGGCGGAGCACGAGTTGGATGGCGTCCTCGTCGGCGGCGCGTCACTCGATCCGCGTGCCTGGGCGCAACTTGTGCGTACGCCCGCCGCCTAGGTATCTTGCCCCGCGCAATGTACGGAATCTTCGTCGGCATCCTGATTCTCGACTCGCTGATCCTCGCGGTCGCTGTGCTGCTGCAGGCAGGGCAGGGCGGCGGGCTCGCCACGATGGGTGGCGGCGCCGGTACCGAAACGATCATGGGCGGGCGTCAGGCGACCACGTTGCTCACCAAAGTCACGTGGTGGACAGCCGGGATTTTTCTGTTCCTCTCGCTCGTGCTGACGTTCATGACGCAGTCGGGCACGCAGGTGCGCCCGCTGCTCGAAGGCCAGGGCCAACAGCAACAGCAGCCGGCGCCAATCGCACCGACCACCCTCCCGATTGAAACTCAACCCGCGGCGCCGCCTCCCGCCCCGCCGCCGCAGCCTCCGAGCAATCGCCGGCCCTAGTCCAGCACCCGCATACGTCCTCCTCGAGGACGGCGCCTGGTTCCCCGGAACTGCGCCTCTCCCGTTTGAACCGGCCTATGCGGAAGTCGTTTTCACCACGAATCTGAGCGGCTATCAGGAGGTGTTCACCGACCCCTCCTACCTCGGCCAGATCGTCGTGATGACGGCGCCGATGATCGGCAACTACGGCATCAATCCCGAAGACGTCGAATCGGATCGGCCGCGCGTCGCGGGCGTCGTCGTGCGCGAGCTCGCGGCCACGCCGTCGAACTGGCGCTCGACCGGCACGCTGCTCGACTGGCTCGCGAGCGCGAAGGTCCCGCTGATCTCTGACGTCGATACGCGGCAGCTCACGCGCCACATTCGCTCCAAAGGCGCGATGCGCGGCGTGTTGGCGCTCGGTGAAAAGCCGAGCGACGCAATCAGCGCTGCGCTCGCGGCGTCGCCCTCGATGGACGGACTCGATCTCGCCAGCGCCGCGACGATTGCCAACGCGTACGGCGAAGGACCCAAGGACGCGAAGCATCACGTGGTCGCGTTCGATTTCGGAATGAAACGCAACATTCTGCGGCTGTTCGTGCAGCACGGTTGCCGGGTCACAGTCGTCCCAGCGGCGACCAGTGCGGCCGAGACACGCGCACTCAAACCCGATGGCGTCTTCCTGTCGAACGGTCCCGGCGACCCTGCGGCGGTCGGTTACGCGATCGATACAATTCGCACGTTGGCCGACGGGAAGCTCCCGATCTTTGGGATCTGTCTCGGTCATCAGTTGCTCGGCCTGGCAATGGGCGGCGAGACGGTGAAGCTTCCGTACGGTCACCGCGGCGGGAATCACCCAGTGCGGGATCTTGCGACAGGACAAGTACTTATCACGTCACAGAATCATGGATTCGCAGTGCGTGGAGAGACGAGCGGCGTTCCGGGCGCGAAGTCGCTTGAGGTCACGCACCTTAACCTCAACGACGGGACCGTCGAAGGGATCAAGCACACGGAGTACCCGATTTTTGCCGTTCAGTACCATCCGGAGGCGTCACCGGGGCCCCATGACGCCCAGGGACACTTTCAACAATTCCTACAAGCTCTTGACACTAAATAAGTAAGCCCGTATGATAGCCCCCGACTTTGACCCGGCAGATGTTCGGGGGGGACCAATGACGAAGGCTGATCTGGTCGAAAAGGTCACCGCGCAAATTGCTCGCACTGCTGGTCCCCTCATTTCAAAAAAGGACTGTGCGCGGGTCGTAGACTCCTTCCTCGATGCCGTGAAAGCCGCGCTGGCCGAGCAGCATAACATTGAGGTACGCGGGTTTGGGACGTTCAAGATCCGTCAGCGGAAGACGCGCATGGCGCGTAACCCACGAACTGGTGATCCAGTCGAAGTCGCGGCGCGCCCAGTGCCTGTCTTCAAGCCCAGCAAGGAGTTGCGCGCGATGGTCGCCGACGCGAGCGCGAAGGTTACATCGTAAGTCGTCCTGCGACACTGGCATAGGCTAACTTGAACTTGGGCCCCGGCACGACGCCGGGGCCCAACTTCTTGCCGGGAGTGATGATGCGTCGCTTCACGCACTGCCTCGTTCTCGCGGTCCTCGTCGCGGTGCCGCCCATTCGCGCGCAGTCGGTTCGCTACAATGTCTCCGTTGCGCGCGGGGAATTCCACGTCGCCGCCGAGTTTCCGACTGGCGGCAAGGACACGCTCTTCGTGTCACTGCCCGCGTGGAGTCCAGGGAATTACGAAATCCAAAACTACGCGCGGTACGTGCACGGCTTCCGCGCGAAGAATGCGAGCGGGCAGCCGCTCCACTGGGACCGCGCCGATAAGGACACGTGGCGCGTCGCAACCGCCCGGTCCGATCGCGTCACCGTCGAGTTCGACTACTCGTCCGACTCGATCGATCTCTCCATCGCGCGCGTCGCACAAGACTTCGGGCAATTCCTCGGCACCAATCTCTTCATGTTCGAGGAAGGGCAGTGGGCACGGCCGGCGGAAGTGCGCTTCAGTTTGCCGGCGGGATGGCAGGTGACAACCGCGCTCAAAGGTCCCACGAACGGCGTCTATCGGGCCGCCGATTACCACGAGCTCGCCGACGCGATGACATTCGTCGGCCACTACAGCGTCGATTCGCTCCAGGCCGACGGGAAATGGATTCGCATCGCGGTCTGGCCGGTGGCCGACTACACACCCGCGGTGGCGCGCAATCTCCGCAATGGCCTCGCCAAGATGGCGCCGGTCCAGAACCGGATCATGGGTGAAGCACCGTACGACCTGTACACGGTCTTCTTCAACGTCATCCACGGGCCCATCGACTTCGGTGGCGGCCTGGAGCACAGCGCGTCGCAATACGACATCATGCCCGCGCTCGCATTCGCCGATCCATCCGGCGCACTCGGCGACTTCATGTATCCGCTCCTGTCACACGAGTTCTTCCATCTCTGGAACGTGAAGCGCATCCGGCCCGCCGAGATGTGGCCGTATGACTATCACGCAGAGCAGTACACGCCGCTGTTGTGGTGGTCGGAAGGGGTCACGGACTACTACGCCGATCTCACCAATCTGCGTTCGGGGCTGTGGACGCCCGATGAGTTCCTGGCCAACGCCATCACCAACATCAAGCAGGTGGAAGACACGCCGGAGCCCTGGAGCGTCGAGGACGGGAGTGAGGCGACGTGGATCCACGAGGTCTACATCAACAGTTCGCAGCTTTACTATCCGAAGGGCTCGCTGCTCGGATTCCTGCTCGACATTTCGATTCGCGATGCCACGGACAACGCGCACAATCTCGATCAGGTCATGCGCGCGCTGTACACGCGCTACTATCGCCAGAACAAAGGATTCCTGACCGCGGACCTGTTGAGTGAGCTCCGGACCGCCGGCATGCCGGACGTCGACGCATTCTATCGCCGGTACATCGACGGCCGTGATTCGCTCCCGTACGAAACGGTGTTCGCAAAAGCCGGCCTCGTATTTCATCGCGAGGTCGTCACCAATCCGTTCGTCGGCGTCTCGGCGAATCCGGCACCGAGCGGTGGCATGGTCGTGCAGGCGGTCACGCCGGGAAGTTCCGCCGACGTCGCCGGCGTGCAGCCGGGCGACGTGTTGACGAACATCGGTGGCATCCCGGTGACGGCCGACCAGGATTGGGGCGGGCCTTTCCGGGCCCGTTATCGCGGCAAGGCGGGACAGCCCCTCACTATCACGGTCCAGCGCGCGGGACGAACGCTGACGCTCAACGGGAGCGTGCAGGAGCGCTCGACATCGACCGTCACCCTCACGCGCGCGCCGAATCCGACGCCCAAGCAGGCCAAGATCTGGCAGGGCCTGGCGTCCGGACTATAATCGGCTTATGGGCAAGGTGTCGGTGCGGTTCTTCGCGCGGTACGCCGAGCTGGCCGGCTGCAGCTGGTCGGCGGTCAACGTGCAAACACCGGCCACCGTCGCCGACGTGATCAGTCGCGTGCGGGAAGTCTTTCCGGGCACGCAGGCGATGCCGCCGCGACCGCTCGCCGCGTTGAACCAGCGGCAAGTGAAACTCGACGCGACCGTCAAGGAGGGAGACGAAGTGGCGCTGCTCCCACCGCTCTCGGGTGGCTGATGATGCATCTCACGCGTCACCGGCTTGAAGTCGCTGACCTCCTGGCGGAAGTCCAAAGCGCGGAGCGGGGGGGCACGTGCGTCTTCCTGGGAACGGTGCGGAACGACGCGGGCGTCACCGGCATCGACTACACGGCGTACGAGGCCATGGCGGTCGAGGAAATCGAGCGGATCCTGGCGGAGACACACGAGCGGTGGCCCGATGCGCGCGTCATGCTGCAACACCGCCTCGGGTTGATTCCCGTGGGGGAGGCGAGTATCGCCATCGCCGCCGCCGCGCCGCATCGCGACGCGGCCTTCGCGGCGTGTCGCCACGTGATCGAAGCGGTGAAGAAGCGGTTGCCGATTTGGAAGAAAGAGCTGCGGGGCGACGGCAGCGAGCAATGGGTTGAGGCCCATGATCACCGATAAGCTCCGGAGACCCCTCGGCAGCCTGCGCGTATCGGTCACGGATCGGTGCAATCTCCGCTGTCGCTACTGCATGCCGGAGCAGGACTACGTCTGGCTCCCCAAGCAGTCGATCCTCACGTTCGAGGAGATTGCTCGTCTCGTGAGCGTTTTCACGTCATGGGGGGTCGAGAAGATTCGGCTCACCGGCGGCGAGCCGCTGCTGCGGCACGATCTTCCGACCCTCACCGCCATGCTCGCCGCAAATACTGCCGTCCGCGATCTCGCCCTGACCACCAACGGTGTCCTGCTCGCAAGACACGCGGCTCCTCTCAAGCAGGCCGGTCTGGGTCGCGTCACGGTCAGCCTCGACACGCTGCGGGCCGACCGGATGCGCGAGCTGGCCCGCACGGACCGGCACGCCGACGTACTCGAAGGCATTAGGACAGCTCGGGCGGCGGGGTTCTCGCTGAAGCTCAACACGGTAGTCATCCGAGGCGTCAACGATGACGAGCTGGGGGATTTGATCGAATTCGCCAGGAAGCACAAGGCCGAAGTCCGCTTCATCGAGTACATGGACGTCGGGGGCGCCACCGCATGGTCCGCGGAGCAAGTCGTGTCGCAGCGTGAGATGCTCGAGGTTTTGTCGGCTCGCTACGGCGCCATCACTCCTGTCACCGCAGGCGATATCAGCGCACCGGCCGAGCGTTTCCGGCTGCCGGACGGCACCACGTTCGGGATCGTCGCATCTACAACCGCCCCGTTTTGCCGTTCATGCGATCGCAGCCGGCTGACGGCTGATGGCACCTGGTTCCTCTGTCTCTACGCGGCGCGGGGTACCGATCTGCGTGAGCCGTTACGGAAGGGCGCCACCGACGCGGAGCTCGCAGATCTGATCGCGGCGACGTGGCGGGGGCGGACCGATCGCGGCGCCGAAGAGCGGCTCGCCCTCGTGAATCGCGCGCCGTTGTTTCCGGTCGAAGGGTTGCGGGCCGATCCGCATCGTGAAATGCATACGAGGGGTGGGTGAGGCACGGACCGTAAAGTAGGGGCGCAGCACGCTGCGCCCCTACCACGTACCCATTAACTTCCCCCGCACCATGCTCACAAAGATCACCGTCGTCGGCGCCGGAAACGTCGGCGCCACCACCGCCCAACGACTCGCCGAAAAACAGCTCGCCCGTACCATCGTCCTCGTGGATGTCATCGAGGGCGTCCCGCAAGGCAAAGCGCTCGACCAATACGAGTCGGCGCCGATCGAAGGCTTCGACACCCGGATCGTCGGCGCGAATGACTACGGCCCCGCCGCGGGATCCGAGCTAGTGGTCGTCACCGCGGGCATCGCGCGCAAGCCGGGGATGAGCCGCGATGACCTCGTCCGGACCAACGCCGACATCGTCAAGCAGGTCTCCCAGCAGATCAAGCAGAATTGCCCGAAGGCCATCGTCGTGGTGGTCTCGAATCCGCTCGACGTCATGTGCTGGGTCACAAAGCAGGTCACCGGATTCCCGCGCGAGCGCGTCATTGGCATGGCGGGCGTGCTCGACACCGCGCGCTACCGGTCGTTCCTCGCCGAGGCGCTCGATGTGTCCGTGCGCGACATCCAGGCAATGGTGTTGGGCGGGCACGGCGACACGATGGTACCGCTCATCTCCTACACGACCGTCTCCGGGATCCCGGTCACGCAGCTCCTCGACAAGACCAAGCTCGACAAGATCGTCGACCGTACACGCAACGGCGGCGCCGAGATCGTTGCTTTCCTGAAAACGGGCTCGGCCTACTACGCGCCGTCGTCGGCAGTCGTGCAGATGGTGGAATCGATCGCGCTCGACCAAAAGCGGTTGCTGCCGTGCGCCGCCTGGCTCGAAGGAGAGTACGGCCTGTCGGGCATGTACTGCGGCGTACCTTGCAAGCTCGGCAAGAATGGGCTCGAGAAAATCGTCGAGGTCGAGCTGACGACCGACGAGAAGAGCGCCCTGAAGAAATCAGCCGACGCGGTGAAACAGACGATGGCGGCGGTGACGCTCTAAAGCGGTCACGATATCAGAAGCGATACCGCGCGGAGAGTACAGCCCGCCAGTGCGACGCATCCTCGAGGACCCGATTCCTCACCACTCGGATCGGTGCGTAGATACCGCGCTGGTTCGCGGCGTCGTAGCCACGCAGGGTGAGCAGCTGCACGGAGGGCCCCAACACCGTGTATCGGTACTGGCCCCAACGCGCGTTGAGCAGGTTCAGGACGTCGAAGACGTCCGCACCGATCTCCAACGACTGTCCGTTCCGCAGCCCCACTAGCTTGGTTAGCCGTGCGTTCAATCCGCCGACCCAGGGATTGCGGCAGCTGTTACGCCGCAGGATCCGCCCGCGCTGCTCGCGCAGACAGGGCTCCGACTCTATTAAAGAATCGAGCTGGGCGTAACTCGCTCCCGGTGCGAGTGTGACGTCGCCCGAATTCCGCGGCACGTACACGATGTCGTTCTTGACAACCCGCTCCCCCATCCCGTCGGCGTTCGCGTGGCCGTTGACGATGTAGGTGAAAGGTGTTCCCGAGCTGCCACTGTACAGCAACGACGCCCCGATGTTGAAGGGGAGTTGGAACGTCGCCGTGATCGTGACCCGATGGGGCGTGTCGAACAAGGACGTCGCCAGGCGCCGGCCTTCGAGCGTCCCGTCGAGCGGCGTGCCCTGCAGGGTCGGCCGCGCGTTGAAGTTGTTCAGGGAGAAGAGATCGCGCGCATGCGCGTACGCGTAGGTTGCGCTGACGCGACCGCTCCGGAATCGTCGCTCCAATCGCGCCGCGACGGAGTACGCCTGGTCCCCGCTCCGGTTCGAGACCCGAATCACCTGAAGCAGCGTCGTGTCACGTCGATAGGGATGCGCGATGGCCGGGTTGCCGCTCGGGTCGATCGTGCCGTACATGGCGCGACCGCCCTCTCCCGCTTCCACCGAGGCCGGCGGCTGAAGGTTGACATCGGCGAAGTACAACTCCTTGACGCCGTGCGTGTAGAGCAGTTCCAGGGTGGCAAGGAGGCCGCTGGTGAGCACCCGATCAAAGCCCAAGGCGATCTTGAGGTTCTGCGGAAACCTGACTGCGCGGTCGATGAAGCTCACCGCGGGCACCGGTCCAGTGCTGTCCAAGCACCTCGCAGGTTGGTTGCTTGGATTGAACACGGGCACCGCCGGACGGCGACACACGAGCAGCTCCTCTTGCAGCCCGCCGTCGCGGTAGATGTTTCCGACCCACCGGTAAGGCGGCCGGCCGCCGAACAAGCCGATCCCGCCGCGCAGCACCGTGCGGTCGTCGCCTCCGGGGCGGTACGTCGCGCTCACGCGCGGTGACCACAGCGCGTTGCCTGTCGGCTTGCTCCCCGGTTCGACCCCGAACGAATCCGTCAGCGCGGCGATCGTTGCGGGCCTGTCGGGGAGGAATGGCACGTCGAGCCGCACTCCCATTGCCACCAGGAGCCGCGCGCTCGGCGACCACGAATCCTGCAGGTACGCGCCCGCCTGGCGCACCGAGAAATCGACGCCCGCGCCCAACGGACCGGGGAGTGAGCGTTCGTACCGCTGCGCCCGGCCAGCCGCCAGCGAATCGAGTGAGGGGAATGTCCAGAAGCCTGGTGATTGCTGCAGGATGGCGTCATGGAAGTGCAACAGCTCGTCGTGCGTGCCCAGCGTCACGACATGCCGGCCCAACGCGAACGTGACGTTGTCCGTGAACTCGAAAGCGCGCTGCGTGACGGTGTCGGTCGGACAAAAAAAGTTGGGGCCGGCGACGAGTTGGTTCCCGCCAGTCAGCACGACAATGCGAGGAAAGGTGGCGTTCGGAATGCAGTCGTCCCGGAGCCACTCGTAGCTCAGGATCAGCTCGTTCGACCAGCGGCTGTTCACCTGGGCGTGCCAGATGAGGCGCGAGGTCTGCGCCGTCGTGCGGTCCTCTTCGCCAACCGAGGACAGCCCGTAGTAGCCGAGGCCGCGAGCAGATATGGCGCCGGGAACGTAGCCGATCAGGCCGGCATCGAGAAAGTTGCGGCGCGCGGCGTGCGCATAGTGGTGCGACACTTCGAGATGACTGCCGCCGCCGATCTGCGCGGTGACCTTCGCGAACAAGTCCTGCGCAGGTACTCGCCCGTTGACGGGCCCCAGCGTCCCCGGATTCAGAGCGAACGAGTCGGCGAGGATCTGCTGGAACCGCACCGCATCCGCGTACGGAATGCCGATCAGCGCCATGTCCGCTCCGCCCGCGGTGTCGCTGATGAACGGACCGTGATCCTGCACCATGCGAGCCTGAATGTCGGCGCTCGCGAAGTAGTGGACTCGATCGCGCACGATGGGCCCGCTCGCCGTGCCGGCCCACTGCCAGGTCGTGACGTCGGGTGCCGCCGCGCCGCCGCCGGCGATGTCCTGACTCGCAAGGGAGACGAACACGGACCGCTGTGCGACGTTCGACCCGGAGCGCGTCACCGCGCTAAGCACACCGCCCGCAACCCCTCCTTCGCGCACGTCGAACGGCGTGACGAGGACCTGGAACTCGTGCACCGCTTCGAGCGAAATGGTGCGGGGCAGGACCTGCGGCAATCCACCATGCGGGCTCGCGCCGCCCGGCTCCCGCCCGTAGTACTGGTCGGCGTTCTCGCCGCCGTCGATGCGGATGGCGTTGTACATCTGATTCTGACCGCCGATCGATACTCCGCCCAGGGGCCGCAGCGCCGCGTTGGGACTCAGGATCGCCAGGTCCGCGAAATTCCGGGTGAGCGTGGGCAGTCGTGCGAGCGTCGACTCCGAGACCACGACCACAGGCCCGGCGCGACCACTGCGGCCAATGAGGTCGGCCGCGGCCTCGACCGTCACCGGCTCGAGCTCAGTAGCAGCGGGCTCCAGCGCCCAGTCGGCGACGAGTCGCTGGCCCAAGCTGAGCGTGATGCCGGTCCGCCGCAGCGGCCGAAAGCCCACGCGGCGCACCTCCAGCTCATACGGCCCGCCGACGTCGACGCCATCGACGAAATAGCGTCCGGCCGTGCTCGTGACGGCCTGCCAGCGCGCCCCAGTGGATACGTTGGTGATCTGAATGGCCGCGACATCGATGGGCGTGCCGTCGGTTCCGAGCACCGTACCGCGAATGGACGCCGTCGTCACACCCTGGCCCGCGAGCGGCCCGGCGCCGAGGAGGAGCAGAACGAGGGCGCGTGCGGCGGGATTCATTCTGTTGCGCGCAGCCGCTCCCACTGCGCTTTCAAATGTGTGATAAACGTGATGTACGCCGGATCCTGCCTGATCGCGGCGAGGTTGGGATCATTCACGAAGTACGGATAGCACGGCCACCCCTCGTCGGCGGCGCGCCGCAGCCACACCACTGCCGGTCCCGGCCGGCCGAGAATCGCGTACGCCGACGCGATGTTGTACTCGGCGTGGTGGAAATGAACGAAACCGCGTCCGGACACGATGGCCTGCTGGATATCGGCCTCGGCACCACGCGTATCGCCGAGTTGGGCGCGCAGGATCGCTCGCGTGCTGCGCACGACGCCGCCAAGGTCTTCAGGATGCGCCCGCAGGTACGTCTCGATAAACGCCGATGCCTCGTCCTTGCGGCCAACGTAAAGCAACGCCCAGGCGACCTGATAACTCCCCAACCCCGTGTTCGCCTCCGGTCCCGCCTGCCGGATGGCAGCGAGCCCGGCTTCGTAGCGCAGGCGATAGATCTGGGCAATGCCGATTCGCCGTTGCGCGTTGACATCGAAGGGATTGAGCGCGAGGGCATGCTGGAACTCGGCGACCGCTTGGTCCAAGAGCCCAATGTGCAGATAGATGACTCCCAGGTGCTGATGGGCCTCGCCAAGGTTCGAGTTCAGGGCGATCGCCCGCCGGTCCTCCTGAATGGCTCGCTCGTGTTGGAAACCCGGCGCGACGTCCCACAACACGAACGCCCGGGCCCAATGAGCCTCCGCCAGGTCTGGGTTCAACTGGAGCGCTTTTTCAACCTCGAGGTAGGCCTGCTCGCGCGCGGCGGTGTCCTCGCGCGCGAACTGACTGACCCGGAGTCCGTACGCGCGTGCCAGTTGGGCGTGCGCGGCCGCGAAACTCGGGTCGAGTGCCACGGCCCGTTCGAGCAATCCGATCGCCGCCGAGTCGTCCGCCCGAGTCTCATGCCGAATGCGAATCCTCCCACGCAGGTAGAGATCGTAGGCTTCGGGACTCGCGGTGGGAGCGGTAGCGAGCAGGCGCGCCTCCGCCGCGGTCAGCGGCACGTGGAGCGCCGCCACGACGCGCCGCGTGACGCTGTCCTCGATCGCGAAGCGATTGGCGAGCGGCGCTTCGATCCGGCCGGCCCACAGCTGATAACCGGACGCCGCGTCCACGAGGCGGAGATCGACCCGGACCTGGTCGCCGGAGCGCTGCACCCCACCCTCGAGATACGCGGCCACATGCAACGCGGCCCCGATCTCGCGGGGGGAAGTCGCGGCGCGTTTCAACTCCACGACCGCGCCGTGCGAGGGCACGCGCAACGCGCTAATGCGCCCGAGATCCGTGATCAGCGCTTCGGTCATCCCGTCCGCGAACCAGGACTGCAGTGAGTCGCCGGAGAAGTTCTCGATGGGCAATACGGCTAACGAGCGGTTGACCGGCGTCGTGGGACGCGGCCAGAGCAGGCCCCCCAGGCCCAGCCCGAGCGTCGCAAGTGCCACCACACCAGCCCAGGCGAGCCAGGTCCGCCGCCGCGCATTGTTGAGAAGAGAGGCCACCAGCTGCACGGGGGCAGCCGTCTCGCGGGCTCGAATGGCCGCGAGCAGAGCCTTGGTTTCGGCGGCCGGCTCGGTGTCCAGGTCGGCGGCGAGGCGCTTCGCGAAGTCATCGAAGATCTCGACCGCTGCAGCCCGATCGCCCGACCGATCGAGCAACGTAATGAGCCGGCGGACGGCGTCTTCGTCGTGCGGGGCCAACTGCGCTGCGCGCCGGGCCCACGCGACGGCCGCCGCGAGATCGCCGTCGGCCTCGGCCTGCTCCACGAGGCGTCGCACACAATCCGCGACGGCACGTTGCCGGCGCGATCGCTCATCGTCCAGCCAGCGCTCGAATTCGACGGCGCCGGAGATGAAGAACCCGTCGAGCAGGGGACCGCGGTACAGCTC